>NZ_JAVKGM010000001.1:0-712213 GCF_031432225.1 Halalkaliarchaeum sp. AArc-GB | reverse complement strand
CAAGCCGACTCCAAAAATTGACGCGGTTTCCGTGGCACTCGGGTACTCTACAGACCTATTACCGCTGCGAGGGCACGGAACCAGCCTGTCGCACTGTGATTTAGATAAGTCTAATATTATTCTTTGATACAAAAAACTAAAATAGTGTGTCCTCCTAACGACGGATAATGAGAGAGCAACATTCTGAACCGAACAGTTCGCATCCTGTCTCGCGACGACAGTTTGCCGGCCTGGCAGCGGGGGGGCTCGCTTCCGGCATAGCGGGTTGTCTGGGGGCCGGATCGCCGGACGGTGGGAACCAGTCTGCCGACGCCGACGACGGGTCCGACGGAGACCAGTACGTGGCAGTCGCGTCGTTTTTCACGTTCTACGATTTCGGGCGGAAGATCGCGGACGGAACGCCGGTTCGGGTCGACAACCTCGTTCCGACGGGCCTCCACGGTCACGGCTGGGATCCGGATCCCTCGATAACGCGGGACATCATCGACGCAGACGTGTTCGTAAACGTCGGACCGGACTTCCAGCCGTGGGCGGATCGGGCGATACAGACCGTCCGGGACGACGGTGCGGACACGCAGATGATCAACGCCCGTGAGGGGATCGACCTGATCGATCTCGCGGATACGGTCGAGGACGACGAGCAGGTCGACAGCGGGAAGGATCCACACTTCTGGCTGGATCCCCTGCGGGCGAAAGAGTCCGTCGACAATATCGCCGCCGGCTTCGCCGAGATCGTCCCGGAGCACGAAGACGCGTTTCTCGAGAACGCAGCCGCAATCACCGACGAACTCGACACACTCCACGCCGAATGGGAGGAGATCTTCGAGCGAGCCGAACGCGACGTGGTTTTCCTCGCGGCTCACAACGCGTTCGAATACGTCGGACGGCGCTACGGGGCGACGATCCAGCCGCTCGTTTCGAACCTGGCGGCGGAAGACGACGTCCGACCGGCCGACATGCAGCGCGCAGAGGACACGATCGCCGAACACGACATTCGTCACATCGGTGCGGCGATCTTCGAGTCCCGGCGTCCCGCCCGACAGCTCCGCGAGGAAACCGGCGTCGAGGCGTACTACCCCGTCACGCCGTACGCCGGAACCACCGAGGAGTGGGTCGATCGCGGCTGGGGCTACTTCGAGATCGCCCGGGAGATCAACATGAAGACGTTCGAGATCGTCCTCGACGCTGGCGATCCGGCTCCCGAATTCGACAACGAGTGGCGGAACTTCGAGTAGCGCCCATACCAACTGACAGCTTCACCCCACTCATGTCACTCATCGACGTCGAAGACGTCTCCTTCGGGTACACTGCAAGCCCTGTTGTCGCGGATATCTCGTTTGCTGTCGATCCCGGCGAGTACGTCGGGATCATCGGTCCAAACGGGTCCGGAAAGAGCACGCTGCTTCAGTTGATTCTCGGACTACACAACCCCGACGAGGGGAGCGTTCGGCTGTTCGGTCACCCCGCCCGGGAGTTCGTCGAACGGGAGCGCGTCGGTTACGTCGCCCAGGACGTCACCGAAAACACGAAACAGATGCCGATCACCGTCGCCGAGGTGGTCCTCATGGGGCGGTTCCCTCACACTGGCTTCGGACGCGTAGGTGCAAAAGACAGGGAACTCACACGGAGGGCGCTTCGGACGGTCGGGATCGAGCACCTCGCCGACAGGCGCATCACGAAACTGTCGGGCGGCCAGCGCCAGCGTGCGTACATCGCCCGAGCGCTTGCCGGCGAGGCCGACCTCCTCGTGCTCGACGAGCCGACGGTCGGCGTCGACGCCGAGTCGGTCGACGCGTTCTTCGATCTCCTGAGCGACCTCAACGACGAGGGCATGACGATCCTGCTGGTCGAACACGACATCGGAGCCGTTCTCGAACACACCGAACGGGTCCTGTGTCTGAACCGCGAGCTGTACTTCGACGGACCGCCGGTCGAGTTCGCCGAAAGCGACGCGCTGGATAGAGCCTTCGGAACTAACGTTCGCCGAGATGACGGGGTGACCGTCGCGTGAATTCCGGTTCCCTCCTCGTGTCGAGGGCACTCGCGGCGCCGTACGACGCGATGCTGTGGGTGCTCGACCGGTGGAGCGACCTCATGCTGTTTCTCGCCGACCACTTCGGGATCGCGATGCTCGAGTACGGGTTCATGCACCGGGCGTTCCTGGTGGGGATCCTGATCGCGGTGATGGCCCCCCTGATCGGAACGTTTCTCGTCCACAGACAGCTCGCGCTCATCGGCGACGCGCTCGCACACACCGCGTTCGCGGGCGTGGCGGTCGGGCTGTTCGTCAACGCGGTCCTCGGAACCGGCGTCTCGCCGTATCTCACAGCCGTGGTCGTCGCCATGGTCGCCGCACTGGCGATCGAACTCATCTCGGAGGTGACCGACGCCTACAACGACGTGTCGATGGCGATCGTGCTTTCGACGGGGTTCGCCCTGGGGGCGGTCCTGATAAGTATCAACGCCGGCGGCCTCGCAGTCGGCGTCAACCAGTATCTGTTCGGGAACCTCTCGACGGTGACGAACCAGAACGCGATCCTCCTCGTCGGACTGTTCTCGATAATCGCTCTCGTGGTCGGTGTCACGTACAAGCAGTTGTTGTACGTCACGTTCGACGAGACGGCAGCCAGGGTCGCCGGGATCAACGTCCGCTGGTACAACCGGATCATGGTGATGCTCACCGCGATGGTCGTCGTCGGCGCGATGCAGATCATGGGGGTGATCCTCGTCGCGGCGATGCTCGTCGTCCCCGTTGCGGGTGCCGCCCAGCTCGCGCGGAGTTTCCAGGAGGCGCTGCTCGCGTCGGTGATCCTCGCCGAACTGGCCGTCCTCGTGGGAATCACGCTGTCGTTTCACTACGAGGCGACCGCTGGCGGGACGATCGTCCTCGTTGCCGTCGCCATCTACGTCGGCGCCGTCCTGTTCGGCAAGGTCCAGTCGAACTTCGCGGACGTCGAGGAATCTCACTCGATCGGGGACGAGCAAACGGCCGATTGAGATACGGCCCGTTGTTTCACCGATTCGCCCCACGTGGGCCGGATTCGTTGCGTCGTATCTCCCGGTAGCTCTCCGGTCCGAATTATTAACGAACTACTCAGATTAGCTATATTTATTAAGATAGACCGGTTCTATAGTAACACTTTTGAGTAACAATTTCCTTCACCTGGTATGGAGCGATCACGGAGAACGTTCGTAAAGTCCAGCCTCGGTGTCGTCGCCGCGGGTACGCTCGCCGGCTGTGCCGGGGAGGAGCCAGGAGAAGTCGAAGGAACACCCGAACCGGAAGAAACACCCGAACCGACGCCGGAAGCGGAGAGTCACTCGGTTACGCTTCTCGTCGAGGGGGTCGGAGGCGGTGGGCATGACGACGACCACGACGACCACGACGACCACGACGACGAAGGTCTCGACGAACACGCTATCGAACACGCGTGTGGCCACATGCAGTTCGACGATCCCGGAACGATCTCAGGCGGTACGTCAGGGGGCGACGCTCCAGTAATTCATACCACCCATCAGCCGTTCGAGGTCACGTTCGAAGACGACGGTGGATACGTCGTGTTCGAAGTTGATGACGATCACGACGACGATCACGACGACGATCACGACGACGACCACGACGACGATCACGACGACGATCACGACGACGACCACGAGGACGACCACGACGACGACCACGAGGACGACCACGACGACGATCACGACGACGATCACGACGACGACCACGAGGACGACCACGACGACAGCCATCGCTTCGGATTCTTCACCGAGGGCGGAACCGTCGAGATCGTGGACGGACAGTTCCATCACGAGGAACACGGCGTCGAGGGATGCGATGACATCGACGCGTACGTCGTCGCCGAACCGCACGATGGAAAAGTTGTGCTCCGCATCTCCGCTGACTAGGTCCCGAATTTCGACCCCGATTATTAAAATAGTTCTCTAAAGTAATAACACTTTTACCGATCCACACGTACCTACCGGTATGAACTACACGCGCCGCTCCGTCCTCAAATCGGGGCTCGGCGCCGCCGCGATCGGAACATCGGCGGGCTGTCTCGGCGACGCGACCACCGGGAACGCGAGGGGCTACGCGTCGTTTTTTGCGCTGTGGGACTGGGCCCAGCAGGTCGGCGGCGATCGGTTCCCCTTCGAGAACCCGGTCGACACCGGCCGGATGGGTCACGGCTGGAGTCCCGATGGGGATCTCGTGCGGGACATCGCCGGCACCGAGTGTTTCCTCTATCTCGATACGCCCGAGTTCAGTTGGGCGCAGGACGTCGCAGCCGAACTCGAGCGTGATTACGACGACGTCCGCGTGATCGACGCGATGGAAGGGCTGGAGCCGTATCTGATCCCCTTCGATGCGGATCCGATGCCGGAACCCGACTACGGTCCGGAGTACGCCCCGGAAGACCTGCTGTTCGAGGAGTTCGACATCTACGATCGCCGGTCGAACGAGCAGCTCGGCTACTGGCACGTCGAACATTGGCACGGCGGCGTGCCTGACGTGGCCGTCGATGCGGCCGTCCCGATCGGGATCGTCCTCGAAGACGAACAGGGGCGGGTCGTCCCGCTCGGCGACGACGAGCCGTATCGGGTCGACGCTCGACTGGCCGACGGCGCAGACGACGGCGTCGTCGAGATCGAATCCCGGGGCGACCGGGTCGTGTTTCACGGCCGATCCGTTGGACGCACTGAGGTCGTCTTCGAGATCTATCACGAGGGGGCGGTCGTCTACGACACCGACGAGGAACCCGCAGGCGTCGACGTGGTGGAGTCGACGGCCGGTGAATCCGATGGGGCCAGAGAGTTTCACGATCCGCACGTCTGGACCGATCCGGTGCTCGCGATCCGGACGGTCGAACGGATCGCCGCGGAACTCGGCGAGATCGATCCCGAGCACGCCGACGAGTACGCTGACAACGCCGCGGCGTACGTCGAGCGTTTGCGGGAGATCGACGGCCAGTTCGAGGCGCTGATGGACGACGCCACCCGGGAGGTCGCTGTCTTCGCCGGACACGACTCATTTCAGTATCTCGAACAGCGGTACGGCTTCGAACTCCAGACGCCGGTCGGCGTGACTGCCGACGCGGCGGAGTCGTTCGACGACGTCTCCCGGCTCATCGACACCATCGAGGAGCACAGCATCGACACTGTTCTGTACGACCCGTTCGAAGCGCACGATCCCGACGAGGATCTTCCACAGATGGTCGAGGTCATCTTCGAGCACACCGACGTCGAGGAGGCGCTGCCGCTCACTCCAGCCGAGGGGACGACGAGCGACTGGCAGGACAACGGCTGGGGGTGGGTCGAACAGATGGAGGAGATCAATTTGCCGTCACTCCGGGCGGCGCTGGGAGCGTAATCGACCGTGAGCACCGTAATCGACGTGGAGAACGTCACGTTCGCCTACGGCAACACCGTCGCCGTCGAGGACGTGTCGTTGTCGGTCGAGGAAGGCACGTTCCTCGGGTTGATCGGGCCGAACGGCTCCGGGAAGACGACACTGCTGCACCTCATGATCGGACTGAAGCGTCCCGACCGCGGCTCGGTCGAACTGTTCGGCGAACCGGCACACGCGTTCGAGGACGGCAAGCGCATCGGCTACGTCGCCCAGCGATCGGGCGATCGCGGCGAGGCGATGCCGGTAACGGTGCGCGAGACGGTCCTGATGGGCCGGTTCGCACACGCCGGACACGGCCGCCTGCAGGAGGGGGACTACGAGATCGCCGCACAGGCCCTCGAGACCGTCGGCATCGACCACCTCGCCGAGCGCCGGATCAGCCAGCTGTCGGGCGGGCAACGCCAGCGGGCGTTCATCGCCCGGGCGCTGGCGTCGGAGGCGGACCTGCTCGCGCTCGACGAGCCGACGGTCGGCGTCGACGCCGACTCCCAGGACCAGTTTTACGAGCTCCTTGACGACCTGAACCGCCAGGGGATGACGATCATCCTCATCGAACACGAGGTCGACGTGCTCACCCAGCACGTGGACACGGTCGCGTGCATCAACCGCCAGCTGCATCACCACGGCGACACCGTGTCGTTCCTCGAGAGCGACGCCATCGCCGAGACGTACGGCATGGGGGCCGGCATCCTCGAACACGACCATCCATGACGGGGGGAGACGACGAACGCGAGGGCGACGGATCGACGGTCGAGGGCGACGGATCGACGGTCGAGGGCGACGGATCGACGGTTGACGGCGGGGAGTCGGCGGTCGACGGCGGGACCGTTGCATCCCAGCAGCCGGTGGGCGCCTCCGACACCACAGTCGACACGGTGATCGGCGGCTGGACTACCCGGGAACTGATCGAACTCGTCGGGATCGGACTGACCGCCGTGCTCGCGACGGCGATGCTCGCGTTCATCGGCATCGACTGGCTCCGCGAGTTGCCGGGCGCACTGGGAGTGTTCGGCGCGCTCGCGTTCGACCGCTACCTCTCGGTCGGTGCCAGCCTCGACGGGCTACTCGGAACGAACGTCTTCCGGCACCCGTTCATGTGGCGGGCGATCGCGACGGGTGTGCTGGTTGCGATCGTCGGCCCGCTGGTCGGCACCTACCTGGTCCACCGCCAGATGGCGTTGATCGGGGAGACGCTCGCCCACACTGCATTTGCCGGCGTCGCGGTCGGCTTCCTGTTCATCGCGGTGACCGGCTGGACGGGATCGCTCCTGTTCGTCGCGCTGGTGGTGAGCGTGCTGGGGGCGCTCGGGCTCCAGTGGCTCGCGGAACACACCGACGCCTACGGCGACGTACCGGTAGCGATCGTGCTCACGGGCAGCTTCGCGGTCGGCACCCTGCTCATCAGCTGGGGGCGGGACTTCGTCGCGATCTCGATCGACATCGAGCATTTCCTTTTTGGAAGCCTCGCAATCGTCACCGCCGAGGGGGCCCAGCTGGTGGCCGCCATGACGGTCGGGGTCGTCGCGCTCGTGGCGTACAACTACAAGCAGTTTCTGTTCATCACGTTCGACGAACAGGCCGCACGGGTGGCCCGGCTGAACGTCCGATGGTACAACGCCTTGTTGATCGTAATGACCGCCGTCGTCGTCGTGGGCGCGATGCAGATCCTCGGCGTGATCCTCGTCGCCGGACTGCTGGTGATTCCGGTCGCAGCCGCCTCGCACGTAGCCCACAGCTTCCGGGAGACGCTGTTCCTCTCGGTTCTGTTCGGGCAGTTTTCGGTACTCGGTGGGCTGGCGTTCGCGATCGCGGCGAGCCTCCCGCCGGGCGGGTCGATCATCGTCGTCGCGATCGGGATCTACCTGCTCGCGATCGCCGTCTCGGACCGGTCGATGGCGTCGATCTCGATGCACTGATACTGATTATTGTAGCGATTTCCCGGTCGATCGGCCACCCGGCCCGCCGACCGTCCGGTTACAGCCGAGAATAATCAGTATGAGCGACCGGTATCCTGACTGGTCAGGCGCTCGGGATATGTTTTTCAAAACCCTCTATATGTTGTGGTAATATACCATGACACAAATTAACAGACGAAACGTACTGCGGACGGTGGCGGGACTGGGAATTGCACTGACCGGCGGCGTCGGGACGGCAGCAGCGAGGGGTCGATCCGGTGCGCGGGGGGATGATACGATCGTCGATGTCGCAGTCGCGGCCGACGACTTCAATATACTTGTAGCGGCGGTCCAGGAGGCCGGTCTCGTGGGCGCGTTGAGCGGGAACAGGCAGTTGACCGTCTTTGCGCCAACGGATGAGGCCTTCGAAGAACTGGCCGATGCACTGGAAGTCGAAGTGGAAGAGCTATTAGAACTCGAAAACCTCGCGGACATCCTCCTGTACCACGTCACTTCGGGCCGGCGGTACTCGGAGTCCGTCGTCAACGCACCACGCGTCGGAATGCTAAACGGTGAGGACGTAACCGTCGATGGCCTCGAACTGAACGACAGCCAGGCCGAGATCGTCGCCCCCGACATCGAGGCCTCCAACGGCGTCATCCACGTCATCGACGGCGTGCTGCTCCCCGAGTAGTAACCGGTCGAAAATAGTCAGTGAAATTTACTTTTTCCCGTCGAACAGATCAGTCGAGAGGTAGCGCTCGCCGGTGTCCGGCAGGACAACGACCGTCAGTTCCTCCGGATGCTCGCGGGCGTACTCCCGGGCGGCCGCAAGCGCCGCACCCGAGGAGATGCCGACCAGGACCCCTTCGCGTGCGCCGAGTTCGCGGGCGGCCTGTTTCGCTTCCTCGCCCTCGACGCCGCGGACCTCGTCGACCAGTTCAGTCCGGAGGATATCTGGAAGGAAGCCCGGTCCGATCCCCTGGATGTCGTGGCCGTCCGATCGCTGCTCGGACACCGTCGGCGACGATGCCGGTTCGACGGCGACTGCGGTGAACGACGCTTTGCCCTGCTCTTCCTTTATAAACTCGGCGACGCCGGTGATCGTCCCGCCGGTGCCCACTCCGGCGACGACGGCGTCGACTTCACCTGCAGTGTCCTCCCAGATTTCGGGACCGGTGGTCTTGCGGTGGGCGGTCGGGTTCGCCTCGTTCGCGAACTGACGGGCGACGATCGCGTTCTCTCGTTCCTCGGCAATCTCTTCTGCACGCTCGTTCGCCCCGCCCATGCCGTCCTCGGCGGGGGTGAGCTCCAGCGTCGCCCCGAGCGCAGAAAGCATGCTTCGTCGCTCCGCCGACATCGACTCGGGCATCGTTAACACGCACTCGTACCCACGGGCGGCACACACCGACGCCAGGCCGATCCCAGTGTTCCCGCTGGTACCTTCGACGACCGTCCCGCCCGGCTGCAGGGCGCCCTCCCGCTCTGCGGTGTCGATTATCTCGCGGGCGATCCGATCTTTCACCGAGTACGGATTCGCGGACTCGAGTTTGGCAAAGAGGTTGTCCGCAACCGAGTCGAGTCGCACCAGCGGCGTCTCGCCGATCAGTTCGTCGACCGATTCGACGGCGTTCAGATCCGGTTTGGAGGACTGGCTCGCTGTCATCGCCCACCGTAATCGCTCGGTGCGCCTCTACGTTTGGATGTATAATTTAGGCTTTTTACCTCGTCAAGACGGGCTTTGTGAAGTCGGTCGAGAGCGTTTCGCTTCCTCGTGCCGACGAGACCTCGAAACGTCTCGGACCAGTTGATTCCGACGCACGTTGCCTATATAGGCATCTGAAGAGTACGTAGCTCTCACCATCGATACCGATTTCTCTACGTATCTCCACCCCACTCTGCCTCCAGATATATCAATATTATAATAGTATTTGTATCCGCTACAGCTACGATTCGGTGATGGCACCACGCCAGGAACCTGTTGCGGGACGGATTACACGACGGAAAGCACTCGGAACGATCGCCGGGGCCGGAACGGTTGCGATCGCTGGTTGTGCCGGGGCAGACGGGGGGGAAGGTCTCTCCGGAACCATCGACGCTTCCGGAAGCAACACCGTCGCCCCGATCACTTCTTGGGCGGGCGAGAACTTCTCCAATGAGTTCCCCGACGTGCTCGTCGACGTCGACCCACAGGGGACGGGAGCCGGCTTCCAGGAGTTCTGTCGGCAAAACTCCGACGTTCAAAGCGCCAGTCGATTGATAACCGACGGGGAGATCGAACTGTGCGGGAACAACGACATCGACTACGACCACATTGAGGTCGGCCTCGACGGCCTCGCTGTGGTGAAGAACTCGGAGAACGACTGGGTCGAGGAGATCACCCTCGAGGAACTCCGCCGCGTCTGGGAGTTCGAATCCGATGTCGAGACATGGAGTGACATCCGCGACGAGTGGCCCGACCGAGAGATTGCACTCCACGCTCGGGACAGCGCTTCGGGGACGTTCGACTACTTCACCCGGGAAATCAACGGCGAGATGGGGGACATCCGGGACGACTACTCGGCGACGAGCCAGACCAACGAAATCATGGGAGCCGTCGCGAACAACGTCGACGGCTTCGGCTGGGGAGGCGTGGGCTACCTCCGGGCAATCGAGGAGGATGAACCGATCGAGGCGGTCCCTGTCGAGAGCGATACCCAGGATGGGTTTTACCTCCCACAGGAAGAGAACATCGAGTCCGGCGCGTACTCGCCACTGGCCCGTCCGCTGTTCGTGTACTTCAACTTGGCAAGCCTCGAAGAGCGGACCGATCTCCTCGGATCGTTTGCCCGTTTTTACGTGAACGGGCAACACGAGTTCGCGCGGGATGAAGGCTTTTTCGCCACTACCGACGAGGCGCAGTCTTCCAACCACGACAAGATCGACGGTTGGCTGGAAGTAGTCGGCGCAGCCACCGAGGATCTCTCAGTCCAACGCGAGTAACTGGTGATGAGTACTGGACAGGATCTCGGACCGGAGATACGAAAGGGCAGTGGCACACAGGCCGACCAGATCGAAAACCGTCGGATTCGTCGTCTGCTGTTCGGCTGTGCCGCGATCACCGTTCTTACGACGCTCGCCATTTTCTTCGTTCTGCTGGATAACGCCACCAGTTATTTCTGGAGTGCACGGTTCTCCGAGGCGCTTTTCCTGGGGGAACCGTTCGAACGGGAAGTCACGTTCACCGAGTTCTTCACCGGTACCCGGTGGGCACCCGACCACGCCACTCCATCACATGGTATCTTGCCGATCGTCTTCGGCACCGTGGCTATCACCGTCGGGGCAGCGTTCGTCTCCATTCCGATCGGCACTGCGACGGCTATCTACACCTCGGAATACGCCTCACCCCGCGTCCGACGAAAACTCAAACCGACCCTCGAAATCCTCGCGGGAATTCCGACGATCGTCTACGGCTACTTCGCGATCGCGTTCATCAATCCGGTGCTCCTCGCTCCCGTCGCCGAGTGGGGCTTCGGAATCAACATCGGCCGGTACAGTATGCTCGCAGGGATGCTGGTGGTCGGTATCATGACGATTCCGATGGTTTCATCGATCAGCGAGGACGCGATGCAGGCTGTTCCCGACGAGTTGCGCAACGGTGCGTACGCACTCGGGGCGACAAAGTACGACGTTTCGACGAACGTCGTTCTGCCGGCGTCGATTTCGGGTGTGTTCGCCTCCTATATCCTCGCCGTCTCCCGAGCGATCGGCGAGACGATGGCAGTGACGTTAGCTGCCGGTTTCAACGCCAACATCACTGCCAACCCGTTCGACGAAATCATGACGATGACCGCGTACATGGTCTCGATGGCGCGGGGAACCTCTGCAGTCGGTACTGTCGAGTACCAGTCGCTGTTTGCGGTCGGACTGTTGTTGTTCGTGATGACGCTGTCGATGAATCTGCTCAACGACCACCTCAAGCGACGGTTCCAGGAGGAGTATTGATGAGTACTGACGTCCGGTCGGAACTGTTCGACGATATAGACCTGCGGTGGGAACACCTGAAAAACCGGCTGTTTCTCGGGAGTATCTTCGTGGCATCGATGTTCGGGGTCGTGGCGCTCGCGCTGCTTTTGTTCGATGTCGCGACCGATTTCTACGTCGGAATCACCGAGTTCGACATCGGCCTCGTTGATTTCCTCACGCGGGACGGCTCTCGTCGGCCGGAATTGGCCGGATTCAAGGGTGCTATCGTCGCATCGGTGTTCCTCATGCTTCTGACGGCGTTCCTCTCGTTTTTCATCGGCGTCGGCTCGGCGATTTACCTCGAGGAGTACGCCCCAGACACTCGACTCACCAGGCTCATCGAAGCGAACCTGGCGAATCTGGCCGGCGTTCCGTCGATCGTGTACGGACTGCTGGCGCTTGCAGCCCTCCGGAACGGTGTCGGACTCGGCCCGATCCTGCTTGTCGGTGCGATCGCACTCGCGTTGCTTGTGATGCCGATCATCATCGTCTCCTCCCAGGAAGCGATCCGGGCGGTCCCCGATGGAGTCCGTGACGGCTCCTACGCGACGGGCGCGACGAAGTGGCAGACGATCCGGCGCGTCGTGTTGCCCGCGGCCCTCCCGGGAATCTTCACCGGGACGATCCTTGCGCTGGCGCGAGCGATCGGTGAAACTGCCCCGCTTTTGATGGTCGGCGCGCTGTTCGTCAATCGAACACCTGGAGCACCCGGACTCGGCGTCGTCGGCGCTCCGCTCTCGCGGTTCAGTGGTATGCCAACCCAGATCTATGCGTGGGCGGCCGAACCGAGCCAGCACTTCATCCACCTCGCAGCTGTCGGGATCGTGGTGTTGTTGGCGATCATGCTGTCGATGAACGCTGTTGCGGTGTCTCTGCGGAATCGGTACGAAACGGAGGTTTGACCATGGCAACACAGGACACAGTTTCCGACGACGCACTCATCACGACCGACGTACAGACACCGGTGACAGACCGAAACAACCGACCCGACGAGACGGTCATCGCCGCTCGGAACCTCGATGTTTACTACGGGAACGAGAGGGCCCTCGATGACGTCTCGATCGACATTCCGAAAAACAAGGTCACCGCGATCATCGGCCCGTCCGGCTGCGGGAAATCCACGTTCCTTCGGTGTATCAACCGCATGAACGATCGGATCGACAGCTGCCGTGTCGAGGGAGAACTCTCCTTTTGGGGGACGAACGTGTACGATGAAGAGGTCGATCCGGTAGCGCTCCGCCGGAAGATCGGCCAGGTGTTCCAGAAGCCGAATCCGTTCCCCAAGTCGATCTACGACAACGTGGCATACGGCCTCCGAATCCAGGGACTGGCTTCGGACGTCGATCTCGATGCCGAGGTGGAGCGCGCACTCTGCGGTGCAGCGCTGTGGGAGGAGATACACGGCCAACTCGATTCCTCGGGGCTCGATCTCTCCGGCGGACAGCAACAGCGGCTCTGTATCGCTCGAGCGATCGCCCCTGACCCCGAGGTGATCCTGATGGACGAGCCGACATCGGCGCTCGATCCGGTCGCCGCATCGAAGATCGAAGATCTCATCGACGATCTCGTCGACGACTACACAGTCGTCATCGTCACGCACAACATGCAACAAGCCGCCAGGGTTTCCGACAAGACGGCGGTGTTCCTCACGGGCGGTCGGCTCGTCGAGTTCGATGATACCGGGAAAATATTCTCGAACCCCGAGGACGACCGCGTCGAGGAGTACATCACTGGGAAGTTCGGATAACCATGCCACGACAGGAATACCAAAAACAGCTGGCTGAGCTTCGAACCGACGTTATCGGAATGGCCGATCTCGTCCTGGATCGATACGAACTGGCGCTCCAGGCCTACGAGAAGGAAGACCCAGTCCTCGCGGAGGCGGTGATTGACGGGGACGACGACGTCAACGACCTGTATCTCGATCTGGAGAGGGATTGCATCGAGTTGCTCGCCTTACAGCAGCCGGTAGCCGGCGACCTGCGGTTCGTCGCTGCGTCGTTCAAAATAATCACCGATCTCGAACGAGTGGCCGATCTGGCGACGAACCTCGCACGCTATTCTTGTACTGCGGAGGGACAGCTTCACCAGGAAGTAACGCTCCGGCAACTCGCAGATGACGCCGGCGAGATGGTCCATGACGCGGTCGAGGCCTACGAGGCCGAGGACGTAGCGGCCTGCCTCGAAATCGCTCGCCGGGACGACAGCCTCGACGCGGCCTGCGAGGCGGCGACCGAACGGGTACTCTCACGACTCGTCCAGTCCGACCAGGTCCGTGGTGACGACGACGGAGCGTTGAAAACGACGATCGAAGGAGTCTCGACAGCCCTGTTGACGATCCGGGATCTCGAACGCGTGGGCGATCACGCGGTCAACATCGCCGCACGGTCACTGTACATGATACAAAACGACGACGAACTCCTGTATTGAGATGAAAAACGGTGTCGACCCGATCGAACGGAAGATACAGCGTACCGGCGGTTCGACCTACACTGTCTCGCTGCCCAAAGAATGGGCGATGAGCCAGGAAATCGAGAGCGGTTCGATTGTACGCTGTTTCGCCTACGCGGACCGACTGGTTATCACCCGAAAGCAGGATCGCGGTGATCGAGGGACGGTCCGCCTCGATGCCGGGGAGGTCGAACAGTACGATCTCGAGTCGACAATCGCCGCCGCGTACGTCTCCGGCTGTGACGCGGTTCGGATCGACGGCGTGGTTTCTGCGGGAGTCCGACGGGAGATCCGCGATGCAGTCGACCGGCTGATCGGCTTCGAGATCGACGAGGAGGGGGACGGGACGGTCATCGCCAGGGCGATGCTTGCGTCGGGAAATCTCCCGCCCGAACGTGCACTCATGCGAATGGAGATGACTGCCCTGTCGATGCACGAGGACGCGATCGAGGCCGTCCTGAACTCTAACGGCGACACGGCTGTCGACGTCCGGGCGGCCGACCACGACGTCGACAGGCTGTTCGCCCTGCTCGCACGGCGGTTCCAGCGGTCTGAGGCCCGCGTGGCGGAACGTAGTCGCGACGGCGACAGTCGGTTGACTCCGTTCGACTACTACACCGCCGCCCGGCAGATCGAACGGATCGCGGACCACGCAGAGAAGATCGCCGGAACGATCGAACGCATCGACGGTCCCGTCGAGGGATCGACCGCAGACCGCATCCGGATTCTCGGAAAACGCTCCCGGGACGTCACCAGGACGGCGCTGTCCGGCCTCTTCGAGGGGGATCACGCCGAGCTTCGGTCGGCGGCTGCGGCGGCGGACGCAATCGCCGACGATGCCGAGCAGCTCGACCGGGAGCTGTACGAACTTGACCCCGAACAGGGATATCACCTCGGTATCGTTCTGGATAGCGTGATCCGCACGGCGAGGTACGGCGCAAACGTCGCCGAGGCCGGCTTGCAGGCGGCGATGCGACACAGACAGAAGTGACACGACAATCGGACTCCGAATACTCCTATGACACAGCCCGACGACACAACGAACGCTGCATCCAGCGAGCCTGCACCGACGACCGACTCGACACCGACGAGCCAGCCGGAATCGATCGCGACCGATCCGGTCACCCTCGCGTTCGTTTGCGTACAGAACGCGGGACGGAGCCAGATGGCGGCTGCCTTCGCCCGTCGGGAGCGGGACCGACGCGGGTTACGCGGACGCGTCCGGATCTGTACCGGCGGCACCCATCCCGCCGAGGACGTTCACGAGGTCGTCGTCGATGCGATGCTCGAACGCGGAGTCGATATCTCCGATCGGACACCCAGCGAAATCACGCCCGGCGAACTAGCATCGGTCGACGTCGTCATCACGATGGGCTGTTCCGCCTCGGGCATCTGTCCGGCGACCTGGAACGGGGAGAGCCGGGACTGGGATCTGGACGATCCCCACGGACGAGCGCTCGAGGACGTCGTGCGGATCCGCGACGAAATCGAACGACTCGTGGAGGAGCTGTTCGACGATATCGAAACGGGGACGGTCGGAGAAAGAGAGGACAGTACCGAATGACGGTTCTCTGTGCCCCTATTCGGTGATAACTTCTCGCTCTTCGGTGAACTCCTCCCCCTCGTCGTACGTCGCCAGCGCGACCCCGATCATCACCGGGATCACGACGGGCCACACGAGGATCGGGAAGTAATCGGGGAACAGATAGAGGTTCCCGATGGTTCCCAAGAGCCCGAACACGATCGTCGCGAACACGGCTTCGGCGGTCATCTTCTTCCACAGGACGAGCGCGGCAAGCGGCATGCCGAGCGAGACGCCGAGCCCGACGAACGCGAACTCGATGATGTCGAAGATCGTCCCCGGGCGGACGTACGCCAGCGCCACGCCGATCACGGCGGCGGTCACGACGACCCCGCGGCCGAACAGGATCAGCTCCCGCTCGGTCGCCGCCGGGTTGATCCGCTCCTCGTAGAAACGGGTGACGTCGGCGGATGTGACGATCATCATCGAGTCGGACGTCGAGAGGATCGCGCCGATGATCCCTGCGAGCAACAGCCCCGCGAGCCACGCCGGGAACAGGTCGACGATAGCGTGCATCGCGACGTTCTCGTGGTGGATGTCGGCACCCTCGTAGAGCACCCGTCCGGCGGCGCCCATGATGAGCGGCACCGTCAGGCGCAGCGACTGGAAGGCGACGGCGATCACCGACGCCGCGCTGATGATCCGCTCGGACCGGATCGCCTGGAACCGCATCAGCCCGTGTGGCTGGCCGATCGCCCCGAAGGCGAAGGTGATCCACGCCAGAATGGCGATCGTCAGGGCCATCCCGGAGCTTCCGGCAGTCATGCTGAGCAGGTTCGCGTCGACGGCGCCGGCTTCGGCGACGAACGCCGACCAGCCGCCGATCTCGAGCACCATGCCGATCGGCACCAGGATCGCGGCGACGATCACCAGCGAACCCATCAGCAGGTGTGCGGTCACGGAGGCGTTGAATCCGCCGAGCGTGGTGTAAAAGCCAACTGCGATCCCGCCGATCAGGATCGCCGTCGTGTACGGAATGCCGAGGCCGACGTCCATCGCCTCGCCGATGGCGATAATCTGGGCGCCGATGTACGACATCAAGAACACGACGATCGTGAACGTCGCGACCAGTCGGATCGCCGGCCCCAGGCGGTGTTCGGCGAACGTGGAGGCCAGGTGGTCGACGACCGTCTGGCTCCCGAGCTCTTCGGAGGTCCGGCGGAACGTCGGGGCGACGAACCGGTAGAGGAACAGCACGATGAGAACCATCGTGATCGAGAACCACAGGCCGCTGAGCCCGACCGTAAAGCCGACCCCGACCCACGCGAAGAACGTCCATCCGCTCGCGACGGCAGTCACTTCAGAGATCGCGATCGGTACGGTTCCGACGTCCCGATCCGCCAGCATGTACTCGGAGAGCCGCTTCATCTCCGTCGTAAAGAAGAAGTACAGCCCGATCGCGAGCAACGTGGCGATGAACAGCCCGAACGTCAGCTGAAACTGAAGTTCGCTCATCGGTCACCGTTTCCCGACGACGGTTACCCGTCCGTCTCCCCTGCTTTTGTCGATGCGGTACAGTAGGTACGTCGCGATCGGAACGACGATCATTATCGCCAGCGCGATCGTCGTCCCAATTGGGACTCCTGACATGTGTTGCAAACGTCGAAACGAGAGACATGCACAAATAATTATCCCTAACCTGTCATTCTAATAAACGTAATAATTGTACGCTTTGTACATTACGTCTACCGAATTTTTGTAAAGAATTACTTAAAAACCCGTAATCAGGTCATATATGTGACGTTACTTGATCTGATTTTCGAAACAGCAAAACATCATATTAATTATGATGAATCCTGCGTGGTCGAATTTGGGTCCGATTTTGCGAGGTCCGTACTTTTTATCGGTGACGTGGTTTCCGTTGTCGAGGCATTCGGTACTGAACCAATTTTCCGATCATGTTATACCGGAATCTCCCCGACTACAGATAATACAACGAACTTTTACATTCGCCATATTATAAAACTTTTTATGTATTGTTGCGATCGCAGACACGCGGTTTGGTCCGTGCTTGTAACTGCTGTAAATATTTATGTTCCTGTTTAATTCGGTAAATAGTCTTATTCTCGCAGATAATCTCTTTATTACTTTTATTATTTGTGAATTTTTAGTGTGGACCGAGACCAACAGCTACAACAAAAACACGAACAGTTTATATTAATTAATATTATAATATATTACTCTACTAGGAGAAGACAATACCATCCAACTATCGACAGGTTACTCGTACATGTCCGCCTGGTAGGGGATCGGGAGCTGTCCTCGCCTGTCGACGGCGCCGTCGGTCTGCAACGCGGTCCTGTCGACGATGTCGGTCTCTCCGTCGGCGACCAGGTCCGCGACGATCTGTCCGGTTGCGGGCGCGTGCATGAACGCCCGACCGGAATGGGCGATGTCGTTTACGAGGCCGGGGACGCTCTCCTCGATGATGGGGTGGTTGCTCGGAGAAATCGCGTACACGCCGGACCACCCCTCCGCGACGCGGGTTTCGGGACCGAAGTAGTCGGCCATCTCGACGAGGGCGTCCATCGCGTCGGTCGCCCACTCGAGATCGACGCTGTCGCTGAACGAGCTCGGCTCGTCGGGATCGACGTCCGGGTCGTCGGGGTGGAAATGACCGCCGCCGGTGACGAACTGCTCGTCCTCCGGTCGGAAGTACGCACCCGACTCCAGATCCATCACCAGAGGAAGGTCCTCGGGGACCGTCCGTTCCGGTTCGAAGAACGCGGCCCGGCGCTTCTTCGGCGAGATCGGGATCTCGACGCCGGCCATCGCGGCGATGCGGTGGCCCCACGAGCCGGCGGCGTTGATCACGTAGTCCGCCTCCAGTTCCGTCCCGCCCTCGTCTTTCCCGCCGTTTACTTCGACGCCCGTAACGCGGCCGTTCGCGCCCTGTAACAGGTCGGTTACCCGCGATTCGACCCGAATGTCGACCCCGTTCTCTCGGGCGAGGGTTCCGTACGCCTGCAGCGCCGAGTGGGCGTCCATCATCGCGTCCTTCGGACTCCAGGCGGCTGCCACGTAGGTGTCCGTCTCCAGTCCGGGGACGATCTCGGTCGCCTCTTCGGGAGTCAGGAACTCCGTGCCCGCTCCGAGCCTGTTTTGCATGATCACGTCCTTCCGGAGGGATTCGTACTGGGTCCGGCTCCTGACACCGAAGAGGTAGCCGTTCTCGCGGTAGTCGATCTCGAACCCGAGTTCGGATTCGAACTCCCGCCAGACCGGCCTCGATGCGAGCGACAGCTCCACGTGCACCGGGGTCGAGTACATCGATCGCACTCCGCCGACGGCCCGCGGCGTGCTCCCGTTTCCGAGGTTCTCGCCCTGTTCGAGCAGCGTTACGTCTCCGATTTCCTCCCGTTTTGAGAGGTAGTAGGCCGCTGCTGCGCCCGAAATCCCGCCACCGATCACGACGACGTCCGTACTCATGTGTATTGCTACCACCTGATCGCGTTATCATCCACGGGATCGCACTATAAAACCTTGGGATGGATGCGAACGAGGACCGAATCCGAACTGCGGGGACGAGATCGTCCTACTGGAGCGCTTTCTCGGATCCTTTCTCGACGTACCGTTCCAGTTCCGCCGCCAGGTCCTCGTCGAGGGGGGGCTGTTCGTACTCCTCGAGGCGAGCGTCGACTTTCTCCCGGGCGAGTTCGAACGACGTCTTTTCACCCTGGTTCTCCCAGTCGTCGGTCGACTGTCGGTCGTAGATCTCCGACATGTAGTGGTCGGTCTTGCAGTGGTTTAGCGTGTGCCGCTTGTCGAGGAAGTGTCCGCCGGGTTCGACTTCCCTGAGTAGGTCGAGCGCGAACGCGTCCTCGTCGAGGTCGTACCCCTCCTGGAATCGCTTCACGTACCGGATCCGTTCGGCGTCGAGGACGTATTTCTCCGGGGAAACAGTCGAATAGGAATCCAGGATCCCCGCCGCGTGCAGGACGAAGTCGATGCCGCTGTACATCGTCGTCATCAGCTGCATCATCGACTCCGCGCCGCTTTGATCGTCGACGGTCTTCGCGTCGGTCAGACACCCCCCTGCGCGCGAAGGAATGTCGTAGTATCGGCCGATCTGGGCGGCGTAGGAGACGAACAGCGCTCCCTCGGGACTCCCGATCGAGAACGTCCCGTGTCTGACGTCGACGTTCGAGGAGGGTAGACCGTACACGACCGGGGTTCCGGGGTTCGTGAGCTGGGCGATCGTGATCCCGGTGAGTATCTCGGCGTTCGCGAGCGCCATCGATCCCGCCAGCGGCGACGGTCCCGAGGCGTTGGCCATCACGGCGGCGGAAACGAGCGTCGGCTGGCCGTGTTTCGCATACTCGATCAGGCCGCCAGTCATCTTCTTGTCCCACCGGCGGGGGGAGATCGTGTTTATAACCCCCGCTGCGTACGGCTTCGACAGCTCCCGGTCGTCGTTCGCGATGCCGGCCATCTCGAGGCTCGCTTTCGCCCGGTCTGGGCCGTAAGTCGATCCCAGAATCGGCTTGTCGGTGAGCGTGAGCGACCGCTGGATCATCTCGTAGTGTTTCACCTCCTGGGGGACGTCGTTGGGCTCACAGAGGTTATAGCCCGTGACGTCGATCACGTCCTCTGACTGTGCCAGCTTGGCGAGGGTCTCGTAGTCGTCGATCGTCGACGAGCGCGTCCCGTCCTCGAACGTCCGCACGTTCGGCGCGCCGTACCCCGACGCCAGCGCCGGCCCGTCGCCGTCGCCGACGCCGACGGATCGATCGGGATTGCGCGCGTGCAAGGTAAACGACGACGGTGCCTCGGCGACCGCGTCCTCGATGAGGGATCGCGGGATCGTTACCAGTTCCGCGTCCTCGCTGTCGTCTTCTACGGACGCGCCGTGTTCCTCCAGGAGTTCGACTGCGCCCTCGTGGCTTATCCGAATCCCGATGTCTTCGAGGATCTCTATCGTCGTCTCGTGAATCGCCTCGACGCCCGCTTCGGACAGGGTTTCGAGGGTAGGGACGTCTATCGTCTCTAGATCGTACTCCATGTTTTGACCTTCCGACCGACTCATAAATTTGTTTTGGCGATCGGCGTCCGGGATCTCGAGTTCCGAGTGAACAATCACCAAACATTTATAACCCTCCATCGGAACGTCTTGTAGTAACCGTCACTGTCGTGGAGATGTGACGGAGTGCGATTCACCAGCCGGCGTCGTCCGGGCTAGCCCGATGTCCGTCGAGACGAACCGATCCTCGGGGCGGTCGACATCCTCGGGGCGGTCGACATCCTCGGACAGGCCGGACCAACCGGCTGTCGACGCACGAGAACGCGGTCAGAGGTGAGGTGACATCATGAGTCAAGAACGATCTCGAGGGATGGTCGAACAGTTTACGAACGAGGTCGACGGGCTGACGTTCGGCATCGGCGTCGTCGTCGCGTCGCTTGCGGTCGCGGCGTTTATCTTCCGTGAGGGGGCGGCGACGGAGATCATGTGGAGCATCAACGATCTCCTCTGGGAACAGCTCAGCTGGTTTTACCTGATGATCATGTTCGTGTTCGTGGTCTTCGTGATCTTCCTGATCTTGAGTCCGTGGGGGAAGATCAAACTCGGCAAGGACGGTCAGGAACCCGAGTTCACGTTCCTGTCGTACTTCGTGATGCTGTACTCGGCGGCGATCGCCGCGGGGATTGTCTTCTGGGGGCCCGCGGAGGCGATCTTCCACTACGAGACGCCGTCGCCGCTGGTCGGCGCCGACGGAATGACCTCCGAGGCCGCAGTCGGGGCGCTCCAGTACACCTTCTTCCATTGGGGGATCTCCGCATGGACGGTGTACATCATCATGGCGCTCCCGATCGCCTTCTACGCCTACCGTCACGACGCGCCGTTGCGCATCTCGACGGTGATCGCACCGTGGGTCGGACTGGACAACTTGGACGGCTTCTGGGCAAAGGTGATTGACGTCGTCGCCGTGCTCACGACGATCGGCGGGGTGGCGACGACGCTCGGACTCGTCGGCTCCCAGTTCCTCGTGGGGTTGAACTACGTCGCGGGCGTCCAGGTCGGCGACCTCGGCACCGTACTGGTCATCACCGGATTGACCGTTGGCTTTACCCTCTCGGTCGCCGCTGGGGTCCGCCGGGGGATCCGTCGGGTCTCTCACTTCAACATGGTGCTGTTCTTCGTGTTGATGATCGCGGCGTTTCTCCTGGGGCCGACGTCGTACATCATGACCGCCGGGACCGAGGCCCTCGGCGGCTACATCAACGAGTTCATCACGATGAGCCTGTACACGAACGCCGAGGGGGCCGAACCCGCGTGGTTCGTGGGTAGCTGGACGGTGTTCTACTGGGCGTGGTGGTTCTCGTGGGCACCGTTCGTCGGGCTGTTCATCGCCCGCATTTCGAAGGGTCGGACCGTCCGTCAGGTCGCGTTTACCGGCGTGTTCGCCTCGACGGGGATCACGATCCCGTGGTTCGCCACGATGGGCGGCACGTCGATCTTCATGCAGGAAACCGGACAGGCCGACGTTCTCGCTGTCATCGGCGAGTACGGCGGCGACGAGGCCGCAGCCGGCTACCCGATGTTCGAGGCGCTTCCGCTCGGAGAACTGCTCACGGTGATGTTCCTCGTGTTGATCACGACGTTCCTCATCACCTCGGCGGACTCCTCGACGCTGGCGCTGGGGATGCTCACCACCGGCGGCGCCGAGAGTCCCTCGACGATCAACCGGGTCATCTGGGCCGCCCTCATCGGGATGTTGGCGTCGATGTTGATGGTCGTCGGCGGCGTCGACGCGGTGCAGGCGGCGGCGATCATCCTCGGGACGCCGTTCGGGATCGTCCTGTTCCTCGGGATGTTGAACATGATCGTTACGTTCGGGGGCGAACGGCCAATATTCCTTCAGTCCGAAGAGGAGATCCCTGTCGTCTCCGCCCGGGACGAGTTTACGGCGGCGGACGACGACTGAGTGGCGGCCTCCGGCGGGAACTTCCCGATCTGATTTTGGCTGTCTTCTCCTGTTCCATACTGGCGGCGAGCGGTACTTACTTGAAACGAGGCGTCGACGTAGGGATATGCTCCACCTCGAGGGGCCACTGCTTTCAGTGGACGTGAGCGATTGCAGTACAGCCACCGTCGACATCGACGGGATCTTGAAACGGTTTATCGGGGGCCGAGGGGCCGCCGTTCGGCTGGCCCACGAACGGATCCCGTTCGACGCGGATCCGTTCGGGCCGGAGAACAGCCTGTTTTTCACCACCGGACCGCTCCAGGCGGCGCCGATGGCGTTCACCGGCCGGACGAACGCCACGGCGCTGTCGCCGCTCACCGACGGCCTCCACTCCTCGAACGCGGGCGGGTATCTCTCCAGGGCGCTGCACGCGACGGGATACGGCGCAATCGAGATAACGGGTGCGTCCGACGAACTGCTTGCGGTGCACGTTTCCGACGAGGGGGTCGAGTTCGAGCCGGTTCCCGAACTCGAGGCTGCTACGGTGAGTGAAACGACAGACGCGATGGACAACCGGGGTTACGGCGACGAGCAGGTCGCAGCGATCGGCCCGGCCGGGGAGAACCTGGTCCGGTTTGCGAGCGTGATGACGTCCGAACACCGGGCGTTCGGTCGGGGCGGGCTCGGTGCGGTGCTCGGATCGAAAAACGTCAAATGCCTCACCTTCGCGGGGGACACGGACCGGGAGATCGAACTCCCCGACGCAGCCGGCGAGATCACCCGCGAGGCGGCCACCGACGACCACATCATGAAAACCCAGGGCACCGCCTTCGAGACGGAGTGGGTCAACGACGAGTTCTCGCTTCCGACCAGATACTTCGAGCGCACCGAGTTCGACGAGGGCGTCGAGGGGATCTCGGGCGACCGCGTCGAGGAGAAGAAGTACGACACCGCTACCTGTTCGGCGTGTACGTTCGCCTGCAAACTGCCGACACGCGACGAGGACACTGGACTCGAGACGGAGGGCCCGGAGTTCGAGACGGTGTTTTCGTTCGGCTCCAATCTCCTGGTCGACGAGGTCGTCGACGTCATGCAGTCGAACGACCTGTGTGACGAACTCGGTCTCGACACAATCAGTGCGGGTGTCACGATCGGCGCGTATCTCGACGCCGAAGGCGGGTTTGGGGACGCCGATCTCGTCCACGAGTTGATCCGGAAGACCGCCTATCGCGAGGGAGACGGGGATCTCCTCGCACAAGGAGTCGACCGGTGTGCACCAGAGCTGGGGGTTGAAAACTGGACGGTCAAGGGACTCGAGTTCCCGGCCCACGACGGTCGGGTCTGTCACGGGCTCGCGTTGAGCTACGCCGTTTCCAACCACGGGGCCGACCACATGTACTCGGCGATGAACATCTACGACTACTTCCAGGCCGACGAACCCGAGACCGTCGAGGGGAAAGCCGAGATCCTCCCCGAGGTCGAAAACCAGAAGGCGGTAAACGACAGCGCGATCCTCTGTCGGTTCTCCCGGAACTACGTGCTCGAAACCTGGGACGGGGAGGACCACCGCGACCGGTACACGACGCTTCTGGAGGCCGACTACGAGGAACTCATGTCGGTCGGAACCCGGGTCGTCGAACTCGAGCGCCACTTCAACAACCAGCGCGGACGCGACCGAGCTGACGACGGGGTTCCCTACGAGATCCCGGGGATCGAGGGCGCGATCGAGGAGTACTACGAACGTCGCGGATGGAACACCGACGGTACCGTTCCGGACGAACGGATCCAGTCGAACGGCTGAGGGCACTCCGTGGTGGGAAAACGGAGGAACGATCGTCCAATCGATCCCCCGCTCAATCGTTCGCTGTCGGTTTCGTCTGCTCCTCGAACCGTTCCAGCGAGAACTCCTCGAGGTCCGCCAGCTCCGAGTCTCCCTCCGTCAGGAGATCTGCGAGTATCGACCCGACTGCCGGCGCGGTTTTGAACCCGTGTCCGGAGAACCCGCAGGCGAAGTAACAGCCGTCGGGGCCCGCCTGATCGATGACGAACCCGCGGTCGGGCGTATCCGAGTACACCCCGCAGTAGCCCCCGCGGAGCTTCGAGTCGGCGAGCCCCGGAGCGAACTCTTCGAGTTCCTCGATGAACTTCAGGATTGTCTCCTCGTCGGGGTCGCGCTTGTAGGTGTCCGGATCGACCGTTTCCCCGACGTGGTGAGTCGCGATCAACACGCCCTCCCCGAAGTCCGGCCGCAGGTACCAGTCCGCGTCCGGTTTTCCCGTCGTCGGCAGGTTCTCGAGTTTGGCTGCATCGAACTCCTCGGGAGGTTCCAGCAGCAGGATCTGCTCTCGGGTGAGCCGCATCGGGATGTCGACGCCGACCCAGCCGGCGATCCGACCGCTCCAGGGTCCGGCGGCGACGATCACGTCGTCGGTCTGGATCGGTCCGGCGTCCGTTTCGATGCCGACAATTCCGCCGTCTTCGGTCAGCAGGTCCTCTGCCTCGACGTCGGTAACGACGGTCGCCCCCTCCCGCTGGGCCGCCCGGGCGAACCCCCCCGCGACGTCGGAGGCGTCCGAGTACGCCGCGGTGTCGTCGCTCACCGCGAAGTCGACGTCCTCGACCGACAACATCGGGTATCGGCGTTCGAGTTCCTCCCGGCCGTATCGGCTCACGGGAATCCCGAGTTCCGAGAGCGTCTCGTACCCCGCCTGCGCGTACTCCCCGGACGGTTCGCCGTTCTTTCCGAGCCTGACAAGAGGGTTGTCCGTGTACGCGATCGGTTCGCCAGTCCGCTCTTCGAAGTTCCGGAAGAACTCGTGGCTCCAGTCGGCCAGTCGCGAGTAGGTTTCTCGGTCGCCGTAGTGGTGTCTGATGATCGCCGAGGAGTCACCGGTCGATCCGCTGGCGATCCCGTCGCGTTCGATCAACAGGGTCTTGCGGTCGGTTTCGGTGGCGAGAAAGTACGCCGCGCTGGTCCCGACGATGCCGCCGCCGACGATGATGACGTCGACTGCACTAGGGAGTCTCTCTGCTGTCTCCATATCTCGCTATGACTGTGGTGGCGTCTAAAAAAGTACCGCCGACGGCGTTACTGGTCGAAACCCGTCCCTGGTGGCGTGTGTCCCCCGCCGACGACTTGCGTCGCGACAGCGATCCGATCCCCATCGTCGACGGGGACCGAAAGCGCGTCGAGCGTCGTCCGGTTCTTTCGGACGATCACGCGGTTCCGAACCGTTCCGTCGTCGTCGAACAGCTGTTCGGCGACCCCCGGATACTCCTTCCCGAGGGACTCGAGGAGTGTCGAGACGGTCGTTCCCTCCGGGGGGGTTCTCGTGACGGACTTGACGCCGGCCGCGTCGCGCAGCCGGCCGTACAGGCGTATCTCGACTGGCACGCGATCACCTTGCCACCGTCCCTACAAGTCAGTTTCCCGTTCCCCTCGACTCGTCGAGTTTCGTTTGTCATATGTGAACGCTACTGTGCTTCCACCGTCGACACTTTGTCCACGATCCGGCCGACTACCCGTAGCGTCGAAGCGTACGGGTCGTTTCCGCCGGAATTCCCTCGCGAGTTCCGAAACGACGGGAAGAGAGTTATGCAGAACTCCACGTTGGTGTTTGTAGTATGAAAACGATTAAGGCGCATTCGAAGAACATCGGATCATGGACGACCACAACGGGCGGGAGGTACAGACCGTAAACAGGAGCTTCCAGATCGTACGGGCGCTCGCGGATCGGGAGGGGGCCGGGGTCACCGAACTCGCCGATGCGCTGGAACTCTCGAAAGGTGCGGTCCACACGCATCTGAACACGCTCGAGTCGAACGGCGTCGTCACACAGCAGGGCGACGAGTACCGACTCGGCCTGCGGTTCATCACGTTCGGAGAGTACGTAAAGCGGCAACGCCCGCTTTACGGGGCTGGCCGGGACGAAACCGACGCCCTCGCGGAGGCGACAGGCGAGTACGCCCACCTCATGGCGGAAGAGCGGGGGCGCGGCTTCCACATTTACAAGTCTCGCGGCGACAACGCGGTCGGTCAGCCGTACCACGACATGAACCTCCAGAAGGAGGACCACCTCCACTACTCCGCGGCGGGAAAATCGATCCTCTCGTGTCTTTCCGAGTCCCGGGTCGACGACATCGTCGACGCGTACGGTCTCCCCGAGCGGACCGGAAACACGATCACCTCCCGCGGAGAGCTGTTCGATCGCCTCGAACAGATTCGGGAGCGGGGGTACGCGCTGAACGACGAAGAGGAGATCGATGGGCTCCGTGCCGTCGGAGCCCCAATCGACACCGCCGGGGTAGTGGGCGCCATCAGCGTTTCCGGCCCGGTGAGCCGGCTGAAAGGGGACCGCTTCCGCGAGGAACTGCCCGAACGGGTGATGCAGGCCGCGAACGTGATCGAACTGAGCGTCCAGACGGCCTCGTTTTGAGTTATCGAGTTGTTCCAGGGACCCATCCACGCTCACGGTTGCTATTTGTCATATCCGAACAACCGATAAAAACGGGGTACACCGGGGAGACGTTGTTTCACTTTCGTTGGAATACTTTTGCAATGCACGAACGATCCGTATTCGCCGAGGTTTCCGTCTCCGGGCCGGTTCGGTTGTGACTGGAACGCCCGGCGGCGACGCGACGTGTCCCGTTACAGTCATATGTGTGTCCTCGTTACACCGTTACCTTTGTAACGTAGTGGTGAGAGGCGTACCGTATGGGAACGGAATCGACAGACCGGCCCGACAGCAAGGTTGCCCGCGTGATCGAGGAGCACGAACTCGATGGATGGGGCGACCGACTGGAGGCCGAGTGGCTCGGCGTCGACGGGGAGCGGACCAGTCTCCGGGATCTCGCGGACCAGTTCAACCGCGCCGTTCTGGAGGCGACGCTCCGGGACGCCGACGTGGTCGCGATCGAGTACGACGTAGAGAGCACCTATCGCGTCCTCACGGACGACGACGTCCCCCGTGCAGACGTCCTACGGAAGGAGCGAGAACTCGAACGGGAGGGAGTCGACGTCGAGGAGCTCCGGAGTAACTTCGTCACACATCAGGCCGTCCATTCGTATCTTCGAGACTATCGGGAAGCGGAGCTCGAGGACCGATCGGTCGATCCAGAACGGAAAGTAGAGACCCTCCAGCGCCTCGAGGGGCGTACCGCTGCAGTCGCCCAGTCGACTCTCGACGGGCTCGTCCGATCCGGGGAGGTGACCGACCGGGAGTACGAACTGTTCGTGGAGGTTCGGGCGGTTTGCGAGGAGTGTGGTCGCGACTATGCGCTCGTCGATCTGGTTCGGGACGGTGGCTGCGACTGCGGCGGAGAGTAAATATTTAAGTACGTGTTCCTGTAATTAGGTTGTACAACAACATGTCTTCACAAAAGTCAGTGGACGAGACACTGACGGTTACCGCGGAAAACGTCGGCGGGATCGACCGGACGGAGGTAACACTTCCGTCCGGAGTCGCCGTCCTGACCGGCCGGAACGCGACGAACCGAACTTCGTTTCTCCAGGCGTTGATGGCGGCGTTCGGCAGCGAGAAGCCCTCCCTGAAGGCCGACGCCGACGAGGGTCGAGTGGAACTGCAGCTGGAGGGGGAAACGTACAGCCGTACGCTGACCCGACGGAACGGAACCGTCGCGTTCGACGGCGATCCTTACCTCCAGGATCCCGAGCTCGCGGACCTGTTTGCGTTCCTGCTCGAGGACAACGAGGCCCGACGGGCGATCCAGCGGGGCGACGACCTCCGTGAGGTGATCATGCGGCCGGTCGACACCGCCGAGATCGAACGGGAGATCGACGAACTCGAGTCCGAGAAACGCGAGATCGACCAGGAGATCTCCCGGCTCGAACAGTTCGAGGAGGACCTGCCCGAACTGGAGTCGAAGAAACGGAGCCTGGAGACGGAACTGGAGGAAACGCGCGAGGAGCTGGCAGAGGTCGAGTCCGAACTCGACGGGCTCGACGCCGACATCGAGGAGAGCCGGACCCGAAAAGAGGAGCTCGAGGAGCTGTTCTCCGAACTGCGGGACGCCCAGTCCCGGCTCGAGGACGTCGAGTTCGAGCTCGAAACCGAACGGGCGACGATCCAGGAGCTCACTGCCGAACGCGAGGAGCTGCAGACCGACGAGGGGGACGAACTCGACGACGATCGGAGCGTCGATCAACTCGAGGGGCGGATCGAGGAGCTCCGCGACAGAAAGCGGGCGCTCGACGGGACGATCGGCAAACTGCAAAGCGTCATCAGCTTCAACGAGGAGCTGCTCGAAGAGGACGACGCGACAGTCGAACGCGTTTTCCAGGCTTCAGACGCCGACGGCCGGGCCGACGGCGACGGGGCGGTCACCGACGAACTGCTGTCGGCCGACACGACCGTCTGCTGGACCTGCGGTTCCGATGTCGAAGTCGACCGGATCGAGGGAACGCTCGATCGTCTCCGGGAGCTCAGGAAGGATCAGCTCTCACAGCGAAACGAACTCGAATCGCGGATCGACGACCTCACCGACGAGCGGCAACAGCTCCGGCAACGAAAGCGACAGCGGGAACGCAACGAACGGCGTCTCGAGCGGATCGAGACGGAACTGGACTCCTCCCGGGAACGGATCGAAACGCTCGAGGAAAAGCGTGAGGCGCTCGAATCCGAGATCGAGGGGCTCGAAGAGCAAACCGAATCCTTCGAGGAGACCAACTACAGCGAGGTGCTCGACCGCCACAGGGAGGCGAACCGGCTGGAACTTGAGGTCGGGCGACTCCAAAACGAACTCGAAAGCGTCGAAGACGATATCGAAGAGCGCGAAAACGCCACCGACGCCCGCGAGGAGCTTTCGACCCGCCGCGAGCAGATCACCGACGAGCTCGCCGACCTCCGGACTCGAGTCGATCGACTGGAGGCCGAAGCGGTCGAGTCGTTCAACGAGCACATCGACGCCATCCTGGAGATCCTGGAGTACGAAAACATCGACCGGATCTGGATCGAGCGCCGCGAGGAGACCGTCAGAGAGGGTCGCCGGTCCGTCGATCGGACGGCGTTCGACCTCCACGTCGTCCGGTCGGCCGACGGCACGGCCTACCGGGACACCGTCGATCACCTCTCGGAGAGCGAACGCGAGGTGACCGGGCTCGTGTTCGCGCTCGCGGGGTATCTCGTCCACGACGTTCACGAGATTCTCCCGGTGATGCTTCTGGACTCACTGGAGGCGATTGACTCCGAGCGCATCGCCGCCGTCGTCGACTACTTCGAGGAGTACGTCGATCACCTCGTCATCGCGCTGCTCCCCGAGGACGCCCAGGCGCTCTCCGAGGAGTACGCCTACGTGACCGAGATCTGAACCGTCCGGTGCCTGTGTAGTTTCTGTTCTCGAAATAATGTCGTCACAGTTTATTTCTTCGGATACGGCACGTGTTCTCTTCAACGTCCACCTTCTCTGGGTCATCGCACTGTGATCGCTACCGGGAATCGACGGAATCTATTTTCGCATACGTGAATAATTGGACCGATTTCGCTTACGTGAATCACGTGAATCTTTAATACCGAGCGCCCGCTCGTTCGGACAACGATGCTCGCTGATCCCCCGGGAAGCACGCTCGACACGACCGAACGGTCCCTCGCTTTGCTCGAGGCGATCAAACGACGGGAGGGCGCGACGATGACCGAACTCGCCGAGGAGCTCTCTCTCGCGGTGAGTACAGTGTTCAAACATCTCGCGACGCTGGAATCGAACGGCTACCTCATCAAGGAGGAAGACACGTATCACGTGGGATTTCGATTCCTGAACCTGGGGGAGCACGCCCGGTCGCGGCTCCCCGGGAACCAGGCGATCGACGAAGCGGTCCACCGGCTGGCCGAGGAGACGACCGAGGAGGTGGACTTCATCGTCGAGGATCACGGCCGGATCATCACGGTCTCGGAGTCGTACCACAAGTGGGTCAAGTACGCCGAGGGTGGATCCAACGGCTACCGCGCTCGGATGGGGACGTACTATCCCATCCATTCGACCGCCTCGGGCAAGGCGATCCTGGCGACGTATTCCCGGGAACGCGTGGACTCGATTGTCGATCGATGGGGGCTGGAGGCGGTAACAGAGAACACGATTACCGACAGGGAGCAGCTGTACGAGGAACTGAATCGCACGGAGGAACGGGGATTTGCGCTCGGCGACGAGGAGTACACCGAGGGGCTTCGAAGCGTCGGGATGGCCGTTCGGGACGGGGACGGAAACACCGTCGGATCGATGAGCGTTTCGGGGCCGAGCTACCGTCTCACTGGCGACGTATTCCGGGAGCGCATCCCGGCGTCACTCCGAACTGTCGTCGAGAAACTGGAAGCGGAGATCGCCGCGGCGACCGCAGGCGACTGACCTGGGTCATCCGGTCGTTGCCGTTTCAACCTACAGCGACGGTTCAGAGAGGTTGACGTAGACGGATTTCGTCTGCCGGTAGTGATCGAGCGCCTCCAGCCCGAGGTCCTTGCCGACGCCGGACTCCTTGAAGCCGCCGTAGGGCGCCTCCGGCAGGATCGGCCCGTACTCGTTGACGTAGATCAGGCCGGCCTCGATGTCGTTTGCGGCGTTGTGCACGAGCGATGTCGACTCCGTGCCGACGCCGGCGGCCAGCCCGTACCGGGTGTCGTTCGCGAGTTCGATCGCCTCCTCGTAGCTCGAAAACGGGATGATCGTCTGGACCGGCCCGAAGATCTCCTCGCGGGCGATCGTGTCGTCGTTTTTCACGTCTCCGAAAACTGTCGGCTCCACGTACCATCCGTCCGAAAGCGACGGATCCTCCGGACGGCCGCCGCCACACAGCAGGTCCGCCTCCCGTTTGCCGGTCTCGATGTAGTCCGTCACCGTCTCGAACTGACTTTCGGAGGTGAGCGGTCCCATCGTGGTTTCCTCGTCGAGCGGGTCACCCAGGGAGTACGACTCGGCTTTCTCTACGAACCGCTCGGTGAATTCCTCGATGACGTCCTCGTGAACCAGCGCCCGGGAGAACGCGTCGCAGATCTCGCCCGTGCTGTAGAAGATCCCGTCGGCGACCGCATCCACGACCCGATCGAGGTCGGCATCCGGGAAGACGACGAACGGGGACTTGCCGCCCAACTCGAGCGTGACCGGTGCAACGCGGTCTGCGGCCGCGTGCATCACGCCCGAGCCGACCGCCGTACTCCCCGTGAAGGAGACTTTCCGTATCTCGTCGTGTTCGGCGATCGCGCTTCCGGTCTCGCTTCCGTTTCCGGTCACGACGTTGAGCACGCCGTCCGGGAGAATTCCCTCCGAGAGCTGCGCGATCCGGATCGTCGTCAGCGGGCTGTCCGTCGAGGGTTTGAGCACTGTGGCGTTGCCGGCCGCGAGTGCGGGGCCGAGCTTCCAGGCTGCGGCCCACATCGGGAAGTTCCACGGGACGATCTGGCCGACGACGCCGTACGGCTCGTGTTTTGTGTACAGGTGGAGGTCGTCACCGGCTGGAACGTGATCGGCCCGCTGGGCGCGACACACCGACGCGTAGTACTCCAGGGTGTCGATCGCGCCCTCGACCTCGCCGCGCGCCTGCGTGATCGGTTTGCCGGTGTCGAGACACTCCAGCTTCGCGAGTTCGTCGACGTGCTCTGTGAGGACGTCGATCCACTCGAACAGCAGGTTCGACCGCTCTCGGGGCGTTGTGGACGCCCACTCGCGGTCGAAGGCGTCCCAGGCGGCCTCGACGGCGGCGTCGACGTCGCCGGATCCACATCGCGGAACCTCCAGGATCGGCTCGTCGATCGCCGGATCCCGGGTTTCCAGCCCCTCGTCGGTCCGGTAGTGGTCCCCGCCGATCCAGGCGTGAAACTCGGTTCCGTCGGTCGCTTCCTCGTGTGCCGATAGATGTCGCTCGACTATGGCTGTCTCTCCTTGTGGCTCTGCCATGGGTTGCGTATCGATGCAGGCGTTCTTAAATTTGTGCTCCTGTCACTCGGCGTACGGATACTTTTATGAACTGCGAGGGAAACCTCCAAACGAGATGCGAAGGCAAGCCCGACGTATTCGGAGAGGAGAGTCCGTCGACCGTCGATCGAACGCCCCGAGCGTGACGTTCGCTACGCCGGAGGGCCGAAAATGAGCTTCGGCGAGTACACGCTGTCGTTCCCGATCTGGGTGGAGTTCGGCAACGGCAAAAGCGAGCGGGTCGGCCCGCTCGTCGACTCTCAACAGTGGGAGTCGGTACTGGTCGTCACCGACGAGGGAATCCGGGAGGTCGGCCTCCTCGAGGGGATCGAACAGTCCCTCGATGATGCGGGTATCGAGTACATCGTCTACGACGGCGTCGAGCCGAATCCGACGACGTCGATGGTCGAGGAGGCGACAGGACTGCTCGATACGGAAGGCTGTGACGCGGTCGTGGCCGTCGGCGGCGGCAGCGTAATGGACGTCGGCAAGGGAGCGACGCTGATGGCGACGAACTCGGGAGAGGTCGCAGACTACGAGGTGAAGTCCGCCGAGGACGTGATGGAAGCACCGATCGAGACGGAACCGCTACCGCTGGTGACCGTTCCCACGACCGCCGGCACCGGCAGCGAGGTGGACTACTGGGCGGTCATCACCGACGAAGAGCGCGACTTCAAAATGGCGATGGGACAGCCGCCGCTGTACCCGGACGGCCCGTATCTGGGTGCCGAAATCGCGCTGGTGGACCCCGAACTCACCGCGTCGCTGCCGCCGCGCCAGACGGCCGCGACCGGTTTCGACGCGTTTTCACACGCGCTGGAGAACCACGTCTCCTCGGCGCGACCGCCGGTCGTCGAACCGCTGACGTACAACGTGATGGAACTGGTGTCGGCCAACCTGGTGGAGGCCTACGAGGAGGGGACGATGGCTTCCCGCGAGCGGATGATGTTCGCCTCCAACGTGGCGGGAATCTGTGAGAACTTCGCAGGCTTCGGGGCGATTCACTCGCTGGCGGAGGTGACCGGCGGAATGTATCCCGAGATCCCTCACGGCGAGGCGATCGCCGCCTTCACGCCCGCCGTGATGCGGTACAACCTCGAGGAAGTGCCCGACCGGTACGCCGAAGTCGCACAGGCGATGGGTGTCGACGTTTCCGGGCTCTCCGAGGAGGAGGCCGCCCGCGAGGCGGTCGCCGCCGTCGAAGAACTGATCGCGGCGGTCGACCTGCCCGAGAGCCTCGCCGATCTCGACGTCGACGAAGGGGACCTCCCGGAAATTGCCGAAAACGCGCTGTACACGATCGAGATCCACGACAACCCGCGGGACGCCGACGCCGAGGACCTGCTGGAAATCGCTCGTGACGCGTACTGAACGCGAACGCTGACTGAGCCGCAAAACGCCCGCACGCCCCAGATGCGGGAGGTGTACTCACGGTTGGTTTCGACAGGCAGGAGTTCCGAACCGCTAAAGTAATGTTTTACTAACATTATTCTATCGCCCGACTGCGAGGGATAATAAATAAAAGGTTTTATTATCCATCAGTTTAGATCGTGCCTGTGGCAGTGAAAACCACTCATGAGTTATTCGCAGAACCATGGACCAGCCTGACGATCGACCGATAGTCTTCCGAGTTCCGGTTCGGAAACGGCAAGGGCGGCGTAGCGTTCGAGAGTCACAACTCGAAACAACACTGGACGTTTGTACAGTACGTGAGACGCCGGTGATCGCTCGTGGGCGGTGCCCACTCGCGGACGCCGGCCGACACCGACACGCAGACGACGAACACCGCGTTACACGACGACAATTATGAACCTCTGGAAACTGTTCGGGTTAGAGAACGCAGAGAGAAACGAGAAACTCCTGTTTTTCCTCACGGGAGCAGGACTAATCGCGCTCGGGACAGTCGGTATCGCCAGTCCACAGTGGTTCAACGACGCGATGCTCGGCGCCTACGACTGGGTGTTGCACAACTTCGGGTGGTGGTTCATGGTCCTCGGGTTCGCGTTGCTCGCGTTCTCGGCGTTCATGGCGTTTTCCAGATACGGGCAGATCCGTATCGGCGGCGAGGACGCCACTCCGGAGTTCGGGCTGTTCGGCTGGATCGCGATGGTGTTTACCGTCGGCTACAGCGGCTCGATCATCATCTGGGGCGTAGGAGAACCCGCCTCGATCGTCGCGGCTCCCCCACCGGAGCCGTGGCCGGTGCAGGCGCCGATCGAATCGCTCTCGCTTTCGTTCATGTACATCCACGAGGTGTTCCCCGGCCTCGCGATGTGGTATCCACCGTTCGCGCTCGCGTTCGCGTTGACCATCTACAACAAGGACGTAAGCAGGTACAAGATCAGTTCGATGCTCCGGCCCCTTTTGGGCAAGGACGATTACGGCAAGCTCTACTGGTTCGTCGACCTCGCGTCGCTGATCGCCATCGTGGGTGGGATCGCCGCTACCATGGGGTTCTCTGCGCAGGTGTTTACTGCGCTACTGGATGACGTGTTCCATCTCCCCGGCTCCCAGCTCACGTACGTTCTCTTCGGCTTCATCGGGGTGGTGTTCCTTGCCGACGTCTGGTTGGGTCTCCACAAGGGACTGCAAAACGCCGCGAAGATCACGGTGATACTTGCGATGGTCTCTGCGGCGGCGCTGCTCGTCGTCGGTCCGACGCTGTCGATGATCAACATCGGGCTGGACGCGACCGGCGTCTGGCTGAACAACATGTTCCGACTCTCCTTTTACACTGACCCCACCGCAGCGGGCAACTGGGGCCACTACTGGACCAGTTTCTGGTGGGCGTGGTGGGCCGCCTGGGGCATATTCGTCGGCAGCTTCGTCGCCCGCGTCTCCAAGGGGCGGACGATCCGGGAGACGTTCGTGGTTCTCGTGGGGGTTCCGGGCGTTCTGCTGTGGATACAACACGGGATCATCGGCGGTTGGGTGCTCTCGCCCGGGTTCGTAGAGCCCGTCTCGGATGCTGTCGCCGCCGACGGCATCCCCGCAGGAATTGTAGAGGCGTTGACACTCACCCAGTTCGGGGTGCTCATCGCCGTCCTGTTCCTTTTGGTCATCACCGGATACGTCATCACCTCGCTCGACTCCACCGTGTTCATCCTCTCGTCGATCACTCTCGGAACCGAGAACCCGAACGCACGGAATCGGGCGTGGTGGGGCGTGCTGCTCGCCTTCGTCGGCGTCATGACGATCGAACTTCCGCTATTCGAGGCCATGCAGGCGTTCCCGGTGGTGCTTGCGTTCCCGTTTACGGTGTTTATCGTGGCGATCGCGGCAGCCAGCTACATCGCCGCCCGCGACTACTACCGCGAGACGCTGGACGGCTCCCGGGAAGATTCGCTCGTAACGCAGCGACGTTCGCAGGAGTCGTTCGAGGACGACTGAACCCCTTTCACCGCCGTTTCGGTTCGATCCGCGTTTTCAAAACACGTCCCACCGATCGGCGATGATCCCGTCGACGGCCCGCTCGCGCAGCCGACGGACGTCGGCTTCGGTTTCGGCAGTCCAGACGTTTACAGCAAGCCCGCGATCGTGACATCTTTCGACGATGTCCGTTTCGAGTGCCAGCTCCATCGACGGGTGAAAGGCGACGGCCTTGAGCTCCTCGGCGAGTGCGAGCCGGTCGTCGACGCCCTCGTGACACAGAACTCCGACCGGTGCCGCTTCGTCGGCGTCCCGGAGTTCGCGCAGCGCACGGACGAAAAACGACGAGTACAGCACTTCGACGTCGGCGTCGCCACAGATCTCGAGCACCTCCTTTTCGATCCCCGTCGCCTTCAGCTCGACGTTGACCGGAAGCCAGTCGGGCACCGCCGAAAGCAGCTCCCCGAGGGTCGGAACGGTCTCGCCGGAATCGAGCACCTCCAGTTCCCGGAGCTCTCCGAGCGTGGTCTCGTCGACGCGGCCGGTTCCGTCGGTCACCCGGTCGAGCGTCTCGTCGTGGAAGACGACGAGCTCGCCGGAGCCACACGGGCGTACGTCGATCTCGAAGCCGTCCACGTACGGCGCCGACTGCTCGATCGCTTCGACCGTGTTCTCCGGATGCTGATCCGCACAGCCGCGGTGGCCGATCCGCAACGCCGGCTCCCCGTCGTCACGACGCCGGCCGATCGGAGGTCGACTTCGTCCCATCGATCACTCGTCGACCGGCTGTTCGAGCTGCTCCTCGGATCCGGGGGCGCTTTCCGAGTGGTAGATGGCGTCGCCGGTTTCCGGATCGAACAGGTGGAGCCGTGCTGGATCGTAGGTCAACTCGACCTCGTCACCCGGCTGGAGCGTGCTCCGGGGTTCCGCCTGCACCTTGAACTCGGTGTCGGCGATCCGGCAGTACAAAAGGAGGCTGTCCCCGAGCGGTTCGGTGACCGTAACAGTCGCCGGGAACGTCGTTTCTCCCATGTCGGGATACTCGCTGGCCAGATAGAAGTCCTCGGGACGGATGCCGAGGATCGCCGACCGCTGCCCAGCGGTTACCTCCCCGCTCCCGACCGTGTTCTCTCCGGCGGGAAGCGGGATCGAGAACGCCTCGTGGACGGCGTTGCCGTCACGGACGGTGACGTCGATCATGTTCATCGCCGGGTCGCCGATGAACTCCGCGACAAACCGGTTTTCCGGGAAGTCGTACAGCCGCTGTGGGGAGTCGACCTGCTGGATCTGTCCGGCGTCGATGACTGCGACACGGTCACCAAGCGTCATCGCCTCCGTCTGGTCGTGGGTGACGTAGACGGTGGTCGTCTGCAGTTCGTCGTGGAGCTTCGCCAGTTCGGCACGCATCTGGACCCGTAGCTTCGCGTCGAGGTTCGACAGCGGCTCGTCCATCAAAAACACCTCGGGGTCCCGGGAAATCGCCCGCCCGAGCGCGACCCGCTGGCGCTCCCCGCCGGACAGTGCCCCCGGCTTTCGATCGAGCAGGTCCGTGATGTCGAGGATCTCCGCCGCCTCGGTCACGCGCTGTTCGATCTCCTCGTCGGTGAAGTCGCCGGCGGACTTCATGCCGAACGTCATGTTCCGCTTTGCGGTCATGTGCGGGTACAGCGCGTAGTTTTGAAACACCATGGAGATGTCCCGCTCGTTCGGTTCGAGTCCGGTGACGTCGCGGCCACCGATCTCGATGACGCCGCTTGTGACGTCTTCCAATCCCGAGATGAGTCGGAGCGTCGTGCTCTTTCCACAGCCCGACGGGCCGACGATGACGATGAACTCGCCGTCACGAACCGTCAGGTCGATGCCGTCTACCGCGACGACGTCGTCGAAGCGCTTCACCACGTCGTTGAGTTGAATCGTTGCCATCGTTCTATTTCTGCTGGAGACCGAACGTTTCGAGCAGCGGCTTGTGCAGCACGATCAGCACCACGAGCGGGGGCACGAGCGCGATCATTGCGCCCGCCATGATGAGCCCCCACTCGATCTGTCCCGCCGCTGCGGTTCCTTCGAGGCTCTTGAGCCCGACCTGTACGACCTGCTGATCCTGGCTGCTGATGACCGCCAGCGGCCAGAGGTACTGGTTCCACGCGTAGATGTAGGTGATCACCGAAATGCCCGCGATCATCCCTTTCGACATCGGGATCAACACGAAGATCAGGAACCTGAGCCCGCCAACGTCGTCGAGCTTTGCCGCCTCGACGATCGACGCCGGAATCGACATGAAGTGCTGCCGGAACAGGAAGACGGCGGTCGCGCTTGCCAGATACGGCATCGTGATCGCGAGCATCGTGTTCGTCCAGTCGAGGTTCACCATCAGCTCGAACAGCGGGACGATCCGGACCGGCACCGGGAGCATCAGCGTGAACAGCACGAACATGAACGTCGCGTTCTTGTACGGGAAGTCGTAGTAGACCAGCGCGAGCGCCGCCAGAAGCGACAGGCCCACCTTCCCGACGACGATGGCAAGCGCCATGATCGTCGAGTTGATGAGGTAGGTCCACATGTTGAAGTCGGTCATCACCCGGTAGTAGTTCCCGTAGGCGTCGCTCCCCGGTGCGAGATTCGTCACGTCGTAGATCTCGGCGACCGACTGGGTGCTCATGAGCGCCGCGAGTATCAGCGGGAGCGCCATGAGCGAAATGGAGACGATCAGTCCAACGTGCATCAACCACTGGTCGGGGAGGACGTCCCCCAGGGATTGTCGGTTCCGTCGGGTCCCTGTCGTGGTGTCTTCGCCCCGTGTCGTCGTTTCTGAGACTGTTGATTCTGCCATCGATGATCACCCGTAGTGTGCGTACCGGTCCGAGACTTTGAGCTGTCCGTACATCAACAATCCCACGATCAGGAACAACACCAGCGACTGTGCGGACGCATACCCGAGGTTGAAATTCTCGAAGGCGTCGATGTAGAGGTTGTAGATCAGAATGTTCGTCGCACCGCCCGGACCGCCGCTGGTCATCAGGTCGATCAGCGGGAACGTCGCGAAGAACGCGTAGATCGTGTTCATCACGATCAGGAACACGAGCGTCGGCGACATCAGCGGCACGTAGATGCGGAACAGTCGGTTGAGGCGACCGATCCCGTCGAGTTCGGCCGCTTCGTCGATCGTGTCCGGGATGTTGTTCAGTGCCGCGATCATGAAGATGATGTTGTAGCCGAGCTGTTTCCAGATCGCCGCGACCGAAACGACCGCGAACGCAAGCGGGCCGTCCTGTCGCCAGTTGAACGCGATGTCCATGCCGAAGACCGACCCGATCGCCCTGATGTAGTAGGTGAAGATTCCGAGATCGGGCTGGAACAGGAACAACAACACTAGCCCCGCCACGGCCGGCGGCAGCGCGTACGGCCAGATCGCGGTGATGAGATACACCGAGGTGAAGTGGTTCACCTCGTACATCATAAATGCGATAAATAGCGCAACCAGCATCGTACCGAACACGACGACACCCCCGAACGCGAACGTCACGAAAATGCTGTTTCGATACCGCTCGGAAGTGAACATCCGCTCGTAGTTGTAGAGGCCGGCGAACGTCTCGTCGACCAGCGTCGTCTGGAACAGGCTCAACCGGAACGTGTCGATAGCCGGATAGTACAGGAACGCCAGACAGACTGCGATCGTCGGAAGCAAAAGCAGCGCCGCGAGCTTCCGGTTTTTGAACACCGCTCTCTGCGATTCAGCCATCGATTCTGTACCCCCTGTTTCGCATGGTTTCTGGCATATTGAAAAATGCGGGCTATATATCTGTCGCACCTGTTCTCGTCCGACTCCGTCCGGTCAGTTGGCCGACTCGACGTCGATTCGATCGCCGCCCCGATCCGCCGAGCCGGGTGCCGGACACGGGGATTACGACTGTCGCTCGATGTAGTCTTCGAGCGCCTCTTCGATGTCCTCGGCGGCGTCGTCGAGCACTTCGCCGACCGGATCTCCGTCCATGACTGCGACTGCGGATTCGGCGATCGTCGTCCGGGTGTCGAGGAACGGCCCGATGAGCCCGCCCCGAGTCGCCGGCGTGTCCTGGCCTTCCTGGAGCTGGTCGAGCGCGACGCGGAAGTCCGGGTTCTCGTCGTAGAACCCTTCCGCCTCGAGGTTCTCGATCGACTCCTCGCGCACGGGGAAGTAGCCGGTGCCGCGGTGCCATCGCTCCTGCTGTTCGGGCTGGGTGAGCCACAGGAGGAACTCCGCGGCAGCCTGCTGTTCGGCCTGGTCCTGTCCGTCGGGGATCCACACCGAGCCGCCCCCAATCGTGACGCCGGCACGCTGTCCTTCCGGTGCGGGGATCCGCGCGGCGGCCGCCTCGAAGTCGTTGTCCTGGGCGCCCTGCAGCATCGGGTTGATGCTGGACGTTGAATACAGCACCATCGGTGCCTCCTGGGTGAAAAAGCCCTGCTGGGCCTCGCCCCACGCTTCGATCCCGGTCGAGAGGTACGCGCCCATCTCGTCGAGCTCCTGCCACCACTCGAAGACGTTCATCCCGGCGTCGCTGTTGATGTACGTTTCCGTCGGGTCTCCGGCGCGGCCGTTTTCGTTGTTGACTAGCTCCTGGTCCTGGAGCGCGAACCACTGCTCGACGAACCACGAGTGGTTCGGCCAGGTAATGCCGTAGTTGTAGCCGGCGTCCATCAGCTCCTCGGAGTAGTCGATGACCTCCTGGAAGGTCTCCGGCGGCGATTCGGGGTCGAGCCCGGCCTCCTCGAAGGCAGTCTTGTTGTACATCATCAGCGCGTTCGAGGAGTTGAACGGCATCGAGTTGAGCTGCCCGTCGATCCGATAGTAGTTGAGCACCGGATCCAGGAAGTTCTCGAGTTCGAGCTGCTCCTCCGGGATGACCTCCTCGATGGGGACGAACGCTCCGCTGTCGTACGCCTGCTTGGTTCCGACCTCGAAGATCTGTGCCAGGCCCGGCGGGTTACCCGCGCGAACGGCGTTGATCGTCTGGTTCATCGTTTCCCGATACGTCCCCTGCTCGATCGCAGTCACTGTGATGGTGTCGGACTGCTCGCTGAAGTCGTCCGCGAGGTCCGAAACCATCTGTCCGAGGTCGCCGCCGAGCCCGTGCCAGAACTCGATTTCGACCTCGTCGACGCCCTCGACTTCACCTTCGCCGCCGACATCGGCGGGCTCGTCGTCGCCGTCACCCGTACATCCGGCCACGGCCGCCAATCCACCGACGGACGCGGCTGCTCCGACGTTCTTGAGCACGCGACGTCGCGACGCCGCTTCGCTGATCAACCGCCTACCATTATCTGACATGGTCTATCACACCTATAAGGGTCTTCTCTATAAAGGTAATGGTTTTTATCTCTCTTCCGGCTGGTGGATGGTTCAATACCATCGCGTAACTGTATTCGGTCGCCGCTCAAATAATGTTGTAATACGTATATATTCGGGTCCGAAGGGGTACGAACGTGTACCGACAGCCTTCCGACGATCTGTATTGGTATATATTAGTATAGAACACTATATATTTTTTGGCCAGCGAACGCTATGACCGTCTGTTGACGGACGGCTCCGACCCTTCGAGCGCGGTAGTGCGGTAGTGCGGTAGAAAATATAATTAATCTGTTTATTCGGGTTTAATATATATTTTATGGTAATAACCGTCGGTCCTTCCTTATCTCGACACAACTGGTGGTAACTTTGGTTTATCTCGTATCGAATAGGACGAGAACGCCGGCTTTTCGATCCCTGTTGTCGAGGGATTTCGTCGTCGTTCGACAGGTTTGTTTACAGTTCGGCAGGTTTTGTTTGCACGTGTTTATTACACTATTACTCGCACTGTTATCTGCTCTAATTCGTCGGCTTCGACTTTTTCCTGTTCTCGGCAGTGTTTGACACGTTCGAATCGGATTGCTCGGATTCGACAATCATATAAAATATATTTATTATATTCTGATTCTATATGTTCGTCGACTCTCTCCGTCGTCCACAGTCATTCCGTCGCGACGACCGCCTGTCCGTACGCGATCCCGGCGTCGCCAGGCGGAACCTGCTCGTGGCCGAGGAACGCCAACCCCACAGATTCGGTGGTTTCCCGGATCCGTCGGGAAATGGCCTCGTTGTACGCCACGCCGCCGGTGAATCCGATCGCGTCGACGTCCCGATCGACGGCCACGTCGACTGCGATCTCGGCGAGCCCCCGCGCCAGCGCGTCCTGGGCTGTCGCGGCGACGACGGCTGCCGGTTCCCTCTCGAGTAGTGTTTCGAGAGTCTCTGTCAGGCGATTCACGTCGACCACTCGATCGCCGTCGCGCCGTCGGTACGGGATCTCGATGTCGACCGGATCGTGTCCGGAAGCGGCTGCCTCGAGCCTGATCGCAGGTTCGCCCTGGTACCGTCGCTCGGTCCCGACCCCGACGAGCGCGGCGATCGCGTCGAGGAACCGGCCGGCGCTCGTCGTTTCCGGCGCGTTCACTCCCGCCTCCAGGCTCTGTCGCACGGTCGATGCATCGGCGGGTGAAAGCGCTGCCCGCTCGATCAGCAATTCGTCGATCCGATCTGGATCCGAAAGCAGGCTCGCGAGAATCCGCGCCGGCCGTTCGATCGCCGCCTCTCCGCCCGGCAGGCGGAACGTTCCGAGCCCTCCGATCCGCTCGAAGGAGCCTCTCGTCGCGTCGAGCACCTCGCCCCCCCAGATCGTCCCGTTGGGGCCGTAGCCGGTGCCGTCGGCGGCGATTACGATCGCCCGGTCGCGGTCGTGCTCGCCCAGAAGCGAGGCCGCGTGGGCGTGATGATGTTGCACTCGGATCGGTTCCTCGGTGGCGTACTCCGCGGCCAGTTTGCTCGTGAGGAAGTTCGGATGAGCGTCGCAGGCGACGACGCTCGGATCGACCCCCAGCAGTTCGGCGAGGTGATCGACCGTTTCCCGGAGGAACCTCTCGGTTGCCGGATCGTCGACGTCGCCGAGATGTTGAGAGGGAAACACCTCGTCGTCGCGAGCCAGCGCAACGGTGCTGTCGAACTCCGCTCCGAGCGCCAGCGTCGGTGATCCCTCGGACTGGCGAGGCAACGGTTGAGGGATCCACCCCCTGGATCGCCGGAGAAACCGTCGGTCGCCGTCGACGACGCGCACGACACTGTCGTCACACCGGGCGACGATCTCTCGATCGTGAACCAGCGCGGCATCGATCACGCCGGACAGGCTCCCGAAGATCTCGTCGACTGACGTACACATTGGATCTCCGGGCATGTTTCCACTCGTCATTACGAGCGGACCCTCGATCCTGGAGGCCACGTGTTTCCCTTCGGTTACGGCTTCTTCGAACAGGAGGTGGTGAAGTCCCGCGTACGGGAGCATCACCCCGACAGTGTGGAGTCCGGGTGCGACGGCGCCGAGCAAGTCCTCGTCGTCCCGTTCGAGGACGACGATCGGTCGACGGACGTCCTCGAGTTGCTCCCGTTCTGTCTCCGAGACTCGGGCGAACGACCGGATCCGGTCGACCGACGGTGTCATCACCGCGAACGGCTTCCCCGGGCGGTTCGTTCGCTCGCGCAACCGCTGTACGACCGTGGGATCGGTTGCGTCACACGCCAGATGCGTGCCGCCGATACCCCTGATCGCGACGATCTCTCCGCGGGCGAGCCGTCGCGCCGTCTCGTCGATCGCCTCCGGACCGGTCGCGCGTTCCCGGCGCTGTGCGCCCGGACTGGCCCCCCCGTCGACCGGTTCCAGAAGCGACAGCGTTGGCCCGCAGTCGGGACAGGCGATCGTCTGGGCGTGATAGCGTCGATCGGCAGGGTTCTCGTACTCCGTTCGGCAGGCGTCACACATCGGAAACGCGTCCATCGAGGTGCGCGGTCGGTCGTACGGCAACTCTCGGATGACCGTGTATCGGGGGCCACAATCCACACAGGAGGTCGCCCAGTAGCGGTGGTATCGCGACTCCGGATCCCGGACGTCCTCGAGACACCGATCACAGATTCCGGTGTCGGGCGGGATCGTTCCCGAACCACCGTCGTCGTCGGTCGACTGGAGGATTCGGAACTCCTCGCTTCCTCCGATCGTGGAGTCCCCGCTTTCGTCTCTTCGATCGACCTCGACCGACTCGACCCGGGAGAGCGGCGGCGGTCGCTCTCGGAGATCCGCAAGGAACGCCTCCACGCTCCCGGCGTCCCCTTCAAGTTCGATTTCGACCCCGGCGTCACCAGTGTTTCGAACCGTGCCGGACAGGTCGTGGTCGGTTGCCCGCCGGTAGACGAACGGGCGGAACCCGACTCCCTGGACGACGCCTTGCACGGTGAGGTCGACACGGACTCGTGAGCCTGTCATTAGCTACTCGCCGGGATGGTGAACTCGGTCGTGTTCGTGATCGTGCCCGTGGTGACCGTGCTCTCCGCGTTTCGACTCCAGGAAATCTCCGAGTTCGTCGACGCCCGCCCCGGAGCTCGCGTCGGTTTCGAACACCGGAACGTCGGGGGCAACCCGCGCGAGGTCGGCCCGAACCCGATCCAGGTCGGTTCCCACCGCCTCGGCGAGGTCGACCTTGTTTACGACCGCCGCGTCGCACTTCTGCACCAGGAGGGGATGTTTGGCGACCACGTCGTCGCCCTCGGTGGTGCTGACCACGAGCACCCGGACGGTCGCGCCCAGCGGGAAGTCCGCCGGACACACCATGTTACCGACGTTCTCGACGTACAGCGTGTCCAGTTCCTCGAGATCGAACGCGGAGAGCGCCGTCTCGATCCCGCCCGGATCGAGGTGACACTCCTTGCCGGTGTTGACGTTCTCGACGGGGATCCCGTACTCGCGGAGCCGGGTCGCGTCGTCCTCGCCGGCGACGTCGCCCACGATCGCGCCGATCTGTTCGTCCGTCGGGGCGCGTTCGAGCAGTTCCTCGATGAGTTTCGTCTTTCCGCCGCCGGTGGAGCCCACGAACTCCACGGCGAACACGCCGTGGTCGTGGGCGAGCGTCTCGTGGATCTCGCCGGCGCGCTCCCGGATCGCCGCCAGCACGTCGGCCTCGGCGTCGGTTGCGCTCTCGCCGTGATCGTGGTCCCCGTGGCCGAACCGGTGGGCCCGGGCCGCCCCCAGGCGATCTGCGAGTTCCTCGAGCCACCGAACCGGCGGGAGAGTGGCTCGGTTCGTTCGGTACAGTCGGATCGGTCGGATCGTCCTCTCGTAGTGCATGTGTCCTCTCAACGCTCCTGGGTAGCTGTCTGCTCGGTCCTGTCACCAGCCTCCGGTACTTCGATGCTCGCGAGCCGGCACTCTCGTCCCCGGACGAGTTCAGTCCGCTCACCACACTCCGGACAGCGGACGTCCGGCGCGAACCCGCCGACCAGTCCCAGATCGTCGGGTTCGTCGCGCCAGCCGCAGTCGCATACCGCAACCGGATCCACGGTCTCGGTTCGGACGGTCGCGCCCTCGCCCGCCGTTCCATCCGCGATCGTCTCGAGGCAGAACACGAGCTGCTCGGGATTGACGTGGGTCGCCCGGCCGATCTCGATCGTGATCGCGTCGATCCGGTCGGCGCCGTGTTCCTCCGCCGCCGTGATCGCGCGGTCGAGGATGCCGGAGGCGACGCTTATCTCGTGCATCAGCAGATCCGGGGGAGGGTTTCCCCCTCTGGTTCGCTCATGTATCGACGGCCGAAGCCGGTGTCGACGACGACGCGCCCGGGATGTTCCTCGGTTGCGTGCCCGACGATCGCGGCCTCCTGGCCGCCGGGACGGTCTTTGATCGCTTCGAGGACTGCATCCGCGTCGCCGGGATCCACCCCGAACACGACCTTCCCCTCGTTGGCGACCGAGAAGGGGTCGATCCCCAGCACCTCGCCCGCGGAGGCGATCGCGCCCGAGACCGGGATCTCGCTTTCGACCACGTCGATGCCGACGTCCGCCTTGTCGGCCATCTCGTTGAGTGCGTTCGCCAGTCCGCCGCGAGTGGGATCCTTCATCGCCGTCACCTCGCCGGCCGCCATCGCCGCCCGGACGAGGTCGTTCACCGGGGCGACGTCGCTTTTCAAATCACCCGTGAAGTCGAACCCCTCGCGTTCGGCGAGCAGCGCGATCCCGTGATCGCCCATCGTCCCGCTGACGATGACTGTATCGCCCGGCCGGAGCCCGGCGTCGGTCACTGCGTCGCCGGCATCCACGTGCGCGATCCCGGCGGTGTTTATCACGATCCCGTCGACTTCGCCGTTGCCCATCACCTTCGTGTCGCCCGTCGAGATCGTCGCGCCGGCCTCCCGGGCGGTCTCCCGCATCGATTCGACGACGCGCTCGACGTCTGCGATCGGGGTCCCTTCCTCGAGCACGAACGAACAGGTGAGGGTGAGCGGTTCCGTCGCCCCCATCACAGCGAGGTCGTTTACGGTTCCCGCCACGGCCAGCCGGCCGATGTCGCCGCCCTGGAAGAACCTGGGCGTCACGACGTGGCTGTCGGTGGTCACGACGATCGCTTGTGAGCCGTCGCCGATCGGGTGGACCGCCCCGTCGTCCAGCGCCGCCAGTCCGACACCACCCTCGCCGACTCCGGCCGTCCGATCGCCGTCCGTGAACCGGGGCACGACGAGTTCGTCGACCAGCGACCGCATCGCCTCTCCGCCGGCTCCGTGGGCGAGGGTGACGACCTCGCCGGAGTCGTCACCGGAGCCGTCGGGGGAGCCGCCGCCCGATTCGTTACCCGAGCCGCCGCCCGATTCGTCCCTGTCCGTCTCCGGTGTGCTGTCACTGGCCATCGTTAGAGGTCCGGGTGTCCCCCGTACTCGTGCCAGATCTTGCAGGTTCCCTCGCTGCTCACCATGCAGGCGCCCACCGGATTGCCGGGCGTACACTCCTCGCCGAACAGGTCACACTCGTCGGGGTCGGCCTTGCCGGCCATGATGTCGCCGCAGACGCACTGTTCGGTCAGCGGGTCGGGGCCCCCGGTTTCCGGTTCGACGTCGAATCGTTCCCGGGCGTCGTAGTCGGCGTACTCCTCCCTGAGGGTGAGGTTCGCCCCCGGAATTTCGGCGATCCCGCGCCATTCGCCGGACGTCTTCTCGAAGACCGACCACATCGTCTCGAGTGCGGCCCGGTTCCCCTCCCGGGTCACACACCGGGGATAGGCGTTCTCCAGTCCGGCAGTGTCCTCGCGGATGTACTCGAGCAACCGCTCGATTCCGAGCATGACGTCGACCGGCTCGAAGCCCCCCACGACGACTGGTATCTCGTACTCCTCGACGAACGGCTCGAAGAGCCCGTAGCCGGTGATGGTCGCCGCGTGGCCTGCCGCCAGGAAGCCGTCGATGTCGGTGTCGGGCATCTCTGCGACGACCTCCATCGCCGGCGGGACGTACTTGTGGGCCGAAAGCACCCAGAAGTTCTCCGGGGGATCGTCGACCAGGATCGCCGCAGTGGGGGCGGCGGTCGTCTCGAACCCCGTCGCGAAGAAGACGACCTCCTCGTCGGGGTTCTCCTCTGCGAGGTCGACCGCCTCGCTTGCCGAGTAGACGATCTCGACGCGAGCGCCGTCCGCCCGGGCGTCAGCGAGGCTCTGTGTCGTCCCCGGGACCCGGAACATGTCGCCGTAGGTGGCGACGATCGCCCCCTGTTTCGCGACTGCGACGGCCTCGTCGACCTCCGGCATGTTCGTCACGCAGACGGGACACCCCGGCCCCATCCGGAGCGAGAGCCCGTCGGGGAGCATGCTCCGGAGCCCGAACTTCGCGATCGCCTGCTCGTGGGAGCCACAGACGTGCATCAGGTTCACCGATCCGTCGATCTCGGCCATCAGCGCCTCGAGCCGGTCGGCAAGCTGCTCGGCCTGCTCGGGGTCGCGAAACTGGAGTGTCTCCTCACTCATCCGCGTCACGCTCCGACTTCTCCGTCGAGTCCTCCGAGGCTGTCCGCGAACCGGCCTCGGGGCGCTGGGCGATCCCGTCGATCGTCGTCGTGGCCGCTGGCGAGTCGACGGCGGCGGGCCGGTCACCGAACTCGAGGGTGGCGTCGGTCGCGCCGATCTCCTCGAGCGCCTCGTCCTCGTCGCCCGCGAGCAGCGACTCGTACAGTTCGATCGTCTCCTCGACGTCGTCGTCGGGGATCTTCCGGATCGCGAACCCGGCGTGATTCAGGACGTAGTCGCCTACCTCGACCTCGTCGCCGACGATGTCGAGTCTGACCTCCTTTTCGACGTTCCAGAACTCCGCCCGCGCCGTGAGGCCGTCGATCTCGAGGATCTCCCCTGGGATACCGAGACACATCACTCATCACCCCCCTCGTCTCTGCGCACACTCGGGGCGGAGTCGATCTCCCCGTCGGCCTCGATCTGCATGTTCCAGGGATCGTTGCCGAGCAGTCTGTCGGGCCGAAGTGTCCCTTTCACGGTGTGGTCGTCGGCCTCGTGTTCCTCGATTTCCTCGGTGTCGATGTACGTTTCACAGTCCGTACAGTACCACTGTGAGCTCATGGTTCATCTCCTCCATCGATACGTGTAGATTTGGTCGCGAGTTCCTCGAGTACGAGATCCACCAGTTCGGGGACCCCGCGTTCGATTCGGTCGCTCAGCTCCAGGGTCGCCTCGATCCGGGCGGGCTCGATGCCGAACACCAGCAGTTCGTCCGGGATGTCGTACGCGTCTCGTCCCGCCCGCAGCGCCTCTGCAAACGAGAAGTCGTGCATCGTCATCTCCGGGACTTCGCCGGCGAAGGCGCCGTCGACGTACCTGTACCTGTGGACTGTCCCCGGTTCCGCTCCGGTCTCGATCGCGTCGACGACGATCGCCTTCCGGCAGCCACTCATCGCCTCCAGCGCGAAGAACGCGGTCGTTCCGGCGTGCGTGAGCACGACGCCGTTCGTCCGCTCGTCGGACGACGTCTCCAGCTCGTCGATCACGCGCTTCCCGACGCCGTCGTCGCCCATGATCGGATTCCCGACGCCGACCACCGCAATCTCGGCACAATCGATTTCGTCGCGTCGTTTTGCCGCCGCCGACCGGGCGTTCAGGGACGATCCCGTCATCGTCACTTCGAATCCGCCTCTTCGGCTTTTTCGTCGGCCTCGGAGCCGAGCTGTTCCTGGACGTCCGTGCTGGTGCCGAGACGCTTCGAGATCGCGTCGAACCGCTTTGTGAGCCTGTCTTTCGATCGCGTTTCTCCCCGACGTTCGGGTCGGCTCTCCTCGTCGACTCTCCATCCGTACAGTTTCCCGTGGATAATCGAGAACAGCAGGTCGTGGTTGCTCGGACACAGCGGGAAGTACGCGTGAACCCCTACCGAGACGAGGAAGAAGATCGTCGCCAGGAAGTGGATCCGGAGCATGGTCTCGTAGGCGACGGTCCCTGCCAGGAAGCCGATTCCGGCGATCCACCACGCCGGATCCGTCGCGAGTTCCGCCCAGAGTGCGAATCCCGAAAGCGTCAGGAGGATCGCGAAGAACCAGGTCGCATACCAGAACGCCGTCTGCATCGGGTGGTAGCCGGCCCACTCGCCGGTCGTCTCGTCGTACGTCCGTCGGGCCTTCTTGTATCCGGGGATGTAACTGGCCAGTCCGAGGAACGAAAGCGTGATGACGATCTGATCTTTGACCTGTTCGCGGCTGATCAGCGGCGACTCTCCGTCGACGACAAGATCGTAGTACGGGAACAGTAGCAAAGCAAACACTGCAAGCAGGACTCCCGCCCAGATGTGGATCACGAACGCGACGTGGTAGCCGTCCCAGATGCCGATGTTCAACGGCCCGTACCAGCCGGTCCAGATCGCGAGACCGGTCGCCGCCGCGAGCAGCGTGACGAGTACCATCGACCAGTGGGAGACGATAGATCCCCACCCGTGCCAGTCCAGTATCTCCTTGTCCTCCTCCTCGAGGTACTGGTACCGCTCGTAGCGCTCGGCGACGTCGAGCCAGAGCCTCGTGAGCCACCCGTCGGCGGAGTTGTCGGCCGTCTGGCGGTTCACCTCCCGGGGGTCGGCGCTTTTCTCAGACATCACATCCCCCCTCCGAGATGCCTGGCCGGGCCGGTTCGATCTCAGTCTCGAACTCTCCGTCCGGACTCTGGACGTGGACCGCACAGGCGAGACAGGGGTCCATCGATCGGATCGTCCGGAGGATGTTCAGCGGGTTGTCGACGTTGTCGACTTCGTCTCCGACGATCGCCTCCTCCAAGATGCTGGGCTGTCCCTCGCCGTCGCGTGGTCCGATGTTCCACAGCGTCGGCGTGATGATCTGGTAGCGCTCGATCTGTCCGTTCTCGACGTCCATGTAGTGGGAGAGTGCACCACGGGACGGTTCGAACAGACCGACGCCGGATCCGGTGAAGTCGTCGGTCCAGTCGTCGGCCATGAACGGCTCGGCGGGGTCGATCGCGTCGAGCCACTCGAGCACCTGGTCGCGGACCAGAAGCGCCTCCTGGGCGCGGGCGATCAGCCGATTGAGCGTGTTGCTCTCGTCGGCGCCCCCGCCCAGCGTCTCCCGGAGGTCGAACGGGTCCGCGTCCTTGATGACGAGACGGGCGAGCGGGCCGACCTCCATCGACTCCCCGTCGAACCGCGGGGCCTTGCCCCACGAATAGGCCTCGTCCTTGTCGAGGTCCGGCTCCGGCGGCTTTGCTTCGGTCGGAGCCCCTCCCGAGTCGTCCGTGTACCAGGAGTATTCGGTGTCCTCTGTGATGCCCTCGACGACCTCCTCTTTGGTCATCAGTTCGATCGAGCCGTCGCGATAGACCCCGCGCGGCAGGAAGAGCTCGCCGGTCTCGGGGTCCTCGAAGATGCCGTTGCTGTAGTACCGGTTCGGCCCCTCGCCGATGTCGGCGGCGCCCAACTCGGCTGCAGCCACGAGGATCGAGACGATGTCGTGTAACCCCTCGCCGAGTTCGGGATCCAGTTCACCAGCCTGGACGTTCTCGATCACGTCCGGGACGGCCTCGGTGGGTCCGAGCCAGTTGCTGACCTCCATTACGCGGGACTTCACCGACGCGATCGTCGAGGCGTCGGGATGGATCGCGAGACCGCCCGGGACGTAGCCGACCGGGTGGGGCGCGCGGCCGCCGAACTCTGCGAGCGCCTTCATGAGCTTGCGCTGGTTCTCGATTGCACCCATGTAGCCGTCGCCCTCGAGCGGATCCAGTCGGTCGAAACCGGTTCCCGCCACTGCATCGCTGTAGTCGGGTCCGACCAGGGCGAACAGGTGGACGGCGTGGTTCCACAGGTAGAAGATACCTTCCGCCGCGTCCCGAAGCAGCACCGCGTTCCGCGGCGGGCCATCGAAGACGCCGGCGTTCATTGCGGCGTCTTCGGCCGCCTTCGAGGAGCACAGTCGGTGACAGAGAAAACAGACGCCACACACCATCCCGGTGATCTGGGCGGCGTCCGTTGGCGGACGACCGAGCGTGATTATCTCTGCACCCCGGAACATCTTCATCTCGCTTTTCGCCTCCTGGACGACCCCGTCCTCTACCTGCAGGGTGGTTCCATGGTGGCCTTCGATTCGCGTCGTCGGATCGATCGTGATTTCTGGCATGTGTGTCGTGTGTTCGTGTGGTCAGTTTCAGTTCGATCCGTCAGTCGGCGTTCGACTCCGGTTTCTCGGGCGGGTCCTGGGTATCGGAGGGTCCCTGGTTTCCGGGCGGTCCCTCGTTCTCGGGCGGTTCTCCCCCGTCGTCGAACTTCCCGTAGCCCATCGCCTTCCGGGCGACGTGAGCGCCGATGCCGGCTGCGGCCGCGACGACGCCTGCCGCCCCCGCGTGGGTAGCGCTGACGTTCCCGAGAATGGCGGCGCTCTCGATGTCTTCGCGGAACGGCGAGAACCGATCCCAGAATCCGGGCTCCATGCAGCCGATACAGGGGGAGCCCACGTTCAGACAGACGCTCGTCCCGTCGTTCCACAGCCGGCTCATGTCGTCGCAGTGGGTGTACGGACCGGCACAGCCTTGCTTTATCAGACAGCCCTCCCCGCCAGGTTTGTCTGCGAACTCGCCACGGTCGAAGTACCCCCGCAGCGGACAGTTGTCGTGCACGAGCGGCTCGTAGAAGGGCTTCGGACGGTGGTATCGATCGAGTTCGGGAATGTGACCGTTGAGGACGGTCGCCAGCGTCAACAGCACGTAATCCGGGTTGGGCGGACAGCCGCCCAGGTTGACGACCGGGAGGTCGGCGCCGGAGGTGAAGTCGGGCCCCAACACGCCCCCTGCGCTGCGCTTCTCGAACTGGAGCCCTTTCGCGCCAGTGACGTTGTCGCCCAGACCGTAGAGTCTTTTCTTGTTCTGGGCAGCCGGCCAGCCCCCGAACGAGGCACAGTTACCGACCGCGACGACGAGTTCCGCCTCCGGAGCCAGTTCCATCACCCAGTCGACGACCGCCTTTGCCGAACCGTCGGGGTTTCGACCGACCGTCGCCGCCTCGGGAATGTCGACGGGGACAGATCCCTCGACGATGAGGATGTCCGGCTCGTCGCTCATCGCATCTATCGCCGCTGGACCGGCCTCCGGCATGATCGTCGGGTGGAAGGTCACGTCGAGTCGGAACTGCTGGAGCGCCTCCTCGAGCGTCGGATACTGGGCCTGTAGCGTCGAGATTGTACAGCCCGTACACGCCTGTCCCTGGAGCCAGACGACGTCCATGTTCCCCTCGGACGCCCGCTCGAAGGCGGAGGCGATCTCCGTCGAGTGGTTGGCGATGACGGATCCTGCGGCTGTCGCCCCCGCCAGCCGAAGGAAGTTCCGTCGAGACGTATTGGAAAGTGTTGACATGCAGTTCATTATTAACGTTTATATTAATTGAAATGGACAACAAATTCTCATCTATTGGGAATCCGCTCCTCGATTTCAGTTGATTATCGCTATGTTTTAATAGCCGAAGTAGGTTCGACGCCGTCGCTATTGTCGTTTAGCTGGAATAGCCGCTTCAGTTATGGGTTCGTCCGGCCTCATTTCGGGCGTGAGGGATTCCTCGTGACTAACGATACTATCAACTCTTCCGGCGGCGGCCTCTCGCCACTGCGGACGGTTCGAAAAGCGGGCAAAGCTGTTGCTGCACGCGCTTCACCGTTCCGTTCTACGCCCGATCTCGTCTTCTTTCACCCGCCCAGTGTCTACGACTTCCGGAACCGTACGGAGGTTTTCGGTCCGATCAGCGACGTCATCCCGTCGTCACCGGTGTTCGAAATGTATCCCGTCGGGCTAACGAGTATAGCGGATTACCTCGAGGAGAACGGCCACGACGTCCAGATTGTCAATCTCGCGAACCAGATGCTTTCGGACGCCGACTACGACGCAGAGGCCGAGATCGAGCGGTCGCAGGCGAAGTACTTCGGGATCGATCTTCACTGGCTGCCCCACTCCCACGGATCCATCGAAATTGCTCGTCTCGTCAAGAAGTATCACCCGGATTCCCCCGTGATTTTCGGGGGATTGAGTTCCTCGTACTACCACGAGGAGTTGATCGAGTACGACTGTGTCGATTACGTCGTCCGCGGCGATTCGACCGAGGAGCCGATGTTGCAGTTGGTCGACCGCCTGGAGAACGGCGGCAGCCTCCACGAGGTGGATAACCTCACCTGGAAGGAGGATGGCGAGACCGTGGTCAATCCACTCGAGTTCGTCCCATCTCACCTCGATTACGTCTCGATTCCTTCCTACGAATACGTTCTCAGGTCGGTCGTGAAGTACGGCAGCATCAAGAAGACGATCCCGTATCGCAACTGGCTCGACGATCCGGTGACGCTGCTTTTGACCTCCCGGGGATGTGCTCGGGACTGCACCTTCTGTGGCGGCGCGTGCAGCGCCTATCGGGAAGTGGTCAACCGCTCCTCACCGGCGTTTCGATCGCCGGAGCAGCTGGTCCGTGACATCAGAGACATCACTGCGTTCTCGAAAGGGCCGATCTTCGTCATCCACGACATCCGCATGGGGGGCCCTGACTTCGCGAGGGAGTTTCTCCGGCTCTTAGAGGGGGTCGACGTGGAAAACGAGTTCATTTTCGAACTGTTCGGCCCGGCAGACGAGGAACTGTTCGAACTGTTCGATCGCGCGACCGAGAACTACAGTCTCCAGCTCAGCATCGAGTCGCACGACGAAACCGTCAGACAGAACGTCGGGAAGTTCGCGACGTCGAACGAGGAGCTGGAACGAACCCTGGAGCTGGCGCTGGACCACGGCTGTAACAAGATCGACCTGTTTTTCATGGTCGGATTACCCCAGCAGACGTACGACGACGCGGTCGGCGACGTGACGTACGCCCGCCACCTCTTCGAGACGATCGACGACGAGCGGATCGCACCGTTCACCGCACCGCTCGCGCCGTTTCTCGATCCGGGAAGTCCGGGGTTCGAAAACCCCGAAGAGTACGGATATCGACGGTTCTGTGAGACGCTCGAGGACCACCGAGAACAGCTTCTCCAGCCCAGCTGGAAACACATGCTGAGTTACGAAACCGAGTGGATGACCCGCGACGAGATCGTCGAGGCGACCTACGACGCCGCGTTCGGGATGAACGAACTCAAACACGAGTTCGGCGTGATCGACGCGGAGACGTACCACGACGTCAAAACCCGGCTCGAGAAGTCTCAGGAGGTGATCGCTACCGTCGACGAGATCGTCCAGCTCCCCGAATCGGAACAGCAAGACCGGCTCGCTCAGCTCCACGACGAACTCGGCGAGTTCGGGGAGTACAGTATCTGTGGGAACGACGAACTTACGTGGACGAACGAAGGGCTCCGGAGCGTCCTTTCGCTCGGAACGCTCGGTGCGAGAATGTTGATCCGATCGATACGGGCTCCCTCGGACACCGTCGCTGCGAGCACCTCGAGAGATCCCGGCCGTCGGTGACGGGACGGCGACACTCGGACGGCACCGACGCGGTCGGACGTCACTCCAGCGATTCGGACGCGTCGAACAGCGTGTCTGCGACCGTTTCGATCGCTTCCAGCCCTTTTACCTCCCGGGGGAGTTGCGGCACGGTTGCCAGCCCGTACTCGTCGGCGTATCGATCCTGGAGGACGTCCATGTACTCCGCGTGCATTTCTGCGCGCTCGCGATGGTGTGTACAGTCTTCCTCGGTGACGTCCGAAAGCACCATGTTCGCAACGACCCGTCGGACCTCGAGATCGTGGTCCTCGAGGTCGTCGATGATTCGGTCGGTCTCGTTGACGCCGAGCCCTTCCGGGATCGTCACGACCACGAACGCCGTTCCGTCCCCCTGGACCATCTCCAGACAGTCGGCGGCGAGTTCGCGCCACTCGTCGAACAGCTCGCCGGGTCGCTTTTTTATTTCTCCCCGGGCGAGTGACCGGAGATCGGCGTATATCTTCGGTGCGGTTCCGAGGTGCTCGTAGAACTCCTCTTGCAGCTCCAGAAGCGAGATCGTGCTCCCGGCCGGTGCCGTGTCCCAGACGATCCGGTTGTAGACGTCACCCTCGAACCGATCGAGAATGTAGCTCATGACGAACTCCTCGACGACCCCCGGCGCCTTCGCGGCGTAATCGATGACCTCCCTGCCGACGCCAAGAAACGACGAGAAGACGTGATAGATGTCCTCGCCGTAGGTCTGCTTCCAGTCTTCTCGTAGCCGTTCGTAGTCCATCTCCACAGCGTCCAGACGGTCGACCCCGTCGACAGACGTTGTCTCGCCGAACACGTCTCTTTCGAGGATATCGGACAGCGACGGCGACCGGTCGGTCGACAGCAACAGCGTGCGCTGTCCGGCGCGGGCGAACTGCACCGCGGCCGCAGCCGAACACGTCGTCTTTCCGACCCCTCCTTTCCCCGTCACTGCGACCATCCGGGGGCCGTCTTCGAGATCACTCAGCGAGGTCATGTTCGGGCGTTCCCCCGGTCGGCATATGGGCGCTTCGACAGTTCCCATCGCGCGGGCTTGACTCGATTCGAACGGGTACTGACTTAAGAAACCGGGGGACTGCTACTGCTGTTCGTTTGCCCGTTCGATCCACGTACTCGCCCGTCCTTCGCCGACCTTCGCCCCCTCGGCGACTGCTCCGGGGTCGGCCGCAGCGAGCTGTGGGACCGTGTGGATGCCGATCTCTCCGAGACGGTCCGCGTACGCCGGGCCGATCCCCTTTATCTTCTGCACCGGCTCCCCGTCGTCGGATTCTTCGGCGAGTTCCTCGCCGGCGGTCTCGTCCGCGTCGCCGTCGTCTTCGTGGTCTTCCGTTCGATCCTCTTTTGCGTCTTCGTCGGCCTCACCGGTCGGTTCCTCGCCGTCGGCTTCTCCGGTCGGTTCTTCGCGTCCTTCGGGAGTCTCGTCGGTCGATTCGTCGTCAGCCCCCTCGCCTTCGTCTGCTTCTCCCGGTGGCCCGGATTCGGGCTCGGGCCCGGATTCGGGATCGGGATCCCGCTCTACGGTCACTTCGGTGTCGCCACGTTCCGTCCTGTCGTCGCCTCCGCCGATACCCAGAAGCTCTTTCAGTTTCTGCAGGAGCGCCATTACGAGATGCGTACGGCAGGGGACTATTTAAACGTCCGCCGACGTCGTCGCGTGCTGCCGGTTTCCAGTTTCGGCCGACGCGGTCCTCACAGGTGAGCTCGAAGCGCCTCGTTCATCCGGGAGACTGGGGCTCGTTCGCCGGTCCAGATCTCGAAGGCCTCGACGCCTTGATAAAGCAGCATCCACGCCCCGTCGATCGTCGTCGCCCCGACTGCCTCCGCGTCCCGGAGCAGCCGGGTTTCCAGCGGTGTGTACACTGCATCCAGCACTGCGAGCCCCCCGTGCAGGAGGGCCGCGTCGACGGGGGTCTCGTCGGACTCCATGCCGACGCTCGTGGCGTTGACGAGCACGTCGGCGTCGGGAACGGTTTCCGAAAGGCTGTCGAGCCCACCGGCGGTGACCGTCCGGTCTGTCGTTCCCTCGACGGCGTCCGCGAGCGTCTCCGCCCGTTCCGCGGTCCGGTTTGTAATGTGTACCGCCGCGCCGGCGTCCCCGAGCGCGAAGGCCGCCGCACGGCCGGCGCCGCCGGCGCCCACGACGACCGCCTCGGCCCCGCGGAGCCCGACGTCGTGGTGGGCGAACGCCCGTCTGACGCCGTCGGTGTCGGTGTTGTACCCCTTCGGTCCCGCTTCGGTGAAATCGATCGTGTTGACCGCGCCGACGCGGGCGGCGAGATCGTCGGCGTCGACTGCCGCGAGCGCGTCCTCCTTGAACGGGATCGTGACGTTGAGCCCATCGATGCCCAGTGTTTCGGCCCCGTCGATTGCCGCCGCGATCGCGTCGGCGTGGGGTTCGAACGTGACGTAGCGGGCGTCCAGCCCGCACGCGTCGTATGCGGCCTCGTGCATCGGGGGCGAGAGTGAATGCCCGACCGGATTTCCGACCAGTCCGTACACCTGCATGGCCGTGGCGTCGTCGCCCAGCCATATGAGTTGTCCGGGGCGAGCTTCCGGGGGCGGAGAACGTTCTCGGAAGGGGGAACGCTCACCTTTTACGGGACCGGTCGAACCGCTTCTTTTGATCGGACTCGTCGTAGCCCTGGGGAACGCTCACCTTTTACGGGACCGGTCCAAGACCCTGTATGAGCCAGCCGCGCGTTCCGGGGGAGTCGGACGATAGACTCGAACTTCCCTGTGGCGAAGCTATCGCTGTCACTGACCTCGATCTTGGGATGCGGGAGTTAGCCTGCGATTGTGGCGCCACACACGCCGTCGTGATGGATGTCCATCCCGCGACGCGGTTCCTGCCGGAGTTTCTGGTGGAGATCCTCCGGGAGGTGACGGAGACGACGAGCGAGGAGCTGTCCGAGTTCGACATGCCGCATGTAATGGGTATGGTAATCGAGGAGTTCCCGGGATCGGTCGTGTCACACGACGCGACCGACGAGCCCGACGTCGGCTGTGGCCTCCTCTGGGTCTCGGAGTTCGACTCCCGCCGGCTCCACGAGATCATCGTCGAACTGATCGTCGAACTGATGGAACATGCGGTCAGTCACGGGGACGAGGATGAGCTTTCGGAGTTCGAACGACAGATGCTGGAGTTCGACGTCGAAGAGTTCGTCGAGGAGTACCGCGCAGATCGCAACTTCGAGGCGGAGTCGCCGTACGACGACCGATAACGAGCCGGCTGTCGAGAGGGGACTGTGACCGTGGGTGGATGTCGATCCCGTATTCCGCCGAAACCGGTGTCTGACACGTGTATGACCCCTGTCTCACTGAATTATATGTGAATACGGAACGTGTGTAAGACATATGCACACCCGACAGCGAGAGTTCGAACGGATACGGGGTGTGCTGGCCGACGCCGAAGAGCCGCTGACAGCGCGGGAGATCCTCGCGCTGCTCGACGACGAGGAAATCGACAGCACACACCGTGTCGCAACCGTCCTCGGCCGCTGGGCTCGCCGCGGCGAGGTCGAGGTTATCACCGACAACCCGTATCGGTATCGCCTCAACACCTGAGGGCAGCGTCGCTGCCGGCTCGTCGAACGAACTGTTTTCCGGAGACTACCGAGGCACCGTCACAACCACGTCGTCCCGACGGGGGGAACAATCATGCCAATCGAGTTTGTAGGGGGGCGTATGGAAACCTCCGAAGAGGACGGTCGTCTCGTCCGGCTTTACCGCGAATACGTCGGTGACCCGGAGGAGGCGGTCGACATATATGCGGGGTTTGCACTGTTCTTCGGCGGGATCGCCATCGGGTTCGCGGGCGTCGTCCTCTTTCTCGTGAGCGACGGGATCACCGCCGACGAAATGGGGCTGTACGCCGTCAGACAGGTCGCGGCCGTCGCGGGGGCGGTGGGATTACCGGCGCTGCTCTCGGGTGTCGTCGTTCTGCTTCCAGTCGACAGGCGGGCGCTGTATCTCACCGGTGCCGGCAGCGTCGTCTGTCTGGCAGCGATCGGGCTGTTCGTCTGGGCGTATCCGTACCACTGGAACGTCTCGGGGGCTCCCGACTACAGCGCGACCGGCGCGGGAATCTACAGTCTCGGACTCGCAGGCGTCGTCGCTGCCACCGGCGCAGCGCTCGTCGCCCACAGCGTCCAGCGGGCTGCTCCCGATGTCGCGCCGGAAGCTGCAGCTGCTGGGAGTTCGGCGGCTGACGTCCCCGACGACGGCGAGGCGGTCACGGACGAACAGGTGCGTGCAGACATCGAGCGCGAACTCGGCGATGCAGAACTTTCCTGGGGCGGTATCGAACGGTCGGAGACGCGCCGGCTCGAGTTGAACACGGGGACAGAGGAGATCGACGGACGCGGGTTCGAGGTCGACTCGGCCAAGACGGCCCGGTCGAGCGGCGACGCAGTCGACGACGCGGTGTCCGGGCTGAGACGTCTGCAGGGCGGGGAGAAACAGACCGCGAGCGGTACCGGAACCGACGACCAGGCCTCAGCACTCCGGGAGCTCAAAAAGCAGCGTCAGCAACGCGAAGTCGAACGCGAACCTGACAGCTTGTTCGACCGGATCAAAGACCGGTTATAGTCCAGTTTCTGGCTCCCCCTAATCTCATTTAATGGGGGATTAGTTCTGGTCGGGTTCCTCCGCGCGAGAGCGGACTGCATGACTTTTGGGGAGAACCAATATTTATGACCCACGCCTCTGATTCTACGAGCATGGCAAAGGGACTCGACGTCGGTACGATGAACATTCTCTCGGCGCGGCAGGACGCTACCGAGACGGTGTTCGTACAGCAGCGCAACTCCTTCGTGGAGATCGAGTACAGTGACATGGCCGAGCAGATGCTTTCGCGCAGCGAAGTCCTTCACATCCGGAAGGACGACAAGGTGTACGTCGTCGGCGACGACGCCTTGAACTTCGCGAACATCTTCAACAAGGAGACCCGCCGTCCCATGCAGCACGGGATCCTCTCCAGTGAGGAGTCGTCAGCGATTCCCATGATCAAGCTCATCACGGAGCAGGTCGTCGGCGAACCCTCCTTCGAGGACGAGCGGCTGTTCTACTCCAGCCCGGCGGACCCAATCGACTCGGACCTCTCGACGCTGTACCACCAGAAGACGCTCGAGTCGATGCTGGGCGACATGGGCTACGATCCCGAGCCGATCAACGAGGGGATGGCCGTGATCTACTCGGAGCTCGCGGACAACAACTTCACCGGCCTGGGCGTCAGCTTCGGCGCGGGCATGACCAACGTCTGTCTCGCCTACTACGCGGTGCCGGTGATGAAGTTCTCGATCGCCCGCGGTGGCGACTGGATCGACGAACAGAGCGCCCAGGCGACCGGCACGCCGGTCGACAAGGTGACCACGATCAAGGAAGACGACTTCAAGCTCGACTTCCGGACGGACGTCGGCGGCGTCGAGGGGGCGCTGGCGATCTACTACGAGAACCTGCTGGATTACGTCATCGAGCACATCTCCCGGGAGGTCGACGAGGAGGACGTCGAGGAGGGGCTCGACGTTCCCGTCGTCGTCACTGGCGGTACCTCGAGCCCCGCCGGATTCGAGGAACTGTTCGCCGACCACCTCGAGGACGCCTCGATCCCCTTCTCGATCAGCGACGTCCGGCAAGCGGACGAACCGCTCTACAGCGTCGCCAGCGGGGCGCTGGTGGCGGCCCGCTCGGAGGAAGAGGAACAGCCCGCCCAGGAAGAGCCGACGGAAGTGGAAGCGGAGGACTGACGCGACGGCGGTGGACTGGCGCGACGGCGGTGGACTGGCGCGACGCGTTTCGGTTCCGGGCGCTACCCCACCGGTTCCTCGTAGATCATCTCGATTTTGTCCGAGAACCGATCGAGGATGTTCCGACGCTTCTTTTTCATCGTCGGCGTCAACAGATCGTTCTCCTCGGTGAACTCCTCGGGAACGAGTCGGAACTGCTTGATCCGCTCGTGCTCCTCGAATCGTTCGTTTACCTCGTCTACTTCCCGGTCGATTCGGTCGTGGATGCGTTCGTCCCGACACAGTTCCCCCCGATCGTCCGGGACGTCGTGTCCCTGATCGTCGGCCCACTCAATGACGCGCTCGAAGTTGGGGACAATCAACGCGGAGACGAACTTCTGACCGTCGCCGATCACGACGCACTGTTCGACGAACTCGTTTGCGGCGAAGGCGTCCTCGATCGGTCCCGGCGCGACGTTTTTTCCGGTCGAGAGCACGAGCAACTGCTTTGCACGCTCCCGGAAGACGATGTACTCGTCGTCCCGCTGTTCGACGATGTCTCCGGTCCGGAACCACTCCCGGCCCTCCTCGTCGGTGTCGAACGCCGCTTCGGTCTCGTCTGGTTTGTTCCAGTAGCCGCCACACACCTGCGGGCCCCGGACCAGCAGCTCGCCCACCTGTCCGTCTGCGTCTTTCGCGACGTCCTCCCCGACGAGGCTCTCGTCGAGTTTTACTTCGGTGTCGACGACCGGCGGTCCGATCGTTCCGACCTGTGGGTTCTCCGGTGGGTTCACCGCGATCACCGGCGAGGTCTCGGTGAGCCCGTATCCCTCGTAGATCGGGAGCCCCATCCCGTGATACAGCGCACACAGGTCCGCCGAGAGCGACCCACCGCCCGAGATGAAGAACTCGATGCGATCGCCCAGCGCCTCGTGCACCTTCGAGAAGACGAGCGTGTCTGCCAGCGAGCGTTTCAGGTTCAACACTGGTCCCGGGTTCTCCGAAGCGTGATACTCCCGGCCCACGTCGGTCGCCCACTCGAAGATCCGCTGTTTGACCGGTGACTCGCTGGCTTGCTCCCTGATAGCGGCGTACAGCTTCTCGTACACCCGAGGAACGCTCGTCATCACGTTCGGTCGAACGACACTCAGATCCTCCCTGAGCGTGTCGGGATTCTCAGCGTACGCGACGGTTGCGCCGGCGGCGAACATCAGATAATGACCCGCCAGCCGCTCGAAGACGTGCGCGAGCGGCAGGAACGAAAGTGCCGTGGCGTCGGCGTCGATGACCGGCACGTCGGGATCGCGGTCCGGACGCGGACCGAACCGCCGATAACACTGGTTTACGTTCTCCCGGAAGTTCCGGTGGGTGAGCTGGACGCCTTTCGGCTGACCCGTCGTTCCCGACGTGTAGATCAGACTCGCGGTGTCGTCGACGCTCCGTTCGTCCAGCCAGGAGTCGTAGTCGGCCTCCTCGAACGCCGATGCGCCCCGATCGTGTAACTTTCCGAGGGTGATCACCTCCTCGTGGTCGTCGTACCCGTCGACCTCGTCGATCACGACGACGTGCTCTACGTCGACGTGCTCCTCCTCCATCACCGCGAGGGTCCGTTCGAGCAAGCGCTCGTTCTCCGCGACGACGACCTCCGATCCTGCGTCCCCCAGCAGATACGCCAACTGGCTCCGCGACGAGGTTGGATAGACGGTGGTGACGATCCCGCCGGCGGCAAGCGCCCCGAAGTCCGTCTGTGCCCACTCCATGCGCGTGTGAGCGAAGATCGACACTCGGGTGCCCGCCTCGACGCCGAGCTCGCGGAATCCGGCGGCCAGCCGACGGACGATTTCGCGCATCTCTTCGTAGGTGAGGTCGCTGTACCCGCCTGACTCCGCCGCCGGAATCACCCCTGCCGCCACCAGTGATCGGTCGTACACCCCGCCCTTGTATCGTTGAGCGACCCGTTCGGCGTTCCGTGAAACGCTCTCCTCGAACGTTCGAGGGATCGTTTCCGTCCCGAGTACGGGACTCTCGTACGTCTCTTCGGCTCCTTTCCAGTCCATGCTCGGAAACTCTCGCTCATCTATAATAAACAATTGGGCTGTTTTCTGTTTATCTTCCGTCGCTACTCCTCCTCGGGAGCAGTCAGGCGTCCTCGCCGACGTACTCCAGATACGCGATTGCGCCCCGCGTGTTCAGCCTGACTTCCGCGCGGCTCTTCTCTTCACCCCAGGCGTCGACGATGCTGGCGTACTTTACGAAGTGGTCGATCACGGCATCGTCGTCGCCGAGTTCGCGGCGTTTCTGTTTGACTGCTTCGACCCACTCCACGAGCGATCGCTTGTACTCGTCGAGCAGCCCTTCGTCGTACTCTCGGGGTCCGAAGTGGCCGAAACAGAGCAGTTCGGGCTCGAGGGTCTGGATCAGCTTGACGTCGTCGATACACTGTTTGGCGTGGAACTGTGGGGGCGGGGAGGTAACCCTGATCTCGTCGGTGTCGCGAACGTAGATCCCGGCGGCGTCGCCGGTGAACACCGCGTCGGCCGTCCGGTCGTGAAAGACGACCTGGTGGGGGGCGTGGCCGGGCGCTTCGTGGACGTCGATCGTCCGATCGCCGAGATCGACGGCGTCGCCGTCTTCGAGTCCCTCGATCCGATCCTCCGGGACCGGGGCGGGTTCGACGTAGTAGTTCCACTGGTCGCCGACGGCGGCCTTCGTTCCCTCGACGAGGCGCTCGGGGTCGATCAGGTGTGGGACCGCCCGTTCGTGGGCGAGCACGGTCGCGTCCGGATATCGTCGGGCGAGATAGCCGGCACCGCCAGCGTGGTCCAGGTGGGCGTGTGTCGGCAGGACGTACGCCGGGTCGCGCCCGGAGAGCGCCTCCTCGATCGCGTCGAACAGTCCCTCGCGGTTCGTTCCGATGCCGGTGTCGATCACGGCCGGCTCCTCGGCGTCGACGACGTACACCGATCCGTACTCGTCGGCGTCGTACATGCCCGTATCGTAGTAAAATATTCCTTCCGTTTCGGGAACGGTTTCCAGCTCGCCTCGTGCCATGTATCGGATGCTCGCTGGGGCGAGCTTAAAACGTTCCCTCCGGATTCCGGCAGTACGACGCCACGACGCCGTCCGAACGGGGCGTTCGGCGTCACCTTTTTTACCTATCGCATTCATGTTTCGAGTTGTCACGTCGCGGTCCGATGAGCTGGTCGTTTCTGTCGCGGTTGGCAACGCTTAAATGAGTGGCCCTGTTAATCGACTGTAGTATCTCGTGACCGCTTCTCCCCACAGCGAGCCAGACCCATGGTAGACGTAAGCCAACACGAACTCGTCCCGGAGCACGTTCTCCTCGATGATCCCTCGACGGTCGAGGAAGTCCTCGAGGAGTACAACGTCCGGAAGACGAATTTGCCCAAGATCAAGCGTACAGATCCCGCGTTGCCCGAGGGTGCAGAGCCCGGCGACGTGGTGAAAGTGATTCGGGACTCCCGAACGACGGACCGAGCAGTCGTGTATCGACTGGTGGTTGAATGAACAGACAGGACAGACGCGTCATCTCGCGGGAGTATTTCTCGGAGGAACGGCTCGCCGAACACCACTTCCGGTCGTTCAACAACTTCCTCGACCGGGGGATGCAGCAGGTCGTCGACGAGAAAGAGACGATCGACACGGACATCGGCGACAAGGAGGGACAAGAGCCCGTTTACGTCGAACTCGGCGACGTCCGGGTTGCGACCCCCCGCGTGCGCGAGGCGGACGGCAGCGAGGAACTGCTGTACCCCCAGGAGGCACGTCTTCGGAACATCACCTACGCCGCGCCGGTGTTCATGGAGATGTCGATCGTCCGCGGCGGCGAGGAGGAGCCGGAGACCGTCGTCGACTCCACGGAGACGAAGGTCGGCCGGATGCCGATCATGGTCGGATCGAAGAAGTGCAACATGGCGGGCTTTTCCGAAACCGAACGGATCGACATCGGCGAGGACCCCGTCGATCCCGGCGGCTACTTCATCGTCAACGGCTCCGAGCGCGTGTTGATGACCAGCGAGGACCTCGCGCCGAACAAGATCCTCGCGGAGTACGACACCAAGTACGGCGACGAGATCCAGGTCGCGAAGACGTTCTCACAGCGCCGCGGGTACCGCGCGCTCGTGTTGTGTGAACGGACCCGAGACGGCATCCTCGAGGTGTCGTTCCCCTCCGTGTCCGGCTCGATCAACTTTGTGACGCTCGTTCGCGCCCTCGGGCTCGAGTCCGACGAGGAGATCGTTCACCGGGTCTCCGACGACCCGGAAATCGTGAAGTTCATGCTGGAGAACCTGGAGGAGGCGGAAGTCCAGACCGAGGAGGAGGCCATCGAAACGCTCGGCAAGCGCGTCGCATCCGGCCAGGGCAAAAACTACCAGCTCAAGCGGGCCAACTACGTAATCGACCGGTATCTGCTGCCGCATCTCCACGAGGAGGGCGTCGACGAGGAGGACGTCCGGATCAACAAGGCGTACTACCTCTGCCGGATGGCGGAGGCCTGCTTCGAGCTTGCGCTCGGCCGTCGGGAGGCCGACGACAAGGACCACTACGCGAACAAGCGGCTGAAGGTTTCCGGAGACCTGATGACCGACCTGTTCCGGACGGCGCTGAACAAGCTCGCTCGCGACGTGAAATACCAGCTCGAACGGGCGAACATGCGCAACCGGAACCTCACGGTCAGCACGGTCGTCCGTTCCGACGTCCTGACCGAGCGGCTCGAACACCCGATCGCGACGGGTAACTGGGTGGGGGGCCGGTCGGGCGTCTCCCAGCTCGTCGACCGGACCGATTACATGGGCGTTCTCTCGCATCTCCGTCGGCTTCGCTCCCCGCTGTCCCGTTCACAGCCCCACTTCGAGGCACGGGACCTGCACGCCACACAGTGGGGACGGATCTGTCCCTCCGAAACGCCCGAGGGCCCCAACTGTGGGCTGGTGAAGAACTTCGCGCAGGCGATGGAGCTGTCGGAGAACGTCGAGGACGAACAGCGGCTCAAACGGGAACTGGCGTCCATGGGGGTCCAGGAGATCCCGGGAATCGAGGGCGTCGAACGAACGACGGCGGACGACTAACTACAACAACATGGCTCAGGCACGCGACGCGAAAGTTTTCGTCAACGGCAGTCTGGTCGGAACACATCCCGACCCCGAACAGCTCGCAGAACGAATCAGGGAGGCGCGCCGCCGCGGCGACATCTCCCGGATGGTGAACGTCTCGGTCAATCCCCGAACCAAGGAGGTCATCGTCAACGCCGACGCCGGTCGGGCGAGACGGCCACTCATCGTCGTCGAGGACGGCGAACCCCTCCTCGAGGAGGAACACGTCGAGGCGCTCGAACGCGGCGACATCGACTTCGAGGACCTCGTCGAACGCGGCTACGTCGAGTTCATCGACGCCGAGGAGGAGGAGGACATCTACGTCGCCGTCGACGAGGACGAGCTAACGCCGAAACACACTCACCTCGAGGTCGACCCGCAGCTCATCTTCGGGATCGGCGCCGGAATGATCCCCTACCCAGAGCACAACGCATCGCCCCGTATTACGATGGGGGCAGGGATGATGAAACAGTCGCTGGGCCTGCCGGCGGCGAACTACCGGATCCGTCCGGACACCCGCCAGCACCTCCTGCATTACCCGCAGCTCGCGATGGTGAACACCCAGACGAGCGATCAGATCGGCTTCGACAAGCGGCCCGCAGCCCAGAACTTCGTTGTGGCCGTGATGTCCTACGAGGGGTTCAACATCGAGGACGCGCTGGTGATGAACAAGGGATCTGTCGACCGCGCGCTCGCCCGGTCGCACTTCTTCCGGACCTACGAGGGCGAGGAACGCCGCTACCCCGGCGGGCAGGAGGACCGCTTCGAGATCCCCAGTCAGGACGTCCGTGGCGCACGCGGAGAGGACGCATACACCCATCTCGACGAGGACGGCCTCGTCAACCCCGAGACGCCGGTCGACGAGAACTCGGTGTTGCTCGGGAAGACGTCGCCGCCGCGGTTCCTCGAGGAGCCCGACGACATGGGCGGGCTCTCCCCGCAGAAACGGCGCGAAACCAGTGTGACCATGCGATCGGGCGAGGACGGCGTGGTCGACACCGTCACCCTGATGGAGGGCGAGGACGGCTCGAAACTCTCGAAGGTGTCGGTACGCGACGAGCGGATCCCCGAACTCGGGGACAAGTTCGCCTCGCGACACGGACAGAAGGGAGTCGTGGGTCACCTCGCCCCACAGGAGGACATGCCGTTCACCGAGGAGGGCGTGGTGCCGGACCTCGTTTTGAACCCCCACGCGCTTCCGTCTCGGATGACGGTCGGCCACGTGCTGGAGATGCTCGGGGGCAAGGTCGGATCCCTCGAGGGCCGCCGCGTCGACGGGACGCCGTTCCAGGGCGAGGACGAAGAGGAACTCCGCGAGGCGCTCGAGGAGCACGGCTTCGACTCCAGCGGAAAGGAGGTCATGTACTCCGGAGTCACCGGAGAGAAGATCGAGGCGGAGATCTTTGTCGGGACCATCTTCTATCACAAGCTGTACCACATGGTCTCGAACAAGCTGCACGCCCGTTCCCGCGGGCCGGTGCAGGTGCTCACCCGCCAGCCGACGGAGGGGCGCGCCCGGGAGGGTGGCCTGCGCGTCGGCGAGATGGAACGTGAGGTGCTCATCGGGCACGGCGCCGCGATGGCGCTGAAGGAACGGCTGCTCGACTCCTCTGACAGAGAGGACGTGTACGTCTCCGCGGACACGGGGATGGTCGCCGTCGAGGACGTCGAGCAACGCCGCGTGTACGATCCGATCACCGGCAACGACGACAACATCCACGAGATCGAGGTGAGCTACGCGTTCAAGCTCCTGCTCGACGAGATGAAGGCGCTCGGCATCCGGCCGAAGCTCGAACTGGAGGACGCAGTCTAACATGGCAATGCAATCACCCAAAACGATCGGCGGAATCAGCTTCGGACTGATGGATCCGGAGACGTATCGGGACATGTCCGCGACGAAGGTCATCACGGCGGACACGTACGACGACGACGGCTACCCGATCGACATGGGGCTCATGGACCCCCGTCTCGGCGTCATCGATCCGGGTCTGGAGTGTCGCACCTGCGGCAAACACTCCGGCTCCTGTAACGGCCACTTCGGACACATCGAACTCGCCGCGCCGGTGATCCACGTCGGATTCGCGAAGCTGATCCGCCGGCTCCTGCGGTCGACCTGCAGGGAGTGTGGACGGCTCGCGTTGATGCCCGACGAGATGGAGGAGTTCCGCGAGAAACTCGAACGGACTCGGGAGCTGGGGAACGACCCCAACGACGTGTTGAAAGCGGCGGTGCGGCAGGCTCGCAAGGCAAGTCGCTGTCCCCACTGTGGGTCGCCGCAGGCGGACATCAAACACGAAAAGCCCACGACCTACTACGAGGTCCAGGACGTCCTGGCCGGGAACTACTCCGAGCGCATCGCCGACGCGATGCAGCCCGATCCCGACGACGAGGACGACCGCGGGATCTCGCCCCAGGAGCTCGCCGAAGAAACGGACATCGCCCTCGAACGGGTCAATCAGATCCTCTCTGGCGAGTTCCGCCCCCGGAAGGAGGACCGTCGGAGCCTGGAGAAAGAACTCGACGTGGACCTCACCGAGGAGGACATGAACAAGCTGATGCCCTCCGACATCCGCGACTGGTTCGAGGACATCCCGGACGAGGACCTCGAGGTGCTCGGGATCAACGCCGAGACCTCCCGGCCGGAGTGGATGATCCTCACCGTGTTGCCGGTACCGCCGGTGACCGCAAGGCCGTCGATCACGCTAGACAACGGCCAGCGCTCGGAGGACGATCTCACCCACAAGCTGGTCGACATCATCCGGATCAACCAGCGGTTCATGGAGAACCGCGAGGCCGGCGCGCCACAGCTCATCATCGAGGACCTCTGGGAACTGCTCCAGTACCACGTCACGACGTTCATCGACAACGAAATCTCCGGCACGCCGCCGGCACGTCACCGGTCGGGTCGCCCCCTCAAGACGCTCTCTCAGCGACTGAAGGGCAAGGAGGGGCGCTTCCGGGGCTCGCTGTCCGGCAAGCGCGTGAACTTCTCCGCCCGGACGGTCATCTCGCCGGACCCGACCCTCTCGCTGAACGAGGTCGGCGTTCCGGACCGGGTCGCAAAGGAGATGACCCAGACGATGAACGTGACCGAACGGAACCTCGACCGGGCCAGACAGTACGTCAGGAACGGTCCCGAAGACCACCCCGGTGCGAACTACGTCCGACGGCCGGACGGTCGTCGGCTGAAGGTCACCGAGAAGAACTGCGAGGAACTCGCCGATAAGGTCGAAGTCGACTGGGAGGTCAACCGTCACCTGGTCGACGGCGACATCGTGATCTTCAACCGGCAGCCGTCGCTGCACCGGATGTCGATCATGGCTCACGAGGTCGTGGTGATGCCGTACAAGACGTTCCGGCTCAACACGACTGTGTGCGTGGCCGGGGATACGCGGGTCGACTGTGGCGGTTACGAACGTCGGATCGAGAACCTCGAGAACGACTGGAACGAGGAGGTCGTCTCTACGTACGATCCCGGGGACGGCGAACTCAGGGGGACTGGCCTGCAGGACTTCTGGTCGCTTCGACCGAGCGATTACGGGGCTAGCGTCAATCGGATCGAGACGGCGTCGGGCGGCGAGATCGTCGCCACGTCGGACCATCCGCTCCAGACGCCCGACGGCCTCGTTCGAGTCGAAGAACTGTCGGAAGGCGACCGCCTGGTTCGGCGTCCGATCGACCTCCCCGAGTTCGAGCCCGACGCACGGGAACAGACCGCCATAACCGAGGGGGACATCCGGGCCGCTGCCCCCCCGGAAACGTATCTCGAGTACACTCTCGAGAACCTCGAGGGACTGCTCCCGTTCGACGTTCACTCACGGAATGGGGTCGCCGCCGCCCGTTTGATCGGCCATCTGTTCGGTGACGGGACGCTGGAACTCGACGGACACCGTGCCCGACTGATCTTCCGGGCCCCTCGAGAGGAGTTGGGGGAGATCCGGATGGATCTCGAACGCCTCGGCTTCGAACCCGAGGACCCCCGGTACAAGGAAAACGAAGCACAGATCGTCGCGGCCGACGGTTCGACGGTCGACGTGTCCGGGGGCGGCTACGCGATGGAACTTCGCAGCAAGCCCCTGGCCACGTTCATGGCCGCGCTGGGTGTGCCGGCCGGGGACAAGACGACCGCAGAGTTCACCGTTCCCGACTGGGTTATGACCGGCCCGAAAGCCGTCAAGCGGAACTTCCTCAGTGCGTACTTCGGCGCCGAACTCTCGACACCGGCACCGCGAGGATCGAAGCTGTTCAAACAGCCCGTCTTCAAAGTCGCCAAGACCGACGATGTGTTCGATTCCGGACGCCGGTTCATCGGGGACGTGAACGAACTCCTTGAGGAGTTCGGAACCCGCATCTCGAACGTCCGCGAGGACGACGGAAACCGGCGCGTTGACGGGTCCATCTCGACGACGCTATCGGCCGAACTCGACGCCGGACAGGAGGCGCTTCGGAACCTCTTTGGCCGCATCGGCTATACGTACAACCGGGCAGCCGACGCGGAGGCACGCTTCGCGTACGCGTATCTATCGGAGAAGATCGACGAACTCGACCGGCTCGCGAGGATCGCGACGGCTGCACGCACCGCGAACGGGGAATACGGGGAGCTAACCGAACTCGCCGAAGAGCACGACGTGGATCCGAAGCGAGTGAGGCGCTGGCGACAGCGTGACATCGTTCAGCCGCGAGCGAACGACTTCCCGGGGTATGACGTCTGGAAGAGCGACCGCGTCGTCGACGAGAGCGAAGGTCTAATCCGGGAACCGATCTCAGCGATCGAGGAGGTCCCCGAAGAACGCGTGTACGACGTCACCACGGTTGACGACGCGCACCGGTTTATTACGAACGAATTTGTCGGAAGCAATTGCCCACCCTATAACGCCGACTTCGACGGCGACGAGATGAACATGCACGCGCTGCAAAACGAGGAGGCCCGCGCGGAGGCGCGGGTACTGATGCGGGTTCAAGAGCAGATCCTCAGCCCCCGGTTCGGCGAGAACATTATCGGGGCGATCCAGGACCACATCTCCGGGATGTATCTGCTCACCCACGAGGATCCGGAGTTCACGGAGACGCAGGCGCTGGACCTGCTGCGTGCGACCCGGATCGACGACCTCCCCGAGCCGGACGGCGAAAACGAGCAGGGGTCCTACTGGACCGGCCGGAGCATCTTCTCGCTGCTGCTCCCCGACGACCTGACGATGGAGTTCACGAGCGAGGCCGGCGACACAGTCGTCATCGAGAACGGCGAGCTGCTCGAGGGGACGATCGACTCGGAGGGGGTCGGCGAGTTCGGCGGCGAGATCGTCGACACCATCACCAAGGTGTACGGGGAGACCCGCGCCCGCGTGTTCGTGAACGAGGTCGCCGCGTTGGCGATGCGGGCGATCATGCACTTCGGCTTCTCGATCGGGATCGACGACGAGTCGATCCCACAGCAGGCCGAAGAGCAGGTCAACGAGGCGATTCAAAGCGCTTACGACCGGGTCGAGGAGCTCATCGAAACGTACCAGGTCGGGGAACTCGAGAGCCTTCCCGGCCGGACGGTCGACGAGACGCTGGAGATGAAGATCATGCAGACGCTGGGCAAGGCACGCGACTCCGCCGGCGACATCGCCGAACAGCACTTTACGGAGGACAACCCGGCGGTCGTGATGGCCCAGTCCGGCGCCCGCGGTTCGATGCTCAACCTCACCCAGATGGCCGGCTGTGTCGGCCAGCAGGCAGTGCGCGGCGAGCGGATCAATCGCGGCTACGAGGACCGGACGCTGTCGCACTTCGAGCCGAACGACCTCTCGGCGGACGCTCACGGCTTCGTCGAGAACTCCTATCGGGGCGGGCTCACGCCCAAGGAGTTCTTCTTCCACGCGATGGGCGGCCGCGAGGGGCTGGTCGACACGGCGGTTCGGACCTCGAAGTCCGGCTACTTGCAGCGCCGGCTGATCAACGCACTCTCGGAACTGGAGGCGCAGTACGACGGCACCGTCCGGGACACCTCGGACACGATCGTCCAGTTCGAGTTCGGCGAGGACGGCACCTCCCCGGTGCGGGTCTCCTCCAGCGAGGACAACGACATCGACGTCGACCAGATCGCAGACAGGGTGCTCGAAGCGGAGTTCGACTCCGAGGAGGAGCGCGAGGAGTTCCTGGGTCGCCGGGAGCCGCCGACGAACCTCTCGGAGTACGCCGGTCCGGGCCTGGACAAAGCACAGGGCCTCGATACGGAGGTGGAATCCGATGACTGAAGCCGACTACCCCAACGTCACCGAGGACATGGAGGCGATCGTCGAGGACACCGAACTCCCGCGTCGCCTCAAAGACGAGGTGTACGCGACCATCGACCGGAAGGCCGGCGAGTACGGCTCGGTCAGCATCGAACAGGCGAGCGATATCGCGGAAGCGGTCGAGAACCGCTACCGCCAGACGCGGGTCGATCCGCTCGATCCAGTGGGAACCGTCAGCGCCCAGTCGATCGGGGAGCCGGGAACGCAGATGAGCGTCCCGGCCGATGAACGGATAATCGTCCGACAGGACGGTGAGACCGACATCGTCGATATCGGAACGCTCGTCGACGACGTCATGGAGTCCGGAGAGACGCGAACGTTTGACGGACACGAAGTTGCGCTGGCCCCCGATGGCATGGAAGCACTGAGCCTCGGTGAAGACGAACAGGTGCGGTGGAAAGCTGTCGAGGAAGTCAGTCGACACGAGACTCCCGACGAGTTGCTGGAGTTCGAACTCGAATCCGGCCGAACGATTCGGGCGACGAAGGCCCACTCGTTCGTGATTAAAGAGAACGATGAGATCGTGCCGGTAGCCGGCGACTCCCTTGAGGAAGGCGAGGAGCTCCCTGTCGTCGGCGAGTTCGATCCGGAAATCGCACGTGCCGATTTCACAGATTTCGAATCCGAACAGACGTTGACTGACGGCGGTGTGGCTGCGTCGCCGACCGCAAATGTCGACCAGTATGCCGAAACTGTCGCCTGGGATCGGATCGAGTCGATCGAGCCGGTCACCAGCGGGCACGAGTACGTGTACGACCTCTCCGTCGAGGGCCTGGAGACGTTCACCACCGCGGAAGGCGTCGTGACGCACAACACGATGAACACCTTCCACTACGCCGGCGTCGCCGAGATCGACGTCACCCAGGGCCTGCCACGCCTCATCGAGCTGGTGGACGCCCGGAAGACCCCCGACACGCCGATGATGACCGTCTATCTCGAGGGCGAGTACGCGGACAACCGCGACAAAGCCCACGAGGTGGTGTGGTCGATCGAAGCGACGAAGATCCTCGCGCTTGGGGACGTCTCGACGAACGTCGCCGACATGCTCGTCCAGATCGACCTCAACGAGGAGACGCTGCTGGAGCGCTGGCCGACCTACGACGACCCGAACGTCGTGGCAGAAGAGATCGCCGAGACGATCGAAGACGCGCTGGGAGTCGACACCCGCCAGCAGGGGACGCTGGTCGAGTTCGGCCCGCCGAGCCCCTCCTATCGACAGCTGCTCCAGCTGGTCGAACAGCTGCGCGACGTCGTCTTCAAGGGGATCGAGGAGGTCGACCGCGTCGTCATCCGGAAGGAGGAGACCGACGACGGCGAGGAGTTCGTCCTCTACACCGAGGGGTCGGCGTTCGGCGACGTCCTCGAAATCGAGGGCGTCGATCCGACCCGGACGACGTGTAACAACATCCACGAGATCTACCGGACGCTGGGCGTCGAGGCGGCCCGCGAGGCGATCATCAACGAGACGAACACCACCCTCGAAGAGCAGGGGCTGGGCGACGTCAACGTCAGGCACCTGATGCTGGTGGCAGACATCATGACGAACCGGGGTACGATCGAGTCGATCGGTCGCCACGGCATCTCCGGCTCGAAGGACTCCGTGCTCGCCCGGGCGGCGTTCGAGGTGACGGTGAACCACCTGCTCGACGCTGCGATCCACGGCGAGCGCGACGAACTCGACGGCGTCATCGAGAACGTCATCGTCGGCAAGCCGATCTCGCTTGGCACCGGCGACGTCGATCTCCGGATGGGGACGACTGGCGGCTCCGCCCCCAGGTCGGACGACTGATCGGCGATGCGGGTGACCCTCTCGGATGCGGCACGCAGGTACATCGGTCGCTTCGACGAGTTGACGGGGGTTGCGCCGCGCGACTGCCTGGTCGAGGAGGACCGTCTGGTGTTTGTCGTCCCGCCCGGTGAGATGCGCGAGGCGATCGGACCGGGCGGCCGGACAGTCGATCGCGTGCAAGCGGAGCTGGGGCGGCAGGTCCAGCTGGTCGAGTACGCCGAGACGCCGGAGGCGTTCGTGGCGAACGCGCTCGCACCGGCAGCGGTGAGGGGCGTGACGATCTCCGAGCAGAACGATCGGGTGGCGTACGTCGAAGTCGAGCCGGCCGACCGCGGGGTCGCGATCGGCACCGACGGGCGGAACATCGAGGCGGCACGCCGGCTCGCGGGGCGGCATCACGACGTCGACGACGTCCAGCTCACGTAGCTGGAGCCCGACCCGCCGTTTTTCCGGGGAGCGGTTTCTACAGAGATAACAGGGAGCGTGCCTCGGGGGGTGACCCCGGAGCAGTTGACTGGCAGCTGTGATCGCTGCGATTTTGTACCGGGGGCCCCGCAGACGAGCCATGCGACGAACGATTGCAATTCTCGCGGTCGCAGTTCTGCTGGTCACCGCGGGCTGTACCGCGCTCGCGCCGGGCGACGACCCGGACGCGACGCCGACTGAACCGACCGACACGCCGGCGACCGAGCCGGGCGAGACGGACGACGAGTCTGCGGCCGAAGAGCAGCCGTGGATCGAAGACGGCGAACTCGACGCCGACGCGCTCGAGGGGGCGCACATAGAGGCAGTGATGGACGCGGGAAGCTTCACCGTCGCCTCCGAGATCGCCACGTCCCACGACGGCGAGGATCACCCGATCCCGTGGTTCGAAAACCAGACGCTCGACACAGCCTGGAACCTCGAGCACGAACGGCAGCTCTTCGACAACGAGTTCCGCGACACGCCCGAGCAGCTGACTCTCTACACCGAGGGCGACACCATGTACGTGCGCGAAATCGCCGGCGATGATACCCAGTACTCCGTCGACTCGATCGACCGGTCGACCGACGAGTTCACAGCGGAGATGCGCTCCGACGCACGTACCGGAACGGGGGCGATTTCCGAGTGGAGCTTCACGTTCGAGGAGACACAGCAGTGCGGGGAGCTGACCTGTTATCAGTTCACCGGAACCGACTTCGAGGGCGACCGGGACGTTCCCGGGACGGTGACAGACGGCGAAGCGACGCTCGTCGTCGACGAACGAGGTATCATTCGTGAACTCACCCAGGAGTTCGATGGCGAAACGGACGGACAGGACGTACACGTCGTCGAAACTAGCGAGTACCTCGAAGTCGGCGAGACGACGCTGCCAGAACCGGCGTGGGTCGAAGACGCCCGCGAAGAAGACGGCGATAGCGACTGATCGGGAACCGTCTCAGCGGTCGGAGGAAACGCCACTCGTACTGAGTATTCTCGGCCGGTATATCACTACAATACCCATTATCAGGCGATGTCGCGACTGGTGTCGATTTCGACCTCGTCGGTGAGTTTGAGCTTGAGAGGATCGTCGAGAGCGCTGCCGCCGCGGAACTTCGACACCTCGAGGTAGTTGTCGATCCCGGTGTTCTGCATGGATTTGTGCAGCTCCCACACCAGATCTGACCGGCGCAGCGTGATCGTCCGACCCGGCGGGGACTGCTCGTCTTTGATCTGATAGAACAGGCCGATGCTCGCGGTGTCCCACAGCGCCTCCTTGACTGCGTTCAGGAACTCGGCGTACCTGTGTTCGGCCTCGTTTTCGAGCTCGTTTGCGGCGTTGACGATCAGAAGCGACCGGTTTTCGAGATCGTCGATGTACGTCCGCGCGGTCTCGATCCTCGCGTCCGTGGGAAGCTGTTTGATCCGGGCGTCCCGTGCGTCGCCCGAGTCGTGATTTCGCTGGATGTGATCCCTGAGCTCCTCTTCGATCTCCCAGCGCGGACGGATCGTCGACAGGTACAGCGTGTTTCGTTCGGTGGCCAACTCCTTTATCAGGAGCTCGCTTTGGGCGTCGGGTGGCGCGACGAACGTGACGAGTCGGCCGGGCGGAATCCCGCCGTCGAGCTGTCGGTCGAGCGGTTCGATACCCGTCGAGAGCCGGTTGCCAGCAGGCTGTTCCGGCGGCTGTTCTCTCTCGATTCGGGCGTCGTCCTCGAGTGTCGACAGGTCGCCATCGAACTCCTCTCCCGGGGAACTGGTCGGTCCGGATTCGGGTACGGGGCCGAGCGTTTCCTCGCCGAGTTCGACGTCCCCGTCCAGATCCAGCTCACCGTCGGCTCCACCATGGACCGGGGGGTCGGCGGTGGAACTCCGGTCGGCGGCGTCACCTTGCGTCTCGCTGGTGCTGTCGGTATCCTGTTTGGAACCCTCGTCCGCCTCGGAATCGTCGGCGTCGGCGTCGGCGTCGGGTTCCGGATCTTCGGGGTCCTCCTCGAACGGAAACAGTCGGCCGATCTCGTCTTCATCCTCGTGGTCCGTCTCCCCTCGCGCGTCGGTGTCTGTCATGCCGTCGTACCCCGGGACGTCGGTTGTCCCGTTTCGTCGGTATTTGCGGGAACATTTATAGATGATTGTCAAGTTACCGCGCCTGATAACGTCTCCCGAAGGGAAAGTAACGTCTCCCGAAGGGAAAGACGGCAACAGCCCCGATTCGGGAACGACAGCCTCTGTGGCGCGTTCGGAACCTCGGCGGCCGTTAGCTGGCGTCGTTTCTACCTTGTCGAGTCCGCGAAACCGACTCAGATCGCTTTATAGCCACCGCTACTAGCCGCTCGATCCGTTTCGTCGCCCCCGAATGACGGTGCTTAAGTAGTTCCACGGAGAATTCGGGTGTACAATGGCGAACGGCAAATACGCCGCCCGCAAGCTCAAGAAGGACCGGCAGAAGCGACGCTGGTCCGACTCCGAGTACGCTCGGCGCGAGCGCGGGCTCAAGAAGAAGTCCGATCCGCTCGAGGGCGCCCCGCAGGGACGCGGGATCGTCCTCGAGAAGGTCGGCATCGAGGCAAAGCAGCCGAACTCCGCGATCCGAAAGTGTGTTCGCGTCCAGCTGATCAAGAACGGCAAGCAGGTCACCGCCTTCTGTCCGGGCGACGGCGCGATCTCCTTTATCGACGAGCACGACGAGGTCACGATCGCCGGGATCGGCGGCGCGAAGGGTCGCGCGATGGGCGACCTCTCGGGCGTGAACTACAAGGTCGAGAAGGTCAACGGCGTATCGATGATCGAACTCGTTCGCGGTAACGCGGAGAAACCGGTGCGATAATGAGCGAGTCAGAGTCAGAACCCGAGGCGGAAGTCGACGCCGAAGAGGAGGAGACCGAGGAGTCGGGTGGATCGTCGAACGCGCTGCTGTTCGGCGTCTGGGACGTAAGCGACATCGAGTACTCGGATCCGAGCACGCAGCGGTACATCAACGTCACGCCGGTGGCGCACACGATGGGCCGTCACTCGTCGAAGCAGTTCGAGAAAAGCGAGATCTCGATCGTCGAGCGCCTCATCAACCGGTTGATGCAGACCGAGGAGAACACGGGCAAGAAACAGCAGACGCTCAACATCGTTCGCGACGCCCTCGAGATCGTCCACGAGCGCACCGAGGAGAACCCGGTACAGGTGCTCGTGCGCGCCGTCGAGAACGCCGCCCCTCGGGAGGAGACTGTCCGGCTGAAATACGGCGGGATCTCCGTTCCGAAGGCGGTCGACGTCGCGCCCCAGCGCCGGGTCGACCAGGCGCTGAAGTTCATCGCCGAAGGCGTCAAGAACGCCACGTTCAAGTCGCCGACACCGGCGGCGGAGGCGCTGGCGACGCAGCTCATCGGCGCAGCCGACTACGACGTCCAGGCGTACCCGATCTCCCAGAAGGAAGAACGGGAGCGGGTCGCCGCCGCAGCCAGGTAATTCCCCACTTCGAGTTCGGGCAGCGATCTCTTCTCTAATTTTCCATTTCCCTGTCGAGTTTTTTGATCCAATCGGTCGGTCTTCCTGTCTCCACAGAGTAACACGTTAGTGGCCGGGCGTCCGTGTGCTCCCATGGAACGATTGACGCGTCGTCGAGCCCTCTCGGCTCTGGGTGTCGGTTCGATGGTCGTTGGGGCGGGTTGTCTGGACGTAGACGATCCCGGCAGTGACGAGGATCCTGAAGCCAACGAACCACAGGAGGCAACCGACCCCGATCCGGTCGAGGCGGAGTACGACCTCTCGGTCGACCACGACATCGATTCCTGGGACGGCTACGATCCGGAGTGGGAGCCGCCGGCGGAGCCGCCCGAAAGCGAGTACGACGTCGAGACGCTCGTCGAGGGGCTCGAGATCCCGTGGGACCTCGCGTTCGCGCCCGACGGCGAGCTGTTCGTCTCGGAACGCCCCGGCCGGATCCTCCGGTACGACGCGGGGACGGTCGAGGCTATCGCCGAACCCGACGACGTCGTCGACGCGGAGGCGATCGACGTCGGGGACGAGGGCGGCTGGTGGGCCGGCGGCGGTGAGGGTGGCCTGATGGGAATCGCGGTTCACCCGAACTATCCCGACGTCCCGTTGTTGTACGTCTACTACACCTACGACGGCCACGGCGGCGAGCGCAACCGCCTGGCCTACTACGACGTGAGTGTCGACGATCCGGCCGAAACCCACACGACGGTGTTCGAGGGCGTTCCCGGTGATCGGATCCACAACGGCGGCCGGATCGCGTTCGGTCCCGAAAACTACCTGTGGATCGCGACCGGCGACGCCGGGTCGCCGGAACAACACTCACAAAACCCCGGCTCGCTCGCGGGGAAGATACTCCGGATCGAACCCGACGGCTCCGCCCCGGAGGACAACCCGGACCTCGGTGAGGGTGCCGACCCCCGGGTGTTCACCTACGGCCACCGGAACGCCCAGGGGATTTCATTCCTGCCGGACGGAACGCCGGTCATCTCCGAACACGGTCCGCACGCTCGCGATGAGATCATCGTGTTGTCGCCGGGGGAGAACCACGGGTTTCCCGAGGCTCGCGACGGCGACGAGTATCCGGACACTGACTTCGATCGTCCCGTCATCAACAGCGGTCCGTCCGACACCTGGGCGCCGGCGGGGGCAGTATTTTATACGGGGGAGGCAGTGTCGTCGCTGCGCAATCGACTGCTGGTCGGCGGGCTCGGCTCCGAACAGCTGTTCGTCGTGACGCTGTCGCCGGCCGACGGACCCGAACCGGACGCCGAAGGAGGTACCCGGTACGACGAGGACTGGCTCGACCCGGACTGGCAGGCGGTCGCCCACTCGGTGTTCGACGGTGAACTCGGACGCATCCGACACGTCGAACAGGGGCCCGACGGGACGCTGTATGCGGTCACGTCGAACCGGGACGGGCGGGCGAGCGACGCCTTCCCGCAGGAGGGCGACGATCGGCTGGTGAGGATCACACCGTCGTGAAGAGTCGTCGAACCGCCAGGATCAGGCGCCGCTTTCCGTGGCGTACGCCCGGGTCGCGTCCACGAGCGCCTTGCGGTAGCCGCTCTCGGTTGGATCCGGTCCCAGCGTTCGGAACCGCCGTTTGAACGCGGCCACGTCGATCGAGGGGGCGTCGCTTTCGGCGATGCGGGCGAGATCGTACAGCCGGTGCTCGCTGGAGGCGAGGTCGTGACGCTCGACGAGCGCCAGCGCGAACGCCGCGTTCACCGCGGTGATCTCCGGATCCGATCCCACCGTCGCGAGTCGAGATCCCGGTCGGGGCGACGGGGTCGGCCGATCCGCGACCGCAGCCGCCAGCCGTGACTCCAGAAACGACACCAGTTTGTCCGCCGGCGCGAGGCTGAGCGTGATGTCGTCGGCGTAGATGTCCTTCATGTGGTTTGCGATCTGGTAACAGTGGGAGAGCTTCCGGCGCTCGACGGATTCGCCAGCGAGCGCGAGAAACAGCGCCTCCTCGGTCGACTGCAGGTGTGAGGCGTGCCCCTGTTCGTACCGGGCCATGTGGGAGAACTCGTGGAGCGCGAGTTCGCGGGCCATCGCGCTCGTGGCCGCCGTCGCGGAGATGTTGAGTGTGTGATGGGTGGGATAATGTGCTGCCCAGGTCCGCTCGTCGGGGTCCCCGCGTACGTGAACCTCCACCGGCTTCTCGAGGTCGTACTCGGTCTCGAACACGTCGGCCGCGCTCAAGAACGGACTCGTGGGGGCATTCCCCTGCACGCGCACGTCCATGTGTACCGGTTTCAGGGGTCGTGGACGTATGACTCTTTCTCGGGGGGCGACTGCCCAGTTCCGGCCTCTTCCCCTCGCCGTGGCCTCTTCGGGAAGTTCCCTCACGAGACCATCTCACACACCCGAGCACGGGGATTCTCGCTGCGACGAAACACTACCCTTTTGACCCTGCTTTCGGTATAACGCTGTATAATGGGCCGACGGAAGAAAATCGTACAAGAGTGTGAGCGGCTGATGGACAAACCGGAGAACATCCGGAACATCGCCATCGCCGCACACATCGACCACGGCAAGACGACGCTTACAGACAACCTCCTCGCCGGCGCGGGGATGATCTCCGAGGATCTGGCCGGTCAGCAGCTCGCGATGGACACCGAGGAGGACGAACAGGAGCGTGGCATCACGATCGACGCGGCGAACGTGTCGATGACCCACGAGTACCAGGACACGAACCACCTCATCAACCTGATCGACACGCCAGGCCACGTCGACTTCGGCGGCGACGTCACGCGGGCGATGCGTGCCGTCGACGGTGCGCTCGTGGTGGTCGACGCCGTCGAGGGGACGATGCCCCAGACGGAGACCGTCCTCCGGCAGGCGCTGCGGGAGAACGTAAAGCCCGCGCTGTTCATCAACAAGGTCGACCGACTCATCAACGAGCTCCAGGAGGGGCCCGAGGAGATGCAACAGCGCCTCCAGGACGTCATCGCCGACGTCAACGAGCTCATCCGCGGGATGTCCGAGGAGAAGTACGAGGAGGAAGGCTGGAAGGTGTCCGTCGAGGACGGCACCGTCGCGTTCGGCTCCGCGCTGTACAACTGGGCAGTGTCGCTGCCGTCGATGCAGGAGACCGGCATCTCCTTCGGGGACATCATCGAGATGGAGCGCAACGACAAACGCGACGAGCTCCGCAAGCGGTCGCCGCTTTCGGACGTCGTGCTCGATATGGTCGCCGAGCACTTCCCGAACCCGCTGAAGGCACAGCCCGAACGGATCCCGACGATCTGGCGGGGCGACGACACCCTCGAGCTCGCAGAACAGATGCAGCTCGTCGACGACGAGGGGGAGGTCGTCTTCATGGTGACCGACATCTCGATGGACCCTCACGCCGGCGAGATCGCAACCGGGCGGCTGTTCTCCGGAACGATCGAGAAGGGTCAGGAGCTGTACGTCTCCGGCACTGCGGGTAAAAACCGGATCCAGTCGGTCGGGATCTTCATGGGCGGGGAGCGCGAGGAGGTCGACCGCGTCCCGGCGGGGAACATCGCATCCGTGACGGGTCTGCGCGACGCGATCGCCGGTTCGACCGTCTCCTCGGTGGAGATGACGCCGTTCGAGTCGATCGAACACATCTCCGAGCCGGTGATCACAAAATCCGTCGAGGCCGAGAAGATGGACGACCTGCCGAAGCTCATCGAGGTGCTCCAGCAAGTGTCGAAGGAGGACCCGACGATCAAGATCGAGATCAACGAGGACACCGGCGAGCACCTGATCTCCGGGCAGGGCGAGCTCCACCTCGAGGTGATCACCCAGAGAATCGAGCGGAACAACGACATCCCGGTGATCACCGGCGAACCGATCGTCGTCTACCGGGAGCAGCCCCAGCAGGCAAGCGACGAGGTCGAGGGGATCTCCCCGAACCGCCACAACAGGTTCTACATCACGGTCGAACCCCTGGCCGACGACATCGTCGAGGGGATCAAACTGGGGAACATCTCGATGGACATGCCCGAACTGGAGCGCCGCGAGCAGCTCCAGGAGTGTGGCATGGACAAGGACACCTCCCAGAACGTCGAGGACATCCACAACACGAACGTCTTCGTCGACGACACGAAGGGGATCCAGCACCTCAACGAGACGATGGAGCTGGTGATCGAGGGGATCGTCGAGGCGCTCGACGACGGTCCGCTGGCCGCAGAGCCCGTCCAGGGTGCACTGTTGCGCCTGCACGACGCCCGGCTGCACGAGGACGCGATCCATCGCGGCCCCGCACAGGTGATCCCGGCGGTCCGGCAGGCGGTCCACCGGTCGCTGATCGACGGCGAGATCCGCCTGCTCGAGCCGATCCAGCAGGTCCGGATCGACGTCCCCAACGAGCACATGGGCGCCGCCTCCGGCGAGATCCAGGGCCGTCGCGGCCGCGTCGACGACATGTACCAGGAGGGTGACCTCATGGTCGTAGAGGGGATCGCCCCGGTCGACGAGATGATCGGCTTCGCGAGCGACATCCGGTCGGCCACCGAGGGCCGCGCCTCCTGGAACACCGAAAACGCCGGCTTCCGGGTGATGGCGGACAACCTGCAGCGCGAGAAGATCATGGAGATCCGCGAGCGAAAGGGGATGAAGCTGGAACTCCCCTCCTCGATCGACTACTTCTAGCCGACTCGTCCGTTTTCTCTGCAGTTTCCGTTCGGGTACTCGCCGCCGGCCCGGAACCCTTTTGATCGATCACGGGCGAAAAAGGGGTAATGAGCGACCTCGACGACGAGTACCGTCTCGACTACTTCGAGGAGGAAGAGTTCCAGCGGACGGAGTGTTCCTCCTGCGGTGCTCACTTCTGGACGCGGGACCCCGACCGAGAACTGTGTGGCGAGCCGCCGTGTGAGGACTACTCGTTCATCGACAACCCCGGATTCGACCGGGAGTACACCCTCGAGGAGATGCGGGAGGCGTTCCTCTCGTTTTTCGAGGAGCACGGCCACGAACGAATCGATCCGTACCCCGTGGCGGCGAACCGGTGGCGGGACGACGTCCTGTTGACTCAGGCGTCGATCTACGACTTCCAGCCGCTGGTCACCTCGGGCACGACGCCGCCGCCGGCGAATCCGCTGTGCATCTCTCAGCCGTGCATCCGGATGCAGGACATCGACAACGTGGGCAAGACGGGCCGGCACACGATGGCATTCGAGATGATGGCCCACCACGCGTTCAACGCCCGGGAGGACATCGAGGATCCCGACGAGTACGCCTACGAAGGCGAGGTGTACTGGAAGGACGAGACCGTCCGGTACTGCGACCAGTTCTTCGAGTCGATGGGTGCGAACCTCGAGGAGATCACCTACATCGAGGACCCCTGGGTCGGCGGGGGGAACGCCGGCCCCGCGATCGAGGTGATCTACCGGGGCGCGGAGCTGGCGACGCTCGTGTTCATGTCGATGGAGCAGGACCCAGACGGGGAGTACGAGCTGAAGGACGGCAACCGGTACTCGAAGATGGACACCTACATCGTCGACACCGGCTACGGGCTCGAACGGTGGACCTGGATGAGCCAGGGGACGCCGACGGTGTACGAGGCGATCTACCCCGACGCGATCGCGTTCCTGAAGGACAACGCCGACGTCGAACACACGTCCGAGGAGGAGGAACTCGTCCACCGTGCGGCCAAACTCGCCGGCCGGATGGACATCGACGACGTCGACGACCTCGAGTCAGCCCGCGAAGACGTCGCCGAGAAACTCGACGTCGACGTGGGTCGACTCCGGGAGCTGATGGAACCGCTGGAGGACATCTACGCGATTGCTGACCACTGCCGGACGCTGGCGTACATGTTCGGCGACGAGATCGTCCCCTCGAACGTCGGGACGGGGTATCTCGCGCGGATGGTGCTGCGCCGGACGAAGCGGCTGGTCGACCGGGTCGGCGTCGACGCACCGCTCGACGAGCTGGTCGACATGCAGGCCGAGCGGCTCGGCTACCGGAACCGCGACACGATCCGCGAGATGGTCCGTACCGAAGAGCGGAAGTACCGCCGGACGCTCGAGCGGGGCACCCGGAAGGTCAAGCAACTCGCCGACGAGTACGCCGGCACCGGGGAGCCGATCCCGCTTTCGGAGCTGATCGAGCTGTACGACAGCCACGGCATACAGCCGGAGATGGTCGAGGAGATCGCGGCCGATCGGGGGGCGACAGTCGACGTCCCGGACGACTTCTACTCGCTGGTCGCCAAGCGCCACGACGAAGAGGAGGCGGGCGATCGGGACACCGCGACGGACGACCGGATCGAGGACCTCCCGGAGACCGAACGGCTCTACTACGAAGACCAGGAGCGGACGGAGTTCGAGGCCGTCGTGCTGGACGTGTTCGAGCGCGTCGACGGCGAGTTCGACGTCGTGCTCGACGGGACGATGTTCTACCCCGAAGGCGGGGGGCAACCTGCCGACCACGGGACGCTTTCGACCGCCGACGCCACCGTGGAGATCACGGACGTCCAGATTCACGACGGCGTGATCCTCCACAGGGCGGACGGCGATCCCGGGAAAGGCGAGATCGTCCGCGGACAGATCGACGTCGACCGCCGCCGCCGGCTGATGCGCCACCACACCGCCACTCACATCGTCGGGTTCGCCGCCAGGCAGGTGCTCGGCGAACACGTCCGGCAGGCCGGGGCCCAGAAGGGGATCGACTCCTCCCGTCTCGACGTCCGTCACTACGAGCGGATCTCCCGAGAGGAGAAAACGGAGATCGAACGGGTCGCAAACGAGATCGTGATGGACAACGTCGGGGTGAAAGTCGAGTGGCCCGACCGTCACGAGGCAGAAAAAGAGCACGGCTTCGACCTGTACCAGGGTGGGATCCCGCCGGGACGCAACGTCCGACTGATCCACATCGACGAGGACGTTCAGGCGTGTGGTGGCACCCACGTCGCCCGGACCGGCGAGGTCGGGACGATAAAGCTGCTCAAGACCGAACCCGTACAGGACGGGGTCGAGCGGCTGGTGTTTGCCGCCGGGACGGCCGCGATCGAGGCGACCCAGCGCACCGAGGACGCCCTGCTGGACGCAGCCGAGGTGCTCGACGTCGATCCGATGGACGTCCCCGAGACGGCCGAACGGTTCTTCGAGGAGTGGAAGCAGCGGGGCAAAACTATCGACGAACTCAAAAGCGAACTCGCGGAGCTGCGGGCAAGCGCCGACGCCGAGGAGGTCGACGTGGGCGGGACGCCGGCAGTCATCCAGCGGCTCGACGGCGACCCGGACGAGCTTCGCGCCACCGCGAACGCCCTGGTCGAGGAGGGAAAGATCGCCGTACTCGGCTCGGGCGCCGGCGGATCCGCACAGTTCGTCGTCGGCGTCCCCGAGGGGACCGGGGTGAACGCCGGCGAAGTCGTCTCCGAACTCGCCGGACGCGTCGGCGGTGGCGGCGGCGGACCGCCGGACTTCGCGCAGGGCGGTGGCCCGGAGGTCGACCGGCTCGACGAGGCCCTGGAGTCGGCTCCGGACGTGCTCAAAAACCTGCTCGCGGCCGACTGACCCCACCGTGCCGTACGCCACCTGCGAGGGACGGTCGCTGTACTACGAGGTGGACGGCAATCCGGACGCACCGACCGTCGTGTTCGTCGGAGAGATCGGTTTCGGCGCCTGGCAGTGGGGGTGGCAACACGCCGCGGTTGCCGGCCCGTACGAGAGTCTCGTGTACGACATGAGAGGAATCGGCAGCTCCGAGGCTCCGCCCGGGCCGTACCGGCTCGCGGAACTCGTTGCCGATCTCGAGGCAATTCTCTCCGACGCCGGCGTCAGGAAGGCCCACCTGGTCGGCTGCGGGCTCGGCGGGATGGTCTCGCTGTCGGCGGCAGAGCGCTCTACGCGCGTCGAAAGCGTCGTGGTCCTGGGAACGCCCCCGTCGGGAGAGGAGTTCGATCCGGAGCCGCTGTGGGCGCCGCCGGACGACCGGGAGGCGCTTCGTTCGTCGGTTCTGGCTGCGCTTTCGCCGGGGTTCCCCGAACGTCAGCCCGAGGTCGTCGACTCGATCGTGGAGTGGCGGGCCCGGGAGGACGCAGACAGACGGGTCTGGGAGGCCCAGCGTTCCGCAATCGATGAGTTCGACGCTGCTGATCGGCTCTACGAGCTGACGCAGTCGACCCTCGTGATCCACGGCGAACTCGACGACCAGTGTCCGCCCTCCAGTGGTCGTGCGCTCGCGGAGGGATTGCCACGGGGCGTCTACGAGCCAGTCCCCGAGGCAGGCCACCTCGCACACGTCGAGGCCTCGCGGCTGGTCAACGATCGGCTGGTCGAGTGGCTGGACGATCGACGGACGTGAGGGGGACACACCGCGACTCCGACATCGAGAAACGTACACTCCACCACTCCGGCGTCACGGGATTCGGCAAATCCCCGCCGCGGGCGCAACCTCTTTTTGGGTCGGTCGGCTACGGGCTGTCGATGACCGACACTCGCCTCGCACTGTTGAACGCCGCACACGACGGTGCGAGCACCCGACGCAACTTCCGACGGGAGCTCAACGCCGACCTCGTGGAGTACGACGCCGCCGGCGGGGAGCTTCCCGGCGGCTACCCCGACGGTGCCGTCTTCGACTTCGACGGGGTCGTCGTCACGGGATCGCGGTCGTCGGTGTACTGGGACGAATCCTGGATTCCGCCGCTGTTGGAGTACGTCGCCGACGCTTACGATCGGGGGCTCCCGATCCTCGGGGTCTGTTACGGCCATCAGGTGATCGCGGAGGCGCTGGGCGGTCGGGTCGCCGGGATGGACGGCTTCGAGATCGGCTACAACGAGATCCGGCGCTGCGTCGACGACGATCCGGTCCTCACGGGGATCGGCCGCCGGTTCACGGCGTTTACCACCCACGGTGACGTCGTCGTCGACCCGCCCCCGGGATCGCGCGTGCTCGCTGAGAACGAGTACGGGATCCACGCGTTCCGGAAGGGCCACGCCTGGGGCGTCCAGTTTCACCCCGAGTACGACATCGACACCGCACGGGAAGTGACCGAGGGGAAACGCGACCGACTCGGCGACGAGACGGTCGACGCCGTGCTCGCCGAAATCACGCCCGAAAACCACGCCGCCGCCTGCGAGGTGAAGCAACTGTTCGACAACTTCCATTCGTTCGTCGAACAGTCGCGCCGGGTCACAGCGTGACCGGATCGCCACAACCCCCCGCCGGGTCCGGGAGCTATTAGGGCGGTGGGCGTTTCGCTTCGGGTATGCCAACGGACGCCCAGCGGGCCTGCTTCGAGGCCGGCATCAAGTTCGGAACTCTCTATCACCAGTTCGCCGGCACACCCGTCAGTCCCGACAGCACCCGGTCGCTGGAGACGGCAATGGCGGAGGCGATCGAAAACCAGCCGTACTGCGAGTCGGTCACTGTTCGAATCGACGACGACCGGGTTCGCGAGGCGATCGATCACGAGAACGGCTACACGGAGCTTACGGGTTCGCTCATGGACGTCGAGATGCGAATCGAGTACGACGGAATCGTCGCCGAGACTCGCATGGAGCTTTCCGACGGCTATCCATTGATGAAACTCGAAAGCGTCGATCTCGGGGGATAGCCGCCACGTTTCCGCCCATTTCACTTTCGCTTTCGGGCACGGATTTACATTTGTCGGCGTCGAACCGCCGGCCATGAGCAGTCAGACCACGTTCGGCGACGACGAACTGTTCGGCGAAGCGGCCGACGAGATGCGCGAGGACGTCGAGTCACACCTCGAGACGGCCCGCGCGGAGCTGCCGTCCCCGGAAGACGTCTGGGAGACGGACGCGGACAACGTGCTCGGTGCGCTCAACGGACTGAAGTCGGCGCTCGACGTCGGCGACGCCGCCGAGGAGCTGCGGCAGGCGAAGAAGTGGTACACCATGGGCGAACGCGCCGACGCGTTCGAGGACGCAGACGACCTGGAGGCCGATCTCGAGGAGCTGTCGGCGCTGCTGGAGACGATCGAGGCCGCCCGTGAGGACGTCACCGCGCTCACGAGCACGGTGCCGGAGCTACGGGGTGCACTTCAGGAGGCGGCTGACGAGGACGACGACGCGACCGACGACTGATCGGTCACCGGAACAGCCGGTAGGAGCCCTGGCCGACCACAACCTCGCGGATGTCACCGTCGGGCGTCGAGCTCTCGACGCGGAGGTCGCTGACGCCGATCGTCCCGCCGTGACGGATCACCTCCCCGACGGCCCGGAGGTCGCCGGTCGCCCGCCGGAGGTAGTTCACGTTGAGGTTCACCGTTGCGGCGCTCGAGGAGAGCGGATCCTCGAGACAGGTCTGCTGGGCGATCCCGCCGGCGGTGTCGATCAGGGTCGCCGCGACGCCGCCGTGGACCGTCTCGCCGTCGGAGTTGGTGAGCTTTTCGTCGTACGGGACCGTGAGAACGATCTTTCCCCGTTCGACCGCCGTCACCTCGGTTCCGAGCCAGGAGAGGTAGCCGTGCTCCTTTTCGATTGCGTGCTCGAGGACCGCTGTGGCCTCCTCGGGCAACGGGGGACGCTCGTCGATTTCCTCGTCCATACCGGTCCGTCTCCCTGGGATCCCTTGTAGGTCGCGGAACCGCCGACAACCGGCCGTGGGTTGTTCTTTCGAGACGGAGCGGCGACTCGACAGCAGGGACGTTCAGCAGTCGGCGACGCCGACGGGCCCCTCGAGAGGCGGTTCGTCCTCGGTGTGGATCGGGTCGACCCCCGGTGCGTCGGCGAACATCGGTAGCCGGAGTTCGTAGCTGTACACCAGCGAGAACGCGTCGAAGGGGTTCCGAAGGAACCGGTCTGCGTCCTCCAGGCCGGAAAACTGCACGCCAGCGACCAGGTGAACCAGGTCGTACTGGCCTGTCGAACCCGCGAGTTCGACGCCAAAGGAGCCGGGCTCGCCGAGGTCCGTCAACACCGACAGATGGAGTCGCATCGCGATCCGTGGTCCCTGGGTTCCGATCGAGAACGCTCGCCCCTCACCCGCGAAACAGCCCGAGTCGAGGACTTCAGTGTCAGTGACCGACTCACTCGTTTCGACGGCACTCCCGTCGTCGACGTCGGGGGCTGGTTGGGAGGTGGTTTCTGTGGCCGCTGCGGTTCCGATGGCGACTCCCGCCACCAGAAGCAACGAAGCGACTACGAGTGTGGCTCCGACGAACAGGACCGCGCTCTTTTGACTCGTCAGGAGGCCTGGAACGAGGGCCGGCTCCCGCGTGGATGGGTCGGCCATCATCGGACCAACGACCGGCCTTCAAATAAGTGCTCTCAGTGACCGTTCCCGGCGATCGTCTCGAACAGCCGGGACTGGGCGGCAGCCAGGTGCTCGGCGAACGTCGAGCGGGATATCCCGAGCTTCTCAGCGACGTCACCGGCGCTGGAACGCCGCGGATACTCGAAGTATCCCTCGGCGTACGCCACTTCGAGGACTTCCCGTTGCCGGTCGGTGAGTTCGCCGCGGTCGACGATCACCGGGTCGCTCGTGTCCTCTTTTGCGTCGCGAACGAGGTACTGGACCTCGACGCTGTCGCTGACCTCCGACAGTGTGGCCACGACCTCCCGGAGGGCGTCCGCATCCGGGAGGTTGAGCGTGAGCGCGAGCCGCCCGTCCCGAACGTCGACTTTCGCGAGGGGATGTCCTGCGCCCTCGACGAGTTCACACGCACACGGGTCCGCGTCGCGCTCGATGTGGTACGTCTGTTTGTGGCCCTCTGAAAACACCGGAACCGAGTCCTCGTCGTCGAGTTCGATGTCGGTGGAGAACTCCTCGGTGACGGGGTCCCCGTTCGAGTGGGTCCAGTTTACGTTCTCGAGCGTTCCGGAGACGTCCCGCGACAGCGACGCGAGCGGGCAGTTCCCCGGGTCGGAGACGGCCAACTCCGCACGAAGTCCAGTCATACGCACAGTTATGCAAGGGACACTCAAAACGGCGCGGACGATTCTCATATTGTAAAAAAGCCCGCCATACAACGGTGTTTTCGAGGTGTCAGCCGTCGTTCAACAGGCCGTCGACCAGCAACTCTGCGGAGGCCAGGTTCGTCGAAAGTGGCACGTCGTGGACGTCACAGATCCGCAACAGCGCGGAGATGTCGGGCTCGTGTGGCTGCGCCGTGAGTGGGTCCCGGAGGAACACGACGCCGTCACACCGCCCGTCCGCGATGGCGGCACCGATCTGGAGGTCGCCGCCCAGCGGCCCGGAGGCCTTCCGTTCGACCGTCAGGTCGGCTTCCTCCCGCAGCCGTTTCCCCGTCGTTCCCGTGGCGAACAGTTCACAGTCGGACAGCGCGGCGTGGTTTTCGCGCGCGAACTGGATCATCTCGGGTTTTTTCTCGTCGTGTGCAATGAGTGCAAGCCGCATTGTTCGAGGTCTATGCCGGGCTCACAAGCGATTGTCGGTCGACGTCGCGTTCGCCTCGTCGTTGCGTGGGTCGGTCGACCGTCGAACATTTATGTGATTTCACAGCGGGATCGAATACCCTGCGGGTGCTTCACACGGGGGTTTCAGCCCGTGTGGCAAGCGTTTTCACGCACGAGGGCACCGAAGTATTTTTATGTGGGTGTACTGTAATGGGAACTACCAGAAGCCTCCGGCACTGGTGGCATCGCGCGAAAAATGATCGGGAGTTCTTACCCACGGTCGGATGCACGCCACGCAGCCGCTGGTGTGTCCGGAGCGGTGATGGTATCGAGGTCATACTACGCATGGTAACGAAACAGGACGTACTCGACGAGTACGACGTATCGCAGCTACAAGAATCGAACAACGTCGACGTTTCCGAAGAGGAACTGGAAAACGACTCGAAGGGGCAGCTCATCAAGAAGGCTGGCCAGCTTCGGGACCGACGAAACGAGCTCAACCAGATGGCGTCCGAACGGGCGTCGAAACGCGACGATCTCAACGCGAAAACGCGGGAGAAGGTCGACGAGGCTCAGGAGCACCGCGAGAAGCGCGACGAGCTCAACGAACAGGTCCAAGAGCACAAAGAAAAGCGCAACGAGCTCAACGCCGACGCCAACGAGCTGTTCGACGAGGTCGAACAGCGCAAACAGGACCTGGAGCTGTCGGACGGAAAGTCGATCGAGGAGCTCGAAGAGGAGATCGAGCAGCTCGAGTTCCGACAGCAGACGGAGGTGCTCTCGGCGGAGGACGAGCGCGAACTCATCGAGAAGATCGAGGAGAAGCGCGAGAAGCTCGCGGAGAAAAAAGAGAAGCTCGACGAAGGCGGTGACCTGGAAGGGCTCATCGAGGAGGCCGAGGAGGTCCGGTCGGAGGCCTCGAAACACCACCAGAAGGTGACCGAGCTCGCGGACAAGGCCCAGGAACACCACAACAAGATGATCGAGGCCTATCGCGAGGCCGACGACGTCCGCGACGAGGCCGACGCAATGCACGAGCTGTTCGTCGAGGCCCAGGAGGCCGCCGACAAACACCACGAAGACTTCGTTCGCGTCCAAAAGCGGCTCCGCGAACTCGACAAGGAAGAGGAAAAGGAGCGCAAGGACGAGCGCGAAAAGGAGATGGAAGAAGAGAAGAAGGAAGCCGAGGAGATCTACCAGAAGTTCAAGGAAGGCGAGACCCTCGATACCGAGGACCTGATGAAGCTCCAGAAGACGGGACTGCTGTAGGGAGACCGTCGTCGCCGGAGCGCTCGTCGCCGGAGCGCTCGTCGCCGGAGCGCTCGTCGCCGGAGCGCTCGTCGCCGGAGCGCCGTCCGTCCGTCGGACGAGCGCGCTTGCGGTTCCGCCCGGTCGATTCGCCCGTGGGTTTTCGATCGTCCCCAACGTGACTCTTTTAACTGAGCCGCCGGCCACTTGCGAGTATGGTTCGAACGACTCCCAGGACCCGGTCGATCGTCGGCCTCCTCGCGTTCGTGGTGGTCGCCGCCGCCGCAGTCGCGATCGGGTACACTGTCTTCGTCTGGTTCGTGGAATCGCTGGTCGATCTCGGCGGTGTCGTGCTCACGATCGTGCTCGCGTTGATCCTGCTCCGGATCGCGGCGATGGTCGTCCGGTCGACGATCGCCGATTACAACGTCGCGGAGGTGAGCGTCGACGGCCCGATCACCCGCGACGGCGGCAACCCGAACCCTGTCGCCCGGGGGATGGGGACGCCCGCCGACGACATCGTCGAACAGATCGAACTCGCCGACGCCGACGACGCCGTCGACGCGTTGATGCTGGAGCTGAACACTCCCGGAGGCGAGGTCCTGCCCAGCGACGACATCCGCCGGGCGGCGATGGAGTTCGAGGGGCCGACCGTCGCGTACGCTACCGACGTCTGCGCTTCGGGGGGTTACTGGATCGCGTCGGGCTGTGACGAACTGTGGGCCAGGGACGCCAGCCTCGTCGGCTCGATCGGGGTCATAAGCTCTCGGGTGAACGCGGCCGAACTGGCGGAGAAGGTCGGGCTCTCCTACGAGCGGTTCGCCGCCGGGAAGTTCAAGGACGCCGGCACGTTGCTCAAGGAAATGGACGACGACGAGCGGGAGTATCTCCAGGGACTCACCGACGACTTCTACGACAGCTTCGTAGAGCGAGTCGCCGAGGGACGTGATCTTGATCCGGAGTTCGTTCGGGAGACCGAAGCGCGGGTGTATCTGGGCGAGGAGGCCCACGAACTCGGACTCGTCGACGAACTGGGGACCCGCGAGGACGTCCGCGATCACGTCGAGGAACTGATCGACGTCCCGGAGGCGCGCGTCCAGCCGTTCGAACCGCAGCGGTCGCTCCCCGAACGGATCGGCATCGGCGCCCGAAGTGTCGCCTACGCGCTGGGTGCAGGTATCGCCGACCGGATCGTCGGGGAGGAGTCGCCGGAACTCCGACTATAACGGGGGTTCAGTCTCGGACGAACTCGACGCCCCTCATCTCGAACCGGGCGCCGGTGTCGCCCATATCGCTTTCCGCGATCGAGAGGCTCCATCCGTGCCCCTCGACGATTTCCTCGACGATCGCGAGCCCGAACCCGGTCCCGTCCGACGTCGTCGTGTACCCCGGTTCGGTGACACGATCGCGGACGGGTTCGGGGATCCCGGGACCGTCGTCTTCGAAAAACAGTCCAGTGTCGTCGATCCGCCCTACTCGGACGGTGACCCCGTCGCCACCGTGGTTGATTGCGTTCCGGATCAGGTTCTCGAACAGCTGTTTGAGCGACTCCGGATCCCCGCGGACGGAGCCGTCCACTTCTTGCCGTAAGGTGGCAGCTTCCGTGTCGACCATCTGCCAGCAGCGGTCGATCAGTGCCGGGAGCGCGACGGGTTCGGGATCAGCGGCAGTCCGGCCCTGACGAGCGAGCGCGAGTGTGTCGTCGATCAGGTGTTCCATTCGGTCGAGTGCTCGCTGGACGTGTTCGAGGTGTTCGCTGTCACACTCCTCCATCGCCAGCGCCAGTCGACCTTCGGCCACGTTCAGCGGATTGCGGAGGTCGTGGGACACGATCCCGGAGAACTTCTCGAGGCGCCGCTCCTTGCGCTTTCGTTCGGTGACGTCGCGAGTGCTTACAACGACGTGCGTTGACTCCGGCTCCGGACGGGGTGCGCCGATCGACTCGACCCACACCCAGGCACCGTCTGCGTGTCGCATCCGGAACTCGACGCGCTCGTGGTCGTCTTCCGGCCGTTCTTTGATTTCCTGGAACAGTTCGGCGACCAGGTCCCTGTCCTCGGGGTGGATGTACTCGAAGATGGTCTCGCCGACCAGCGTTTCGTGCTCGTAGCCGAGCAGGTGCGCTACCGACGGGGTCTCGTAGAGCACAGTTCCGTCCTCGTCGAGGACGGAGACGACGTCTAGCGTGTGATTCAGGAGCTCCCGGGCGTCGACCATCGTTTTGATGTCAACGCAGTCCAACTTAGCTCCCCCGGATCGAACAGGTGGGCTCGCTGTCGACCGATCGACCGACAGCTCGTCGGTCCGGCTCCCGAATTCACTCGAGCGTCGTTTCTCCAGTCGGATTGTCCTCGAGCCACTGGGTCAGTTCCTCGCGGTGGTCTCGCCACTCCTTGAGCAGTCGGTCGTACTCCGTCCTGGCGGCATCTGCCCCGCGGTAGGCGGCAATCGACTGCAACCGGTTTTTCAGGGCCATCTGACAGGCACGGGTTTCGTCGTACCAGTCGTGGCCACACTGGATCATCGCGTAATGGATCACCGCCCAGAGTCCGAATCCGACGGGGTTGTCCTCGTTTCGGTCGCCGACGACCGGCAAGGGTTCATCGAACGCCCGAAGATAGGAGAGTGAGAACTCCGACACGAGCGGTTTCAGTCGATAATCCCACTCCCCCCCGACGTCGCCCTTCGCGTCACGCTGCTGTTCGAGGAGACTGTCGTATCCCTCCTCGTCGTATCTCGTGAGTTCCCAGCCGACGAGCCCCTCGAACCCGGTCCACCGACCGGCCTCCGCGTCGACGAGCTCGTCGGGAGACCCTTCGAACACCAGTCGCACGAGACCGCCATCCGGGCCCGAGTCGTATGGAGCGAACTGTCCGTACGCCCAGTACCAGCCGGTCTCCCAGCTCTCGCTCGTCTGGAACCGCGGCCACGCCGGGGCGAGATACTCCCGGAGAAACAGCCGTTCGTCCGCAGGGGACTCGAACCGGAATTCGATCGTTGCACCGGACATCGACCGGGTGATTTGATTGTATATTGATATAACTTCCGGGTGTCTAGAGGAAGTGTTTTCGATAGTACAGTTCCCAACCCCCCAAGCGGTTTACCCCTCGAGTTCCGCCACTGCGTCGGTGAACAGCCCATCGAGGATTTCAGGTGTCGTCGGGTGGTACGCCCGGTCGGGGATTTCGTGGACGTCCAGTTGTAGCTCGATGATCACCTGCATCGTCTTCGCCATCACGTCAGCATCAGGATGCAGCCCCTGGTACCCGAGGACGGTGCCATCCTCGTCCACGACGAGTGTCGCCATTCCCTCGGTGTAGTTCCGGCTCCGGAAGACACCGAGCCCCGCGACGTCCTGACGGACCACGATCGGGTCGTGGCCGGCTTCGCGCGCGGAGTCGGCGGTGTGTCCGAGGCGGGCGTACGGCAGGTCGCCGAGGCCGGTGAAGATGACCTGATGGGTGACGTTCTCGTATGATTCGAGTGGTTCCCCATCGTGGTGACGCAGGACGTTTTCAGCGGCGACCAGCGCCTCCTCCTTGGCGACGTGCAGGATCGGCTCCCGACCGTTGGCGTCGCCGACCACGAACACGCGATCGTCGTCGCGGGCCTGCATCGTGTCGTCGATCCACCCCGGCTCGGGGGTGAGCGCCGTCGCCTCGAGGCCGAGGTTGTCCAGTGCCGGCTTCCGGCCGGTGAAGACGAACAGTTCGTCGGCTTCGAGAGCAGTCTCCTCCCCGTTGTCGATTACAGCCCGAACGCCGCCGCCGGTTTCCTCCAGTTGCTTCGTTTCGGTACCGAGGTGGATGTCAATGTCGAACTGCTCGCTGTACTGCTCGACGAGTTCCGCGCCGAACTCCGGATCCGCGTCAGGAAGGATCTGCGGGAGCTGTTCGACGACGGTCAGGTCCATGCCCGCCGCTTCCGAGAGGTACGGAACGAGCTCCAGGCCGATTACGCCCAATCCGATCACCAGTCCCGACTCGCCGAACTCGGTTGCATCGAGGACGTCGGCACTTGTCCGGAAGGGAATATCCTCGATCCCAGGGACCGGCGGGACGTTTGGTGCCGATCCGGTGGCGACCACGACGTAGTCGGGTTCGAGGACGTCGTCGCCGACGGCCAGCCGTCGTTCATCGAGAAACTTCGCCGTCTCCCGTCGGAGAGTGACGCCGTCCCGTTCGGCCAGTCCCTGGATGTGCGACCGTCGCCGGTTCGCGTACGCCGAGATGTTCTCGTTTTTCTTTCCGATCACCTGTTCGATATTCAGTTCGGGGGCGTCCCCCCGGAGACGATCGTCGGTTCGGGCGGCAAACCGGCGCTCGGTCGCCGAGAGTAGTTCTTTCGAGGGCATACACCCGGCAAGAATGCACAGTCCGCCACCGGGATCCCCGTCGTCGATCAAGGTGAGCCTGACGTTCGGTTCCGAAGCGAGCCTGTCTGCGACGGCAGCCCCGGCGCTCCCATACGCGCCGATGACTGCGACGTGTACTGCCATGACTGCCGGTATGGTGTGTCCCAAGATAATTGTTTTGTATTGGGTATACTATACACAACCAATTCTCGGTCGAAATGAGAGCCGCGAGTATGATATCTCGAAGTGGAGGTTGAATCATCTTTTCTCACGAGAGTCTCATGGATAGACTGTTGAGGACTGTCTCTTATCCATACCTCAGCGCTTCAAAGCAAACCAACTTCGCTGCGCTTCCGGGCTGCGACTCCCCGGATTCAAATCCGTCCAGAGAACCATTCACGGCGGCGCGGCTCCTCGCTCCGCTCACGGCTTCGCCGTTCGCGTTTTCGAGGCGTTCGCTCCGCTCACGCCTCGCTCCGCTCGTCGCGTTGCGCCGCCGAGAAATGGGTTGGGGCGGATTTGAACCGCCGGCCTCCTCCATGTCAAGGAGGTGTCATAACCAGACTAGACCACCAACCCGGTCTGTCTGCGTTTCTTCGGCGCATCTTCTGGTTACCCGGGTACGTAATTGAAGCTTTCGACTCGGGGCGCAGGAGCCGTCGGCCTCGCGGATCATCACGCTTCGGCCGGGCGATATTCGGATAGCTAAAACGCGCGTTTGTGTCTAAGGTAGTTATATACTGATTCCATCGCTACGTGAAACTGCGACACCCGCTTCGGCCCTCTCAGTCCCCGTTCGACGGGTGTCGTCATCCCCCCTGCCCCCCACGGCGTCACCCACAGACGCTGCCCCTCCACGAGTCCGTCACGCCCGCCCCCCGCTGTCACGGTTGTGGTTTCTGCCTGCGTGACGGACTTGCCTTTTCGACCGAGAGATCCCCCTCGATCGGCCTCAAAGCATCGACAGCGTCACGACGCCGTTCGCCGTTTCGGCGGTCAACTGGCGGCTTCCCTCCCCGAGTGAGCCGGTCGCCGTTCTCGGGACACGGCTCGCGTTCTCCAGCGGGACGCCGTCGGCATCGACGCGCCCGCTCGTCGCCTCCGCCCGTATTTCGGCGTCGAGTCCGGGGCCGAGTCTGACGTCGACGTCTCCGTTCGTCGTCTCGATCCGGCTGTCGCTCCGGATCGCTCTGACGTCGGCGTCGACGTCCCCGTTCGACACCGAGAGGTCGTCGATCCCGGTCGTCCGAGTGGCCGACAGATCACCGTTCTTCGCCTCGATCGTCACGTACCCACGAACGCCGTCGACGTCGACGTCGCCGTTGACGGTTCCCGTCCACAGGTCGCCCCTGGTTCCGTCGACGCTCACGTCGCCGTTTACCGTCCACACTCGCTCGACCGGATAGGTGCGTGGCACCGTGACGAGGAGTTCGACTGTCGGCGGCTCGGCTCCGGGACCGTCGACGTGTTCGGCCCGGACGGCGAACCCGTCGCCGTCGTGTTCGGCGCGAACGCGGCTCCGGTCGAGCGCGTCCCCGTCCGTCGATCGCTTCTCGACTGACAGCTCGATCGTTCCTCTGTCCGCTCCACGCACCGTGACCGGCCCGTCGATGTTCTCGACGGTCACCTGTCCCCCGCCAGGTGGATCGTACTGTTCGGTCCACGCGGTTGTCTGCTCTTCCCCCCACGGTCGCCCGACACAGCCCGATACCGCCAGGCTTCCCCAGGCTGTGGTCGCCGCTAGGAACGGTCGCCGCCCGACGGTCCTGCCGTCGGCAATGTCACCGCACTCTTGACCGTCCATACCGTCGAGGTGTTCCCCTACCACAAAACCGTTGTCGAACACTCTCGCGTTCTCTTCTCGACTCAGCCGTCACACGGCCGCGATTGCGAGTGCCAAAAGTACCGCAAGCGCGACGCCGACGGCCGCAACCAGCTTCGGGTTCTCGAGCGGTTTCCGATAGAACGGCATCGCCGCGTACTCCTCGCTGAACGCCTCCAGGTTCTCCTCGTCGTAGAAGTGTTTCGTTGCGAAGAAGAACGTCCCGGTCACCGAACAGCCCGTACACACCGGCTCGTCGACGAGCCGTTCCGTCCGGACGTGATCGTCGCAGTTGATGCTCCCGCAGTTCTCACAGTAGGTGAGCGCACCGTCCCCGAACGTCCGTTCGTCGTTCGCGTCCCCGCAGTGGACGCAGCGGTCGTACTCGTTTACGAGGACGACGGCGTCGTCGTCGGACGCAAACGTCGCGTGGTCGTAGGCGTACTCTCCGAGTTCTGCGGTCGCTTTCACGTGTGGCACGTACACGGGTTCGACGTCCGTGACGATCACGTCCGAGCGGTTCGGCGTGCACGTCCGTTCGTAGGTGACGTTGTTGTCGCCCGTGTACTGGACGGTCGTCTCGTAGCGATCGCACTGTCGTTCGACTGCCCAGTCTTTGTATTCCGTTTCGGTGAGCCAGAACCGGCCGACTGACTCCACCGGCGGTGCGTCCCCACCCCGGGCACGCTCCTGGAGCTCCTCGATCGGAACGGTACCGGCGAAACCGGCGATCACGAACTGTTCGACTCGATCGGTCAGAATCCCCGGCCCGTCCCGGTCGGCCCGCACGAGAAATCGGTCCCGGTCGTCGATGGCGTGAATGACTCCGACCGACGTCTCGAAGACTGCTGTTACTTCCGTATCGATCACCAGTGTCGGAAACAGCTCCATCCCTGTTTCCGGGCGGATCGTCGAGTCCGGCTCCAGATTCGACACGCGCCCGGCGGACTCCCTGACTCGACGGATCGCCTCGCCTTCCGCCGGCGGCGCGAGCGACTCCTCACACAGCACCTCGATCCGGCCGTTCTTCAGGTCCATCCCGATCTCCTCGCCGATCTCCCGCAGCTTTCGACCACCGAGCAGGTCGATGTCGACGTCGCCGGGCGCGTCGGACACGCGCTGGGCGTACTCCTGGGCCGGGCCGGTGAACCGTCCGGTCGTCGCCACCATCCCCCGTTTCGGCCCGTCGAAGTCGTACGTCTTCACCGCCGAATGGAGCTTCTGGACGACGGGGCGCCCGACGGTGTCGGTGTGCTTGCACTCGACGACGACGCCGGTCGGCGGACCGGCCTCGGACCGATCGATCATCGTGACGTCCCGGCCTTCGTCGGCCGTCCGCACCGCCTGCCGGACGTCGTCGTACCCCTGATGTCGGAAGACGTCGACCATCAGTTCCTCGAACTCGAACCCCGATAGCTCGTCGAGCAGCGTCATCGTCGCCGACGGCCTCGGGTGGTCCTCGCCCTAAATCCACTCGTTCGCGTCACGGCGGAGTCGTTCGATCCCCGGAGTATAAAACGTGGTGTCGCCACCCGAACGCGTTCGTCTCCACGGCAAGTTTCCGGTTCCGATGAACAACGCTTTTCGGTCGCAGTACCGAACGGGGAGCCATGGCAGACGATCCAGCCGACGACGCCGACGAGACGCGAGAAGACGTCGAGGAGACAGAGACTGCCGATCCGGCCGGGGCGGACGAGGGCGGAAACGGCGACGGCGACGAGGAGGAGAAGTCGTTCCGCGAACGGGTCGAGGAGATCCGCGAGCGCCGGCAACAGGAACGCGAAGAGGGCGGTGACCCCGAACGCCCGTCCCCCGAGGAGATGATGGGTGGGGGTCCCGGCGGCGGTATGGGCGGTGGCAACCCCTTCGCACAGATGATGAGTGGCATGATGGGCGGCGGCCCGGGTGGCGGCATGGGCGGCCCGCCGGGTGCCCCCGGAGAGCGTGGCGAGCGCGGGTCGGAGGGTGCCGGCAACGAGGAGGTCGTCCGTGAGATCCGGCAGCTCCGCGACGAGGTGCGCGACGTCACTCGACAGCTCCAGCGGATCGCGCAGGCGCTGGAAGACGACGACTGAACTGGGTCGCGCGGGCGTGCGACCGGCCGCCGTAGGAGTGCGACATACTCGTTCAAACCAGGCGTTCGTACACGTCACGCAGCGTGTCGAGGGACCGTTCGACGCAGATCTCATCCCGTCGGTCGAGGCACCGCCGGGACAGCGTCGCGTTCTCCGAGAGAGTCCGTTCGATCGCGTCCCCGAACTCTTCGGTGTCGCCCTCGGGGTACCGATAGCCGGTAACTCCTTCCTCGATCGTCTCGGTGAGCGCGCCGGCGTCGACGCCGACGACTGGCGTGCCGCAGGCGTTCGCCTCCAGCGCGACGAGCCCCTGGGTCTCGACGGGACTCGGGAACAGGAACGCCGACAGCGCGGAGTAGAACGTCGGTAGCTCTCCCCGATCGAGGAATCCAAGGAACCTGGCGTCGATGTCGTGGTGCCGGACGGCCCGTTCGAACTCCTCGCGGGCGGGCCCGTCGCCGGCGACCACGAGCGTGACGTCGAGGTCGGCGATCGCCGGCGGGATCTCCGTGAGTCGCTTCTCGTAGCCGTGCCGGCCGGTGTAGCCCACGAGCGGTCCGGAGTCCAGGTCGTGTCGTCGTCGGAACGCCCTGACATCGACGTCGTCGGCCGGCGCGAACCGGTCGGTGTCGACGCCGTTCGGGACGACGAACAGCTCCTCGATGCCCGTCCGCTCGCGCACCTCGGCCGCGGTGGGTTCACTCGGGACCACGACGGCGTCTGCCGCCCCGAGCACCCACCGTTCGTACGCCGCTGCGGTACGCCTGATCCAGGATTCGACCCGGGAGTCCCCGGAGAGATACGGGGCGTACTCCGGGGTCGGCGTGTGGTACGAGACAACCAGCGGAACCGACGCGCCGCCGGCGAGCCGGCGCGCGGCAAGCCCGAGCGCGAACGGGGTGTGTGCGTGCACCAGATCCGGCGTGGCGACGTCGGCGGGGATCGACGGCACGCCGACCCGGAACCCCTCATAAAAGGGGAACGGGAGGCTTTCGACGGGATACTCACCCACGTCGGGATCCCGATCCGGCGCGTCGGGGTACACCACGTCCATCCGGCCGCCACGCGCGCGCCAGTGGCGCGCCCACGTCCGAACCGTGTACGTTACCCCGTTGACCGTGGGGAGATACGTGTCCGTGAACGCGGCGACACGGTACATGGGTTCGGATCCGGCTTCACGAGCGGCAGGTTAATCGCTTGTGTTTCGCTCCAGCAGCCCCCGATAACTCCCGGTCAGTCGCTTCCCGAGCCGGTCGAGTCCGTGTTCGCGTGCGGTTTCGCGGGCGTTGGCGCCGAGCCGTTCCCGAAGCTCCGGATCGCCGGCGAGGCGCTCGATCGCCTCGCGCATTTCCGTTCGATCGGCACACAGCAAACAGTCGTGGCCGTGTTCGTAGTACTCTTCGAACACCGGCAGGTCCCGCATCACGACCGGCTTGCCACACGCCATCGCCTCGAGGGCGGCGATCCCCTGGTTCTCCTCGTGTGTCGGGAACAGGTAGACGTCGCCGGCGCCGAACGCGCCGCGTTTGTCGTCGATCCAGCCGGTGAACGTGACGTTCGACGGATGCGACCGGAGCCACCGCCGGACGGTCGAGGACGCCGTAAGGCCGGTATCGTACGGGCCGAACCAGGCGAACTCGTAGCCGTCCCCGTCGCCCGGTGCGACCGCGGGCGTCGGCTGGTCCCGAAGTTCCCCGGCGAGCCGACAGAAGTCGCCGATCCCCTTCCGGGCGAAGACGTTGCCGACCGTGAACACGACCGTTCCCGAGAGATCGAACCGGCGGCGGTACTCTCCTCGGAGCCGGTCGTGGCCTTCGAGCGACGCGAGATCTACACCGTTCGTTATCGGCTCGACGGGTGCGTCGATCGGATACTCCTCGAGCCGGCGTTTCGTGTACTCGCTCGGACACAACACCAGATCGGCCACAGAGTACGCCCGACGGAGATACCGCCGCAACGCGGGCGCGACAGCGGTCGATCCACGGAACGAGCCGGCGAAGTCCTCGCTCGTCACGTGGGCGTGAAACACCACCGGAACGCCACGCCGGCGGGCCAGCCGGGCGAGCGCGAGCGAAGCGGGACCCGGGAGGTGACAGTGGACGACGTCGACGTTCCGGATCGGGTTTCGTCCCCGCAGCGCGGCGGTCCCGGCCCCGCGGATGGAGCCGCCGGTCCAGAGGCTGGCGACCGGTTCCACGCCCGTAACGTGCTCTGAAAGGGCCCGACGCTGGTGGGACGCCGCCGTGCCGATGCCCGATCGGTCGAGCCGGTCGCCGAGTTCGAGGTGGACGAGCGGGCGCACGGCCGGCAGTACCCCCGACGCCCATTTTTCACTGTCGACTTCGAATCGCCAACAACTGTTAATAGCGTCCACCGGCTGTGTACGCCCGACCCATGTCAGACGACGACACGGTTCTGGAAGCGAGACTTCCCGACAGTGAGACGTTCGACCCTCCGGAGGCGTTCCTCGAGGGGGCGAACGTCACCGATCCCGGGATCTACGAGGAGTTCGAGGAGAACTGGCCGGAGTGCTGGGAGGCGGCCGCCGAACTGGTCGACTGGGAGCGGAAGTACGATCAGGTGCTCGACGCGAGCGATCCGCCGTTTTACGAGTGGTTCACGGGAGGTGGGCTGAACGCGTCGGCGAACTGTCTCGACCGACATCTCGACGAACGGGGGGAGGAACCCGCCATCGAGTGGATCGGCGAACCGACCGACGAGGAAAACCGGACCTACACGTACGAACAGCTCCACCGGGAGGTAAACGAGTTCGCCGCAGCGCTCCGGGAACTCGGCGTAGAGGAAGACGACGTCGTCACCGTCTACATGCCGATGGTTCCGGAGCTGCCGATCGCGATGTTGGCATGTGCCCGGATCGGTGCTCCCCACAGTGTCGTCTTCGCCGGCTTCTCCGCGGAGGCACTCGCGACCCGGATGAACGCTGCCGACTCCTCGTATCTGATCACCTGCGACGGCTACTACCGGCGGGGGGATCCACTCGATCACCTCGAGAAGGCAAACGAGGGGCTCGCCGGCGTCGATCACGACGCCGAGGCGACTGTCGTCGTCGACCGGCTCGGCGCAAACGGCGACGGGTTCGGACACGACCTCCATGACAACCAGCACGATTACGCGACCCTGATTGCCGACCACGAAGGCGACACGATCGACCCGGTTTCCCGCGACGCGGAGGACATGCTGTTTTTGATGTACACCTCCGGCACGACCGGGAAGCCGAAGGGGGTGAAACACACGACCGGCGGCTACCTCTCGTGGGCCACCTGGACATCGCAGGCGGTGCTGGACGTGAAATCCGAGGACACCTACTTCTGTGCGGCCGACATCGGCTGGATCACCGGCCACTCGTACATCGTCTACGGCCCACTTTCGCTCGGTACGACCACGATGATGTACGAAGGAACGTCGGATTACCCCGACTACGACCGGCTGTGGGAGATCATCGAAGAGTACGAGGCCACGCAGCTGTACACCGCTCCGACCGCCATTCGGGCGTTCATGAAGTGGGGCGAGGAGTATCCCGACCGGCACGACCTCTCGTCGCTTCGCCTGCTGGGAACCGTCGGCGAGCCGATCAACCCCCGGGCCTGGAAGTGGTACTACACCAATATCGGCAACGAGGAGTGTCCGGTCGTCGATACCTGGTGGCAAACCGAAACCGGCGGGATGATGGTGACGACGCTGCCGGGGATCTGTGAGATGAAACCCGGATCCGCGGGACCCCCGCTTCCCGGTGTCGACGCCCGCGTGGTCGACGCTGCCGGCGAGGAGGTCGAGGACGGCCGGGCAGGCTACCTGACGATTCAAAAACCCTGGCCAGGAATGTTGCGGACGCTGTATCGCAACGACGAGCGATTCATCCGGGAGTACTGGGCGGAGTACTCCGATCTCGACTCCGAGGACATGGACGACTGGGTGTATTCGCCCGAGGACGGCGCGAAGATCGACGCGGACGGCTACATCACGGTTCTGGGCCGCGTCGACGACGTGCTCAACGTCTCGGGGCACCGGCTCGGAACGATGGAACTGGAGTCGGCGATCGTCGGCGTCGAGGGCGTCGCGGAGGCGGCCGTCGTGGGCGGCGAGCACGAACTCAAAGGCGAGGCAGTGTACGCGTACGTCATCACCGAGGACGGCTACGAGGGCGACGAGACGCTCCGGCAGCGGATCGTCGACGGAGTCGAGTCGGCGATCGGGCCGATCGCCCGCCCCGAACGGGTAATCTTCACGCCCGACCTCCCGAAGACGCGATCCGGAAAGATCATGCGTCGCCTGCTCGAAAACATCGCCAACGGCGAGGAACTCGGCAACACCAGCACGCTCCAGAACCCCGGCATCGTCGAAGAGATCCAGGAGAAGGTCCGGGACGCCTGAGTCGTCGCCCCCGAGCGATCCGTAGACTATGTACGAGGCCATTCTCGTTCCCACCGACGGAAGCAAAGTCGCAGAGCACGCTGTCGACCACGCGCTGGACCTGGCGGAGACGTACGGCGCGACGATCCACACGCTGTACGTCGTCGACACCGACGCCATGGAGATGTCGCTGTCGCCCGAACAGGTCGACCGAATCGACGACGGCGAGTTCGGACAGCTGGACGAAATCGAGGAGTTCGCCGAACGGGCGACCCGGGTCGTCGCACAACGGGCGAACGAGCGAGGGATCGACGTGATCGAACGCGTCGTGAGCGGCAAGCCACACCAGTCGATCGCCGACTACGCCGACGAACACGGGATCGAAATGATCGTGATGGGGTCACACGGTCGATCGGGGATCCGCCGAGCGCTGCTCGGTAGCGTCACCGAGCGGGTACTGCGCACGACGTCGATCCCCGTGCTCGTCGTTGACGCCGGCGACGAGGACTGAACGACGACGTCTGCTCGGTGCGAATTAGCCGTCGTTGACGGCTGTTCCGACGTCCCCGGACGACCGCCGATCCTGCGTTTCGGTTCCGGGACTCGAACTCCCGTTCTTTCTGGTAGCCTGATCGCTCGGCTTCTCCTCGAACAGCGTTCGTGCGACCTCGCGGTACGCCCGCGCCGCCGCCGATTCTGGGGCGACGGTTACCACCGGCCGGCCGCTGTCCTGTGCGTCGGGGACTGCAGGATCCTCGGGAACGTGGCCCAAAAGCGGAAGTTCCAGATAGGAGGCGATCTGTTCTGGCGGGGGGGAGCGCCCGGTTCCTGACTTGCTAAACAGTACGCCGGCGACCTGGCCGCCGAGTCGTTCGGCGAGTTCGGCGGTCTTGTTCGCGTCACGAACGCTCGCAACCCGGGGCGAGGAGACGATGACGGTCCGATCTGCCAGCCCCAGCGGGAGCAGCGACTCGTGGCTCACGCCCGCACCAGTGTCGAAGATGATGACGTCGTATCGGTCTTCGACGGCCTCGAGAACCGCCGGAATCTCCGTGACGTCTGCGTCGACGAAGCCCTCGACGGTCGTTCCGCTCGGGAGCACCTCGAAGCCGCCGGGAACGGAGTAAATCGCCTCCTTGGGCGCGGCGTCGCCTGCCAGTACCTCGTGGAGTGTTTCCTCCGGCGAGAATCGCAGAAAGTCGACGACGTTCGCCATCGCGAGATCCGTCTCTACGACGAGGACGTCCAGTCCCGCATCTGCCAGCGCAGCGCTGAGGTTGATGCTCGTCGTCGTCTTTCCGACGCCCCCCTTCGCGCCGGCGACTGCGAGCGTTCGCGCGGGCATGACAGTCAATTGCTATCCTATCAGTTTAACTGTGTTGGGCGAGTTATCAATTCTGACTATCAGGTTTTAATCGGTGGTTTCGTTGGCGGGACGCTGCCGCAGTCCGTGACAGGGAGTGTCGCTGTCGCCGACCGTCACAGGTACGCCGCGTCCCATCGGGCCGGCTTGCGCCGGTTTCCACACTCGACACACTCGTACCGGTCCATGGTGTCGATCGCGACGTCGAACGAATCGCAGTTCCCGCACATCCATCCGTAAAGGTCGGTTCGTTCCCGATCTGCGTACACCGGATAGAACGCGCCCTGGGAGGCACGAACCGCCTCGTCGAAGGCGACGTACCGGAGGGTGCCGTCCGGACCCGACCGAGCCTCGGTGAGCACTTGCTCGCCGTCGCCGGTGACGAACTTCACGTAGAGTCGCTCCCGGAACGTCTCCCCGCCGATGTCGACGTCTCGATCGCCCGCCTCCGAGTAGCCTTCCCGCTCGTAAAACGCGGTTCCGGTCTCGTTTGCCAGCAGGACGCGGCCCTCGATCCGGGTGGCCCCCCGGTCGCGGAGTTCGGCTTCGACCCGTTCCAGCAGGCGAGATCCGATCCCCCTCCCCCGGTATTCCGGAGAGACGTGAATCCAGTCGATTTCTCCGACTGTTTCCCGGCGGCTGGCGAGATAGCTCTGTGCGAACGCAACGACGTCGCCGTCCGCGGTCGCGACGAAGAACGGTCGCGCGTCGTCCGGGAGTTCCCCTCGGAGCGTCTCCGTCGAGTACCACGACTCGATCCCGCGTTCGATCCGGTCCGCCCCGAGCGCCTCCTCGTAGGACGCTTCGAAGGACTCGCGGGCGACCCGGCGGATTCCCTCGATGTCATCTATCGTCGCTTCACGGACGTTCATATCCACCTATTCAGTCGGCGATCACAAAACCGTTTCCGGCGATTCGTTCCGGATCCGTTCGAAACCGTATTTCTCCGGCGCTCACACGTGGTTTTCGAGGAACTCCACGATCGCGGAGTACGCCTCGATCCGGTTTTCCAGTTTGGAGAAGCCGTGCCCCTCGTCCTCGAAGAGTAGCTTCCGGACGGGAACGCCCGCCTCCCTGGCCTTCTCTGCCACCTGTTCGGCTTCGCCGACCGGGACGCGGGGGTCGTTCTCGCCGTGCAGGACGAACAGCGGAGCCTCGATTCGATCGACGTTGTTGATCGGCGAGATCTCTTCGAGGAACTCCCGGTCTTCCTCGAGGCTCCCGTACTCGGCCTCCCGGAGCTCCCGCCGCCAGTCCCCGGTGTTCTCGAGGAACGTCACGAAGTTCGCGATCCCGACGATGTCGATGCCGGCGGCCCACAGCTCCGGATACTCCGAGAGCGACGACAGCACCATGAACCCGCCGTAGGAGCCGCCCAGGGCGACGATCCGCTCCCCGTCGACTTCGGGGTGGTCGTGGAGCCACTCGACGGCCGCCTCGATGTCGGCGACCGAGTCCATCCGCTTTTCGACGTCGTCCAGCGAGCTGTATTCGGTCCCGTAGCCCGAGGAGCCGCGAACGTTCGGCTCCATTACGGCGTACCCCTCCGCGAGGAAGAACTGCGTCACTGCGCTGAAGGAGGGACGCCGCTGTGATTCGGGACCGCCGTGGATGTCGACGATAACCGGGTAGCCGCCCTCGGGCGCCGGGGAGGCGGGCGTCGAGAAAAACGCCGGAATCTTCCGGCCGTCGAACGTTGGATACCGGAGAAGTTCGCGCTCGATGAACGTCTCCGGTGGGATCCCCGCCGTCGACGCCCGGGTCCACCGCGTCGCCTCGCCGGTCGTCGTCTCTACGACGTAGACGTTGGGGTTGTGGGTGCTACCGGTCACGGTGATCGCGTACCGATCACCGTCTGGAGCGAAGGCGACGCCGCCGGCCACCCCGTCGGGGAGATCGGGGGTGGGCAGCTCGTCAATTCGGTCGGGTGCGACGAGTTCCCCGGCCGTGACGTCGGTGTACCCGTCGACGTTTCGGGTGTAGACGACGCGGCGAGAGGGCTCGTGGACCGCAACGCCGTCGACGTTCCACTCGCCGCCTTCCTCGACGACGTCGAACGTCTGTGAGGCGATATCGAGCCGTTCCAGTTGCAGGCTGTCGGAGTTCCGGTCGGTGACGAGGTAGATCCCCTCGCCGTCGGGCCCCCACTCGGGACTGAGATGGCGGACGTCGCCCTCGTGAGGCGTCAGATGCGAAAACGAGCCGTCGTCGAGACCGAGCACGTAGAGATCCTGATCGAAGCTCGAGTGGGATTCGACGACCAAAAGGCGGCTGTCGTCCGGGCTCCATCCCGCGACGGTGAGCCAGCCGTCACCCTCCTGTACCAGTGTAGCCTCCTCCCCGACCTCCTCGCGTCCCTGCACGTACACGTCGAAGACAGCGTCCGCCCTGCGGTTCGACGCGAACGCGAACCGCTCGCCGTCGTTCGACCAGCCGCCCCAGCGGTGTTTCGCGGACGGCCGTCGAGTAAGCTCGGTGATCTCCCCGGCCGCCGGTTCGAGCCGGTACAGCTGCGCCCGCTCGTTTCCTCCCTCGTCCATCCCGAAGATCAGCTCGGGTCGCTCGGGGGAAACGGAGGCGAACGTCACCCGCTCGTCGAAGAACGTGTGCTGTTCGGGCCACCCTTCCGGCTCCTCGAGGGACCACACCTGGAACGTCCCGGTGGCGTCGAGCCGAAACGAGAGTCGGTCGCCGTCGGGACCGAAATCCGCCCCGGCCGCGCTTCGCACGTTGAGATATCGGCTAACGTCCGGCATGCCCGGACTCTCGTGACCGGGCGGCAAACCTCTTCGGGTGCCGGAACCGGTTGGCGTTTCTTCGTGCCGCGAGGCCGAGCCGACGGCGTCGGCCGTGTCCCGTCGCCGAAAGGCTATAGTCGACGGGCTTCGCGGGAGATGACATGGTCGCTGGTTCGGCGGTTGCGCTTCCGGCGCAGGTTGCAGCCGCCGTCGACACGGTCGCCGTCTCTGCCCCGCCGCGATCGGCGCTTGTCGTGTTCGGCATCATCTTCCTCGCACTGGTGCTTTTCGTCTCCGAACTGATTCCAAACGACGTCACCGCCATCGGCGTCATCGTCTCGCTGGTCGTACTGGAGCCGTACACCGGCGTGGACGCGATCGCCGGGATCCAGGGGTTCGCGAACCCGGCGACGGTGACGATCATCGCGATGTACATCCTCAGTGAGGGGGTCAACCGAACCGGGATCGTCGAACGCCTCGGCGCGGCGATCACCCGCATCACACGGGGCGAGGAACGACGACTCGCGGCCGCGACGGTCGGCACCACTGGCCTTTCGGCCGGCTTCGTCAACAACACGCCGATCGTCGCGGTGTTCATCCCGATGGTGGTCGGGCTGGCCGAGCGGTCCGGAATCTCCCCGTCGAAGCTGCTGTTGCCGCTGTCGTACGCCGCCATGCTCGGAGGGACGCTCACGCTGATCGGCACCTCGACGAACATCCTCGCCGGCGGGCTCTCGCGGGAACTGCTGGACCGGCCGATCGGGATGTTCGAGTTCACCTCCCTCGGGTTCGTCGTGTTGTTCGTCGGCGCGGCGTATCTCCTGACCGTCGGTCGGCGGCTTACCCCCGAACGGATCCCGGCGAAAGCCGACGCGGTCGATCGGTTCGACGTCCAGCCGTACCTTTCGCGCCTCGTCGTTCGCGACGATTCCCCGCTGGTTGGCGTTCCGATCCGGAAGGCGTTCGCCGCCGAGTTCGACGCGATCGAAGCCGGCAGTCCCGTCGATGACAACGGCGTCGCGCTGTTACTCGTGGAGCGCGCCGACGAGACGATCCACGGAGCGAGATCGGATCGGCCGATCGAGCCCGGCGACGAACTCGTCGTCCGCGCCCCCCGGGCGCGGCTCCGGGAACTCGCATCGGAGTACGGGCTCCGGCGAGCTCGACGCGCGACAGTCACCGACGACACGCTGCGGTCTGCAGCTGTCGAGAGCCGGCTCGTCGAGGCGCTTGTCTCCCCTGAGTCGTCCGCGATCGGGGACAGCCTCGGCGAACTCTCCCTCCGGGATCGGTTCGACGCCACCGTTCTCGCGGTCCGCCGGGACGAGAACCTGCACCACGAGAGACTCTCGGAGTTCGTTCTGGAACCGGGGGACACGCTGCTGCTCCAGACCACCGACGACGGGGGGCGACTCCTCGCAGCCGACGACGAGTTCCTGCTCACGGGCGGCTTCGCAGCCGAACTCCAGGCGCTCGACGAGGCGAAACCAGAGCCGCTCTCCGCGACCGCGCCGATCGCGCTACCGACGATGGCCGGTGTCATAGTCGTCGCCGGGCTCGGGCTCGTTCCGATCGTGATCGCGGCGCTGGGTGGCGCGTTCGTCATGCTCGCGACCGGCTGTTTGACGACGAGTGACGCCTACGAGGCGGTGAACTGGAACGTAATTTTCCTTCTGGCCGGCGTGATCCCGCTGGGGCTTGCCATGCAGGCGACGGGCGGCACGCTCTGGCTCGCCGGACTGCTGGAGGCGCTTTCGGGCGCGATCTCGCTCGTCGGGCTCCTGTTGATCTTTTATGTACTCACGGGGCTGTTGTCGAACGTGATCACGCCCGTCGCGAGCGTGATCCTCATGATTCCAGTGGCCGTCGACACCGCGATCGCCGCCGGCGGTGATCCCTTTTCGTTTCTCCTCGCGGTGATGTTCGCCAGCAGCGCCGCGTTCATGACGCCGGTCGGCTACCAGACCAACCTCATGGTGTACGGTCCCGGCGGCTACCGGTTCGTCGACTACCTCCGGGTCGGTGGCCCCCTGCAGTTCCTGATCGCGGTCGTGGTCACCGTCGGGATCTGGGCCATCTGGGGCGTCGCGGCGTGACGGACCGCGAGCCTTTTTAAATGCCCGCGTTCACCATCCGATGAAATGCGCGTCGCGTTCGTGTCGATGGAGACGACCCACCACGGCGAAACCCCGGCGAGGCGCCGGACGCGGCGCACGGCCCGCCTGCTCGCCGATCGTGGTCACGACGTCACGGTGCTGTCGGCGAAGTGGTGGGAGGGCGGCTTCCGCGAGTTCGACGACGAGGGGATCACCTACCGAGGGATCGTCGATCGACCGTCGCGGCGGGCCTTCGCCTCGAAGCTGCCGTTTGCGCTCCAGCGTCTCGACCCGGAGGTGGTGCAGGCCGTCGTGACGCCGCCGCTCGGAGCGGCCGCCGCGGCCGTCGCCTGTCGGGTGAAGCGTCGGCCGCTGTTGCTCGACTGGTGGGACGTCGATCCGGGCGCTGGAGGGCCCTACAAACGTGCGATTCGGGGGGCGAATCGGGTACTCACCCCGTCACGAACGGTCAAAACGCAGGTGAGGCAACGGGGGGCGAACGGCTCCGACGTTCGGGTCGTTCCCGAAAGTGTCGACTACTCGCTCGTCCGATCGGCGGGCGTCGACGACCGGTTCGACGTCGTGTACTCCCGTCCGCTGGACGCGGACGCCAACGTGGAGACGCTGCTTTTGGCGCTTGCGGAGCTTCGTCGACGCGACTGGCGGGTCGCGGTCGTCGGCGACGGTCCTGCTCGCGTCGACGCCGAGGAGGCCGCCGCCGACTTGCGGATCGACGATCGGGTCGAGTTCCTCGGCTCCCTTCCGATCGAAAAGCGGGTAGAGATATTCAAAGGGACCCACGTCTTCGCTCAGACCGCCCGCTACGAGCCGTTCGCCCACGACCTGTTGTGGGCGCTGGCGTGTGGCTGCGTCGGCCTCGTCGAGTACCAGGCCGACTCGAGTGCACACGAACTCGTCGAGGGGCGCGAGCGATCGACGCTCGTGACCAGTCCCCAGGAGCTGGCCGACGAGATCGTCGCGGCGGGCCGCCTGGAGCGACGGTCCGTCGACGACCGGTTCGAGGAGTACGACCGGCGGGCCGTGTTAGAGCAGTATCTCGACTGCTACCGGGACGAGATCGAGGCGTACGGGCTGTTTTGAGGGTTCGCAATCACTCGCAGTCCTCGATGAACTCCTCGGCGTACGGATGGTCCGGCGACAGCTCGAGCACCCGGCCCATGTGGTCTTCGACCCCCTCACAGTCGCTTCGCCAGTACGCCTCCAGGCCGTCGCGGAACGCCTCGTCCAGTTCGCCAGGCTCGGCTGCGACTCCGAGTTCGCCCAAAAAGCCCGTCGCGATTTCGATCGGGAGCCCGAACTGGATCTCCTGGAGCTCCACGTCTTCGGGACCGAACGTTGCGACGCCGACGACTTCCCCCTCGCCGTTGTATATCGGACCCCCGCTGTTGCCGCGGTTGATCCCGGCGTCGGTCTGGATCGTGTTGACCCCCGAGTTGAGTCGTCGACGCGCGCTGACGACGCCCGACGTGAGGGTCGGCTCCAGCGTCGTTGTTCGCTCCTCGAACAGTTCCTGGATGCCGATGTCGGGATAGCCGATGACGAACAGTTTGTCGCCGGTTCCCAGGTCTCCCGAACTGCCCAGCGGCACCGTCTGGAGCGGTTCTTCGTCCACCTTGATGATTGCGACGTCCCGCCCCCAGGACGGTTCCCCTTCGACTGTCTCCAATACGGTCCCGGACGTCCGGACCTCCGCTGGCCAGCTTTGCACCTCGAACTCCTGGTCGGGCGGCGTTCGGCCGTGGAGAACGCCGATGTCCGCCGACACGTTTCTCGTTTCGGAGTTGTCGGCGTAGTACGACATGAACATCTCGAACAGCTCGTTTTCGACCTCCAGTCGCTCGCTGTCCGACAGCTCGAAATCGTCCGTGAGTTCCTCCTGGATTGCCTGTCGCTGGCGCACTGCCAGCCGGCCGAACAGCTGTTCTTCGGGATCCCGATGCGTCCCGACCACGTGAGCGTTGGTGACGATGTGACCGTCCGAGCTGACGACGAATCCCGAGCCCGCGCTGCCGGTTTCCAGCTCCTCGCCCTCCTCCGTGGGGTCGTCCTCCTCGTAAAGTATCAAGTCGTCGAATATCTGGACGACGTCGCGAGTGTCTTCCCAGGGTTCGACCAGTTCGAAGCGGTCGGTCACGTTTCCGTCGACGAAAAACAGCAGTTCAGTCGGCGATTCGTCGGTCCGGAGCTCGTACCCGAACGTGTCGCTCGTGTCGTCCGGCCAGACGAACGTGATCTCCTCGCCAACGGTGTAGTAGCCCCCTTCCACAGTTCCGTCGGGGAACTCGAAGACGTAACTCCCGTCGGCTGCCATCCCCAGATACGCTTCCTCTCCCTCCCAGACCCCGAGGATCGCGGGATCGACGAGGTTGTCGACTTCGTAGGAGGGCCACACGATCTCGCCGCTCACCGTGCGACGGATGTGAACGATCCCAGCCCGATCTCGGAGGACGACCTGGCGTTCGATGCTCGGTCGATCGGGCGTGGGCGTCGGCGTGGGTGTTGGCGTCTCCGTCGGGGTCGCAGTGGGTTCGGGCGTCTCGGGCGGCTCCTCCTCGCCGGCACAGCCCGCTACCCCTACTCCGACTGCGATCGAGGCTGCCTGCAGAACGCTTCGACGTGTGAGCCGGGAATCGGTGTCTGTCATCTTCTATATATGACCCACCGAGAGTTTTCTGTAAGTAACTTTGGGCGAAATTCCGGCCGTTGATAACGGGCGCGTGACGACGCGATCGACCCCCGCAAACGAACGGCGCCCCGGTGCTTACTGCTCTTCGTAGTCGCCGCCGTATTTCAGGAAGAAGAATGCGAGCCCCAGCGTCGCGACCATCGCCATGAAGGTGGCAACCGCCAGTGCGCGTGCGGTGTCGGGCACCTGGGGAACCGTCGCTCCGTTCCCGTTGCCGGCGCCGACCGTCGGCACGTCGTCGCCCACGGCGACGGCGCCCCACATCCCGACGGCTCTGTGTGGTTCACAGACGTACCCGGTGCGACCGCCCTCCTCGAAGGTGTGTGTGAAGGTGTGTCCCTCATCAGCGACAGCGTCGCCGCTGTCGAACTGGTGGGCGTTGTCGAACTCGTCGTTTTCCTGATTCGTCACGACGTTGTGATCTCCACCCCTGCCAGTCCACTCCCAGGTGACAGTCGTCCCCTCGTCGATCCAGATGCCGGCCGGGGAGAACTCGAGCCCGCTGTCGCCCGTTCCGACCATCACAGTGACTTCCTCTTCTCCACGGAGGTCCTCGAACCCGCCGCCGATCCCGTCGAGATACCCTTCGAAGTCGGGTTGCTCCTGTGCGCTCGCGGTGCCGGCCCCCGCTGCGGTCGCGCCGGCAGCCGCCGTTGCACCGGCGGCCGTCCTGACGAACGCGCGTCGGGAGACGTCGTTTCCGGTCATGGACTCCCGTTAGGGATCCCCCGTAGTGAATACTGCGGTTCCGGAGGTGGAGCTACATGGGGTTCCCCGACCGTCACAGCGTGTAATCGTGATCGCCGGTCTCGGTTTCGAGGAACGCGACCAGCAGGTCGATCGCCCCGTCGACGTCGTCGGCGTGGGCGCTTTCGGTGACCGTATGGAGGTATCTCGTCGGGATCGAGATCGCTCCCACCGGCTTTGCGCCGTGGGTGTTCTGGAAGCCGGCAGTGTCAGTCCCCCCGGCGGGGAGCACTTCGAGCTGGTGATCGATTCCCCGGCGCTCGGCGACGTCCCGCAGCCGGTGGTTCACTTTCGGGTTCGTGATGACACTGGAGTCCTTCAGCTTGACGGCCGCCCCGTCGCCGACTTCGGTCACCTGCTTGGACTCGTCGCCGATCTGTGGGACGTCGTTCGCGACGGTGACGTCCAGCGCGATCGCCAGATCGGGATCGACGTCGACTCCCAGCGCCTGGGCCCCTCGGAGGCCGACCTCCTCCTGGACGGTCGCCGCGAAGTGGATCGTGACGTCGGGATCCTCGATTCGGTTGGCGGCCTCGAGCAGCTGAAACACGCAGACTCGATCGTCGAGCGCCTTCCCGGTGATCAGGTTCCCCATCTCGACGGTCGTCTGGTCCAGCGTCACCAGGTCGCCGACGGTCACCTGCTCGCTCGCCGCGTCGCCGTCGAGACCGACGTCGATGTAGACGTCTTCGACCTCGTCTTTCTTCTCGCGCTGTTCCTCGGTGAGCGTGTGTGGCGGCACCGAACCGATCACGCCAGTCAGGTCCCCGCCGTCGGTGTGGACCGTCACCCGCTGGGCGCGCAACACGCGAGGGTCGAACCCGCCCAGCGCGTCTACCTGGAGGAACCCCTCGTCGGTCACGTGTTTCACCATGAACCCGATCTCGTCCATGTGTGCTGCGACGGCGACGCTGTACCCCTCGTCCTCGCCGGTTCCTTCGATTGTCCCGACGACGTTCCCCATCGCGTCCGTCCGTACCCGGTCGACCGAGTCGTCGAATTCCCGTCGAACGATCTCCCGGATCCGGTCCTCGTATCCCGGGACGCCGCGTGCTTCGGTGAGCTCTCGGAGGAGTTCGAAGTCGTGCTCCATACCCCCATCTCACGAGCAGGACGCAAAAACACCGAGATACCGGCACGTGCGTCCGGTTGCGGACGCTCTCGGAAGTTAACAACTCCCGAGTTGTTGTTTCGGGTTTCGGAACGCTTTTGCGGGTCTTCCGAGCATGTTGACGCATGGCAGACGTAGAATCACAGCTACGCGAACAGTTCATCGAGGCGTTCGAGGGAGCCGACTACCCGGTCAACAACCAGATGGATCTCGTCCCGGCGCTGCCGGACGGTCCCGGCACGAAGTTCGAGGCCGGCGACGTCACGCTCTCGGCGATGGAGCTGGCCTCGAAGCTGGGCGACCACCAGGAGTTCCCGTACGACGACGTCGAGGGGCTCGTCGACGACATCATAGCAGGACTCAAATCCGAGGACGTGATCTAGGCTCGACAGCACGGTTTCGCTATCCGTCGGCGCCGGCGACCTCGTAGGAGACGCCGGCGTCCCGCAGCGCATCGGTCACCCGTCCCAGGGCGTCGGCGCTCGCGACGACGGCCACGTCTTGGCCGCGCATCGCGGCCTCGGCTGCGACCTCGCCGGCGGCGGCGGTCACCGCCGGCTCGGCGTCGATTCTTCCGAGTGCCACTACCCCCTCCACGCCAGCGGCCATCACCAGATCGGCCGCCGAGACGGCCGACGAAAGCGCCGCCTCGTCGACGGTGTCGCTTCCCCCGGATCGGGCCGGTGGAACGCGGAAAACGGTGACCGTTCCCGGTTCGATGTCGATGACGCCCTCGAACCCGGTGACGCTTACGTCCTGGCCGGGTTCGGCGTCGGTCGTCGCGATTCCGGTGGCGGGACCCTCCTCGCCGGGACGGGCGTACAGTAGACCGTCCGTCACGACGAGCGTGACAGTCTCCCCGCTTTCGATCGATTCGGCGGCGATCGCGGCGTCCTCCTGGACGCTGTCGAGGACGTCTTCGGTGACGTGATCGGCGACCCGTCTGAGCTCCCGGGCCTCCTGGAAGAGCCAGTCGACCCCCTCCTTGGTCACCCGGTAGCGCGACCGTCCGTCCTTGGTCACGAGCCCGTCCTCGACGAGCTCCCGGATGTACTCGCTCACTGCCTGACTGGTTACCCCTACTTCGGTCGCGATCTCCCCTTGACTGACCGCAGGCTGTCGGTCGGCGATCTCCGAGAGGATCCGAAATCGGGTCGCCGTGCGCTTGTCCCGCAGGGCGTCGCTCATACCGTCGAACACGTGGGGAATCGGTAAAAACCCCCCTCAACTGACCCGAAGTGACGACAGGGATCGCCCCGCCGTCTCGGTCGACGGCAGGGATATATATCGCATCGCCGTACTGACGGGTATGCGGGATCTGACGGTCCGGGACCGCGCCGCGTTCCTTTCGGCCCCCGACGCGCTCGTCGTCGCAGACGTTCATGTCGGCCGCGACGAATCCTCCAGCGTCCAGTTTCCCCTCGGTGAACGCGACGATCTCGTGGACCGTCTCGACGCGCTACTCGCCCATTACGATCCCGACACTGTCGTTTTCGCCGGTGACCTTTTCCACCGGTTTGACCGGGTGAGTGACCTCTCACGCCGCGGATTGTGCGAACTCGTGACGGCCTGTCGACGAAGGGACACCCGGCCGGTGCTCGTCGGCGGCAACCACGACACGAGGCTCGCGGCGGCGACTGACAACGACGTCCACGATGCGTACGCGCTTGCCGACGGGACTGTCGTCTGTCACGGCCACGAGGAGCCGTCAGTCGAGGGGCATCGGTACGTGATCGGTCATCTTCACCCGACGATCTCGATCGAGGGGAACACCTATCCCTGTTTCCTGTGGGGACGGGAGGCGTACGACGGCGCCGACGTGCTGGTGTTGCCGGCGTTCAACCGGCTCGCCCCGGGCGTCGACGTGAACGGGGTGGGAACCGCCGACGTTTCGACCCCGTTGGCTCCCGAAATAGACGCGTTCCGCCCGATCGTCTACGATCCGGACAGCCAGGAGACGCTCCGGTTTCCGCCGCTGTCGGAGTTCCATCGTCTACTGTGAACTACCGAGTCCGTCCGCGAGGACTGCCTTTGTCACAACCCGACCGCTCTCCATGGCGCCCTGGATCGACGACCAGTGGGTGTACTCGCCGGCCAGATACACCGACCCATCCGGATCGCGTACGTCCGGAAGGGTCTCGTGGATCCCCGGCGGCTGACGGAACTGCCCGAACTGGATCCGCTCGGTCCAGACGTGTTCGAGGCCGCCGAACGTCCGCTCGGGGTACCACGATTCGAGGGTTCGCTGGGCGCGTTCGAACAGTTCCTCGTCGCTGACCTCGACCGGTCGCTCGCCGAGGAACGTCGCACACAGCAGTTCCCGGTCCCCCGGGGCGTACTCCGGGGCGACCTCGGTGAGCGGGACCATCGCGTTCGGCGTGTCGACGCCCGGGATCTCCTCGCCCGAGGCGGTGTCGGCCTCGCTGGCGACGCCTCCTTTCGCGTTCAGCAGGATCCGTCGATCGGTCCCCGGCCCCGCACCGGCGGGAAGGCTGTAGTACTGGGTGACGCTTGCCCGCCCGTCGGTCGGGATCGAGTCGATTCCGGTCAACTCGGCGGCCGCCCGGGGATCGGTCGCGACGATCGCCGCCTCCGCGCGGCGGCGCCCCTCCGCCGTCCCGATGTCGACGGTTCCGTCGTCGGCCGGTTCTACCCCGGTGACCCGCGTGTCGGTCTCGATCGTCGCGCCGGCGGCGGCCGCCCGGTCGGCGAGCTGTGCGGTGATCGCGCCCATCCCGTCGGCGGGGACGGCAGTGTGTCCTTTCGAGAGCACGGCGAAGGTGTACTCGAACACTCGTTTGGAGGTCGACAGCGACCGATCGAGCGTGATCCCGCCATAAAAGGGCGCGACGAAGTTGTTCACGTACGCTTCTGAAAATCCCCATTCCCGGAGGTACGTCCGGATGTCCGTGTCGCGACCGTCGAAAATCGACGCGAGATCCCGGCTCCGGAGTTCGCGGCGCAACAGCAGCGTCCTGAGCTTGTCGCTCAGCGGGATCTCGTGGTTGAAAAACGATTCGACGGCCGCGGTCGGGTCGCGAAGGGGGTCCGAAAGCACCGACCGTTCGCTCGGGCGGGCGATGATCGCTCCCGGTTTGAACCGGCGCAGGTCCAGCGCGTCGAGATCGAGCTCGCGTTTCACCGCGGGGTAGCCGGTAAAAAGCACCTGGAACCCGCGATCCAGGGTGAACCCGTCCCGCGTTCTGCTTTGTACCCGTCCGCCGACGGTTTCGCGCCGTTCTAGAACCGTCACGTCGGCGCCACGCTCCGCCAGACGTCGGGCCGCCACGAGGCCGGCAAGTCCGCCGCCGACCACGATCACGTCGTCTGTCATACGTTCCGGTTGGTCCGCCGACTACAAAGGCACTGCGAGCACCGGAGTGCCGCGTGGCGTCCGTGCCTAGATCACGCCCGTAACCCGTCCGGCCTCCCGTGCAGCGGCCTCGCTGATGCCGTTTCCGAGGATCGTGTACCGGTCGCGGATCGTGTGGGCGGTCGTGAGCGCTTCGAGGAACTCCTCGTCGGTGACCTCCAACCCGTCGGCGGTCGTCGGGGCGTCGATGCTCGCGAGCGCGTCCCGGATCGCCCGCCACTGGCCGTCCTCGCCGGAGTGGAGGTACTCGGTAACGATCGACGCGACGCCGACCTGGTGGCCGTGCAGCGCCCGACCGGGCGCGATCCGGTCGAGCTGGTGGGAGACGAGATGCTCCGCACCGGAGGCGGGCCGGGAGGAGCCCGCGATCGACATTGCCACGCCCGAGGAGACGAGCGCTTTGACGACGATCCAGGCCGACTCCTCGAGGTCCTTCTTGATCGAGTCGGCGTTGTCCACGAGCATCTCGGCGGTCATCTCCGAGAGCGCGCCGGCGTACTCGCTGTACTCGACGTTTTTGAGGCGCTGGGCGAGCCGCCAGTCCTTGACGGCGGTGTAGTTGGAGATGATGTCCGCACAGCCGGCGGTCGTCAGTTCCCAGGGGGCCTCGGCGATCAGCTCCGTATCGGCGACGACCGCCAGCGGCGGATCGGCCGCCACCGAGTGGCGGGTGTCCCCCTCCGGAATCGACGACCGGCCGGAGACGATTCCGTCGTGGCTCGCGGCTGTCGGAACCGAAACGAACCCGACGCCGAGCCGGTCGCTTGCGGTCTTTGCGACGTCGATTGGCTTGCCGCCGCCGAGGCCGACCAGGAACCCGGCGTCGGTCGCGCGGGCCACCTCGACCACCTCCTCGATCGTGTCGAAGCGTGCCTCCTCGATCGAGACGGTCTCGGGGTCGTCGAACTGCGCACGGACCCTGTCGCCTGCAAGCCGATCGGGGGTCGGGCTGGTCACGATCAGTGCGGGTCCCGAAAGCGACAGTTCGCCGACCGCCTCGCCCAACTCGCCCAGGACGTCGTGTCCGACCACCACGTTCCGGGGGAGTTTGATCCACGTCCGCTTGTCGAACATGGCCGGTAGTTTCGACAGCAGCCTAAAAAAGCTGGAGTAAACCGGTCGGCGGCGACGAATCGCCCTGCAGCGGTGGACTGGTCTCCGCCGCCGGACCGTCACAGCCTCGACACCGTAGCCTATAATTCATCTACCGCTCCAACTGTGGGACATGAACGAGAACCGCCGTCGGTCGGTGATAACCGTGTTGCTCGCTGTCGGCGGGGCGGTGTTCGGCGTCGCCGGGGTCGGACACGCCTACCTCCGCGAGTGGAAACGTGCGCTGCTGTGGTTCCTTCTGGCGCTGTTCGGGGGTGCCGCGCTCGTCGTCTCGGCCGCCGGCGACACCGTCCCCTCGTCGGTGTTCGACCTCCCGCCGACGGTGGTCGCCGGCATCTTCTTCATCCTCTTTATAAGTGTCGTCGACGCCTATCTCGTCTCGATCCGGAAGGCGAACGCGACCCCCTCGGTTTCGGTTCCCGCCGACCTCGCGGACGGGGAGACGCCGGCTGCAGCGGCGGACGGCGAGCAATCGGCGACCGTCACCTGTCCGCACTGCGGCCGGGAGACGGATCCGGAGCTGGATTTCTGTACGTGGTGCACCGGGAAGTTCGCCGATGCGGAAGAAGAGCCAGAAACGTAGTGTCGATCCGAGGGGTAGTGTCGATCCGAGCTGTGGCGCCGCTCACTTCTCGATGATGCTCTCCTCGACGGACGCCCCGAAGTGGCGCGCGACGTCCTCGTAGTAGACGAGCAGTTCGTCGCCTTCTTCGAGATCGGTGACGGCGGTCCGCCCCTCGGCTGTCGCCACCTTGATCGTCTCGGCGTTTTGCAGCAGCGTCTCGATCCGATCCACGCCGTCTTCGGTTTCCACCTCGGCCTGGACCCTGAACATCGGGCGCTTTTCGATCTTCACCCGACCCACGATCCCCTCGCGTGTCCGGCCGTCCGTGTCGACGATCTGGACCTCGTCGCCGCTTTGCAGTTCCGCGAGGTACTTCGTTTCCCCCTCCGGAACGCGGACGTACGCGTGGACCGCGCCGGCGTTGACCCGGAACGGGCGGGAGGCGACGTACGGCGATTCGGCGGTCTCGGCGTGCACGAAGAACAGCCCCCGTGACATCGAGCCGACGAGCATCCCCTCGTCGTCTTCCATCAGGTTGCCGGTGTCGATGCAGACGCGGTCGGCCATCCCGGTGCGTTCGACGGCGGTGACCTCCGCGAGGGTGAGATCGAGCTGTTCGCGTTCGGTCGCGTCGCGCACCTCGACGGTCCGGCGGATCTCGTCGGGGTCGTCGGTGTCGAGCAACACGCCGTCCGCACCGATCTCGAGCGTCTCGAAGGCGGTTTCCGCCTCCGCGGCGGACGTCACGCCGGCCACCAGGTGGGTGTCCTCCCCCACCCTCGAGATGAGGTTCTCCAGGGGGATGATCGTCCAGTCGGAGCCGATCACCAGGGTGTACTCGCCGTCTCTGGCGGCCTCCTCGGCGAACGCCTCGTATCCTTCATCGAGAATGTGGACGTACGTTCCCTGCGCGCGGTTGTTCCCGCGAAGCGTGGTGAGGTCGGCGCTGCCGGAGAAGTCCGAGGGTAGGCCGATCGTCCCATCACCCTCGCCGTCCTTGCCGACGAGATACGCGTCGGCCTCGGTCTCTTCCGCCTCGTCGACGGCGTCGGCGTCGACGACATCGGCGTCCGGTAGGAACGCTGCGACGTTTACGTCGCCCAGCTCTCGCACCCGGGCGACGTCCGGTTCGTCGACCAGCACCCAGTCGACTCCAGCCTCGATTCCCGCCGTGATGCGTCGCTTTCGCGCCTGCCAGTCGCCGACGTCGTCGTCGGCTTTCACCCAGACCGTCCGTGTCATTACTGGGACCACGAAGGCGTGGGGCTTGAAAACTACGGATGGCGCGAGACGACGATCTCGCCGGCCTTCAGAACCGTTTCGACGACGCTGACCCCGAAGTTGTACGGGAGATGTCGGTGTGACGATCCGTCGATCACGACGAGATCGCCCGGTGCGCCGACGGTCAAAGTACCGGCGCCACCGGATGCTCGATCCCGGTCGATCGCGGCGGCGCCCCGTTCGGTGATCCCGACCACCGCCTCCGCTGGAGTCATTCCCATCCCAACACAGGCGAGCGTCGCCGCGAACCCGGGGCTCGGGGCGTGGCAGTTCGGGTTGAAGTCGGTCGCGATCGCGGGAACGGCCCCCCGCTTCCGGTACGGTTCGAGGTCCGGATAGCCCTCGCCCAGCCCGAACGCGGTCCCCGGGAGCAACACCGGCGTGACGTCTGCCGAAAGCAGTGCCCTGACGTCCCAGTCGGTCGACTGGAGCAGGTGGTCGGCGCTGGCGGCGCCGAGTTCGGCCGCCAGCCTGGTCCCGCCCAGCCGTTCGAACTCGTCTGCGTGGATCTTCGGCGTCAAGCCCTGCGTTGCGCCAGCCTCCAGTACCCGACGGGACTGCTCCAGGGTAAAAACCCCCTCCTCGCAGAAGACGTCACAGAACTCTGCAATCCCCTGATCGGCGACCGCCGGCAGCTGGTCTTCGACCACGCTGTCGACGTAGTCGTCCGCGTCGGCTCCCTCCGGTATCGCGTGTGCACCCATGAACGTCGGCACCACGTCGACGGGGTGTTCGTCGTCGGCCCCGTCGATTGCCGACAGCATCTTCAGCTCCGTTTCCGTGTTCAGTCCGTAGCCGGACTTCACTTCGACCGTTGTCGTCCCGTGGGCGAGCAGCACGTCGAGATGTTCGAGCAGCCGATCCCGGAGTTCCTGTTCGCTCGCCTCCCGGACGCGACGGACCGTCCGGAGGATCCCGCCCCCCTCGGCGAGGATCTCCTGGTAGGTCTGTCCGCGGAGCTTTGCCTCGAACTCGTCGGACCGGTCACCGACGAACAGCGCGTGGGTGTGGGCGTCGACGAACCCCGGGAGGACACACTGTCCCGTTGCGTCGACGGCTGCGGCTGCGTTCTCGATCGGGTACTGCCGGACGAGTTCGTCGCTCGAACCGATCTCGGTGACGATGCCGTCTTCGAGGACGACTGCCGCGTCGGATCGGGTGTCGAGAACGTCCCCTGCCTCGAGTGTGACGCTGTCGGTGTCGACTCCCCCGCTGAGGTCGTCCGCCGGTCCGACGACCAGTTCCGCCGCGTCGTGGACGATCGTGTAACTCATTGGTTGTGGTCGTTGTCGGTATCGTCTCCTCCGTTTCTCCGAACGAGCGCACCGTACAGTGCATGTGCGACAGTCCTCGCAGCTGCGTCGACTGTCCGGCCATCGACGTCCAGGGGCGGCGCACACTCGACGATCTCGAATCCCGCGAGCCTGTCGTCACAGACCAGATCTCCGACGGCCGCAAACAGCTCCCTGGCGGTGAGACCGCCGGGTGTCGGCGCGCTGACGCCGGGTGCGACAGCCGCATCGAGGACGTCGCAGTCGACGCTAATGTAGAGCAGTTCGACGTCGGCGACTGCCTCGCGGACCGCCTCGACGGCTGCGTCGACGCCGTCGTCGAACGCGTCCGCCGGGACGATCGTTCCGCCCCGGTCGCGGACGTACTCGACGTACGGCCCTGACGTCTCGAAGTGGCGGACTCCCACGGCGACGTAGGTGTCGAGGCCGTCCTCGATCAGCTGCCGGTAGGGAGTGCCACTCGTCGGACCGTCGTGGAGTGCCCTGCAGTCGAGGTGGGCGTCGAAGTTCACGACGCCGACCTGCCCCCGATCCAGGAGGGGCGCCACGTTGGCGTACGAAAGCGAGTTGTCACCGCCGAGAAAAACCGGAAGCGAATCGAGCGCGTGGACCTCCCCGGCGACCTCGCGAACCTGCGTCTGGACTGCGGCGACGTCGCCTCCCGTCGGGTCGTCCGCGACGTCACTCCCCGTCTGGTCGTCCGCGACGTCAGCCCCCGTCTGGTCGTCCGCGACGTCACCAGAACGCGCGACGTCGCCGATGTCGACGATCCGAGTCGCCGACAGGGGACTGGTTGCTCCTGCAGTACAGTGGGCGGTCTTCGTTCCCGCGAGCGAGCGGCGGATCGCGAGAGGGCCTTCCCGTGCGCCCCGGCGGCCGATCACCGCTCCGTCGTAGGGTTCGCCGAGGAGGACCGCATCCGGGTCGTCCGCGACGTCTCCTTTCTCTGCACCCTCGATCACGTCGCCGAACTGCCGATCGTTCGGATCGTCGGACGGACCCTCCCATCCCCGCCAGTCGGGGGCAACGATCCCGTCGATCATTGCTCGTCCATGGGGATCTCGACCCCCGACTCGCGGGCCTCGGCGATTGCTTCCTCGTAGCCGGCGTCGGCGTGGCGGATCACGCCGGTTCCCGGATCGGTCGTGAACACCGCCTCCGCCTTTTTGGCGGCGAGCTCCGTCCCGTCGAGCACGACGTGGTTGTTGGCGTGGATCGCGTTGCCGATCCCGACGCCGCCGCCGTCGTGGACGCTGACGATGTCTGCCCCCGCCGCGCAGTTGAGCAACGCGTTGAGGATCGGCCAGTCGGCGACGGCGTCGGTCCCGTCCTTCATCGCCTCCGTCTCCCGGTACGGGCTGGCGACGCTGCCGGCGTCGAGGTGGTCCCGGGTGACCACGATCGGGGCCGCGATCTCGCCGTCGGCCACGAGGTCGTTGATGCGGAGCGCGAAGCGGGCCCGCTCCGTGAGTCCCTCGGCTCCCTCGCCGTCGGTGTTGTATCCGAGCCAGCACACCCGGCTCGGCAGCCCCTGGAACTGGATCCGGTCTTGCGCCAGTTCGATCCATCGCCTGAGATGGTCCTTCTCGGGGAACAACTCGAGGATCGCCTCGTCCGTTCGATAGATGTCCTCGGGATTGCCCGACAGCGCGAGCCACCGGAACGGTCCCTTTCCCCGGCAGAACTGCGGACGGATGTACGCCGGGACGAATCCCGGGAACTCGAAGGCGTCATCGCGGCCGCGGTGTTCTGCGATCTGGCCCCTGATGTTGTTGCCGTACTCGAACGCGACTGCGCCCCGATCCTGGAGTTCGAGGATCGCGTCGACGTGTCGCTCCATCGTGTCGAGGCTCTCCCGCCGATACGCGTCGGGATCCTCCTCCCTGAGCCTATCGGCCGCCTCCACCGTGTATCCCGACGGGTAGTACCCCTCGAGAACGTCGTGGGCGCTCGTCTGATCCGTGATCACGTCGGGGACGAAGTCCCGCTCGACCAGCCCCTCGAGCATGTCCGCCGCGTTCACGTGAACCCCGACGCTGTACGGCTCTTCGGCTCGTGCCGCCTTCCTGGCGCGTTCGAGCGCCTCCTCGAGATCGTCGGTTTTCTCCATGCAGTAGCCCGTCTCGATCCGGCGGTCGATCCGTCGCTCGTCGACCTCGGCGGCGACGCAGACGCCCCTGTTCATCGTCACCGCCAGCGGCTGGGCGCCGCCCATGCCGCCGAGGCCTCCGGTGACGACGATCTTCCCCGCGAGATCGCCAGCGTAGTGCTGCCGGGCCAGTTCTGCAAGCGTTTCGTAGGTCCCCTGGATGATTCCCTGCGTCCCGATGTACGCCCACGAGCCGGCTGTCATCTGGCCGTACATGATTTTCCCCTCGGCCTCCAGTTCGTGGAAGTGCTCCCAGTTGTCCCACTTGCCGACGAGGTTGGAATTCGCAATCAACACCCGCGGGGCGCGTTCGTGGGTCTCGAACCGACCGACTGGTTCCCCCGACTGGATCAACAGCGTCTCGTCGTCGTCGAGCTCCCGGAGCTGTTGGAGGATCGCGTCGTAGGCGTCCCACGACCGGGCCGCCCGTCCGGTGCCGCCGTAGACGATCAGCTCCTCGGGCTTTTCGGCCACCTCCGGATCCAGGTTGTTGTTGAGCAGCCGCAGCGCCGCCTCCTGTCGCCACCCCTCACACTCCAGGTCGGTCCCGGTCGGCGCCCCCTGATACTCGCGCCACTGTTCGCTGGGTGGCGACCGCGAGTCGGCGGTGGATCGGTTGGTGTCCATGTCAACAGTGGACGTACGACCGGCCCTACTGAAAAGGCACCGCCGGGTTTCGAAACTGATCACCGTCGGTCAATAGAATCACCGTCGGTCAATAGAATCGCCGTCGGTCAATACGGGCCGCCGCCGTTTTCGTCGTCGTCACCGTCGTCGTCGGGATCAGCACACCCCGCAAGTAAAAGGAGCAGTCCCGTGACTCCGACCGCGAGCAGTCGTCTCCGAGTTCGACGCGTCTCCGCCGTGGATGGCGGTCGCGATTCGTTCATGACTGTCGTATGCAGCCCTCCACCAAGAATCCTGTTAATTGATACCTTATAACACAACTCGTGCGTCGACTGAGTGTTCGCGGCGGCACAAAGGATTACCCCCATCGGGGAGAAGAGCGAGCCATGCCGGATACATCGCTGGACGTCTTCACGGGACCCGATCGGCGCGACTGGGACACCACACCCGACGGGATCGTTCGGATGGCCGTCGTCGGGCTCGGGAATTACGCCCGAACGGTCTCGCTGCCGGCGATCGCCGAGAGCGAGTACTGCGTCCCGACGGTCGTCGTCAGCGGGACCGAGACCAGTCGGATCGAGACCGCCCGAGAGTACGACGCCGTCGGCCTCACCTACGAGCAGTACGCCGACGGGGAGGCCGAAGACGAGTACGACGCCGTTTACGTCGCCACGCCGAACCGGCTTCACCTGCCCCACGTCGAAACGGCGGCCGAACACGGAAAGAGCGTGATCTGTGAGAAGCCGCTGGAGGCAACCGCAAACAGGGCCCGCAAGGCGGTCGCGGTCTGTGAGGAGGCCGAGGTGACCCTGATGACGGCCTACCGGATGCAGGCTGATCCGGTCGTCCGTCGGCTGCGAGAGTTCGTCCGGCAGGGCGGGCTCGGCGATCCGGTCCGGTTGTTCGGCAACTTCAGCTTCGACGTGCTCGGCGGTTCGAACGGCCCAGACCAGTGGCGACTCGACGACCACCTCGCCGGCGGGGGCGCCTTGATGGACGTCGGCGTCTATCCGCTCAACACCTCGCGGTTCCTGCTCGAGGCGGATCCGGTCGCAGTGTGGGGAACGACCCGGACGAGCGGACCGTTCGGCGACGTCGACGAACACGTCGACTTCGGCGTCGAGTTCCCCGAGGCGATCGGGAACTTTTCGGCGAGTTTCAGCGGTCACTCGAACGCCGAACTCTCGATCCACGGAACCGAGGGTCGGGTGACGCTGCGGAACGCCTTCGGCGTGAACGCCGACCGACAACTGACGGTCGAGACCACCGAGGGCACGCTCGACCTGGAGGGATTCGGCCGTGACGAGACTGTCGAGGAGTTCGACTACTTCGCCCACTGTCTGTTGACGGGCGAAGAGCCGGAACCGGATGGTCACGACGGGCTCGTCGACGTCGAGACTGCGATGGCTGTCTATCGGGCAGCTACAGAGGGGCGCCGGGTGGAACTCGACTAGCGACACCGCGGCTCGCGCGTGGAGCGATCAGACCGCCGTATTGTATAAGCACCTTGATAGTAATCGAGGAAATACAGGGTGAGTATTAATGCGACGGGGCGAGGACTACCAGGTATGACGTCGTACCTGAACACTGATCCGGATCTGGACGAATACGAATCGATCCTGCGGGAGTATCCCGCAGACGTCTTCCTCGTCGAGCGGGACCACCCGGAAGAGGGGCGGTCGTTCCGGTTTCACGCGCCGGTTCGAGAGGCTGTCACCTTCGCTGACGAAGACCGGGCGCGGCTGTTTGCCGACCTCTACACTGCCGTGGACGGGTTCCGAATCGGCGGCGTCGGCGAGGGCGGCATCCCCGTGAACGTCGCGGTCGCGGGGACCGCCGAGATCGCCGCCTACATGTACGCGGCGTGGGGCCAGACCCCGACCCAGATCGCCCAGACGTTAGACAGCAACCGACAGAACGTTCTCGAGTACTTCGAGCGTGTCAACGACCGCGCCGAAAAAGTGATCGCAGAGGGGTGACGCGTCGGCGTCGGTTCGGGTCCCGCGGAGCTGCGAACCGTCACTTTTTATCTCCCTACCACAGTACCCACGACATGGATCGACTGGAACAGTCGTTGCTCGACGCCCCGATCATCGAGAAGGGCGATTACCAGTACTTCGTTCACCCGATCAGCGACGGCGTCCCGATGCTCGAGCCGGAACTGCTCCGGGAGATCGTGATCAAGATCATTCGGAAGGCCGAACTCGAGGACGTCGACAAGATCGTCACCCCCGCGGCGATGGGGATACACATCTCGACGGCTGTCTCCCTGATGACCGACATCCCGCTGGTAGTCATCCGAAAACGGGAGTACGGCCTCGACGGCGAGGTCTCGCTTGCAAAACGGACCGGCTACTCCGAGTCGGAGATGTTCATCAACGACGTCGAGGCGGGCGACCGCGTGCTCGTGCTCGACGACGTGCTCTCGACGGGCGGAACGATGAAGGGAATCCTCGATGCGCTGTCGGACATCGGCGCGGAGATAATCGACGTCGTCGCCGTCATCAAAAAGACCGGCCCGAACGAGCTGGACGACACTGACTACCGGGTCAAGACGCTCATCAACGTCACTGTCGAGGACGGCGAGGTCGTCATCGTCGATTCCCGCGGCGACGGATAGCTGCCGTCGGCTCCCCTCCGGTCCCCGCGAGTGTCGTTTACTCTCCGTGGATCGTGAAGACTGGCTCGGCTACGTCCTCGCTTCGACACTCGGGACACCGCGACGGCTGGTTCGCCCGGTCGTCGAACCCGTCGAATCCGCAGCGGCGGCACGTCGGCGGCGCGACGAGTAGCTCCTCGTCGGTCGCCGAAAGCGACTGCGCGACGTGGCTGACGTGATCGTAGACGACCGGAACCGGCACGTCGACCCGGGCGGCGAGTTCGCTCGCGGTCGCCTCGGACTCGCGGAGGGCGTCGGCGATCCGCTGTCGGGTGGTCCTGGACGTGGTTTCCTCCGTCGGTTCGTCACTCATCGGTTGGTAGATGATTGCCGAGGAAAAGAGACTTACCGACTGGCAGTAATCCTGTAGTCATGAAGGCGATCGTGCTCGCGGGCGGATACGCGACGCGGCTGTGGCCGATAACGAAAAACCGGCCGAAGATGTTTCTCCCCGTCGGCGAGAACACGGTGATCGACGAGACGTTCGCGGATCTGGAAGTCGACGATCGGATCGACGAAGTGTACGTGAGCACGAACGAGCGCTTCGAGGAGGACTTCCGGACGTATCTCGCGGACGCTCCCTACGAGAAGCCGATCCTCTCGGTCGAGGACACCGAAAACGAGTCCGAGAAGTTCGGCGTGATCGGCGCGCTCGCACAGCTCATCCGACGGGAGGGGATCGACGACGACCTGCTGGTTGTGGCGGGTGACAACCTCATCAGCTTCGACCTCGCGGAGTTCCTCGACTTCTACCAGCGCCGGGAGACGCCCGCTCTCGCCGCCTACGACGTCGGCTCCCGGGAGCGGGCGAAGTCGTACGGGCTGGTCGAACTCGACGGCGAGCGGGTCGTCGACTTCCAGGAGAAGCCCGACGACCCCCACTCGACGCTGGTGTCGATCGCCTGTTACGCGTTCCCCGCGACGTCGCTGTCGCTGTTCGAGACGTATCTCGAGGGCGGAAACAATCCGGACGAACCGGGGTGGTTCATCCAGTGGCTCCAGGAGCGAAAGCAGGTCCACGCGTTCACGTTCGACGGTGCCTGGTTCGACATCGGAACCCCCGAAAGCTATCTCGACGCCGTCCGGTGGAAACTCGACGGCGACTGCCTGGTTCATCCCGACGCGACTGTCGAACACTCCCAGTTAGACGAGAACGTCCACGTGATGGCTGACTCTTCGGTCGTCAACTCGTCGCTGTCGGAGGCGATCGTCTTTCCGGACGTGACGATTCGTGACGCGGAGATCAAGCGGTCGATCATCGACGAGGACACCCACATCGAGGGGCTCGACTTCGCCGGCGCACTCATCGGGGCCCACAGCCGGATCGGAAACGGGCAGTGACGTCGCGAGCCGGTTTCCCGAGACCACTGGCACTCATAATCAGTATCAGTCCAGTCCTTCGAGGCCCTCCTCGACGTGGCTGTGTTCCTCGGCCGGGAACGCGCCGGATTCGACCTCCCGTTTGAACTCCTCGACGGCCCGTTTCATCTCGCCTCTGAGGTCGGCGTACTGTTTGGAAAACGACGGCGACTCCGCCTCGATCCCCAGGACGTCGGTGATCACGAGCACCTGTCCGTCGCAGTCGCCACCAGCGCCGATCCCGATCGTCGGGATCGAAAGCTCCTCGGTCACCCTGGCGGCGACGTTCGCGGGGACGTGTTCCAGCACGATCGAGAACGCCCCCGCCTGCTGGTGGGCAATCGCGAGTTCGAGCAGATCCCTGGCGGCGTCCTCGGTGGTCCCTTGTCTGGCGTAGCCGCCGAGTTGATTGACCTGCTGTGGGGTGAGCCCGACGTGTGCCATCACCGGGATCCCGACTCGAGTGAGTCGTTCCGTCAGTTCGACCGTGTGTCGGCCGCTCTCGATTTTGACCGCGTCGGCGTTCGATTCCTTCAGGAGCCGGCCGGCGTTTTCCACGCTTTCGGCGTCGTCGATGCCGAACGAGAGAAACGGCATGTCGGCTACGACGAGCGCCTCCTCGGTCGCCCGGGCGACCGCCGCCGTCCGGCTGTGCATCTCCTCGAGGGTCACCGGCAGCGTCGTGTCGTATCCAAGAACCGCGTTTCCCATGCTGTCGCCCACCAGGATCACGTCTACGCCCACCTGATCGACGATCTCTGCGGTCGGCGCGTCGTACGCCGTCAGCATGGTGATCGGCTCCTCGCCGGCGCGCTCGCGGAGGTCGCGTGTCGTCACCATACGCCCACGTTCAGGCAGGCGGAGAATAAAGCGTCCGGTGACCGGCCGATCGGATGCGACGACGCGTCGAAAGCAGCAGGGGAACGAACAAACCGGTAGCTCTTACTCGCGTCCCACCGATCGCCCGGACGTGCCACGAGTCGTCGAGGAGACCGACCCGGAAGGGGTCGACTACGGCTGGGTGATGCAGGTGACGTTCGTCGTTACTATCCTCGTGGGTGCCCCCGCCGTCGCGCTGCTGGCTTCGGGAACCGGCGTCGAGCTCGCGACGTGGGGCGAACGCGCCGCGTTCGCGATACGGGTCGGCGCGCCGATCTGGTTCGTCACGGCGATCGCGGTGTTCGCCTACGCGAAGCGATACCGGGTGAATCGCGCCGACTGATCGGGTGAATCGCGCCGACTAGGGGGACGTTCCGTCGCGATCCGAGTCGAGATCCGAGACGTACGCGAAGCCGGTGCCGGCGCGGTCTGCAGTTCGTTCGTCCCTGGGTGAATCGCCGACGAACAGCGTCCGGCCGGGATCGACCGAAAGCGCCCGACACGTCGACAGCAACGGCTCCGGATCCGGCTTGCGCGTCGCGACGGTGTCACGCCCTACGATCGCTCCCTGTCGGACTGACTCGGCGAGTTCGTGTTCCGCGAGCGCGATCCGGACGGCGTCCTCGCAGTTGAGCGAGCAGACGCCGACCGGGACACCGGCGGCAGCACGATCCCGGAGTTCGTCGGCGAGAAACAGTCGGTCCGACCGACGTGCGCCTTCGCGTTCCCGCTCGCAGACGAGCGCCGCGATCTCTTCGCCGACACCGTGCTCTTCGGCGGCATCTAAAAGGGTCCAGAGGTCCCCGATCGGCGGATCGACTCCCGCCTCGCGGTACACCGTCGCCGCCTCCCGGGTGACTGCGTCCCAGTCGACGTCGAGCCTGACGAGGGTGCCGTCGAGATCGTACACCACGGCGTCGTATCCGTCCATGCTCCCTCCAGGACTCGGACAAACAAAGGAGCCACGAAAGGGCACACGAAAAAAGCGGAGGAAAACGGCGGAGGAAAACGGACCCCGAAACGCCGTGACGACGCGGCTTGAGCACCCTTAAGTCGCGCGGTCCCGAGGCTTCCGACATGCAACCACGGGACCTCTCTTCACATTCGCCGTACGTCCCCGGAAGCGGCATCGAGGAGGTCGCCCGGGAACTCGGCGTCGATCCCGACGAGCTCGTCGCACTCTCCTCGAACGAGAACCCACACGGGCCCAGCCCGGCCGCGGTCGAGGCGATCCGGGAAAACGCCGACCGCATTCACCAGTATCCGAAGGCCGCCCACGCCGACCTGACCGACCGGATCGCCGCGGAGTGGGGGGTCGACTCCCGGCAGGTGTGGCTCTCTCCGGGGGCCGACGGCGCGCTTGATTACCTCGCCCGGGCGATGCTGTCAGCGGGGGATCGAGTGCTCGTCCCCGACCCCGGGTTCGCGTACTACCCGATGAGCGCGCGGTACCACCACGGGACGGTGGCGACGTACGACCTCTCGTCCGGGAACGATTTCGCCGGGACCGCAGACGCCGTGCTGTCTGCCTACGACGGCGAGCGGATCGTCTACGTCACCACGCCCCACAACCCTGCTGGATCCGAGTTCCCGCGGCACGAGCTTCTGGAACTGCTCTCGTCGGTCGAGGACCGGACGCTCGTGATCGTCGACGAGGCGTACGGCGAGTACAGCGAGTCTCCCTCGAGTATCGAGCTGCTGGACTCCCACCGAAACCTTGCGGTGACCCGGACGTTCTCGAAGGCGTACGGACTCGCCGGCCTTCGGGTCGGCTACGCGGTCGTCCCCGGGGAATGGGGCGACGCGTACGCCCGGGTGAACACCCCGTTTGCGGTGAACGAACTCGCCTGCCGGGCGGCGATGGCGGCGCTGGGGGACGACGACCACCTCCGGACGTCCGTCGAGACCGCCAGGTGGAGCCGTGAGTATCTCCGCTCCGAACTCGACGCGCGCACCGTCGAGAGTGCGGCCAACTTCGTGCTCGTCCACGTCGGCGACGCGAAAACAGTCGCCGAACGCAGCAAACGGGCGGGCGTGGTGATCCGGGACTGCACGAGCTTCGGGCTCCCCGAGTACGTCCGCATCTCCTGTGGGACCCGCGAGGAGACGACACTCGCGGTCGAGACGCTCAACGAGGTGCTCACGGACGCCGACGTCGCCGGGGTGAGGACGCGTGACTGAGAGGGCCGAAGAGGCCGACGATCTGTCGTCCCCCGGGAGCCGTGCCCGCCGGGTCGTCGTGACCGGGACTCCCGGAACCGGAAAGACCTCCGCGACCGAGCAACTGGCCGACGCCACCGACCTCGAGGTCGACGTCGTTCACCTCAACGACCTCGTGAAATCCGACGGGCTGTGGACCGACCGCGACGCGGAGCGCGACACCCTCGTCGTCGATCTCGATGCGGTGCGCGACCGGCTGGGCGACTGGAGCGGGATCGTCGAGTCGCACGTCGCCCACCACCTCGAGGCGGACCGGGTGATCGTGTTGCGGTGCCGGCCGGACGTGCTGGAAGAACGGCTGTTGAACCGCGGGGAGTCACCCGCGAACGCCGTGGAGAACCGCGAGAGCGAGGCGCTCGACGTGATCCTCTCGGAGGCGGTCGAACGTCACGGCCGGGAGTCGGTGTTCGAGATCGACACGACCGACCGGCCGAGTTCGACGGTGGCCGAGGAGATCGCGGCAGTGGTTCGCGGGGAGCGGGCGCCCAGCGCCGGCCAGGTCGACTATCTCGAGTTTCTCCCGGGGGGGACAGACGGGTGACGCTGGATCGGCTCCGCCCGATCGCCGACAGGGCCTTGAGGCCGTTCGTCGACGCCGCCGACGCGGTCGGCCTCTCCCCCGACGGGGTGAGCGTGCTGGCGTTCGGCAGCGCGCTTGCGGCCGGCGGCGCGTTCGCGATCGCGGAGCCAGTCTGGTTCGTCGTCGGCGCGGTGCTGGTGTTCGCGAACGGTTGGCTCGATCTGGTCGACGGCGCGCTCGCTCGCCGTCAAAACCAGGCGTCGGCGGCGGGCGACCTGCTGGATCACGTGCTGGACCGCTACGCCGACATCGCGATCATCGCCGGACTCGCGGCGGGAACGGGTGCGTATCTGCTGGGCTTTCTGGCTGTCACCGGGGTGTTGATGACCTCGTATCTCGGCACCCAGATCCAGGCGGTCGGCCTCGGTCGGGAGTACGGCGGCGCCCTCGGACGGGCGGACCGCCTCGCGCTCGTGGGCGTCGTCGGCGTCGTTGCGGCGGTGGTCCCCGGCGAACTGGCCGCGGGCTTTACTGTCGTCGAACTGCTACTCGTCGCGTTCGCGGTGGTCGGCCACCTGACCGCGCTCCAGCGGTTCTACGGCGCGTGGTCCGATCTGTGACGCGCCGGGGTCCGTTCTCGGCGCTCGACACTGGGGCGTGTGGTTTTTACTCTCGGCGGCGGTACGGACGTGTATGCCCCAGTGTGAGATGTGTGGTGCGGAGAAGCCGTCCCTCACCACGACCAAGGTCGAAGGCGCCGAGCTGGAGCTTTGTGACTCCTGTTCGGAGTTCGGCACGGAGGTCCGCACCGAGTCTACCGGTTCCTCGGGGAGCAAGTACTCCACGACCTCGAGTTCGGGCACCGCATCGGGCGACTCCGGCGGCGGGGGCGCCGGAAGCACGGGGTCGGGCGGATCCTCCCGGTCGCGCCGGCGGGACATGTTCGACGAGATGGACGAGCTCGCGGCCGACTACGACGACCGGATCCGGAACGCCCGCGAGTCGACCGGCATGAGCCAGGAGGAGCTCGCGAAGAAGCTCAACGAGAAGGCGAGCCTGATTCGGAAGCTCGAACGCGGCGACATTCTCCCCAGCGACGACGTTCAAAAGAAACTCGAGCGGGAACTCGAGATCTCGCTCCTCGAGGGCGAGGACGTCGAAGACTCCGAGTGGTCCAGCGACTCGACGGGGACGATGACGCTTGGCGACGTAGTCAAGCGGAAAGACTAGCAACGACCTTTTTCTGCCTCGGGTTCGCTTTCGGAGGACCGCTCGGTGAAAACGCTCGAGGGACAAAGCCGATAACTCGGGCCTTCGGCCCTCGCTCCCGGTACAACGACGAGGAGGAGAGTTGGATGCTGTACGCACTGCATCTCGAGGGGTCTGTTCGAACGGTCCCCTGTTTCACTTACGTGTTCCTCGAGCACTGCCCAGGGTGTTTTTAAGTATTGGACTGCGAGAACCGGGAACGCAACCAGTTACCTACGGAGGAATCTTCGCCGCCGGGCCGAGCGGAAGTCACGGCGTCACGCCGTCGCGGTCGTCGGGTTCGGCGAAGCCGTACGTGGCGGTCAGGTGGTCGATCATGTAGTCGACCGTGGAGGGATCGTAGCTCCAGAACCCGTAGTAGTCGCCGTCCTCGCGCTCCTCGGCCAGCAGCGCGCACTTGTTGTCGTCGACGCCGGCACCGTCGTAGGCGACAAACCACGTCTTCCGTATCTCGGTGTTCCGTTCGACGTGGAGGGTGACGTGTTTCAGGTTCGGGGGTGTCCCCTCGGGCACGGCGTACGCGTGCACCGACAACCCCTGTTTGCTTCCGAGCCGTTCGTAGGTAGCAGCTTCCTTCGAAAACACCTCGAGGGTTTGAAATCCGGCGTGGAGCTTGCCCGCACCGATCCGCCAGGCGCGGTCCTCGATCTCGCGGGAGGCAGCGAGCATCTCCCTCGAAGAGTAGGAGGTGAACATCGTTTCGTCGAGGTGATCGAGGATCGGACGGTACGTGCCGGCAACGAACTCCGGATCCCGCTGTGTTTCCGGTTCTGCCAGTTCATCGAGATCGATCGCCGTCAGGAACGTCCCCGTCTGTCCCAGCACGCCGAACGACTCGGGACCTCCATCCATCGTCGCGGTCTCGATCCGGAGGTTCCGATCCGCAAAGCGCTCGCGGAGATCCGCGACGACGTCGTCGTCCGCGTTGATCACCGAAAGCGTCTTCTCGTAGGATTCGACGCCGGCGATAAGCTCGGTGAGGGACATCTCGGTTTCGTTCGGGGTTTCGAGAAGCAGGTATTTGACAATTACTCCCACTTGTTCGGTTCGCGTGCCGGCTCGACCGACCGAAGTGTGTCCGGATCGTGAAGCTATTTGGCCACGCGGGCCACCACTCACGGTATGTTCGTTCTGGTGAACCTGAAGGCGTACCCGTGTGAGGGACCTGCCGTCGCCGCGGCGGTCCGGGAAGTGAGCGAGGAGTCCGGCGTCCGCATGGCAGTCGCCCCGCAGGCGGCCGAACTGCGCGCGATCCACGACACCGGCGCGGAGACGTGGGCCCAGCACGTCTCCCCGGTCGAACACGGGAGCCACACCGGCTCGACGCTCGCGGAGGCGGTCGCCGACGCCGGTGCCGCAGGGACCCTCATAAACCACTCCGAGCGACGGCTCCGTCTGGCCGACGTCGACGGCGCGCTGTCGGCGGCCGAACGGGCGGGTCTCGAGACGGTCGTCTGTGCGAACAATCCCGCGCAGGTCGGTGCTGCTGCCGCGCTCAGTCCCGACGCCGTCGCGGTCGAACCGCCGGAGCTGATCGGCGGCGACGTCTCGGTGTCGACCGCGGATCCGGGAATCGTCGAGGACGCCGTCGACGCCGCCGCCGCCGTCGACGAGGACGTGGCGGTGTTCTGTGGTGCCGGCGTCTCGACGGGCTCTGACGTCGCCGCCGCACAGGAACTGGGTGCCGAGGGCGTGCTGCTCGCGTCGGGGGTCGCCAAGGCCGACGATCCCGAGGCGGTGCTGTGGGATCTGGTCAGCGAGATCTGAGAGGCGTCAGTTTTCGTCCTCGGGAGTCTCGTCGTCGAGCGCTTCCTCGATCGCCTCGACCATTTCTTCGACCTCGTCGTCGCCGAGGCGATCCGCGTACGCGTCCCGGACCAGTTCCGGAATCGCGTAGGTGTACTCCCCCTGGCCGGTGTGGCGGATCAGTCCGGCGGTCCTGACTGGTCGGTTGCGTCCGTACGCCAGCTGTCTGTCGCCGTCGCCGCCGGCGTCGATGTGGGCGGCGACCGGTTCGCTCGTCCCCTCCCGGCGGTAGTGATCGAGCATCCGCCTGGAAAGCTCCGGTAGCGACTCGATCCGGTCGCGAAGCTCGCGGATGACTGCCTCTCTCGTGCCGAGCCGGACGTCGGCCGCGAACTCCATTGCCGCCTCCGCGACGTCGGCGGCGTCGATCGGTGCAACCGGGCCGCCGTTCGCGGCACGGCTGTCCGGCACATCGGCTGCGCCCGAACCCTCTGTTTCGTTTGCAGAACGGGCTTCACCTGGAGACTCGGCTTCGCCTGGAGCCTCCGTTTCCCTTCGACCCGTCGTTTCACCTCGAGTATCGGGGTTCCGATCTTCGGGGCCATCGGCTCCGTCCGATTCGTACTCCGGAAGTACCGACTGGTCGGACACCTCCTCGCGGTGCAGGTTTCGGCCCTGCCCCCCCCGGTAAGGTGCCTCCGCTCGGCCCAGGAGCGCCTGGGCGAACTGGTCGGCCATCTGCGAGAGGTCCCGCGCCTCCTCGAGCTCTTGTTCGAGCTGCTGGATCCGCGCATGCTTGCGGTCGAGTTCCTGTTTGAGGTCGGCAATCTTCGATTCCTGGCGCTCCTTTTCGTCGCTGATCTCTTCGAGTTCGGAGACGAGGTTCCCGGAGACGCTTTTGAGTTCCGGGCGCTCGAAGTCCTCGAGCCCCGGCGTCGCACCGGCGTCGAACGTCTGCTTGCGGTGAAACTGCACCCGATCGATCGAGTCCGCCCAGTCGCGCATCAGGAAGGCCTCACCGTCGTCCAGATCTTCGATCGCGTCGGCGTAATCGGATCCGAGGATCCGACCGACGACTTTCGTGTCGTTGTCCCAGGTGAGTCGGTGCCAGACCAGCCAGTCACACTGGGTTATAAAGTCCTTCTTGACGTTGGCGGGGCGCTGGCTGATGCCGACGATGCCGAGCCCGTGTTTCCGCCCCCGTTTCCCGACCTTGATGAGCATCTTCCCGGTCTCGGTCATTCCGCCGCTTTCGGGGATGTACTCGTGACACTCCTCGACGACGAGCAAAAACGGCTTTTTGAGCTTCTTTTCCTTCGCAAAGAGGTGTTTCGTCGTCTCCAAAAGGAGTTCGTTCGCGACGTCCTCTTCCAGGTAGCCCGAGACGTCGAGGATGATCGGTACGTTCTGTTCGAGCGCGAGGTTCGCCAGTTTCTCGGCGTGTTCCGGCGAGACGACGATGTCACACTCCTCGTCGGCGCCGACGTGGAGGATCTCGTACTCCTCTTTGAGGCCGTAGTATTCGCCGTCGGTGTCGACGATCAGGACGTTGAGGTTCTCCGCCAGCAGGTTCTCGACGAAGACGGAGGCGGTGTTGGAGTTGTGGACGAACACGCCGTTCGCGAGGAACGTGTCCGTGCCGGCGACGTCGAGATCGTACACCTCGTATTCGCCGGGGTACGGTTCTATCGAGGCGACCTGCTGCCAGCGGACGTCGTCGCTCGAGGGGGAACACGCGGTCGCGGTCGGCGTCGCGGCAATCCCACCGTCGGCACGGGTTCGGGACGCCTGGGGCGACGAGGCGCGACCCTCCACGTGTGTCGGCGAGGTCGGCATCGGGTCACCCGCCTCGAGTTCGTCGCCGCGAACCGGAACGATCTCCCCCCGGTCGCCGTCCTCGCGAGTGAGGAAGCTGTGGTCGCCGGTGCCGACAATCTCGGTCCCGTCTTCGAGTTCGATCCGGAGGAGGTCGTCGTCGGTGTGCCGGATGCTCGCCCTGACGGGCCGGAAGGCGGGCTCGCCGGTGTCGGTGTCGATAGAGAGCACCCGTTCGCCCTCGGTGACGTGTTCGATGGGTTTCGGACCCTCGAGCGTCTCGACAGGGGTTCCCTCGAGGATGCTCTTTCCCGACCCCGACTTTCCGGTGACGAACCCCCGTCCGGTGAGCAGTTCGACCGCGGGGATCTCGATCGGCGACCCGGGTTCGACGTCCGGGGACGCGCCCGGTCCGGCGCTCGCTTCCGCGACGTGAATGGTTTCTTCGTCCTTCGCGTCGTCGCTCATTGGCGTAGGTTCCACGTGGCGATGGCAAAGGTGTTGCCCGTTGTCGGACGCACGTCAGACGCCTCGTTCACGTTCCGTCATGGATTATCGCCGCTCGTTACGGCCCTCACGTCTCGTCGATCGTCTCCACCAGCGAGGCGAGCGCCGGCGAATCGACCGCCGAGAGGGACGACGAGAGCGGCGAGACGCTCACGGCGCCGTCGATGAGCGCCCGTCGGTCGCTGGCTTCGGGATACCGATCCCGGTAGCGGGCCGCTCCCTCGAGCGGGTTCTCGTAGCCTTCGACGTGCGGCCACGTCTTGTCGATCAACTCGACGTCGGTTCCGTCCGGATCGCCCCGGCTCGCGTCCCGGTCGGGAATCGACTCGTGGTAGCCGTCCGTCACCGAGCCGTCGGCGGGGTCGTACTCGACGCGCTGGGAGTAATCGACGACGAGGCTGGTGAGCCGAAGCGGCGCCGCCGCGAGATCGACCGGGGCGTTCACGTTCAGCACGTCGATGTCCGTCGCCGCGTTCGTCGAGGAGAGCCGAGTCAGAAGCCGCCGCGCGACGACAGCCGGCCGATCGAACTCGTAGCGCTCGGCCGGGTAGCAGTGGTAGTCCCGGGAGTGGTAGGCGGACACGGCGATACCGGGCGTGTCGAGGAGGGAGGCCTCGATGCAGGCCCCGACCGTTCCCGACCGGCCGACGACGTAGTTTCCGACGTTCGGGCCGTCGTTGACGCCCGCCACGACGAAATCGAACTCGGCGCTCACGCCGCCGCCGAGGCCGAACGCCACGCAGTCGGCTGGGGTCCCCGTCACCCGGTAGCCGCGAGGGCTCTCGGAAACCGTCACGGTGCCGTTGCGGGTGCGTCCGACGCCGCTTTGATTCTCCGCGGGGGCGATCACGGTGACGTCGGCGATCGCCGTCAGCTCCTCGTACAGCGACGCGAGCCCCGGGGCGTCGATGCCGTCGTCGTTGGTGAGAAGGATCCTCGGCCGGGTCACTGGTTTCGGGAGATGGGTCGCTCTCGTACAAGAACGTACCGGACGTCGGTCCTTTCGTCCCGGGTTCCCCGTACGGCGTCGACGCCTCACCCGTCTTCCGTCCACTCGTCGAGCGCGGCCTGGCCGGAGCCCCGACGGAAGCGCGACGGCCTCGAGCTGGTGTGCCCGTCGTCCTCGTCTCCGTCGTCCTCGTCTCCGTCGTCTCGGATCCCGGCGTCCGCCCCCTCGAATCCGCCGAGCGTCGCCTGATCCCCCGCCTCGAACGAGAGGTTCGAGACGCGCACGCCGAGCTTGCGTACCCGCCGGTCGTGGAACTCCTCGAGTAGGTCCAGGGCAATTTCCTCGACCAGCGAGGGATCGTCGACGGGGCCCGAGAGCGACTCCGCGCGGGTGTTCACCTCGAACGGCGGTTCGACGACCTTGATCCCGATCGTCCGGTACAGCGCCTCCCGGCTCCGGGCGCGGTCGGCGACGTCCGCGGCGAGCGCCCGGACTGTCTCGCGTTTCGGCTCTCCCTCGCGTACCGGTTCGGCGAATGCCGACTCCCGCGAGAGGCTCTTCGGCCGACCGGTCGGCGTCACCTCGCGGTCGTCGTCGCCGCGGGCCCGGGCGTACAGCTCCCGACCGCGCTGGCCGAACAGCGCTTCGAGTTCCGTCGGGTCCGCCGCCGCTAGATCGCCGGCGGTTTCGATCCCCTGCTCCGAGAGTTCACGGGCTGTCACCGGACCGACGCCGTGGAGTTCGGCGGTCGAAAGCGGCGAAAGGAACTCCCTGACGTGGCCCGGTGGAACCACCGTCAGACCGTTAGGTTTGTCGAAGTCGGAGGCGATCTTCGCGGTCGACATGTTGGGTGCGACGCCGACGCTGGCGGGCACGCCGGCCTCGCGGTCGATCCGCTCGATCACGTGTCTGGCGTACCCCTCGGCCAGCCGGCGGGTCTCGGCCGGCCCCGCCGCCCCACTCGGATCGCCGCCGGGAACCGGATCCCACCCGGTGCGGTCGGTGACGTCCAGGTACGCCTCGTCGATGCTCACCTCCCGGACGACGTCGGCGCAGTCGTGTAACACCGACTTCACGTCCGCTGCGACGGTTCGATAGAACTCCAGGTCGACCGGCCGGTAGTGTCCCCGGTGATCGGTGTCCGTCCCGTCTGCCGTCTCGCCGTCGATCCGCGGCAGTTGCTCCAGCGCCCGGGAGATCGGCTGGGCGCTCTCGACGCCGTGCTCGCGCGCCTCGTAGCTCGCGGTCGCGACCGCACCGTTCGTCTCGCCGGCCTCGTACCCCATGCCGACGACCACCGGCTCCCCCTCGAGTTCGGGCTCGCGCAGCCGCTCGCAGGAGGCGTAAAAGCAGTCCATATCGACGTGCAGGACGATCCGCTGGTCGTCCTCGTCGGCGGTACCGGGCAGTCGGGCTGCCTCCATCGACGGGAAATGGGTGTCGGACGACCGTTAACCTTCGCTGTCCGTGGTGAAACTGGAAAATTCTCCGTCCGTGGTGAAACCGGAAAAGTGGGAGTAGCGGGAGGTAGATTTGAACTACCGATCTCCGGGTTATGAGCCCGGCGGAATCTCCTGGCTATCCCATCCCGCTACCAGAAAAAAATCGGGTATGACGGTTAAGGGTTGTGATTCGTTCGCCGTATGCCAGTTCTCCGCACCGCTCGTTCCGGCTGTCTGTAACGCTCTCGAGGAGCAGGTCGACCCACAGCGTTTTGGCCGTCCGGTCGAACTGGAGGCCGTGGACGCCAGACAGGACACGCCCTCGAACCCGTTCGGCATGGACGAGACCTGCGAGAACTGCCGTCGCTGTGAGACGCGATCGAACGTGGTTCACGGCTACGGCGACGTCGCGGCCGACTTCCTGTTCGTCGCCGAAGCACCGTCACCGGAAGCCGACGAAGCCGGAGATCCGATCCTCGAGGGCACCGACCTCGGTCGGATCCTGGAGGCGGTTGGGTTGGTCGACGAGGACCCCGACATCGCCGCCGATGAAGGCTCCGACGGAATTGGGGAACTGCCTCTCGACAACGCGTATGTGACCCATCTCACTCGGTGTCACGGTCCCGAGAACCCATCCGACGACGAGATCGGCGCCTGCGACCCGTTTTTGACCGCCGAAATCCGGATGATCAACCCACACGTCATCGTCCCGGTCGGCGGCCGGACCCTGGCGGCACTCGCCGTCGAGTACACCACCAGCCCGCCGGAGGCGTTCGACATCGAGGCGGCGCACGCGACGACGATCCGGGGCCGGGGGTTCGAACTGGTGCCGATGCTCGCGCCCGAACGCGCGACCGACGAGCAACAGGAGGCGTGGGTGAAACAGTTCATCGAGGGAGTGCTCGGCCGGGATTACCGGCAGACGAAGGGCCGCCAGGAACGGTGAGTTCAAGGAAACCCGGCACGAACCGCGGGTATGACGATCGTCGCCGTTCTCGCTGAGCCGCCCGAAGAAGGTCACGTACTCCAGGAACTGGTGGAGACGAGCCCGCTTTCGGCCGCCGACGCCGCCGAACTGTACGAGGCGCTGTTTCGTGACACGGTACGCGCCGTCGAGCGATCCGCCGGGTCACTGCTCGTGAACTACGCCCCGGCGGCGGATTTCCCGGACGGTGTCGGCGACGACATTCCCCCGGAGGCGCAGCTTCGAACACTCGTCGTCGACGAGGTCGACGATCCGGAGTTCCGGGATTCGGTTCGGTTCGAACCCCAGGTCGGTTCCTCGTTTTCCGCGCGGGCGGGCAACACCGCGACGCATCTGCTCCGCGAGGAGGAAGCCAGCTCCGTCGCGATCGTACGGCCGACCGTCCCGTTCCTCTTCCGGACGGTTCTGGATTCGGCGTCGATGAAACTCCGACAGTCAGGCGCGGTGCTCGGCCCGGCGCCCGGCGGACGGGTGTACTACGCCGGCTTCCGCGAACCGATCGACTTTACGGACGCCTGGGAGCCGCCGGCGCTGTCGACGCTCGCGGATCGGGCCGTGGACGCCGACCTCGAGGTGGACTTCGTCGAAATGCAGCCGACCATCGAAACCGGACGGGATCTGGCGGCGATGCTGGTCCAGTTGCGGGCACGGGTCGACTCCGAACGGATCGTTCCAGTCAACACGGCCACTGTCCTTTCGGATCTCGACGTCGACGTCGAAATCGAGAACGGCGAGCCGACGCTGGTGTCCGACTGACCGGCAGCGGGATCCGGTCGACACCGACACGCATTTGCGGGGTCGCACACAACTGCGAAACGTGGTGGGATGGCGGAGTGGACTATCGCGCCTGCCTTGAGAGCAGGTGGCCGTCAGGCCTCCTGGGTTCGAATCCCAGTCCCACCGCGTCTCGGTTTTCCGCCGTTTTCGACGAAACCGACGCCCGACGCTCGGAGCGCAAGTTCTATCGGGTGGGTGTGAGTACGGGCCCGTATGGACTGGCCACACGATCCCGACGGTGAGGAGGGTAGCGAAGGAATGCGGAAGTACGGCCACGCAGTGATCGCAAAGAAGGTCGACGAGGAGGAGGATTTTCCCCTCTCCAAGGAGGCGTTCCTCGAGGAGTACGGCGACGACCCGATCCGGATCAACCACGAGCGGGTGGTCGCGTTGCGGGACATCTTCGAACACGTCGAACAGGAGGAGTTTGCGGACTTCGTCGAACTCCACAGGGCAGTCGGGAAGGCGATGCGAGCGGGCGGCTTCTGGGACTACGAGGGCGCCGAAGCGTTCGTCGGCGGGGACGCCTGAAACCACTACTCAGCTCCGAGTGAGCGCTTTTTCGGCGGTTTGGCCTCCGGAACTTTGATATGGCGTGTCGTGAATCCTCCCGATACAGGAATGGCAGTAATTTGGCTGGACGACGTTCGAGCCGACGACGTGGAAACCGTTGGCGGCAAGGCCGCTTCGCTCGGCGAACTCACCGACGCGGGGCTGCCCGTGCCGCCGGGCTTCGTCGTCACCGCCGGAACGTATCGGCGCTTCATCGAGGGGGCCGGCATCGAGGAAGAACTGTTCTCCGCCGTGGATGTCGACCCCGAGGACTCCGCCGCGCTCAGAGAGGCCGCCGAGACCGCCGAGGAGCTGATCACGGGGACGGAGATCCCCGAAGACGTCGCTACGGAGATCCTCGAGGCGTACCGGAGCTTCGGCGGCGAGGAGGAGGAGGCGTTCGTCGCAGTCCGGTCGTCGGCAACGGCAGAAGACATGCCGGACGCCTCGTTTGCCGGCCAGCAGGAGACGTTTCTCAACGTCCGCGAGGACGCCCTCCTCGAACGGATCAGGGACTGCTGGGCGTCGCTTTTCACCCAGCGGGCGATCTACTACCGCAACCGCCAGGGGTACGACAACGAGTCAGTCGACATCGCGGTCGTCGTTCAGCGGATGGTCGACGCCGAGAAGTCCGGCGTCATGTTCACGAGTCACCCCTCCACCGGCGAGCCGGAGGCGGTCATCGAGTCCGCCTGGGGGCTCGGTGAGGCGGTCGTCTCGGGGTCGGTGTCGCCGGACAACTACGTGTACGACCGTCGGACAGACGAGATCCTTGATGTAACCGTCGCCGACAAGAAGACGAAGATGTGCAAGGATCCTGACACCGGGGAGACGGTCGAAGTCGAAGTCGAGGAGGACCGCCGGACCGAGCGCGTCCTCTCGGACGCGGAGATCGAACGGCTCGTCGAGATCGGAGAGCGGGTAGAATCTCACTACGGTGGACCCCAGGACGTCGAATGGGCGATCGTCGGCGACGATGTGTTCATGCTGCAGTCCCGACCGGTCACGACGATCGCGGAGTCGGAAGGCGGTTCACGAGCCGATTCACACCGCGACGTGGAGGATCGGGATCAGGGATCGCTCGATCCGATCGAGGGGAGGTCGAACGGTGGAAACGGGAGACACGACGAGGGCAACGAGGGCCCGAACGGCGACGGCGACGTCCTGTTGAGCGGTCTCGGTTCCTCGCCGGGGATCGTCAGCGGGACCGTCCGGATCGTCACGAAGCTCGATCATCTCGATTCCGTGGCGGAAGGTGACATCATCGTCACCGAAATGACAATGCCGGACATGGTGCCGGCGATGAAACGCGCCGCCGGGATCGTCACCGACGAGGGCGGCATGACCAGCCACGCCGCGATCGTCTCCCGCGAGCTCGGTGTCCCGGCGGTCGTGGGCACCGGCTCGGCCACCCGGACGCTCTCGAACGGCCAGCAGGTCACCATCGACGGCGACAAGGGGACTGTCCGGGAGGGTACAGACGAGGAGGCCCAGCTAGCAGCGGAGTTCGAGCCCACCGAGGAGGTCCGGCCACAGACCCCTGTCAAACCGATGACCGCCACCGAGGTGAAGGTGAACGTCTCGATCCCCGAGGCGGCCGAGCGCGCGGCAGCCACCGGGGCGGACGGCGTCGGACTCCTCAGGATCGAGCACATGGTGCTGTCGCTGGGGCAGACGCCCGAACGTTACATCCAGCGAAACGGACGACGCGCGTACGTCGACGAGATCGTCGACGGCATTCGCGAGGTCGCCGAGGAGTTCTATCCCCGGCCAGTTCGCGCGCGGACGCTCGATGCACCCACCGACGAGTTCAAGGAACTCGAGGGGGGCGAGGACGAGCCCAACGAGCACAACCCGATGCTCGGCTGGCGGGGGATCCGCCGGAGTCTGGACAAACCGGACGTGTTCCGGGCGGAGCTGGCGGCGTTCCGGCGCCTTTACGACATGGGCTATGACAACGTCGAGCTGATGTTGCCGCTCGTGAACGACGCCGCCGACGTCGAACGCGCGAAGCAACTCATGCGCGAAGAGGGGATCGACCCGAACGCACACACCTGGGGCGTGATGATCGAGACGCCCGCCAGCGCGCTCCGGATCGAGGAGCTGGTCGAGACTGGCATCGACTTTGCCTCCTTCGGGACGAACGACCTCACCCAGTATACGCTCGCAGTCGACCGCAACAACGAGAAGGTCGCCGACCGGTTCGACGAGCTCCACCCTGCAGTGCTGGATCTCATCGGATCCACCATCCGAACGTGTCGGGAACACGACGTCGCGACGAGCATCTGTGGACAGGCCGGCTCGAAACCGGAGATGGTTCGGTTCCTCGTCGAGGAAGGGGTCTCTTCGATCTCGGCGAACATCGACGCCGTGCGTGACGTTCAGCACGAGGCAAAGCGGGTCGAACAGCAGTTGCTCCTGGATTCGGTGCGGTAGGTCTCCACTTCCTGACTTTCTTTCGGTATCTTCGACAGCCTGACTGGGTAGGTGTCGAGACTATGTGTTTCGGTACCAAACCGGGTGTATGAGCAGTAGTCAATCCACCGACCGCAGCCGCGAACTCGCCGACCTGTTCGTCGCCGTCACTGGTGACGAACGCGTCACGGAGCCACAACAAGAGAACTACGACCGCGAAATTAGGGGCGAAAACCGGATCGACGAGGCCGTCCGGGACGGCCTCGAGGACGCCATCGCGGGTGCGGAACCGAATCCTGGTGACCCCGGTAATCCCGACGACGCAGGCGACTGAGTCCGCGGCCGATCCTTCCGTACCTGCATCGACCCGTGTCTCCGCGTCGAACGTGCACACAGCGACAGCCTTATGAACATAAACGTACATTGATGGACATAGATGGTAAAAACAGAGGAAGGGCTCGCATCCGAAGTCCGGTCGATTCTCGCGTCGGCCCGCACCCGGGAACCGTCCGACTCCGGGCCTTCCGGGGGCGACCGGATCGCGGTCGACGCGCGACCCGTGGCCGACGCGTTCGCCGCGGCAGCGGCCGACGGTCGGGTGCCGATCGTCGCGGAGGTAAAGCCGACGAGTCCGACGACGGAGGGGGAACGAACGGACGACCCCGTTGAACTCGCGCGGGCGATGGTCGAAGGTGGCGCCGCCGCGATCTCGGTGCTCACGGAACCCGACCACTTCGGCGGGAGTCCCGAGGCACTTGCGCGGGTCCGGGAGGCGGTCGACGTGCCGGTGCTCCGGAAGGACTTCCTTTTGTCGCCCGCACAGCTCGACGCCGTCGAGGCCGACCTCGCGCTGTTGATCGCGCGGTTCCTGGGCGATGATCTGCCCGAAATGATCGAGGCGACCCGCGACCGCGGGTTCCAACCGCTCGTGGAGGTCCACGACACAGACGAACTCGAGGACGCGCTCGAGGCGGGCGCGGAGATCGTCGGCGTGAACAACCGAGACCTCGGACGGCTCGAGGTGGACCTGGGGACGTTCGAGCGCGTGGCACCGGCGGTTCCCGACGACGTGACGCTGATCGCCGAATCCGGCGTGTCGACACCCGCGGACGTCAGGCGGATGCGGGCTGCGGGCGCGGACGCACTGTTGGTCGGCTCGGCGATCATGGACGGCGATCCCGCGGAGAACACCCGGCGGCTCGCTGCCGCCACCGAGGAGCAGACATGACCGACGCAACCCACAGCGACGACGAGAACGCAGCGGACGACGGCAGTTTCGGCCGGTACGGCGGCCAGTACGTTCCCGAGGCGCTGATGCCGGCGCTCGAGGAGCTCGAGGACGCCTACCGCCGGTACGTGCTCGAAAACGAGGACGACTTTCTGGAGGAGTTCCACCGCCGGCTCGACGACTTCGGCGGCCGGCCGACGCCGCTCCAGCGTGCGGACCGCCTCTCCGGGCGGTACGACACCGAGGTGTATCTCAAGCGCGAGGACCTGCTCCACGGCGGGGCACACAAGTTGAACAACGCCCTCGGACAGGTGCTTCTGGCGAAGTACATGGGTAAAGACCGGATCATCGCCGAAACCGGCGCCGGCCAGCACGGCACCGCGACCGCGATGGCTGCGGCGCATCTGGACATGCCCTGTACGATCTACATGGGCGAGACTGACATCAACCGCCAGCGCCCGAACGTCTTCCGGATGAAGATAAACGGGGCCGAGGTACAGCCCGTGACCACCGGCCGCGGGACACTCAAGGAGGCGATCTCCGAGACCATGCGCGACTGGGCGGCGACCGTCGAGGACACCCACTACGTGATCGGTTCCGTGGTGGGTCCCCACCCGTTCCCGTCGATGGTCCGGGAGTTCCAGGCGGTCATCAGCCGGGAGGCACGGTCGCAGGTACAGGAGAAAACGGGACGGCTCCCCGACGCCGTGCTCGCGTGTGCCGGCGGCGGGTCGAACACCATGGGCTCCTTCGAGGCGTTTCTCGGCGACGAGGACGTGGATCTGTACGCAGTCGAGGCGGGCGGCTCCTCGCTGTCAGTCGACGAGGAGGCGGGCGTCGCGCCCAACTCGGCGACGCTGTCGACCGGTGGAGAGGGTGTGCTTCACGGCGCGCGGACGAAACTCCTCCAGGATCGTCACGGTCAGATCATGGAGTCTCACTCCGTGTCGGCGGGACTCGATTACGCCGGCGTCGGCCCCGAACTGGCAGCGCTCGCAGACGAGGGGCGGGTGACCGCCACGAACGTCGACGACGACGCCGCCCTCGAGGCGTTTCACCGACTCTCGACCGACGAGGGGATCATCCCGGCGCTGGAGACTGCCCACGCGTTCGGTTACCTCGAACAACAGCGGGACGACCTCGGCGACCTCGTCGTCGTCACCGTCTCGGGGCGGGGTGACAAGGACCTCGAGACGGTGATCGAGGAAACCGAGAAACGCGACATCGGGAACGCCCCGGACATGTCGCTGTTCTCGGGAGGACTGCGATGAGTCGAGCGGATGGATCCGGGGCTATCGGGACGGTCGCCAACGACGCGGCGCTCGCGGCTGCCTTCGGGGGCGAACCGGCGTTCGTGCCGTACCTTGCGGTCGGTGATCCGGACTACGAGTCGTCGCTCGCGTACGTCGAGGCGCTGGCGCGCGGCGGTGCCGACGTGATCGAGCTCGGACTGCCCTTTTCGGAACCGATCGCCGAGGGACCGACGATCCAGGGGGCGATCGTCCGGGCACTCGAGGGGGGGATGACCCCCGAGCGCTTCTTCGCGTTCGTCGAGGAGCTCGACGTCGACGTCCCGCTGGTCTGTATGACCTACTACAACCTGATCTACCAGTTCGGCCGCCACCCGGCGTCGGAGCGCGAGGACGGGGGCGGTCCGAGGGCGTTCGTCGAGCGCGCCGCCGAGGCCGGGCTCTCGGGGTTCGTCGTCCCGGATCTCCCCGCCGAGGAGGCCGGCCCGTTGCGGGAGGCGTGCGACGAGTTCGGGCTGGACCTGATCTTCATCGTGGCCCCCACGACCCGGGGGGAGCGACTCGACCGGATGCGCGAGCTCGTGTCAGGCTACGTCTACGTCCAGGCCAGGCTGGGAACCACTGGCGCCCGGGCTGACGTCTCCGACCAGACCGAAGAAAGCCTCGCGCGGGTCGCCGACTGGGAGGTGCCCAAGGCGGTCGGCTTCGGGATCGCCGACGGCGAGCAGGCCGAACGGATCGTCGCAGCCGGCGCCGACGGGATCATCGTCGGCTCCGCGCTGGTGGACATCGTCGCCGAAGGGGTCGAGAACGGTGACGCCGCCGACGACGTCGCCGATCGCATCGAAGCGAAGGCCCGCGAACTGAAGGCCGGTGCAACGCGGGGGCAAAAATGACGCAACCCCCGCCGGGACCGCAACGGCCTTACGCGAGCGTGCTTCGCAAGCTACATACCGACGATTGATACACTCTAACATACGAACGATGAACCCGGGAATCGACGCGCGGCTCACACGGATTTCGACGGACGGACGGTACCTGATCGTCCCGATGGACCACGGCATCACCATGGGGGCGGTAAAAGGGCTGAAAGACATCGAATCGACGATCGACGCGGTGACGGCGGGTGGCGCAGACGCCGTGCTCACCCAGAAGGGGATCGCCCCTCGCGTCCATCCGAACAAAAACGACGCGGGCTACGTCGTCCACGTGAACGCCTCGACGACGATCGGCCCCGACGAAAACGACAAGCGAATGACCGGCACGGTCAGGGACGCCGTCCGTGCGGGAGCCGACGCGGTGTCGATGCATCTCAACGTCGGCTCGACGTACGAGCCGAAACAGATCGAGGATCTCGCGGAACTCACGACGGAGGCGGCAGACCTGGGGATTCCGGTGCTCGCCATGGCGTACGCCAGGGGTCCCGGCGTCGACGAGTCGGATCCCGAGGCGCTGGGACACGCGGTGCGGCTGGCGGAGGAATTGGGGGCCGACGTCGTGAAGACGGGCTACTCCGGCGACGGCGGCTCGTTTATCCACGTCACGGAGTCGACTCGACTGCCGGTCGTGATCGCCGGCGGCTCGAAGGGGACCGATCGGGAGACCGTCGAGATGGTGCGGGGAGCGATGGACGGCGGCGCCGCTGGCGTCTCGATGGGACGGTCGATCTTCCAGCACGACGACCCGGGGGCGATCGCACGGGCGGTCTCCGCGGTCGTCCACGACGACGTCGGGGTCGAGGAGGCCCTGCGGCAGGGTGGCTTCGCTGGCGGCGAGTGAGACGGAACTCGAGTCGTCCCGTCGCTACCGTTCGCTACTCCTCGCGGGTCTTGATGTCCGCCGAGAGACCCTGCGCCATCTCGATTTCCCTGGAGTTGTTCAGCGTCCAGGCGGTGCGTTCGGTGACGGCTTCGATCACCTCGCGGGCGCTGGGGTAGCCGTTCCCAGACTTCTTCACCCCGCCGAATGGGAGCTGGACCTCCGCGCCGATACACGGCAGGTTTCCGTACGCGAGACCGACCTCCGCGTGATCGCGGTAGTGGTTGATCTGGCGGTAGTCCTCGGAGATGACCGCGCCCGCCAGCCCGTAGTCGGTGTCGTTGTGGATCTCCATCGCGCGCTCGATGTCACCCTCGTATTCGAGCAGCGCCACGTGGGGACCGAATACCTCCTCGTGGGTGCACCGGAGGTTCTCGTCGGGGTCTGCTTCGTAGACGAACGGCCCGACCCAGTGACCGGCTTCGTGGCCCTCGGGAATCTCCTCGGGCTCCAGTTCGGTTCGGTCGACGAGCACGTTCACGCCCTCGTTCCTGGCGAGTTCGTTGTACTTGGTCACCTTCTCGACGTGGGCTTCCTCGATCAGCGGGCCCATGAACGTGTCCTCGTCCAGCGGATCACCGACGGCGACGTCCTCCGCGACGTCGACGAACCGCTCTTTGAACTCGTCGTACACGTCGGTGTGGACGATCAGGCGCTCGGAGGAGACACAGCGTTGGCCCGTGGTCTTGAACGAGCTCATCACTGCCGAGTGGACGGCGACGTCGAGATCGGCGTTTTCGGTGATCACGATCCCGTTTTTCCCGCCCATCTCGCAGGCGGCCTGCTTCTGGGGATCGGCGGCGACCTTCTGGGCGACCTCGTGGCCGACCTCCGCCGAGCCGGTGAAAAGCACCGTGTCGACGGCGTCGTGGTCGACGATCGCCGCGCCGGCGTCGCCGAAGCCCTGCACCATGTTGAACACGCCCTCGGGGATGCCGCTGTCCTCGAACATCTCGGCGATGACCTGGCCACACCACGGCGTCTGTTCGGCGGGCTTCCAGACGACGGTGTTGCCCTCGACCAGCGCGACGGCCATGTGCCAGAACGGGATCGCCACCGGGAAGTTCCACGGCGTGATGCAGCCGACCACGCCCCGCGGCTTGCGCCGCATGTAGGCGTCCTTTTCGGGGATCTCCGATGGCACGACGTCGCCTTTCGGGTGTCGGGCGTCCCCGGCGGCCCACTCGACCATGTGGGCGGCCTCGACGACATCGGCTCTCCCTTCGCTGATCTCTTTTCCGTTCTCCTTGGTGAGGATCTCGCCGAGTTCGTCGGTCCGTTCCCGGAGTTCGTGATAGATGTCCCAGAGATACTCCGCACGGTCGATGTGGGACATCTCTCGCCACTCCTCGAACGCCTCCCCGGCGGCCCGCGAGGCTTGGTCGACGTCGGCGGGCGTTCCGCGCCGGAACTTCCCGAGCGTCTCCCCTGTCGCGGGGTTTACGCTTTCGAACGTCTCCTCGCCGGCGCCGTCGGTCCACTCGCCGTCGATGTAATGTGTGTACGGGTCGGACATGTATCCGTACGGAACGGCCGCCGAGACAAAAAGGCATCTCCCCCTGGCCCAGTGTCCCCGTGCTGAAACCGAAAGCAGTTACCTCTTCCGGGGGTTCTTTCCAGTATGGAACCGGTCACGTACGAGCCGATCGGCGTCGTCGAATCGACGTTTTCGAAGCCGGAGGAGGTCCCGCGTCCGTCCGAGGAGTTCGTCGACGCCTCCGGAACGGTCCACATCGAGCCCCAGTACGAGCCCGGGCTGAAGGGGCTCGAAGAGTTTTCACACGTTGTGCTCGTCTCGCATTTGCACCGGGTCGAGGAGACGCGACTCCGGGTCACCCCGATCGCTTCACGCGGGGAGGTGGGGATCTTCGCCACCTCGGGTCCCGTCCGACCGAACCCGATCGGCACGTCGATCGTGGAACTGGGGGGAATCTCCGGGACGGAGCTTTCGGTTTCGAACCTCGATCTCGTCGACGGGACGCCGATCCTCGACATCAAGCCGTACGCCCCGAAGATGACGGATCTGGACGAACTGGAGATCGGGTGGATGGGTTAGTCGCGCCGTTCGGCACCGCCGTCGGTGCGAGGCGACGGGATGGCGCCGCTTTCCGATCCGGTGGTGTCGCTTCCCAGGTGCCGGTGAACCGACTCGACTCCGTCCCCGAGAACTTCCCCGATTCCGTCCATGTACGCGATCCGTTCCAGGAGTTCGAGAAGTGTGTTCCCGTCGCTCCAGTCGTATGCCTCGAGGGAGTCGATCGTGACGGTGACGGCAGCCTCCACCCGCCCGGCGTCGAGGCCGTACTGTCGACAACGACGGCGCATCTCGGCTGCCGTTTCGGGGGTGGCCTCCGGGAAGGACCACACGGTACCGTGGCCGGACTGGTTGTCGCTGACCGGGACGCCGCCGTCGACGACGATCGCTTTCAGGCGCTTTGCGCCCATAACTGCGCCGAGCCCGTCCCCTTCCGTGGGGCAGTCGCCGTCGTGAACGATCTCTGCGATCTTCACGAAGTTCTCTCCGGCCGGACCGACGCACGCACACACGCCACCGTCGGCGGTCAATACTCGTTCGCATTCGTCGACTTTGGCACCCCAGAGGTGAGTCGTTTTGGCGAGCCGGGCGGTTCCGTCCTCGACGACGAGCGTCGTCAACGCGTCTGCCCGTCCGCGGACGACGATCCCGGCGTAACCGGCTCGCGTTAACGACGTTCCGAACCGTCCCTCGACCCACGATCCTCCAGGATCACCGGTCCGGGGTGAGACGCCCCCGACCCAGTGACGGGCGTCGTCAGAACTGTTCGTTTCGGCAGACGTGTCCACGGCGAACACCAACACGCTGTTCTCGTCGAACGGGAAGCATTCGGACGGCTGTTCCTCCTGCAGAAGACGCAACCCGAGCTCCCGCCCACCCAGAACCTGTCCAGCCCTGGTTTTTGGAACCTCGTACGGCGACAATTCTTCGTTCGTGAGGTCGACCTCGAGAACGTGTCCGTCCGGGAAACGCGAGTCAGTCATGCGGTCACCCGCTTTTTCAGGCCAACATCCCGAACGAGCTCTTCGAACAGCTCTTCGAGTTCCGGAAACGAGAGGTTCCGGGTCGACATGATCAGGTGTTTGGCGTCGTACTCGTTCCAGTCGTCCGCGGCGACTTCGAGGTCGCTTTCGGCGGTCATCTCGGCGTACGCTGTCCCCGGATACGGGGTCGTAAATGCGATCGAGATGTCGGCGCCGAGTTCGCGGATCTCCTTCATGAACTCCGCCTGCTGTCGGATCGACGACTCGGTGTCATCGGGATGGGGGAACATAAAGGAGGCGAGCACGTCCATCCCGAACGCTGCGGCCCCACTGACCGCCTCCCTGGCCTGATCCAGCGTAATGTTCTTTCCCGTGGCGTCCAGAATCTCCTGAGAGCCCGCCTCGACGCCGAACTGGATACCCGAACAGCCGGCGTCAGCCAGCCGTTCGAGCAGTTCCCGATCGACAAGGTCGACCCGGGTCGAGCACGTCCAGTCCCACGGGAACGGCGCCTCGATTGCTTCCAGTCGGTCGGTCAGCTCCAGGACGGCGTCTCTCCGGAGTGTGAACGTGTCGTCGGCAAAGTTGATCTGTCGGAGCCCGTGATCGACCAGCAGATGCTCGACTTCCTGTGCGACTGCCTCCGGGTCGCGGAACCGCCGCGCCCGGTCCACCCAGATGCTGTTTACCGCACAGAAGTGGCAGCTGAACGGACAGCCCCCTCTCGAAAAGAGGACGTTTCCGGGTTTTTCGTACAGCTCCAGCGGGAAGAGGTCCCTGGCGGGCCACGGCAACTCGTCCGGGTTTTCGATCATCGGCCGCTCAGGGGTCGCCACGACGTTACCGTCTGCGGACACATACGCGAGTCCGGGAACCTCCTCGATCTCGGCGACCAGTTCGTCCTGGTCATTATCGTCGCGTCCGACCAGCACGCTTGCCAGATCGCGCATCGCGTACTCACCCTCCCCACGGACGACGTAGTCAACGGCCGGTTCTACCGCCGTTTGCTCGTAGGTAACCGACGCGTGGGGACCGCCCATGACGACGGCGGCCGTCGGCGCTTCCGCCTCCGTGAGATCCGCGATCTCTAGCCCGTTCGGGTACGTCTCGGTGTGAGCCGAGATTCCCACCATCGCCGGTGACTCTCGCGAGACGACGCGCCGGATCAGCTGCGGGTTCAACCCGGTCACGTTCAGATCTCGCGCCGACACGGAGTAGCCTGCGTCTCGAAGGACAGCTGCGATATAGCCGAGCCCCAGTGGCGGGTGCAGGCCGGCGTGGGCACTCCCGCGGGGTTGCTCCACCGGCGCGTTGAACAGCAGGACGTCGGTCATGTGTTTGTGGGTGGATCGGCGCTCACGGGTTCGGCGGTTCCTCGGATTCCGTCCCGCCGTCGGTTCGCCGCTGAACGTTCCAGCGCGGGAGCTTTTCGCGGACGTAGTCGGCTGGCATCCATCCTGTCACTTGCGAGCGCAACATCGCCCAGTGGGACGGCATCAGCGTGATCGCCACGTGTGCCAGCAAAAACAGGATGGTAAACAGCGCGAACAGTTCGTGCAGGAACGTCGAGGCTGCCCGTACGCTCCCCGAGACTGCGGCGACGTAATCCAGCGCCATCAGGACACCCGTAATCGCCATGATCCCCACGAGCGCGCCCCACGCGAGGTAACTCACCTTCTGAATCGGTTTGTACTTGTCAGCCTCGGGCGCGTCGGTCATCCCGAGATAGTGTCCGACGTCCCGAACCGCCTTGCGGAAGTCGCTGGCTTCCGGGACGATCTCTCGGTGCGCGCCCATAAACAGCGCCGAAACGTGATAGGAGACGGCAAACACGAGCAGTCCGGTGCCGACCCAGTGGACGTTGAGCGCGAGTCCGACGGTTTCGGTCGTACCCGCCAGCCGGGGGACGAACAGGAAGCCCAGCCAAATTCCCGACAACACCAGCAGGATCATTCCGACAGTCGCCACCCAGTGTTCCAGGAACGCCCCGAAAGCGGCGTGCCGCTGGATGAACCCGTCACGTTCGGGGGGATCCTCGGACAGTTGTTTGGACTTCTCCGAGGTGCCGTAGACGGCGCCGAAGATCAGTCCGAGCGCGATCGCCGCCGGTATCATCCACGCCTGGCTCTCGAAGAGAATCTCGTAGAAGTACGTCCCAGCCTGGTAGGGCTGCCAGAGGTACAGCTGGGCGGCTGCCTCCGCGAGCAGGAATCCGAGGACTGCCACCACGAGCAGCCCCCCGACGATTAGCGGACGTCTCCAGTTCATCATGTCACCTCCGTCGCCTGCTTGAGCCGTTTTTCTAGAAACGGCTGGACGGCTTGCGCCTTGTCTTTGAAGTTGTCGTGTTTTGCGATCTCGCGTCGAATTGCGTCGGCGAGTTCCTGATCGTCGTGGACTGATTCCAGCCACTCGGCGAGCTCTTCGAAGTCGACGTAGCGGATCGACGCACTCGAGCCGTGTATCTGGAGTGACTCTTTGTCGTCGACGCCGACGAACGTCGAAATCGACTCCAGGGAATAGAGTCGCTCTTTCGTGTTCCCCTTGTGTCCGTGCATGTCGATGCCGACGAACCGGTCTTCGAAGTCGACCTTCCGCATCAACCGCTCTGCGAGCTCCTCACCTGGTGGGGGTAGTTCGGACATTGCTGATCACCCGGGGAGCTTCCCTTCGGCTTCGAGCTCGTCGGCCACGTGGCCGAGATTCAGTTCTTCGAGGGTTTCTCGAGTAGGACGTCCGGTTTCAGTGTCCCAGCCCTCCTCCTGGTAGTATAACGTCTTGAACTCCTCGACCTTCCCGCGATCGAGCTTCCGCCCACCTGTGTCGATGTACTCCCACTCGCCGTCGACCTTCGCAGGGAGGTAGTAGGGACCAGGTGCCGGCTCCTCGTAGTTGTAAGCTGCGAACTCCTCGTCGTCGCGGTGGCGGCCCTGAAGCGTCCAGATCGACCGTTCGAGGTTCCAAATACGGCGGCCGATTTCCATCCCTTCCTCGAAGGTAATGTCCATACCAGTGACTGCGTTGAAGAACCGCTCTTCGCCTTCGGGTGTGATTCCGGACTTGTCGTCGGTGTATGGGCTAGTGAAGTCTGCAAACGCCCAGTCACAGAACAGTGCACTCTGCTTGTAGAACCGACTGTAGTGCCGGTGCCAGGAGTTGCGCTCTGCGGCCACCTCGGAGTAGATCGCCTCGTCGCCGTAGTCGGGAACGACATTGTGGGGAGGCGTGCTCTCTTCGATGATGTTCGCGAGTTCTTCCGCCGAGACTGGCGGTTCCTCGCCGGTCAGGATCGATATGTGGGGCTGCCAGTAGACGTGCCAGTTGAAGTCGTGTTCGTTGACGTCCCTGGCGCCGAGTATCGTCGCATACCCCCATTCGACTTCGGTTCGAGCGTCGTAGTGCTGTGGGTATCCCCATGCAAAGAGTGTGAGCAGTCCCGATTCGAGATCTTGCTCCAGCCGGCCCCACTCTTCGGCTGCCCTGGCGTTGCCTTCCGCGAGGGCTTCGCCGATCCCTTCACGGTCGATGATCTTCTGTACGAGTTCCTCGACGAAACTCGCCTCCCCGAGCGAGTCCCAGGGGAGGTCGGCCTCGATTTCTCCGTCTTCGCCGAGAACGCCCTGCTCGTGAAGCGCCTCGAGCCACGGGAGTCCCGCGTTCAGGGTGTACGCGTTGAACCCCATCTGCTGGACGACGTCCGCTGCTTTGGCCGTTTCAGCGGTCGTCTCTCCGTGTTTTGCGGAATCAAAGCCGGAGTAGTACACCGCCTCCACGCAGGAACTTTCGTTCCCGTGAGAGCTCGCGGTTCGTTTGCGACACGTGTTGTGACACCCGACACAGCCCTGGGGCCGTGCCTTCGTTTCGACGACCCCTCCGAGATCCCCTTCGCCAGGAGATCGACTGAACGAGTAGAAGTCCCGTACTTGTGGGATATCCTCGTCGTGATCGTACGAATACTCGCGTTGGGCCCACAGACGTGCTTCAAGCAGCTCTGCAGGGTCGGCGATTTCGATGCTGCCCGTTCCGAGAACACTGATCGCCTTGAAGTTCTTCGAGCCGAGGACGCCACCGAAACCGGCGTTACCAGCGCCGTTGCCGGCGTCGTGTTGGACGGTCGCCATTCGTATCTCGGCCTCGCCCGCAGGACCGATACAGGCGACGGCAGGCTTTTGGGTGGTCCGTCCGGAATCGCGGGTCTCGTCGACCTGGTTCCAGCCGCGCTGGCCGACTTCGCTCCAGATCTCGGTCTGTGCTTCCCAGGTACCGAGACCCCAGAGGTCGCTGGCGTCGCGAATTTCGAACTGATCGTCGACGACGTTCACCCAGACGGGTTCGTCGGCGGCGCCCTGGATGATGACGCCGTCGTAGCCGGCGTATTTCAGCATCGAGGCGAACCGCCCACCGAAGTTGCTCCGGTTGAACCACTCGGTGGGATACGGCTGCGGGCTGATTCCCTGAATCTCCGTCCTGGCGGACGCTGCGGGAACGCCGGTACCCGCAAGCGGGGAGGTCATCATCGTGATGACGTTGTCGGGATCGAAGGCGTCGATCGTCTTGTCCTCGACCCGATCGTAGAAGATGGCGGTTCCCATCCCGTGACCGCCGACCCACTCTTCGTACTCGCTGGTGTCGATAGTGCTTATCTCGCGGTTCGTTAGATCGATGTCGAGGATTTTTCCGGCGTGTCCTTTCATAGGGCATCACCTGCGTAGAGACCGAGTTCTGCCCACTGTTCGTCCCGGAGGTTGATCTCGTAGGCACCGGGTCCGACCTGTGCGGGAATCTGTTCGGTAAACTTGATGGCGTCGACGGGGCAGGTTTCCACACAGGCCTGCGAGCCGTCGGGGCCGCCCTCTTCGTTCCAGTGGGGGGTGTCAGCACAGAGATCGCACTTTTTGGCCGTCTGGCTGTTCACGTCCCAGGTGACACGGGAGGGGTCGTACGGACAGGCCTCGATACAGCGCTCACAGCCGATGCATTTGTCCTCGTCGACGAACCTCACGTTCCCTGTCTCTTCGTCGGCGTGGAGCGCGTCCGTCGGGCACGCTTCCGCACAGGCGGGATACGTGCACTGCCGACAGTGATTCACGTCGATGTCGTCCGGGAATCCTTTAAATGGACTTTCGACGATCTGAATCCGCGACTGTGAGAGGCTCGCTTCGCCGTCGTGACCGACCGAACACGACAGCATGCAGCTTTGACAGCCCGCGCATTTCTCCGGATCGATCAACAGGTATCCCTCGGAAGCCGGCATCGCCGCCGCGACGTCGCCGGTGTCTTCGTTTCGCAACGCGAGAAAGCCGGCGGACCCACCGGCCGCTGCCGCACCCACTCCGACGGCGGCTCCTTTCAGGAAACTTCTCCTGGACGTATCATCTCCTGGAACTGTTCCTTCGTCCGGTTCTGGGGGTTGATTTCCCATACCAAGTGGTAGGATATCGACGGGCGAAACGGTGACTCTTCTAGAGATAAGTACTTTATATGAAGAAGTATATAAACAATCTACTGTTTTAATACTGCTGTTTAAATTATCCAAAAGGATTGCACATCTACGTATCCGTCTTCGTTTGATGGTCTACACGAGGATCTGGCAAACACGTTCGCTATCTGCTGTACAGGACAGTTACGTTCCGATTTCTTCTTCCACTCGGTCTTCCCGTCCGTTGTCAGTTGCGAACAACTGCTGGAACAGTTTGTTCTCACCGGCCCGCAACCGCTGAGAGAGTGCCGACTGGGTGATATCGAGCTCCGAGGCCACCTCCGAGAGTGTGGTCTCGCGCGGCTGCTCGTAGTAACCTGCATCGGAGACGCGCTGGATCGCTTCCTTCTGTTTTTCGGTCAGCTCTGAGAGGTCGATGGTACGTGACTGGTAGTCGACGACATCGCTCGGGTTTTTGATCCCGTTGTCGCTGATGCGCCGTACGGCCAGGTTTTCGGTGTGGTCAGACAGCTCTTCGAGGAGATCTGTCGCCTGCTCTCGGGAGGAGAGAAACGTCGTCACCAGGCAGCTGTCCCTGTCGACTCCGGTCACCGTCGGCACGCAGCCGTGTTCCGCGAAGACATTTGCGGGACAGTTACAGCCCGCTTTTTTGAACGTGTGAAACGTCTTCTCGTCCCCTTCGTCGGTTCGATAGACGATTTCACAGTAGAATCCACCGTGCGTCGGATGTTGGTTGACACTCACGATCTCTCCGTCGAGTTTGTGTATCTCGCACGATTTTGGTGGGGTCACCCTCAACTCGAGCTTTAGGTCCCGTTCTGGGTGGAGTGCGGATGACATAATTTGAATGGGCGGGTTATTCTTTACGTGTATTTATTACCACCCCTGTACATACGCGTCTCCCTTAATCCGTTCCGGTTTTAAATAACATAACAAATAATGGGATATTCGGGTACAGTCTCTCCTCTCGGGACACTCGCCCTGTCGCACAAAACCGCACAGTGAACCGAACCTCGGCCGTCAAAACAGCTGTAACAGGAAGATCACCGTCAGCACGACCGCGATGAGGGCGAACCCGTACGACTCGATACCGTGTTCTTTCGGATGTTTCTCGTGGGTTTCGGGCTTTAGTCGCCTGTAGAAGCCGAACCAAAGGAAGAACACGCCGCCGCCCAGATACATCACGTCCGGGAACCCGAACTGGAGCGGGTAGAAGACGGCGTACTCGACGAGCCACAGTATCCCCAGGTAGACGAACACGTAACTCACGAACCGGCCCGGTTCCATACCGCCTGCTACTTGGTGGCCACTAATAAACGTACGCGAGTTGCGGCTGGCCATCCCGCCGGAGGTTTCCGGTTGCTACAGGCTTTTCCCTGAACCCACCAACGCTACACTGATGACACAGCCAATCGAGGAGATCGATCTCGACTTCGTCCCGCTCGGCCGAACCGGCATCCACACGAGCGAACTGCAGTTCGGTACCTGGCGATTCGGCAGGGAGACCGAAGAGGGGAACGTGGAGATCGGAAAAGAGCGCGCCACGGAACTGCTGGACGCCTACGAGGCCGCAGGCGGCCGGTATATCGACACCGCCGACGTCTATGGCGGCGGCGACAGCGAGCGGTGGATCGGCGAGTGGCTCGACGGGCGCGACCGCGAGCGGTTCACGATCGCCTCCAAGATCTACTGGCAGATCCGCGAGGGCGACCCCAACAGCCGTGGAACCAACCGGAAGAACGTCCGCCACCGGATCGACGCCCTGCTGGACCGGCTCGACACCGACTACGTCGACGTGCTGTACATCCACCGGTGGGACGACGCGACGACCACTCGCGAACTGATGAAGACCCTGAACGGCCTCGTGGAGTCGGGCAAGGTCCACTATCTGGGCGCCTCGACGATGCGGCCGAACGCCTGGAAGGTGGCCCGGGCGAACGCGATCGCCGACAGCGAGGGATGGGAGCCGTTCACCGTGCTCCAGCCCCGGTACAACCTCGTCGACCGGGAGATCGAAGGCGACTACCTGGAGATGGCCCGACAGCGCGGCCTCGCAGTCTGCCCGTGGAGCCCGCTCGGCCAGGGATTTTTGACCGGCAAGTACAGTCGCGAAGACGGTCTCGACGGCGAGTCCCGGGTGGCGGAGTCGAGCCGGTTCCGGGAGGCGTATCTCACCGAGGAGAACTTCGATCTCCACGAGGAACTCGACGCCGTCGCCGCGGAGATCGACGCGACGCCGGCCCAGACCGCCCTCGCGTGGCTGATCCACCGCGAGGGCGTCACCGCACCGATCGTGGGCGCCCGGACGGTCGATCAGCTGACCGAGAACCTCGCGGCGGCGACGATCGACCTCACCGCTCAGCAGATCGACCGACTCACCGAAGCCAAAGCCGGACCGTACGACGCCCTATAAAAGCGAGGGCCGCGCCAGATGAGGGCCTGTAGTCGCTCTCACCGTCCGTCAGGCTACCGTGGCGTCCCGTCCGCTCGTTTTTCGAGTTCCCCCTTCAGGGCCGTCGTGTCGAACTCGTGGTCCGGTCGGATGGCGACGAAGTCCAGGAACCGCCGCGCCGCGAGCAGCTCGTCCGTCGAGTAGGCCGACAGCGCGGCGTCGATCGTCGCCCGGGAGCCGACGACCGGCTCCAGCGCCGCGAGCGCGCTCGCGAGATCGTACGCCCGGGCGTCCTCTCGGGCGTCGTCGCTGACGCTCGTGGCGTCGATGAAGTACAGTTCTCCGTCGAGCACGAGCACGTTTTCGGCTCTGAGATCCCCGTGGGCCAGTCCTGCGTCGTGAAGCGTCCGCAGCGAGCCGAACAGCTGTACTGCGGCGTCCCGCGCCTCCTCGCCGTCGAGTCGATCCAGCGGCCGGAACTCCGGGAGGTACTCGAGCACCACCACGCCGAGCCCGTCGACCTCGACGGCCTCGATCGGCTCGGGTGCATTGATCCCCAGCTCGCGCATCCGCCGGGTCGCTTCGAGTTCGTGTTCCGCCATCTCGTAGGGGGTTTTGAACCGCTCGAAAAAGCCCTCCGTCCCGGCCGAGAAGGCCCCCAGGTTCCGTCCGGTCGTAAACAGGGTGTGAACGAGGGTGTTCTGTCGCGAGATCACCTTCACGAACAGGTCCTCGTCGAGCACCATCGGCGTCGAGAGCCAGTTGTCCGCCTCCAGGAACCTGACGTGCACGCAGTCGCGGTCGTACCGCTCTGCCAGCTCCACCGCGACCGCCTCCAGCCGTGGCCAGTCGAGGCGGCCACGAACCAGGCGGCGAAGTTCCATCACGTCGGTACGACGTGCTCGGAAGGTATAAATCGCACCGAACGCGGGAGGGCCGCGTCGATCGGCGGGCTATTACGATCGTTCGGCGTCGACCGGCGGTCTATCACGGTCGTTCGGGGTATTTATGCGCCCGGACGCGAACGTGAACGTATGGACTTCGAGCTGCCGGCGGAACACCGGATGATCCGCGACACCGTCAGGGAGTTTTGCGAAGCTGAGATCGAGCCGATCGCGGACGAAATCGAGGACGACCACCGGTTTCCAGCGGAGATCTTCGAGCAGCTGGGCGAACTCGACGTACTGGGGGTTCCAATCGGCGAGGAGTACGGCGGACTAGGCGGCGACCAGCTCATGTACGCGCTCGTGACCGAGGAACTGGGCCGGGTTTCGGGCGGGATCGGGCTGTCGTATGCGGCCCACGTCTCGCTCGGGAGCAAGCCGATCGAGCTGTTCGGCACCGACGAGCAGAAACGGGAGTGGCTCGAGCCACTCACGTCCGGCGAGAAGCTGGGGGCGTGGGCGCTCACCGAACCGGAATCCGGCTCCGACGCCTCCGACATGGACACGACCGCCCGGAAGGAGGGCGACGAGTGGGTGCTGAACGGGACAAAGCAGTTCATCACCAACGCCACCGTCGCAAACAGCGTGCTCGTGAAGGCGGTCACGGACCCCGAGGCGGGCTACGACGGGATCTCCACGTTCATCGTGTCGCCCGAGGACGACGGCTTCGAGGTAACGACTGTCTGGGAGAAGATGGGGCTCAACTCCTCGCCCACCTGCGAGATCTCCCTCGACGGCGTCCGACTGTCAGCAGATCGACTGCTCGGCGAGGAAGGCGAGGGCTGGAAACAGACGATGAAGACGCTGGACGGCGGTCGGATCTCGATCGCGGCGCTGTCGACCGGGCTCGCACAGGGTGCCTTCGAGGCGGCGAAAGAGTACGCCACACAGCGGGAGCAGTTCGGCCAGCCCATAAGCGAGTTCGACGCGATCCGCGACAAGCTGGTCGACATGCACCGGAAGACCGAACGTGCGCGACTGCTCACCCACCGGGCAGCCGCGAAATACGACAGCGGCGAGCGGGTCACCCGCGAGTCGGCGCTCGCGAAGCTCGACGCCAGCGAGGCCGCAAGGGAGGTCGCCGAGGACGCGGTGCAGGTGCTGGGCGGCTACGGCTACACCGAAGAGTTCGCCCCCCAGCGGTTCTACCGGGACGCGAAGCTAATGGAGATCGGCGAGGGGACAAGCGAGATCCAGCACCTCGTCATCGGCCGGGAACTCGGGCTATAGACGTCCGGGCGCGGTCGAGGCGAGGTCGGGGAAGCGACGTTACAGGAAGCCGCCGTCAGCGAGCCGGTCGACCGCCTCGCGCAGTCGCTGTTCGCTTGCGGCATACGAGATCCGCGCGTAGCCGGGCGCGTTGAACGCCCCGCCGGGCACCGTCGCCACGTGGGCGTCCTCGAGAGCGTCCATGCACCACGACTGATCGTCGTCGTCGACGGGTATCATCATATAAAAGGCCCCGTCCGGGACGGCGACGTCGACACCGTGATCGTCGAACAGGTCCACGAGCAGGTCGCGCCGCGCTCTGAAGGCGTCGCGCATCTCCGCGACCGCGTCGTCGGTGTCCTCGAGCGCCTCGATCCCGGCGTGCTGGACGAAGTTCACCGCACACGACACCGAGTGAGAGTGGAGCTTGCCCGCCTGCGAGATCAACTCTTCGGGGGCACACAGGTAGCCGAGACGCCACCCGGTCATCGAGTACGCCTTCGAGAAGCCGTTGATCGTCACCGTTCGGTCCGCCATCCCGTCGATCGTCGCAAGCGGCGTCGGATCCGCGTCGTAGGTGATCTGCTCGTAGATCTCGTCGGAGATCACCGTCACGTCGTGTTCGACCGCGAGGTCGCGAACCCCTTCGAGGGCGGCGTCGGAGTACACTGCGCCCGTCGGATTCGATGGGGAGTTGACCACGAGCAGCTCGGTGTCGTCCGAGACTGCAGCCCCGAGTTCCTCGAGTGCAGGTTCCAGCTGGAAGTCGTGCGGCGCGAGGTCGACCCGCTCGAGGTCGGCGCCGGCCATCTTCGCCATCGCCTCGTAGGAGACCCACGCCGGATCGAGCAGGACGACCTCGTCGCCGTCGTCGACGACCGTCTGGAACGTCTCGTACAGCGCCTGCTTCGCGCCGGGCGTGACGATGAGGTTCTCCGAGCCGCAGTCGATGCCCTGGCCGGTCAGCTTGTCGACGATCGCCGACTTCAGCCCGGGGATGCCACTCGATGGCGTGTAGCCGGTGTGGCCGGCGTCCATGGCGGCCTTGCCCGCCTCCACGATGTTTTCGGGGGTGTCGAAGTCCGGTTCGCCCACCGAGAGGTCGACGACGTCGGCGCCGTCGGCCTCCAGTTCCGACGCGAGATTCGACACGGCGAGTGTCGCGCTGGGTTCGACCCGCTCGACGCGGGCGGCGAACTCGTCGCTCATGCTTTCACCCCAGCCATGTCGACGGCGGCGTCGACGGCTTCTGCGCCCTTGTCGATCCGTTCTCTCGCTTCGGCACCCGACATCCCCGGGCCGCTGACGCCGAAGGTAACCGGCGTGTCCCGGTCGAGACTCACCTCCGTGAGTCCCTGGGCGGTCGCGTCGGCGATCACCCGGTCGTGGTCGGTGTCGCCGGTGACGATCGCACCGACGACAGCGACCGCGTCGACCGCGTCCCGGCGCGCGAGCCGGTCTGCAGCCAGCGGCGAGTCGTACACGCCGGGAACATACACCGTCTCCGCGACGGTCGCGCCGCGCTCCTGTGCGGCCGAATTCGCCGCCGTCTCCATCTGTTCGGTCACTTCTGCGTTGAACTGTGCCACCACGAGTCCGAGCGTTACCATGTCCGAACGACGCAGTGCAGCGATCATAGAACTACCGTTCCCGTCAGGTTCTCCCACTCGCTGGGAGCACCCTCCTCGTCACCGGTTGGTCCCCGTCCGTCGCCGCCGCGGAACACAAACGTTGTATTCCCCCGGGCGGATTTCCGGACATGCGCCCCGAGCGGCTACGCGACGTCGACCGGAGGCTCCTGTCGCTGTCACTCGTCGTCGTCGCAGCGCTGTTCGTCCGGTTCGTCGGCCTCGGGACCCGCGTGTTCCACTGGGACGAGGGTCGCGTGGGCTACTGGACCCTCCGGTACGCGGACTCGGGGATCTTCGAATACAACCCGATCATTCACGGGCCGTTCCTCCCGCTCGTAAACTCGACGGTGTTCGATCTACTGGCGCCGACGGACGCCGTCGCTCGGCTGGTCGTCGCCCTCGTCGGCGGCCTGCTTCCGCTTGCGGCGTGGCTGTTTCGGGATCATCTCGACGACCTCGAGGTTGTCGCGCTGGGACTCCTGCTCGCGTTCAATCCCGTTCTCGTCTACTACGGGCGGTTCATGCGCAACGACGTCCTCGTGGCGGCGTTTTCCGTGTTCGCACTCGGGTTCGCGATCCGTGCGATTTCGACCCGGGACGTGCGTCGGCTGTATCCGGCCGTCGCGCTCGTCGCGCTCGCGTTCACGACGAAGGGCAACGCGCTGCTGTATCTGCTGTGTTACGCCGGCGCGACGGCACTGGTGGTGGATCACCTGCTGGTTCGGGCCAGAAAGGAGGACCGATCGATCCGGGACACCGTCCGCGGGTGGCTCGCCGATATCTGGCGGACGCTCCGTCATTCAGCAGGTGGTGAGGACGGGTCCACGCAGCCACAACTGGCGACGCACCGTCGAACCGTCGCCTGGACCGCCGGTCACGCGGTCGGTCTCGCGATCACCTTCCTCGCGATCGTCGTCTGGTTTTTCGCCCCGCGGCCGGCACTGTGGGCGGCGCTTTCGGACCCGTCGCTTCTGCCGGGCGTGTTTCAGGAGGCGACGGCCGGGAGCGCCCGCGAGCTCGTCGACCTCTGGATGACCGGCGACATGCAGGAACACGACTACCTGGAGTACGCCTTCGGGCTGGCGTCGACGATGGCCAACGCCGCGGCTGTCGTCTCGGTGTTCGCCGTGGTGGGAATGGCTGTCGACACTCTCGGGGGTCGAAACCGGCTGTTCGTCGCCTTCTGTTTCTACTGGGGGATCGCGAGTTTCGTCGGCTACCCCGCGGCGACGGACATCGAGGCCGGCTGGACTGCGACCCACGTCGTCGTCCCGTTGACGGTGCCCGCCGCCGTCGGGCTCGCGTTCGTCGCCCGGGAGTTCCTCGCGGGGATCGACGTGGCGGCGCTCCGGGATCGGCTCCGGGGTGGATCCGGTCGGATCGTCTCAGAGGACACCGTGGCGGTTTCGCTCGCGGGGATTTTGCTTTTGGGCGCTCTCGCAGGGGTGCTCGTGCCGACGGCGACGTACTGGAACTCGACGAACCCGGACCACACCGAGCTCGTCCAGTACGCCCAGCCGCAAAACGATCTCCGGGAGTCCCTCGACGACGTCGAGGCGATCGTCGCCACTCACGAGGACGGCCCGGACGTGCTGTTCGTCGGTGCCGACCACTCCACACGCGGGTCGACGTTTTACGTCGCAAACGAGTCGGACAACGACCAGAAACCCGCCGGTTCCGGGTGGTACGACCGGCTCCCGCTCCCGTGGTATCTCGAACGCGCAGGCGCCGAGGTGGAAAGCAGCGCTCCCGACACCGATCCCGCCGAAGTCGCCGACGGCGCGCCTCCGGTCGTGATCGCTGTCGCCGAGGACCGCGAGGCGCTTTCCCCACATTTCGACGGCTACGTCGTCCGCGAACACGAGGCCCGGCTGTGGGGCTTCCGGATCGCGATCTTCCTCGATGAAGACGCGCTCGCGTCCGCGGCTCGACCCGTTCCGTCTTGACTCTCACAGCCCGACGAACATATCAGAAAGACATTTATTACTGATAGTACTATATCTATTTACACATAAATATCGACATCGACTTCTCGTGATGGCCGAGGTGGACAGACGATCTTCCGAACAATTTCTGCTCTTAGTTCATAACTTACGGGTAAAGTTATAACCGTAGATTCGATACTACCACAACCTGCGGGCTAGCTCGGCTGAATTACGGTAGTGGGTCACGTCCGATTTCCGGATTTGAATTAAATAGTAATAATAATATTATGATATGAAAAGTTACTATTCGTCCGTTTTCGTCGGATCCACGGCGAGAGCTCGCTCGTCCGTTCGATCGTCGTTCGCCGATTACCCACGGAGGAATCTTCGCCGCCGGGCGGAGAGGAAGTCAATCCGCGTCCGTCGAGACGTCGTCAGATCGATCGTCCGCCGGCGCGAGTTCGGTTACCACGGTACCGCCAGAGCGGTCGACCTCGATCTCGCCGGCCGCTTCCAGTTCCTCGATCAGGCCGGAGAACTCCTCGGAGTTGAGTATCCGGTACTCCTCTTCGAGACCCTGTTTCAGCGACACCGCCATGAACAGCAACACGAGGGCGAAGGGGAGTCCGGCCGTGATCGAGGCGGTCTGAAGCGCAGTCAGCCCCCCGCCCAGCAGCAGCACGGACGCGATCGCGCCTTCGGCGATCGCCCAGGAGACGCGCTGGTTCCGGGGAGAATCGTGTTTGCCGCCGGAGCTGAGGTGACCGAGCACCATCGATCCGGAGTCGGCGGAGGTGACGAAGAAGGTGGTCACCAGCACCACGGCGAGCCCGGACAACACGAGCGTGAGCGGCAGCATCGTGAACAGCTCGAACATGGCGACTTCCTCGCCCTCTGTGGTAACCGTCTCTACGATCGTCGATTCTGTGAACAGCTCGAAGTGAAGCGCCGTCCCCCCGAGCGTCGCCATCCAACTGAAGGAGAACAGCGCCGGAACGAACAGCACGCCGAAGACGAACTCCCGGACGGTCCGCCCCCGCGAGATGCGCGCGATGAACATCCCGACGAACGGGGACCACGCGATCCACCAGCCCCAGTAGAAGATGGTCCAGGAGCCCTGCCAGCCCTCGTAGGGAACGTTTCCAAAGGAGTTGGTAAACGTCGACAGCTCGAAGAACTGGCCCAGATACGACCCCAGCGCCTGCGGGAACAGTGAGAAGACGAACAACGCCGGCCCGATGAGCAGCACGAGCCCCATCATCACGAGGATTAATGCGATGTTCAGGTTGCTGAGCCGACGCATCCCCTTCTCTAGCCCGACCAGCACCGATATCACGGTGATCGTGGTGATGACGGTGATGATAATCAGCTGGATCGGTGTCGCTACCGGAATCTGGGTACCCAGCACCTCAGCGCCCAGGAATGACAGCCCGGCGTTGATCTGTTGGGCGCCCAGCCCGAGGGAGGTCGTGATGCCAAAAAGCGTCGCGAAGACGGTCAACACGTCGATGAGGTGGCCGGGCCAGCCGTAGATCCGCTCGCCCAACACCGGCCAGAACACCGACCGGAACGTAAGCGGCAACCCCTTGTTGTACATGAAAAACGCCAGACTGAGCCCGACCAGACCGTATATCGCCCACGGGTGAAAGCCCCAGTGGAAGTACGTGACGACCATCGCCATCTCGGCTGCCGCCTCCGACTGGCTCTCGACGCCGAACAGCGGATCGTCGAAGTGCCACAGCGGTTCCGCGACGCTGAAGAACATCAGGCCGATCCCCATGCCGGCACTGAACAGCATCGCCAGCCAGGAGACGTCGCTGAACTCTTTTTCGGCGTCGACGCCGCCGATCCGGATGTCGCCAAAGCGGCTCAACGCGAAGTACACCACCGCCGCGACGATGAGGTTCGCGGCGATCACGTAAAACCAGTTGAAGTACTGATTGATCGACTCGAACGCCCAGTCGTACGCCGCGCCCGCCTGCTCGGTGAACAGCACGGATAGCAGAACGAACGCCACGATAACGAACCCGGAGACGAAGAAGACGTACGGGTGGACGTCGAACCCGAGCGTTCTGACGTTGTTCTCCCCCGGCTCGTGGTCGGTGTCGGCGGTAAAGAGGTGTCTGATCCCCTCGATCTCCCCGTCGTCGTCGGTCATTTCCTTCCCTCCGCCGGGTGATCGATCTCTCGGTCGAACGTGTCGGTAGTACTCCGTTTCATGGACTGTTTCCTCCTGTCGATCGACGGACACACCGCTCTCGCGGCACTCTCGGCGTCGATGGACCGGGGCCAAGCAGCGAGTCTCCGCACTCGCGACCCGGCTCTCTCCGGATGTTTCCGCCCCCGATTTTTGAATCCTTCTATCCGCGCGCGGGGTGTTCACCGCCGGATATCACCGGAAAATACACACGACAGTGCAACTATCCCTTCATAAGTGAGAATCCTTATGCAGGATCGTCTACAACCACTGGCCGTGACAGTGACACTACCGGGACCGACGCTCGGGGTCGTCGGCGGCGGACAGCTCGGTCGGATGCTAGCGGAGGCGGCCGCCCCGCTCGGCGTCGAGGTGATCGTTCTGGATCCGACGCCGGACTGTCCCGCCGCGCCGGTGGCGCGCGACCAGATCGTCGCCGACTTCGACGATCCCGACGGGGTACGGCAGCTCGCGGATCGGGCGGACGTTTTGACCTTCGAAATCGAGCTCGCGGATCCGGATCTTCTCGACGCAGTCAGCGAGGAAACCGGTGTCCCGATTCAGCCGGACCCGTCGACCCTGCGGACGATACAGGACAAGCTGGTTCAAAAGGAGACACTCGCGACGGCCGGAATCCCCGTGCCCGAATTCGAGGCGGTCGAGGACGCCGGAGACGTGCGACGGACCGTCGAACGACACGACGGCGTCATGCTGAAAGCCCGGGAGGGCGGCTACGACGGCCGGGGGAACCTCCCGGTCGCGACGGTCGATGCTGCCGAACCGGCGCTCGACTCGGTCGGCGGCGACGCCATGGCCGAGGAGTTTCTCGATTTCGAGCGAGAACTCGCGGTGATCGGCGTGAAAGGCGACGGGGCGGTCCGAACGTATCCGACGACCGAGACGATCCACCGCGAGGAGATCCTCCGGGAGACGGTGACGCCGGCGCGGGCGAGCGAGGCTGTACGCGAGCGCGCACAGGCGGTTGCACGCGACGTTCTTGCGGAACTCGACGGACGAGGGGTCTACGGGATCGAGCTGTTCGAGACCCGCGAGGGGGAGGTGCTCGTAAACGAGATCGCCCCTCGCCCCCACAACTCCGGCCACTGGACGATCGAGGGAGCGACCTGCTCGCAGTTCGAAAACCACGTCAGGGCGACGCTGGGTTGGCCGCTCGGAGAGACGACCCGCCGATGTCCGACGGCGATCGCGAACCTGCTGGGGGACGTCGAGGAGTCGACGGTGGCGACGCTTTCGGGCGTCGATCCCGTCCTCTCGGCGCCGAACGCACACCTCCACTGGTACGGGAAACGCGAGGTTCGTCCGCTCCGGAAGATGGGCCATCTCACCGTGACGGGGCGTTCCCCCGACGAGGAGGGCGGTGCCGACGTCCTCGAACGCGCACGGCGGCTCCGCGACGGGCTCACTTTTAAGCAGGGGACGGTCGAGGATCGATCCGTGGAGGAACAATGAGCGAGCGCGTCCAGCAACTGATCGACCGGCTCGAATCGGAAGCCGACCAGCGTCGGGAGCCCGAGACCACCCCGGACGTCGGGATCATCATGGGATCGGACTCGGACCTGCCGACGATGGAGGGGGCCTACGAGGCGCTGTTCGAACTCGGATTCGCCGAACAGACCGACTTCGCCGACCCGCCGGAGGCCCGGTTCACCTTCGAGAGCTACGTCGTCTCGGCCCACCGGACTCCCGACTTCATGTACGCCTACGGGGAGACGGCCCGCGATCGCGGGATCGAGGTGATCGTCGCCGGCGCGGGCGGCAAGTCGGCGGATCTGCCGAACATGACTGCCTCGATCGCGTATCCGTTGCCGGTGATCGGCGTTCCCGTCCAGGAGAAATCCGTCGACTCGGTGATCGGGATGCCCACCGGCGCGCCGATCACCGCCGTCGACGCCGGCAAGTCGTTCAACGCGGCGCTGTCGGCGGCCCAGATCCTCGCCCGGAAACATCCCGAGATCGAAGGGCGGCTGGTCGAGTACCACGAGGAGCTCGTCGACGGCGTCGGCGAGGTCTCCACAGCGTTGCACGATCGTGGGATCGACGGGTTCCGGCAGTGGGGCGCCGACCGGTCGGAGTAGTTTAAGTACGACGCGCCGGACAGTACTTCCATGGACGACGACGGCGGGGGGAAAGGTCGGTTCCGGCGAGCCTCCCTCGTCAACGTTCTCGGTAACGCGGCGAAGATCATCGTCGAGGGGGCGGCGGGGCTGGCGTTCGGCTCCGCAGCGTTGGTCGCCGACGCCGCTCACTCCATCGCGGACCTGGTGGCGTCGATCGTCGTGTTCGTCTGGGGGAGCCGCCGGTTCGACGAGCCCGACACCACACACCCGCACGGCCACCAGCGTATCGAGCCCCTCACGGCGCTGTTCGTCGGTGCGGTGATCGTCCTTCTCGGGGGGACCTTGCTGTACGAATCGGCACGCGGGCTGGTGTTCGGGACTGACGTCCAGTTCAGCTGGCTGCTCGTCGGGGCGCTCGCGTTCGCGATCGTCGATATGTATCTGGTCTACCGGTACACCGATCTGGTGAACGCCGACCTCGGTTCGACTGCGCTGGCGGCCCTGGCGATCGACTGCCGGAACGACATCTACACCTCGATCGCGGCGCTCGTGGGCGTGTTGGGGGTGCTTTTGGAGGTCCCTCGGCTCGACCCGCTCGCGGGGGCGTTCGTCAGCGCGCTCGTCATCTACCAGGGGGTCGAGATCGGCCGCGAGAACGTTCGATACCTCGTCGGTGCGGCTCCGGATGTCGACCGGCGAGCCGAGATCGAGAAACAGCTCAGGTCCCATCCAGCGGTCAACGGCATCCACGACCTCGCGGTGTACTACGACGGGACCGCCCTCGAGGTGGAGGTTCACGTCGAGGTCGACGGCGACCTGACGCTGCGGGAGGCACACGACGTCGAAACCGCGCTGGTGGAGAGGGTCAGCGAGATCGCGGACGTCGGCGACGTCCACGTCCACCTCGACCCGGGCGGGATCGGAGAGTGGAAAGAGAGCCGGTGACCGGCCGGAAGACAGCCGGTTTTCGTCCGTATCAGCTCCGGGTGACGTCGGTGACGGGGTAGCCGGCGGATTCGATCGCCTCCACGATCGCGCTCGCGTGTTCGACGCCGCTGGTTTCGACCTCGAAGACGAGGTACGCTTCGCCGATCTCCAGATCCTGGACCGATCGGTCGTGGCGGACGTTGTGAATGTTTGCACCCTGTGTGGCGAGAATGTCGGACAGCTCCTCCATCACGCCGACCTGATCGTCGATCTTCACCCGGAGATCGAGCAACTGCCTGCGCTCGGTCATCGCGTGAACGAGCACCGTCCGGAGCATCGTCATGTCGAGATTGCCGCCGCACAGCAGTGGCATCACCGTTTCGCCCTCGACGTCGAGTTGATCGCCCAGAAGCGCTGCGACCGACGCCGCTCCGGCGCCCTCGACGACCTGTTTCGCCCGCTCCAACAGAAGCAGGATCGCCTTCGCGATCTCCCCGTCGGTCACGGTAACGATCTCGTCGACGTGCTCGCGAATGAGCCCCAGCGTGAGATCCGAGACGCCGCCGGTCGCGATCCCGTCGGCAATAGTGTTTACGTTCTCGAGGGTAACCGGCATCCCTTTGTCGAGACTCTCGTGGACCGTCTCCGCTCCGGTTGCCTGCACACCGACGACCCGAGTCTCCGGCGAGAGGTGATCGAACGCCACGGCGATCCCGCTTATCAGTCCGGCACCGCCGATCGGAACGACGACGGTGTCGACGGCCGGGAGGTCCCCGTACATCTCCACGCCGAGTGTTCCCTGACCGGCGACGATGTCCGGGTCGTCGTAGGCGTGGACGAACTCCGCGTCACCCTCCCGTGCGAGCGATTTCGCGTGGGCCATCGCCTCCTGGAAGTCCTGGCCGACCAGTTCGACTGTCGCACCGTACTCCCGGGTGGCGTCGATCTTCGCCTGTGGGGCGTTACGGGGCATTACGATCGTCGAGTTCGCCCCACACTTGGCCGCCGCGAGCGCGACGCCCTGTGCGTGATTGCCGGCGCTTGCGGCGACGAACTCCGTGGCACCCTCCTCGACGGCCCGGGAGATCTTGTTGTATGCGCCCCTGGTTTTGAACGATCCCGTCCACTGGAGATGTTCCATCTTGAGATGGACGGCAGCGCCGACCATCTTTCCGAGCGAGGTGCTCTGCTCTACCGGCGTTCGCTTTACCACTGATGGATCGTCCAGCCGTTCGTTCGCCCGTTCGATGTCCTCGTATCGTACTCGCGTGTTTCCTTCTGTCATCGTTCGCGTGATCGGTTGTCGTGTGTCGAGACGCCCACAGCCGTCGTCGTCACGGTGCGCGCTGTGACTACCGCTGTGTGACGACGCTGTGGGTAGCGCCCCTTCGAACGGACGCTACTCGTGGCGACCGTGGTATAAGTGCACCGGTGACGGCATCGGCGGGAGCTCACTCTTCGTGACGCACGAATTCTTCCGGGAGAAATCTGATATTCACCGAGTTTTCTCGGGAAGATGCCTAATAGGCTCAACTCTTCACACAAACAATTTTATAACCACCGTTAGTCATTACAGTTGTCACGGAGGCAACTGACACATGTACGATCAGATACTGATTCCGACGGACGGTAGCGACGAAGCCGAAGCGGCGGCACAACACGGTCTCGACCTCGCGGAGGACCTCGGTGCGGACGTCTGCGTCCTGTACGTCATCGAGTCCCAGGTGAGCGGGCTCCCCTCGAAGTCGCTCAAACAGGCCGAGACGATGGACGAGATGGAGGAGTACGGGGAGAAGCTCACCGGTCGGGTCGCCGAGATGGCCGAGGAGCGGGGCCTGACGTCGGAGACGGCGATCCGGAAGGGCAAGCCCTACGAGGAGATCATCGAATTCGCAGACGAGAACGACATCGACGCGATCGTGATGGGGACGCGTGGCCGCAGTGGGATCGAGGATTATCTCCTCGGCAACGTCACGGAGAAGGTCGTCCGCACCTCCAACGTGCCGGTCGTGACGATCCGTCGGCCGAAGCTCGAGTGACACAACGCGGGTAGTTTCGTTTTTCTTGTCGTCGTTGCGGGGGAGCCGCCGCTATCGCCGGATAAAAAAACGGAAAAACGGTTGCGTCGTCAGTCGTCGTCCTGTACGAAGTCGACCGACGTGCCGGGCAGCGACTCTTCCTCCTGCAGGAAGATCGCACGGCGCTTCCCGAACAGGACAGCCATCGACACCACGGCGAGCAACAGGATGAGCGCGAACGGACCGCCGGTGATGATCGCCGCGGCCTGTAGCGCGTCGACTCCGCCGACGACCATCAGGATCGAGGCCAACAGCCCGATGAGGGCTCCCCAGATGACGCGGTTGATCGTCGACGGGCTCTCCGCACCGCCGGTGGTGAGCATTCCAAGCGCCAGCGTCGACGAGTCGGCGGAGGTGATGAAGAACGTCGTGATCAACACGAGGAACAGGAACATGAACACCCCGCCGAGCGGCAGGGCCTCGAACATCGGGAAGCCGACGACGGCCTCGTCGAAGCCGAACTCCTCGTACACCTGCAGGATCGGTGCGACGTTGTTCGCCTCCATCCAGATCGCCGTACCGCCCATCGTGGCGAACCACGGGATCGTCACGCCGGTCGCGGCGAAGACGCCGGTGAAGGCGACCTGTCGGACAGTCCGCCCCCGGGAAATCCGGGCGATGAACAGGCCGACGAACGGCGCCCACGAGAACCACCACGCCCAGTAGAAGACGGTCCAGCCACCGACGAAGCCGGTCGGCTCGGCCATCGACGCCTCCGTGTAGAGGCTCATGTTGATGAAGTCGTTGATGTAGTTACCGACCGCTTCGGTCCCGGTCGTCATGATGAACCGGGTCGGGCCGATGAAGAAGATGACGACCATCAACAGCGCGAACAGCGCCATGTTGAAGTAGGAGATCCGACGGATCCCCTTGCGAATACCGGCCGCGACGGAAATCGTAAACGCGATCGTCAGTCCGGTGATCGTGATGACGGTCCCCATGTCGCCCAGTTCGATCCCGTAGGCGTATTCCAGTCCCACCAGGAACTGGGAGCCGACGAGTCCGAGCGTCGTCGCGACGCCGCCGATGGTGGCGAACACCGCGACGATGTCGATGATCTTCGCCCAGACGCTGTCGAGGTTATCCAGCCCGACCCACGGGGCGATCACCGTCGAGATGCGAAGCGGCGCGTCGTACCGGTACGCGAGGTAGGCGATCGGAAGCGCCATCACCACGTATCCGGTCCACGCCGAGATCCCCCAGTGGAAGAACGTGTACTGCATCGCGGCGACTGCGGCCTCACCCTCTCCCGGATAACCGAGGTATCCGATCCCCTGCTCGAAGGGATCGCCGAAGAAGACGACGCCTTCCGTGGGACCCCAGAACACGATCCCTGCGGCGATCGCCGCCGAGTACAGCATCACGAAGTACGACAGGAACGTGAATTCGGGTTCTTCGTCCTCGTCACCGAGCCTGATGTTCCCCCACGGCCCGAGTATGAGGAAGAAGACGAACACGACCAGGGTGAACATGATGAGCAGGTACGCCCACCCCAGGTTCGTCCACAGGAAGTCGTTTACGTCCCACATCGCCGCGGACGCCGCCTCTTCCCGGAGAATGAACGCCGCGACTGCGAGTGCTGCCACCACTACGCCGATGCCGAACACGACGTAGTCCAGTTCGCTCGTGAACTTGTCCAGTTTTCCTTGCGATTGTTGTTGGCTCATATTTAATCGTTATTTACGTTCTCGTAAACCCATATGTGGGTCGTTTCCAAACGACTCATTGATCTATTATAAAACTGCCGTCGGTCGACCTGGTTTCGTCTGTCCGGTTCGTCGATTCGCTTCAGCTGTCCGTGACATAGTCGATCTTGTCAAACGACCCGTAACATTTGCGTGGGTCATCCTGATCCAACTCGGGGATCTGTTATAAAACTGCCGTCGTTTGTTGAAGGTTGAGGTGGTTTATTTACGGAGAGACCTTCCGCATTTCGCACGGAGTGAAAGTTACGCCTTCGCGGCCCGCTGTTCTTCGACCAGTTGCTTTGCGACTTCGACGGCGGCGTCGGCGTTGTCGCCGTAGCCGTCGGCGCCGATCTCCTCACACCACTCCTGTGAGGTGGGGGCACCGCCGACCATGATCTTCAGATCGTCGCGGAGACCCTCCTCCTCGAGAAGTTCGATGACTTCCTGCTGGTGGTCCATCGTCATCGTCATCAGCGCGGACATGCCGAGAATGTCCGGGTCGTGTTCCTTGACGGCCTCGACGAACTCCTCGTTTTCGATCTCGACGCCGAGGTCGACGACCTCGAAGCCGTTGGCCTTCAACATCGTGATGAGGATGTTTTTCCCGATGTTGTGGATGTCCTCGTCGACGGTGCCGATGAGGAACTTCCCGCCGGTGTCGTCTTCGTCCAGTTCCAGGTCCGCAAGCAGCGGATCGACGTGTTGGACGCCGGCACGCATGCAGTCTGCCGACATCGCCAGCTCGGGCAGGAAAACCTCCCCGCGTCCGAACTTGTCACCGACAGTCTTGACGCCCTTCGTCAGGCCCTTCTGCAGGATGTCGAGCGGATCGTACCCCTCGTCTATCGCCTGTTTGGTCAGTTCCTCGGTCCGTTCCTCGTCGAGATTGATGATCGATTCCTGGATCTCGAGTAACAGTTCGTCTTCGACTTCTTCTTCGCCAGCGCTGTCGTCCCCATTGGTATCGGTCATGTGTCCAGTGGGTGGAGAATAACCATGATTATCCATAAAGCTTGTTTTTCTTATCAGACACGACGGCGGTTTTCACTTCTCTCCCGTTGTGGAAATCGGCAACGTGGCGGCTCTCCGGGCGGTTTGTAGGATGATTTATCTTTTTACGGATTGGTTCGATTGCAGTACAATTATAGATTCATAAGTCCTATTGTAGTTGCACATGGGTCGAAGGGGTCGCCGTTGTCGCCGGTAGCCGGCGGAGGTCGGGCCGCGCTTATAAATGCCCGAAACACCGAGCAATAACTTAATTAGCGCCTCGGGAAAACTGTCGAACGGAAGGCGACGAGTCGAGCGGCAGCTGATTCGACTCGTGCGCGCGAAGATCCATAACTATGACAGAGATAATCGACGGAAACGAGGTCGGCGATCGCATCAAATCCGAGCTGGAATCGAGCATCGACACTCTCGAGGAGGAGGGGGTTACTCCGGGGCTGGCGACCGTCTTGATGAGCGACGACGGCGCCAGCGAGACGTACGTCTCGATGAAGCAGAAAGCCTGCGAGCAGATCGGCATCGAAAGTTTCCACCACGAGATCGATCCCGACGAGCCCGCGGAAGTGCTGTTCGACAAGATCGACGAACTCAACGAGGACCCGGCCGTTCACGGTATCCTCGTTCAGATGCCCGTGCCGGATCACGTCGACGAGCGTGCGGTTCTCGAGTACATCGATCCGATGAAGGACGTCGACGGCTTCCACCCGGAAAACGTCGGCAAACTCGTCGCCGGCAACGCCCGATTCAAACCCTGTACGCCGTTCGGCGTCCAGAAGCTGCTGGAGGCGGCAGACGTCGACACGGAAGGCAAGGACGCGGTCATCGTCGGTCGGTCGAACATCGTCGGCAAGCCGATGGCGAACCTGCTGATCCAGAAGACGAAACTCGGCAACGCCACGGTCACCGTCTGTCACTCCCGGACGAAAAACACCGCAGAGAAGACGAGAAACGCCGACATCGTCATCGCCGCGGTCGGCGTCCCCGAGTTCGTCGACGGCTCGATGCTCAGCGAGGACACGGTCGTCATCGACGTGGGGGTCAACCGCGTCGGCGCCGACAACGAGAAAGGCTACGAGCTCGTCGGCGACGTCGAGTTCGAATCCGCAAAGGAGAAAGCCTCCGCGATCACGCCCGTGCCCGGCGGCGTCGGTCCCATGACGATCACGATGCTTCTGTACAACACGGTGAAGGCAGCGAGCCTCCAGAACGACGTCGACGTCGAGCTTCCCTGACCGCTGCCGATTCGAGACTGCCAGTCGTCTTTTCTCAGCTGTCGCGTCCACCAGGAAATGTTTATGGGGGAGTCACTGGTACTCACAACCAGCCGTGAAAGAATACGATACGGAAACGCAGCCGGTGCCATCCTTCGACCGACTCACGGAGGAAGGCGAGGAAGCGATCCACGAGGCAGCGATCCACATCATCGAGGAGATCGGGATCCAGCTGAACCACGAGGAGGCGATCGAGGTCTTCGAGGAACACGGCGCGGAGGTCCACGAGGACAACATTGTGACGATCCCCCGCGACGTGATCGAGGACGCCGTCGAGGAAGCTCCCTCGTCGTTCACCCTACACGCGCGCAATCCGGATAACAACGTCACGATCGGCGGCGAGTCCGGGGAGCCGCTGCGTGCGCCGGGCTACGGCGCGCCGAACTTCCGGACGTTCGACGAGGGGCGTCGGAAGTCGACGATCGAGGACTACGAGACGATGATGAAGCTCGTCCAGACCGAGGACGTGCTCAACTCCGCCGGGTACAACGTCTGTGAGCCCAACGACGTCGACCAGGAAGTGAAACACCTCGAGATGGTAAAGCGGTCGCTCACGCTCACCGACAAGGTGCCGATGGTGTCGGCCTACGGCGAGGACCGGACGGAGGCCGGTCTGGAGATGGTCGGTATCGCCAACGGGGATCCGGAGCTGTCGAAGCCGTACGCGGCGGCGCTGATAAACACGGTCCCGCCCCGGAGTCTCGACAAGAAAATGCTGGGTGGGCTGCTCACGATGGCGAAGAACGGCCAGCCCGCGGTGGTCTCCTCGTTCACGATGGCCGGCGCGTCGGGTCCGGCGACGCTTTCGGGCGCGATGGCGCAGGCGAACGCGGAGAACCTCACCGGGATCGCTCTGGCCCAGCTCGTCAACCCGGGAACGCCCGTCGTGTACGGCGTTCCCTCCTCGAACATCGACGTCCGGTACGGCTCGCTGTCGATCGGCAGCCCCGAATCGGCGCTGTTCATCTCGTTTGCCGGACAGATGGGGCGGTACTACGGAGTCCCCTCCCGGGGCGGCGGCGGCCTCTCGGACTCCAAGTCGGTCGACTACCAGGCCGGCTTCGAGTCGATGATGACGCTCACCGCCGCGGAGTTTTCGGGGATCAACTTCGTACTCCACTCGTGTGGCATCCTGGAGTCGTACTCGGCGATCTCCCCGGAGAAGTTCGTGCTGGACTGTGAGCTGATCCGGAACCTCGAGCGGATCGACGAGGGGTTCCAGATCGACGAGGAGAGCTTCGCGTTCGATCTCATGGAGGAGGTCGAACCCGCGGGCCACTTCCTCAGCAAGCGGCACACTCTCACCCACTCGCGGGACGAGCTGTTCCGCACCGAGGTGTTCGACAAACGCTCCCACGGCGACTGGGAGGAGGACGGCGAAAAGACCGGATTCGAGATGGGACACGACCGCGTGCAAAACCGGCTCGACGAGTACGAGCGCCCGCCGATCGACGAAGAGATCGAAGAGGACATCGAGGCGTACGTCGCGGAAGCCACCGAAACCGCCTACTGACTCCTCGAGCGACTGAGTTCTCCGTTTTCTTCTTCGGGCGTCTTCCCGTCGACCCGTTCGGACTCGACCGGATCCAATCTACCGTTTTCGAGTAAAACCCCATGCTTGTCAACCTTATTCACGGTTATTCACCAATCAAACGAACAATTTCTCGAGGGTACTTAAACGAGTGTAGGACTAAACAGCATCTTTCTTAATGGTGGACTTTGTTATCCCACGTAGCCATGTCTTCAGACGAGGATAGCGGATTCCCGACGGATTACGAGATCGCACAGGACGCGGACCTGGAACACATCACCGACGTGGTCGAGCCGTTCGGCCTTTCCGAGGACGACCTTGAGCTGTACGGCGACCACAAGGCGAAACTGTCGATGGACGCCGTCGAGCGGCTCAAAGACCAGCGCTCCGAGGACTCAAATCTCGTCCTGGTAACCGGGATGACCCCGACGCCGATGGGCGAGGGCAAGACGGTCACGACCGTCGGCCTCGGTCAGGCGTTCAACCACACGGGTCGTCAGGCCATGATCGCCATCCGCGAGCCCTCGCTGGGCCCGGTCTTCGGCATCAAGGGCGGCGCCGCCGGCGGCGGCTACTCGCAGGTGCTCCCCATGGAGGACATCAACCTCCACTTCACCGGCGACATTCACGCGCTGACGGCCGCGCACAACCTCATCTCGGCGATGCTGGACGCCCACCTCTCGAAGGGCAACGAACTCGACATCGACCCGAACAACATCTCCTGGAAGCGCGCCATCGACATGAACGACCGCGCGCTGCGCAACATGGTCGTCGGCCTGGGCGGCGAATCCGGCGGTCACACCCGCGAGGCCAGCTTCCTGCTTACGGCCGCCTCCGAGCTGATGGCCGTGCTGGCGCTTGCTGACTCGCTTGCGGACCTCAAGGAACGCGTCGGGCGCATCATCATCGCGTACGACACCGACGGCGAGCCGATCACCGTCGACGACATCGAGGCGACCGGCGCCGCGACGATCCTGCTGCGGGACGCGCTGAAGCCGAACGTGGTCCAGACGCTCGAGGGCACGCCGGCGCTGGTGCACGCGGGTCCGTTCGCGAACATCGCCCACGGCACCAACTCGCTGATCGCCGACCAGGCTGCCTTCGGGATGGCCGACTGGGTGCTCACCGAGGCCGGCTTCGGCTCGGACCTGGGCGCAGAGAAGTTCCTCAACGTCGTGAGCCGCTTCGGCGACGTCGAACCCTCGGCGATCGTGCTGGTTTCGTCCGTGCGGGCACTCAAATACCACGGCAAGGACATGTGGCCCGCCGACATGGACGAACTCGAAGAACCGGACGTCGAGGCGGTCGAGGCCGGCCTGGAGAACCTCGACAAGCACGCCGCGAACCTCCAGCAGTTCGGCGTGCCGGTCGTCGTCTCCATCAACCGGTTCCCCCAGGACACCGACGAGGAGATTCAGGCCGTCATCGACCACTGTGAATCCCAGGGGATCCGCGCGGGCGTCTCGAACGTCTTCTCGGAAGGCGGGGAAGGCGGCGTGGAACTGGTCGAGAAGATCACCGACGCCGTCGAGAACAACGAGGCCGACTTCGAGTTCCTCTACGACACCGAAGAGTCGATCAAATCGAAGATCGAGACGGTGGCGACGGAGATCTACGGCGCCGACGGCGTCAACTACGTCGACGGCGCGGAAGACGACATCGAGCGGATGGAGGAACTGGACCTCGACGACATGCCGATCGTGATGTCGAAGACGTTCCACTCCTTCAGCGACGACCCCAGCAAGAAGGGCGTCCCGGAGGGCTGGACGCTGGACGTGCGTGAAGTGTACCCGTCTGCGGGCGCCGGCTTCCTGGTGGTTCTGACCGGCGACGTGATGGACCTGCCCGGCCTGCCGGGCCGTCCCGCCGCCGCCGACATGGACATCGACGCCGACGGCACTATCTCCGGCCTCTTCTAGGCCGCCGATCGCCGCTCTCAGCTCCGATCACTTTCGAGTACTGTTTTTTGCCCCGGCGACGTGTCGTCCGAAAGGCGCCACAGCGCCCGGTACAGCGTCCACAGGTCACAGCCAACGCGATCGGTAACGCGGCGGCACGCTCCGAGATATCGTTCGTAGTCGGCAGCCGAGAGCTCGTCGGGGTACGGTTCATCCAGTTCGCCCGCCTCCCGGAGTGTGTGCCACTCGCGGGCCCCGACTGCGACGTAGCGGGACGGGTCTATGAAAAACAGAAACGCCGAGGCGACGCCGACGTCGACGGCGGGAAGTTCCGTGAGGGAGTCGACCGCCTCCGTCGACGATTCGGCGGTTCTCGCTTCCTCGATGCGTTCGGTTACTGTGTCGAACTCGTTGTCGCGGAACCGGGATTCCGACTCGCGCCGCTTTTCGTCGGGGAACGCGCCGAGATGCCGGCGGTAGTACCACCGGATCGGCCACTGGACGTCCCGGCGACCGTACTCCCCCGATTCGAACGTCTTCGGGAGGATCTCGAGGTGGTCGGACTCGACTGCGTACAGCGCCTCTTCGGTTCGATACGCCGTGGCAGTTTCTTCGATCAGCGAGGGCGTAAGTTCCATGCAGTCGGCTAGGGATCCACTCGGATCAACGTTTTCCCGATCGGGCGAGCGGTTCGACGCTCCTCCGAGAAAGATTCATGCAGCTGGAGCCGCAGTTTGAGACGTATGACTCTGATTACGACACCGACCGGGAATCCGTCGCCGATGGCGCGGAAGCACTCGAAAATAGCTACGTTCTCGGGTGATCGAAATGTCCAGTGACGACGAGCCAGTGAAGACGATCTGTCCGTACTGTGGCGTCGGCTGTGGTATCTCGGTTCGACCCGGAGAGGAACCCGGCGACATGCGGTTCATGCCGTGGGGCGAGGCACCGGTAAACGAGGGGCGCGTCTGTATCAAGGGCGGCGCCGCAACCGAGGTCGTCGACCACGAGGACCGACTCACCGAACCGCTGATTCGGGAGGACGGGGAGTTCCGCGAGGCCACCTGGGAAGAGGCGTACGACCTCGTCGTCTCGGAGATGGGGCGGATCCGCGAGGAACACGACCCCGACGCGATGGGCTTTTTCGGCTCCTCGAAGGTGATGAACGAGGAGAACTACCTCCTCCAGAAGCTCGCCAGGCGCTACGGCACCAACAACGTCGACAACTGCACCCGGATGTGCCACGCCTCGACCGTGTGGGCGCTGCGGACGAGTCTGGGTGCGGGCGCGATGACCAACAGCATGGCCGACCTCCGCGACGAGGCGGACGTGCTGTGGATCCAGGGGGCGAACCCGGGCGAACAGCACCCGATCGCCAACAGTCAGTACTTCCGGCAGGCGGTTCTCGAGGGAGCGACGGTGATCCAGGTCGATCCCCACGCCAACAAGACGACCCGGTCGTTCAAGATCGACGAGACCGACCGGCACATGCACCTCCAGCTGAAGCCGGGAACCGACATCCCTCTCCTGAACGTCGTGTTGAAAACGATCCTGGAGAACGGCTGGATCGACGAGGAGTTCATCGACCAGCGCACCGAGGGGTTCGAGCACCTGAAAGAGACACTCGAAAACTTCGACAAGGAAGCCGCCGCCGAGGAGTGTGGCGTCCCGCTTTCGGACATCGAGGCGGCCGCAGAGAAGTACGCCACCGCAGACAACGCCGCCATCTTCACCGGCATGGGGATGAGCCAGCACACCTGCGGCGTCGACAACGTCCAAAACGAGATCAACCTCGCGTTGATCACCGGCAACCTCGGCAGACCGGGCACGGGCGTCAACCCGCTTCGCGGCCAGAACAACGTCCAGGGGACCTGTGACGTCGGTGCGATGCCGAACGTCCTGCCGGGTTACCAGCTGGTCGACGACGACGAGGCCCGCCGGAGCGTCGAGGAGGTGTGGGGCTTCGAGGTGCCGCCCGAGCCCGGCCTGACGAACGTCGAGATCTCTCACGAGGCCGGCAATTCGGTCCACGGGCTGTACGTGATGGGTGAGAACCCGATCATGAGCGAGCCCGACGGCAACCGCGTCGAAGAGCGGCTCGAGGAGCTCGAGTTCATGGTCGTCCAGGACATCTTCATGACCGAGACGGCCAAGCTGGCCGACGTCATCCTGCCGGCGACGACCTGGGCGGAACGCGGGGGCACCGTCACCAACACCGATCGCCGGGTCCAGCGGATGCGCGGGGTCGAGAAAGTCCACGAGGACACGAAACACGACCTCGACATCCTGATGGAGGTCGGCTCCCGGCTGTTCGGCGAGAAGGAGTTCCGATTCGACGACGTCGAGGACGTCTTCGAGGAACTTCGTCAGGTGTGTCCGATCTACTACGGCATGGACTACGACCGGCTCGGCGAGGAGGGGGTCCAGTGGCCCTGCTACGAGCCCGGCGACGAGGGGGACATGTACCTTTACGAGGAGGAGTTCGATACCGAAAACGGCCTCGGGAAGATCGAGGGCGTCACTCACCAGCCACCCAAGGAGGTCCCTGACGACGAGTACCCGCTCGTGTTGACGACCGCCCGACTCGAAGAGCATTACAACACCGGGACGATGAGTCGGCGCTCGCCGACGCTCAATCGGCAGCACCCCGAGAACTTCGTCGACGTCCACCCGAACGACGCAGAGCGCTACGGGATCGAGGACGGCGACTACGTGAAGCTGAAGTCCCGCCGCGGCGAGATCACCCTGCTCGCACAAGTCACAGAGGACATCAAAGAGGGTGTCGTCTGGACGACGCCACACTTTGCGGCCGCCTCTGCGAACCGGCTGACCAACGACGTGCTCGACGAGCGCGCGAAGATCCCCGAGTACAAAGCCGCGGCCGCGGAGGTCGAGGTCGGGATCGAACCCGCGGAGGCCCCCGACGACGCGCCCGCGGACGACTGAAAAGGCGAAACTGCGTACCGAACCGTTTTCCCGATCGCGTGTTCCGAACTGTTCTTCGAAGCGTCAGTTCCCGCCCTTGCGGAAGATCTTGTACAGCGGGTGATCCTGGGCGGGGCGACGGCCGTAGGCCATCTGGGCGGCGTAGCCGACGTAGGCGTCCGCCTGCGAGACCACCGAGTACATCTCCGGGGCGCTGTGGATCGTCCCGTAGAGGTTGAAGTCTGCCCCGAGGTGGACGATGACGGAGTTGGCGACCGCCTGGCGGAGCTTCTTTGTGTCCTCGCTCAGCGGGTCGTCCATCTCCCACCGGATCACTTCGTTGTGCGGGGAGCAGCCGGCCGGGATGCCGTACCGGTCTTTGATCTCGTGGATCGCCTTCGCCGCGAACCCGGAGTCGGGGATGTCGATGACGGCCGGATCGACGATCGTCTTCGAGATGCCCGCCTCCTCGGCGACTTCGAGGTTCTCATCGAGGGCGTCGAACCGTCCCTGGAGGGTGAGGTTCTTGGTGTCGATGCTGAGCAGGACGGCGGCGTCGATGCCGGCGTTTTGAATCGCCTCGATCTCGATGTCGACCTCCTTGGTGCTGGACTCGATCGAGTTGTAGATGATCTGGTCCTGGATGCCGACCTCGCCGACGTGTTTGGCGGCCTCCGACCGGATCTTCGGGGTGGGGCCGTCCATGAAGATCGGGATGTCGGTCTCCTCGGCGACGAAGTCGACGTGTTTGATCAGCGCTTCCGGGGAGTCGCCGATCACGTCGAGCATCGCGGGGTTGCCGGTTTCCTCGGAGACTTCCTCGACCATCCGGATCGCCTCGCGGGCGCCTTCCTCGTCGAACTCGCCGGTCTTCGGGTCCTCGAGCAGTGAGTCGCCCTTGTAGAAGATACTGCCGACCATCACGGTGGGATGCTCGCCGGGTTGCCCACCGATCTTGACGCCGTTGATGTCGTACACCTCTTGCTCCGATTCGAACGTGAACATCGCGTACAATTACTGTGGGAGCACCCTTATTTCTTTGTAACTTATCGTCGGGTCTTTTTGAGCCGCTACAGCACTTTCTGCCGCCATTCCTCGGTGTCGGCGGCCTGGTTGAACGTGTACAGGTGAACGCCTTCGATCGGGGACTCCGGATCCGCCCCGTAGGGTGCGAGTTCCTCGACGAGCTTGTCCGGTGTGTAGTTCCCCCGCGATCCGACGAGTTGCTTGACGAAGCCGGTGATCCCGGTCGTCTTGCGCAGGAAACCGATCGAATCGCCGACGCCGACCTTTCGGGAGATCTGCAGCAACCGCTTGTACTTCACCACGCCGGGAATCCCGACGTGGACCGGGAGTTCGATCCCTCGATCGTGGACTCCCTCGCTCCACTCGATGATCGCGTCGGGATCGAAACACAGCTGGGTAACGACGTACGTCGCGTACGGGGATTTCTTTTCGAGCGCCTCCGCGAGGGTCGCGTCGTCGATCTTCTGATGTCCCTCGGGGTAGCCGCCGATCCCGACCTCCTCGAAGTCGTAGCCGTGTTCCGAAAGCGCTACAAGCGCGTCGTGGGCCGACTCGAACTCGCCGACCGGCTCCTCGTTGTCGCCGCCGACGACGAACAGGTCGGAGACGCCGGCCTCCTCGTACTGGTCGGCGATCTCCTGGAGGTGATCGACGTCTCTGACGCCCCGGGCGGCGATGTGAGGCGTCACCCTGAACCCGCGCTCGACGGCGTCCAGCGACACCTCGATGGTTCTGTCGATCCCGAGATCCGGTGACGCCGTAACGGCGATCTTCGATCTCTCCGGAAGCTGGTCGGCCTGATCGTAGAAGCTGTCGAACGGTAGCAACTCGAAGCGCGGATCCGTGAGCAGAGCCCTGATGTCGTCGGCTGTCATCTGTCGGTTTCTCCTACGTCTTGTATGGTCGAAGCCGGGATATATGTTTGGAAGAGTGAAATTATACTTTGCTCTCCCGAGAAGAAACACTGTGTTCTGGAAACAGCGTTTTGCATTCCGTCGTTGGGCGGTTCCGTCTGCGAGGACGCAGACCAGCGAGAGCTACAGGGGGGTTCCGGGTGGATGCCGTTCGAGGTGTTCGGTGTCTTCATCCGGATCGACGAGCGATTCCAGCACGGACGTGTCGCCGTCGACGATCGAGAGCGTCACGTCGTGTCCGTCGCCGTGTTCGGCGGACAGTTCTGCCACGAACGTCCGGAACGACTCGGCGTACTCCCGGTGAAACTCCAGACACGTGCCGGTGTCGGTCAGAACCACACGGTCGTAGAACCCGACGACGTCGTGAAAGAAGCGTCCGATCGCCTCCCGGGACATTCCCTGTCCGCGTTCGACGGCCCGTTCGAACCCGCCGGTGTCCGGCCAGCTGATCCGGAGCTCGTCGGGCTCGGCGTTCGCCCGATCGAACTGTTCGATCAGCTGCTCCCCCTCACCGAGGAATCCCCGGTACAGTTTGTGGGCGTCGAGGCCGCGGTCGATCCACCCGCGCGTGAGATAGTACGTCCCGCTTGCCTTCCGCTCGCCGAACTCGAGGGGCTCGATACCGTGGAGGAACACCGAGACGCAGTCGCCGGCCCGACTTCGGAACAGCGGTACCTGACGGGTCTGGATCCCGGACAGCGCCTCGTCGTCGGCGTCGTACAGGAGGAGGATCCGATCCACGCCGGCGTCTTCGAGTTCCCGCACGTACCGGTCGATCAACTCGGTGATCTCCGCGTTCCGTGGGACATTTACGGGAAATTCGTGATACTCCTGTGGGACGTACCGAACCGTCGCGTCGGGCGCGATCTGTTCGAGCTCCGCATACAGCGTCTCACAGGCGACGATTCCGAGCGAGTTCTGTTCGGTGTGCTCGCTCATCGTTCGGCCCGCTGTCCGTCCCGCACGACGACACCCCGCTCCTCGTCGAACTCGCCGATCCGTTCCAGGACGCTGGGGTACAGTTCGATCCGCTGGTGGGGGACGTACATCGACTCCATGAAGTTGTTCCGGAACACTTCGGTCCCGGCGATCTCGAAGTACTCGACATGATCGACGATCTCCATGGCCTGGGCCCGCTTCTCCCGGTTCAACAGCGCGAGCTGTGCGCCGATCCCGGCGGCGTTGCCGAGGGACTCGACTGCGTCGAAGTCGACGTCGGGATACAGGCCGACCGTCATCGCGGACTCCGGATCGATGTAGTTGCCGAACGCCCCCGCGAGGACGACCCTATCGACGGCGTCGATCTCGAGTTCGTCCATCAACACGCGGGTGCCAGCTTGGATCGCGGCCTTCGCCTGCTGGATCTCCCGGAGGTCGTTCTGGGTGACGACGACGTCGCCGTCGATCCCGGACTCCTCGTCGAAGACGAGCACGTACTCGATGACGTTGTCGGCGTTTCGCCTGAGCCGCGGATGATCCAGAAGCTCCTCCTGGAACTGCCCCCGCTGGTCGATCACGCCCGCCTCGAACAGTTCCGCGAGCACGTCGATGATCCCCGACCCACAGATCCCGATGGGCGGTTCCTCGCCGATGACCTCGAGGTCGGGTGAAAGCGTCTCCGCGTCGATGGTGACGAACTCGACGGCGCCGTCCTGGGCGCGTACGCCGTGTGTGATCTCTGCACCTTCGAGGGCGGGACCGGCCGGCGCGGAGGTCGACCACATCCGTTCGCTGTTTCCGACCGAGATCTCGCCGTTGGTCCCGATGTCGACACAGACGGTGAGCTCCTCGTTTTCGTGGTGTTGTGACACCAGGAGCACCGACACCTTGTCGGGTCCGACCCAGCCGCCGCTTATCGGGAGCCAGTAGAGGTAGCCGGCGGGGTTGATGTCGATGTCCAGTTCTCTGGCCTTGACAGTGACGGGGGCGTGGTTGGCCGCCACGTACGGGGAGCCGGCGACATAGTGGGGATCGATCCCCAAAAAGAGGTGATGCATCGCGGTGTTCCCGACGAACACCGCCTCGTAGACGTCCTCGGCGTCGATCCCTGCCTCCTCGATTACTTCCTCGACGAGCTCGTTTACCCCGCCGACGATCGCGTCCTGGAGCTCCTCGCGACCGTTCTCGCTTCGCCGGGTGTGTCGCATCCGGCTCATGATGTCGCCGCCGAACTTGCTCTGTGGATTCATCCGCGAACTCACCGCAGCGCGATCGCCGGTCTGGAGGTCGACGAGGTAGACGGCGATGGTCGTCGTGCCGATGTCGATCGCCAGCCCGTACATGGTCTCGTCCCATCCCGGCGTGACGTCGATGATCTCCTCGTCGTCGTACACCGTCACCGTTGCGTGGAGCTTTTCGTCGGCCTCCGCCCCGCGAATCAGGTTCGGAAGCTCCTGATGGACAGTTCGATCGATCTCCTCGATCGTGACCCCGTAGTTATCCTCGAGCGCCTCGCCCACGCGCTCGAGATCGGCCGTGTTGTCCGAAAGCGACGGCGGCGACAGCTCGAGGTGGTAGTTTGTGACCACTGGATCGAGGTCGACCTCCAGTTCGCGACCCTCGGTGAGGACGACGCCGCCAGTGTTCTGTGAGACGTTCGGAACCGTGACGTCTACCGGGCTGCATTCGACGTTCGCACGACAGGAGAGACGATAGCCCGCTTCGAGCTGCTCTTCGGACAACAGTAGTTCGTCGGCGTCCGTTACGGGGGACAGACAGTCTTCACCGTCGTCGACGATGACCTTGCAGGTTCCACAGAGACCCTCCCCACCGCAGAGACTCTCGATCGAAAGTCCCGCTCGGTCGGCTGCCTCGAGAAGGGTTGTTCCCTCCTCGACGTCGACGCTGGTTTCCCAGGGGGAGAATCGCACAGTCGAATCGTCACTCATGTAGGTTTCTGTTGGAAAACAGGAACCCCCAGTCAAAAGCGTGTCGCCGTTGTTTGGTACCTCGGCACGAACCGCGCATGATATAATTAGTTGACAAAAAGTATATTCACAACGACTCGGATTGTCCGAACGATGTCCCACGAGTACACCGTCGTCGATCCCGACGAGATCGAACCAGATCAGTTCCCCGAGTCCGGGCTCAACCACCGAAAGCTAACGGAGGCTCTCGGCGCAACGGAGATGCGGGTAAACTTCATCCGGCTGTCCCCGGGGGACGTCACCGGGTACCACAAACACGAGCGCCAGGAGGAGGTGTTCGTGCTGTTGTCCGGTCCCGGAAGAGCTCGGATCGGAGGCGATCTCGTCGACGTGCCGAAGTGGGGCGTCGTCCGCGTTCCCTCGGAGACACCGCGACAACTTTTGAACGACGCCGACGAAGGTGAGGCAGTGTGGCTCATGCTCGGAGCACCGACTGTCGGCACCGTCGAGGACTTCGGGGAGTACGTGGTGGTCGACGAGGAGTGAACGCCGGACCGTTCACTACGATAACATTCCTACTGTTGTAATGGAGCACTTAAAGGAGCGAACTATTTAACGGCAAGAGTTAGGGATATATAGTTAAATATAATTAAAGTCATTGCGAACAACGAGAGTTTGCAACGTTCGGTTTTCGCCGATCCTGTCGGGCGTGAGGCGTCGGATCCGGCGTTCCTCGTCGGGGATAATAAAGACATGAAATCTTGATGGGATAGTGTTTTTTAGGATTGGCTGATAATGTAGTTCACGTATGAGCAGTAAAGAGCTGCCGTCGAAGGCAGGCACCGTCATTATCGGCGCAGGGATCGTCGGAACGAGCCTCGCGTATCACCTCGCGGACCAGGGCCGCGAGGACATCGTTCTCATCGACAAGGGGCCGTTCCCGGACCCGGGTGGATCCACCGGCCACGCGTCCAACTTTATCTTCCCCATCGAGCACAACAAGGAGATGGCCTTGTTGACGAAGGACGCGATGGAACAGTACAAAGAGGAAGACCTCTTCACCAACAGCGGCGGTATCGAGGTCGCCCGAACCGAGGAGCGAATGGAGGAGTTCCGCCGCCAGATCGCCTCCTCGAAGTCGTGGGGTCAGGACGCGGAGATCATCTCCACCGAGGAAGTCAAAGAGATGGTCCCGTACATCAACGAGGACATCATCGAGGGTGGTTTCTGGGAGCCCAACGCCGGCGTCTGTGACCCCCTCCGGTTCGGCGAGATCAAGCGAAAGGAAGCCGAGGAGTGGGGTGTGCTGCAGTCGTTTGCAAACACCGAAGTAACCGACATTCACGTCGAAGACGGCGCGATCTCGGCTGTCGAGACCGACCGCGGAACGGTTTCCGCCGACGAGGTCGTCATCGCCGCCGGCCTCTGGGCCCCGAAGCTCGCGGAGATGGCCGGCACCGAGATCCCGCTCACACCGGCCGTCCACCAGATGATCAGCGTCGGTCCGATCGACGTACTCGAGGAGACCGGCGAGGAGGTCGGCTTCCCGATCGTCCGTGACGTCGACACCCAGATGTACGAGCGGCCGAGCGGTAACGACATGGAGGTCGGCTCCTACGAGCACCGGCCGATCCTGTGGGACGTCGAGGACGTCCCGTCCAACGAGGAGGCGCCGCTGTCGCCGACGCAGCCGCCGCTGACCCAGGACGCGTTCGATCCGTCGATGGAGCACGCCCTGGAGATCATGCCCGAAATCCTCGAGGACGCCGAGATCCGTCACGCGATCGACGGCCTGCTTTCGGTCACGCCGGACGGCATGCCGCTGGTCGGCCCGATGGACGACGTCGACGGCCTCTGGTCGTGTGCGGCGATCTGGATCAAGGAAGCGCCGGCGTTCGCGAAGTACACCGCCCAGTGGATGACCCAGGGCTATCCCGAGGTCGACCTCCACCAGTCCGACGTCAACCGCTTCGAGGGCTACGGAACCTCCAAGAAGTTCGTCAAAGAGCGTGCCCACGAAGGATTCCAGAAGATCTACGACATCGTCCACCCGCGCGAGCAGTGGCAGTCCTCGCGTCCCCTCCGCCAGAGCGCCTTCTACGGCCGGCAGGAGGAACTCGGCGCGGAGTTCTTCGAATCCGCCGGCTGGGAGCGCCCGCAGTGGTTCGAGTCCAACGAGGACCTCCTTGAGAAGTACGAGGACGAACTCGACGGCCTCCAGCGTCCCAACGAGTGGGACAGTCGCTGGTGGTCCGAGATCATCCTGGGCGAGCATCTCCACATGCGCGACAACGTCGGCATGATCGGCGACATGGGCTTCGGTATCCTCGATCTCGTCGGCGATGACGTCGAGGAGTTCACCCAGAAGGTCATGGTCGCGGATACGTCCATCGACGTCGGCGAATCGGTGTACACTCCCGTGCTCGCGAAGAACGGCGGCTTCGTCTCCGATCTGACGATGGCTCGCCTCGCGGAGGACCACTTCCGTGTGATGACCGGCGGCGGAGAGACCGGTCCCGACAAGCGGTGGTTCCGCAACAACATCGGCGATCTGGACGTCCGCATCGTCGACAAGACGTCGTCGCTTGCGACCCTGGGCGTCTGGGGCCCCAACGCCCGGGACGTCATCCAGGATCTCGCCGAGGAAGACGTTTCCCACGAGGAGTTCCCGCCGTACACCGCACAGGAACTCACGCTCGGCGAGGTCGACGTCTGGGCGTTCCGCATCTCCTACGTCGGCGAACTCGGCTGGGAGCTGTACGCCCCGATGGAGCAGGGCGGCCGCCTGTGGGACCTCATCTACGAGGCAGGTCAAGCGTACGACATCCGTCCGGTCGGCATGGGCGTCTACGGCACCACCGGTCGCATGGAGAAGGGTTACCGGCTGTACGGCCACGAGCTCGAACTGGAGTACAACCCCGCCGAGGCAGGCCTCACCTTCCACGGCGTCAAGGACGAGGACTTCATCGGCAAGGAGGCGTACGCAGAGGCGATCGAGGAGGAGAACGTCGCCACGCTGTGTACCCTCACCGTCGACGACCACGCCCCCGAAGGCGGCGAGCCGCGGTTCATGACGGGCAACGAGCCGGTCCTCGATCAGGACGGCAACGTGCTCGTCGACGAAGAGGGCCGTCGCTCGTACGTAACCAGTGCCGGCACCGGTCCGTCCCTGGGCAAGCACCTGCTGATGGCGTACATCCCACAGGAGTACGCAGAGGAAGGCGAGAGCCTGCAGGTCGAATACATGGGTGACCACTACCCGGTCACCGTCGAGCGAGTCGGCAGCAAGCCGCTGTTCGATCCGAGCAACGACCGCGTCCTGCAGTAAGCCCTGTAGGAACGCTGAAACCCCCGGTTTCTTTAGCGTTCCAGTAATCACTTCAACACACAACCATGGAAACCATAGCCTGTATCAAGCGCGTGCCCGACACGGGCGCAAAGATCGTACTGACCGACGACAAACAGGACGTCGACGCCAGCAGCATCGGCTACACAATCAGCCCGCACGAGGAGTGCGCCGTCGAGGAGGCAGTCAGCCTCGTCGAGGAGAACGGCGGCACCTCGACGGTGCTGACGCTCGGCGACGAGGACGCCACCGAACAGCTCCGCACGGGCGTCGCAATGGGCGCAGACGAGGCGAAGCTGCTCGAGGCCGGAGATCACGAGTGGGGTCCGATCACCACCGCCCGCGAGATCGCCGAGGCCGTGAGCGATGAGGACGGCGAGTCGAAGTACGACCTGCTGTTCTTCGGAAACGAGTCCGCCGACGCACAGAACTACCAGGTCGGTATCCGCGTGGCGAACCAGCTCGACCTGCCGGTCGTCACCGGAATCAAGGATGTCGAAGTCGACGGCGACACCGTGATCGCAAAGCGCGAAGTGGCCGGCGGCAACGACGTCTTCGAGGTTCCGATGCCCGCCGTCGTCACCGTGAAGGAGGGCGTAAACACCCCGCGGTACCCGTCGATGCGGAGCCGAATGCAGGCCCGCCAGACGGACGTCGACCGTAGCGGTGCCGAACCCGAGGACGTCACGGACGTCCGGAAGGTCGAACTCGAGGTGCCGGAACAGGACGACAGCCCCGCGGAAGTGCTCGGGGACAGCCCCGAGGCGGCCGTGGACGTCGTCGAAGTGCTCGAAGATCTGGAGGTGGTCTAAATGGTACTTACGCTCGTCGAACACGACGCCGGCGCGGTTGACGACGTCTCCCTGGAGACGGTCACCTTCGCGCGGGACGTCGCGACACAGGAGGACGAACAGCTCGTCGCCGCCGCGTTCGGTGACGGCGCAGGAGACGTCGCCGAGGATCTCTCGGCGTACGGCGTCGACCAGGTGTGTGCGATCGAGCACGACCTGCTGGACGCCTACGCACCGGAAGGGTACGCAAAGAGCCTGGCCCAGCTCGTCGAAGAGCTGTCGGCCGGGACGGTCGTCGCCCCCGGAAGCGACTGCGGTCACGAGGTGCTCGCGCACCTGGCGACGCAGCTCGACGTGCCGCTGGCCACGAGCTGTACCGAAGTCGAGGCCGGCGACGTGTACGGGGTCACCCGCCAGCGCTGGGGCGGCAGCCTCATCGAGCACGCCGAGCTCGAGGCGGACGTCAAGCTGCTTACGGTCGTCCCCCACGAGGTGTCCGCCGAGCCCGCCGACGCGGCGGCCGATACCGCCGTGGAGCCGTTCGCGCCCGACCTCGACGACGAGGACGTCGCCGTCCGCGTCGTCCGGCAGGAGGAGTCCGACATGGAGGGTATCCCCCTGTCGGAGGCCCGGGTCGTCATCGGTGGCGGCCGCGGCGTCGGCAGCGCGGAGGACTTCGATCAGCTCGAGGAGCTCGCGGATCTGCTCACCGGGACGGTCGGCGCCACCCGCGCGGCGGTCAACGAGGGGTGGCGACCCCACGACGACCAGATCGGCCAGACGGGTGCGAAGATCGCCCCCGAGGTGTACATCACCGCTGGCATCAGCGGGGCCGTCCAGCACTGGGTCGGCTGCAAGGGAAGCGAGAACGTGATCGCGATCAACACCGACCCCGAGGCCGCGATCATGCAGAAGGCCGACTACGCGGTCGTCGCCGACCTCCACGAGGTCGTCCCGCGGCTCATCGAAGAGCTCGAGGAGTAGACGACCGCCGCCGGTCGTGAATATTGTAGTACGATAATTTATATTATCGCACTCTAGTAGGGAATATGTCATAACCGCGTTTCGAGAGAAGTTCGGACAAGAGTGTGGAATACATCGTTATTTTCGTTTAGTACTTTGGAAAATGAGGTTTTGAGTATATTTCAATAAGTTGCATGTCCAATTTACCGGTGAGGAATCACTCGGGTTTACTATCTGCGGTTCAGTATATCTGTACAACAGTCACATTATGATTATGTGAATTTTTACTGATACATTCGCCGATCGTGCCGGTAAGCCAAACGATTATTCCGGTCGACCCTTACCACGGGACAATGACGCGCGAACGATTCCGTCCCCCAGACCACGAAACGGAGAGCTTCCTTTTGACGACAGTCGTCGGCAGTTATCCCCGGCCGGCGTGGCTTGCCGAGATCGAGGACGCGCACGCCGACGGCTCGGTCTCCGAAGAGACGGTCGAGGAAGCGCTGGACGACGCCAGCCGGGCCGTCGTGAACGTCTTCGACCGGATGGGACTGGACGTCGTTACCGACGGGGAGGTGCGGCGGGAGGGAATGATCGAATACTTCGCGCGGTTTATCGACAACATGGAGCAGGACGGCGGGGGGGACGGAACCGGCTGGAACACGGGGATGCCGACGATCGTCGACGAGGTCTCCTCGAGCCAGCCGTGGCTGGTCGACGACTACCGGTTCGCCACGACAGTCACCGACTGTCCGATCAAGGTCACGGTGACGGGGCCGTTCACGCTCGCGTCGTTCAGCCAGCCGCAGGCGTACGATGACGTCGGGGAGCTCACCGCGGATCTCGCGGAACTGGTCGCTGCGGAGGTCGCGCGGCTCGTCGACGCCGGCGTCGAGTGGATCCAGATCGACGAGCCAGGGCTCGGGATCTCCCCACATTCGGAGCTGGCCCACGAGAGCCTCTCGCGGATCGCCGAGGAGGTCCCCGACGACGTCCGTCTGGGCGTTCACGTCTGTTCTGGCAACTACGACAACCTCGCCCCGGAGATGTTCTCGTTCCCGGTCGACGAAGTGGATCTGGAGTTCGCCAGCGACGACGCCGACGACCCGGCCGACGTGCTCGCAGAGTACGACGGCACCGTCGACATCGGGTTCGGCGTCGTCGATCCGCAGGACCGGGACGTCGACTCGGTCGAGGAGATCCGGGCCCGGATCGAGGAGGCGGTGTCGATCGTCCCCCCCGAACAGCTGACGATCACGCCGGACTGTGGGCTCAAGCCGGTGGAGCGACCGATCGCCCGCGAGAAACTCGAGAACATGGTCGAAGCAGTCGAGGCCGTCGAGAAAGCCATGGACGCCGGCGACATCGACACCGCGTAGTCGGCCGGCGGTAACCGATAGACGGCAATCGCTTCGGGACGGACTGCAGCTTCTGGGGCGCCAGCCCAACACTGAACAATTATAGGTTCGCTCGCTCAAGGGACCTCCAATGAGCACCATCACGAAGATCCATTACTCTCATCCGGACATGGCTCTCGCCCACACTATCCGGTCGCTTCCCCGGGGCGACGTTCGGGTGCTTCCGGAGGTCGCCACCGATCCGCAGCACAACATGTACTACATCGTCTTCGAGGGGGAGTTCGACCAGCCGATCGACGACATTCTCGCTGAAGATCACACTGTCGAGGAGGCGAAGTTGATGTCCGATTACGGGGACCAGCTGGTGTACGGCATCATCTTCACCGACGAGACGAAACTGATTGCGCCGAAGGTGACCGAGGTCGGCGGGATGTCACTCGACGCCAGATCCTTCTCGAACGGGTGGATCGAACGTTGGCAGCTTCCCAGCCGCGAGGTACTGGCGGAGATCTGGGAGTACGCCCGGGACAATTCCTTTACGTTCGACGTACTGGAACTCCACCAGATCAGCGAACGGGAACACGACGACGGCTACGGTCTCACGGCAGAACAACACGAGGCGCTCGTGACGGCGTTCGAACGCGGTTATTTCGAGGAGCCGCGCGGGATCTCCCTGGTGGAGCTCGCTGACGAACTCGGCATCTCGCCCGCCGCCGCGAGCGGCCGGCTCCGACGCGGTCTCACCCGACTCATCGGCATGACGATCGTCGATCCCGACACGGAACGGGTGGAGTAAACGACACGCGGGATCCCTATTCTGTTCGCTCCAGACGACCGGCTGGAGTGTCATTCGATGTGGCTCCGCGAGATAACGTAATTCAGTCACAGTATCTCCGAGATAGCGGAGTATTTAGTTACATGCCCAAGCCTCATTATTGTGGGTCTTTTTATTATGGCCACGATGCGACCACCAAAACGACGCGACGTCGTGAAAGCGGCGGCAGGAGGCCTCGTTCTCGGAACGATTCCAGGATCGGCTGCCGGACGATCCGAGCGGTCGGACACCGCCCCCGGGAACGGTCCGGGATACGAGATCTGGGCGGCGGATCAGGGGACGAACACGCTGTACGTCTATCGTCCCCACAGGCGCGGGCGTGGCGAACCCGAGTTCCGTCTTCAGGACGTCGTCGATCTGGGTGCTCGGGGAATCGAAACGCCTCACATGATTTCCTACTCCTCCGACTATCAGTACGCCCTGACCGCAAACACCGGATCCGGTGACGTAGCCGTCATTCACACGCCGAGCAAGCGAGTCGTCGACGTGATCGACACGGGCCCGGGGAGCCACTTTGCGGGCTTTACACCGGACGACAGACACATCCAGGTCGACGTGATCGGCGAAGGGACGATCAAACGCGTCGATGCGGATCTCCGACACGAGGAGTTCGAAATCGTCGACGAAATCAACGTCGCAAGCGAAATCGAGGAGCTGGTCGGGGACCGATACGGTGAGTTCGATGAAGACGACGGGGAGCTGCGACCGATCTGCCACGACTACACCGCCGACGGCTACTCTTATCACACACTCGGGCCGAGCTACCACAACGCCGGGTTGGCGATCCTCGACGCCGAGACGTTCGAACTCGAGGCGGCGTTCCCGCCCACGGACGTTCCGACGAACTGCGGGACGATCGCCCATCCGGAACGGGATCGATTCTACCTCACTGCGGGGCTCCCGTCGGATCCGGACGACGACCTCGAGGGCGTCGGCGAGTGGTACGTCTTCGATACGGAGGTTCACCGACCGATCGACACCGAGGGGAATACTGTCGGCGAGAGCCAGACAATCGAGCCCGAAGCTATCGCCCGAGACTCGGGCGGGGTCGACGCGCACGGCTTCTGGTTCGCAGAAACCGACGAACTCGAACTGTGGCTCCTCAACAGGGAGACGAACGACGGAATAGTCGTCGATCCGTCCGACGACGATGCAACGGAGCCGGACGACGACACCGTCGAGAGGATCGAAAAGTTCGGGCCCAACACCGAGGTGCCGCCCGACGGCGACTCCCCCGACATCATGTGGAGTTCCCCCGACGACGAATACATGTTCGTCACGCTCCGGGGACCGAACCCACTTTCGGGCGATCCGCACGCCGCGACGGGTGTCAACCCCGGGTTCTCGGTGCTCGACATCGAAACGCGGGAGATCGTCGAGGTCGTTCGGCCGGCTCCGGGCGACGAAAACAGCGATTTCCACGGCATCGGCGTCCGCCCAGTCGACGGCGCGTCGAACCGCGGACGGTAGAAAAATCGAACCCCCGGCGAACCGGTCGCCTCATCGACTACTGGAACGTCCGGCCCAGTTCGGCGTCGTCGCGTTCGACGTCGCTCTTTTTGAACTGCCGTTCGATCTCCTCGTAGCGCTCCCGGGTTTCGGGGGTGACGCTCGGGTTCACCTCGTCGAGCGCCTGCTCGAAGTGGTCGGCGGTGATCCGAACGTTGCCGACCGACTCGCCGACCTCCTCGGGGGAGACGCTGTGGACGAACTCCCGGGAGGCGGCCATTGCGGCCTCGCGACACACCGCCTCGAGATCGGCGCCGACGTACCCCTCCGTCCGCCGGGCCAGCGAGTCGAGGTCGACGTCGTCCGCCAGTGGCTTCTCTCGGGTGTGAACCTCGATGATCGCCCGGCGGGCCTCCTCGTCGGGAACGGGCACGTGGACGTGACGGTCGAGCCGGCCGGGGCGCAACAGCGCCGAGTCGATCAGGTCAGGCCGGTTGGTCGTCGCGATCACCACGACGTCTTCCAGCGCCTCCAGCCCGTCCAGTTCCGTCAGCAACTGGGAGACGACGCGCTCGGAGACGCCCGAATCGCCGGTGTGGCTGCCGCGCTCGCTCGCGATCGAATCGATCTCGTCGAAGAAGACGATCGTCGGGGCGTTCTCGCGGGCCTTCGAGAACACCTCGCGGACGCCCTTCTCCGACTCGCCGACGAACTTGTTGAGCAGTTCCGGCCCCTTGATCGAGATGAAGTTCGACTCCGCCTCGTTGGCTACCGCCTTCGCGAGCAGCGTCTTGCCGGTTCCGGGCGGTCCGTACATCAGGACGCCCTTGGCCGACTGGATGTCCAGCTCGTCGAACACCTCGGGGTACTCGAGGGGCCACTGGATCGTCTCGCGGAGGCGTTCTTTGGTGTCTTCCAGGCCGCCGACGTCCTCCCAGGTGACGTCGGGCACCTCGACGAACACCTCCCGGAGCGCCGAGGGTTCGATCCCCTTCAGCGACTCCTTGAAGTCGCTTTTCCGGATCTGGATCGATTCGAGCACCTCGGCGTCGATCTCGTCGCTTTCGAGGTCCAGCTGCGGGCGGATCCGTCGCAGCGCGGTCATCGCCGCCTCCTTTGCGAGGCTCTCGAGGTCGGCCCCGACGAAGCCGTGGGTGTTCTCGGCGTACTCGTCGAGATCGACGTCATCGGTGAGGGGCATGTTCCGGGTGTGGACCTGGAGGATCTCCTTGCGGCCGTCCCGGTCGGGGACGCCGATCTCGATCTCGCGGTCGAACCGGCCGCCCCGGCGCAGGGCGGGGTCGATCGCGTCGACCCGGTTGGTCGCGCCGATGACGACGACCTGGCCACGCTCCTCGAGGCCGTCCATGAGCGAGAGTAGCTGGGCGACGACCCGGCGTTCGACGTCGCCGCTTGCTTCCTCGCGCTTTGCGGCGATCGAGTCGAGCTCGTCCATGAAGATGATCGCAGGCGCCTCCTCTGTGGCCTCCTCGAACACCTCCCGGAGCTGCTCTTCGCTCTCGCCGTAGTACTTCGACATGATCTCCGGACCGGAGACTGTGTGGAAGGAGGCGTCGATCTCGTTTGCGACCGCCTTCGCGATCAGCGTCTTTCCGGTCCCGGGCGGCCCGTGCAGGAGGACGCCCTTTGGCGGCTCGATGCCGAGCCGCTTGAACAGTTCCGGATGCCGCATCGGCAGCTCGATCATCTCGCGGACCTGCTCGAGCTCCTGGTCGAGCCCGCCGATGTCCTCGTAGGCGACGTCGGGGGATTCAGCGGGGTCTTCCGGTCCGGCGTCGCGGATCTCCTCTGCGGGCCGCTGGCTGATCTCGACTTCGGTCGAGTCGGTGACCACGACCGTCCCCGAGGGGGTCGTCGAGGCGATCTTCAGAGGGATCGCCTGCGACTGGCCACCCATAAAGCCGAACCCGAGCGGTAGCTGGACGCTCTGTCCCGTCGTCACCGGCCGGCCGCCGAGCTCGCGCCGAATGAGCGACTCGAGGTTCCCGCGGATACCGAGCCGCTGGGGAAGCGCGATCGTGACGCGTTCGGCCGGTTCGACGTCGGCCTTCTCGACGGTTACGCGGTCGTCGATGCCGACGCTGGCCTCCTGTCGGAGCTGGCCGTCGATCCGGACGATGCCGGTGCCGTCGTCCTCCGGGTAGCCGGGCCACACGCGCGCGACGGCGGTGCCGTCGCGGCTCTCGATGCGGATGAAATCTCCGCCCGAAAGATCCATCTCGTCGGCGGCGACCCGATCGATCGCCGCGAGTCGACGCCCGGCGTCTTTCTGTTTGAGTGGTTTGACTGTGAGCTTCATGCGTTCTCGTCCAGTTCGGCCGAATCGTCGCCTGAGCCGATAGCGTCTTCGGTCCGATCCGTTTCGATCTCGATCGTAAGCACGCCGTTGTTGACCGTGGCGCTGGTCTCGCCGTGCGGGAGATCGAGTTCGGACTCGCCGATCCGCCCGTCGTGTTCGATCACGACGATGGCGGTGTCGCCGACGACGTCGACGTCGACTGCCTCGTCTGCGACGGGCAGGTCGGCGGCGATGACGACCCGATCGCCGTAGTTGTACCGGCGCAGGAATCCGCCGTCACGATCGATCTGTAGCTGTTGGTTCATAAGTATCCTAACTACAGGTTAGGTGCAAGACTATTTAAATATATCGAATACTATAACCGCAGGACACAAGCCGGATATCCCGATGATTCGGCGATTTCGATGGCTCAACGGTAGAATTGCGGTTCACACCACTGACGTCCGTCGAACCGCAGGAAATGCGGTGGTGGCGACCGTTCGAGGCGGCGAATGGGGAGCAGGTGGGGTTTTTATCTTCGGGCGTCGGATTTCGAGGTATGCAACGAGTGCGCCACCACGGGCGGGAGATCGCCTATCGGGTGTCCGACCGGGGCGGGACGGGGCCGTCGCTTCTGTGTGTCCACGGCAGCGGGGGAAGCCACGGCGTCTGGAAGAGCCAGTCCCGGCTGGCGGATCGCTACCCAATCGTCTCGCTGGACCTTTCGGGACACGGCGAGAGCGACGACGTCGACGCCAACGCCGGGGTCGAGTCGCTTTCGGCGTACGCGGCGGACGTCGAGGCGGTCGCCGAGGAGACGGGCGCGGACGTGCTCGTCGGCAACTCGCTCGGGGGGGCGGTCGCCATGTGGGTCACACTCGAGCGCGAATTCGATCCTGCCGGGCTCGTACTGGTCGGGACGGGCGCGAAGCTCTCGGTGCTCGAGGACCTGCTCGTGTGGCTCTCGGAGGACTTCGATCGGGCCGTCGACTTCCTCCACGCCCGGAACCGACTGTTTCACGATCCCGACGAGCGGTTGCTCGAACTCTCGCGGGAGTCGATGGAAGCTGCCGGACGGGCAGTCACCGAACGGGACTTCCGGACCTGCCACGCGTTCGACGTTCGAGACCGCCTCGATGGAATCGACGTACCTTCGCTTGCAGTCGTCGGGGAACACGACAAGCTCACTCCGCCGTGGTATCACGAGTTCCTGGCCGAGGAGATCCCCGACTGCGGACTAGCCCACGTCGAGGACGCCGCCCACCTCGCGATGCTCGAACAGCCGACCGCGTTCAACGCCGCACTCGAGGAGTTCCTCTCGCGACTGTAGCCTCCCCTCGGTCGAACGGGACGGCCCCACCGAACGCTTTCTTCCCGCGGGGTGAGAACCACCCCCGAACTACTTGGAACTGGCAGACAAACGTCCATTCGGGAACGCAAAAACGCGGGATCCCGATTGTGAGCATCGGAACGGAGATATCCCGAGCGGACCTACCCACAGAACAATGGATATTGCCGACATCGTATCGACGGAGTACGTAGAGTTTACGCCCGACGCACGGGTCTCGAAGCTGGTCGGGACCTTCGAGGATCCGTCGGTCAAAGGGGTCGTCGTTCGCGAGGAAGGCGGGGACGTCGAGGGGGTGGTAACGAGACGGCAGCTCGCGAGCTCCTATCACCCTCCCGATGAGAAGCTCGGGTCGCTCGTGTGGCACGTTCCACAGCTCGCGCCCGACGAGGACGTCCGCAAGGTCGCTCGGCTGATGACTGGAAGCGATTCCCAGTTCCTCCCCGTAATCGACGGCGGTGAACTGGTCGGCGTCGTCACTGCCGACGGCGTTCTCGGTGCGGTCGAACCGTTCCTCGATTCGGCCACCGTCGCCGACGTCTACAGCGAGGATCTCGTTTCGGTGGCCCCCGACTCGACGTTCGGAGAGGCGTTGCACGTGCTCCGCGACAACCGGATCGCCCACCTTCCGGTGGTCGACGACGGGGACGCGGTCGGTATCCTCAGCCTGTACGACGTCATGGGGGTCGTCGTCAGATCCGAGGGGAAAAGCCAGGGCGGGGACGCCGCCGGCACCGATCCCTTCGGCGGGGAGATCGCCCACAGCGCCGGCCGAACCAGGCGCGGCGGCTACGGCGCACGGGAAGGGGAGCTCGCCCGGATGCTCGAACTCCCGGTCCGGGACGTCATGGTCTCGCCCGTGCGGACGATCGCGCCCGACCGGACGCTACAGGAGGCCGTCGGGGAGATGTTCGACGTCGGCGGCTCGGCGCTCGTCGTCGTCGACGACGGAGGGGCGAACGGGATCGTCACGAAGACCGACGTGTTGGAGGCGCTCACCTGGGAGGCCGAAGGGACGCGGGCGGTCCAGCTGTACGGCAGCGACCTGCTGGACGACATGAGCTACCCGGAGGTCGTGGAGATGGTCGATTCGTTCGACCAGCGGGACGGGAACATGACGGTGCTCGACGCGAGGATCCACCTCCACGAGCACGATGAGACGCTGCGAGGGACGCCGCTTTTGCTCGCGCGAATCCGTCTGCACACGGACCGCGGGCTGTACATGGCATCCGGGGAGGGGTACGGCGCGAGCCACGCCATCGGCGAGGCGCGCGAGGTGCTCCAGCGGCGGATCCAGGACCGGAAGACCTACGGCAAGAGCAAGAAGCCGCGGGACGAGGAGTTCTGGGAGAAACGGTTCGGCTGGTGGCTCGAAGGCTGATCGCTCCCCCCACACCCGTTCTCAGTTATTGGCAACGACCAGTCTACTCTTTGAGTTCGTAGGCTTGCTTTTACGTTATGAGCGGAATACGGGCGGCCTTCGTCGTTCGCAACGCGACGGGATGTCCCCTCGCTCGTGCTTCCAGTGAGATCGACGGGCCGATCGATGGCGTGACGCGGTCCTCTCGCGTCGAGTCGGGCGCCGTCATCGAGGAGTTCGAATTGACCACGCCGGAGGGTACCGAGTCGCTTTCCGATGAGGAGATCCGCAAGGTGTTCTCCGCCGACGGGATCGACGTCTATCGGTTCAGGCGAGAGACGGCCGACGACTGCGTCTGTGAGGTGGTCGAACGCTCGGGGACGCCCATCTCGGCGATCCGCGCGGAGAACGGCGCGCTTTTCCTGTGGCTGTACGCGTCCGACGTGGAAGCGGTCAGATCCGTGGTGTCAGACCTCCAGGCGGCCTTCGACGACGTTCGACTGCGCCACCTCGTGCGGGAGAACGACGGCGCAGGTGACGATTACGTGCTCGTCAACCGAAGCCGGCTCACCGAGCGCCAGCGCGAGGTGGTCCGGACCGCCTTCGCGATGGGCTATTTCGATTACGACAGTGGGACGAACGCGGGCGATGTCGCGGAGGCGCTGGGGATCAGCCACTCGACGTTCGCAGAACACCTCGCGGCCGCCCAGACGAAACTCCTCGAGCCGATCCTCTCAGACTGATCTCGAGCCGATCCTCTCAGACTGATCTCGAGCCGATCCTCTCAGACTGATTCGGCCGGCGCGATCTCGGCGGCTTTCGCCCGGGCCTTCGAGACGACTGCCGGTCTGGCCTCGAACTCCAGGGTGACGTACTCCTCGGAGTAGGTCTCCTCTTTTACGTGCGCGTTGTCGTGGATCCAGGAGACGACGCCCATCGTCGCCTCCGAGAGAGGCAACAACAGCCGTTCCCGGTGCCAGTCGGGTAGTTCCTCCTCGACGCGCTCGCGCAGGCGGTCGATCCCGGCGCCGGTTTTCGCCGACACGGCCACCGGGTTCGGGGCGATGTCCGACATCGCAGCGCGTTTCTCCGCGAGTTCCTCGTCGCTAATCCGATCGATCTTGTTGAACACGGTGACGATCGGTGCCTCGTTGCGTTCATAGAGGGTGTCGTGGGAGGTAACGAGCTTCTCGCGCATCGTCTGGGTCGGCTCCCCCGCGTCGACGACGAGCAACACCAGGTCGGCCCGGTAGACGGAGTCCAGCGTCGACTGGAACGACTCGACGAGCCAGTGTGGCAGATCCGAAATGAAGCCCACGGTGTCCGTCAGCAACACGTCCCGCCGCTGCATCTTCGCCCGGCGTGTCGTCGTCCCGAGCGTCGTAAACAGCCTGTCTTCGGATTCGGCCGTCGTCGCCAGGTCGGGGTGACGGTCCACGTTTTCGTCGACGTCCAACTCCGCTGCGAGCTGGCGCAACAGCGTCGACTTCCCCGCGTTGGTGTAGCCGGCCAGCGCGACCAGATCGAACCCGGAGTCGCGACGCTGCTCGCGACGGGACCGCTCTTTGTCCGCGATCGATTCGAGCTCCTCGCGGATCTCGGAAATCTGGCGCTTGATGTCCCGTTCCCGGGACTCGTCGTACTCCCCCAGCCCCATAAATCCGGGCCGCTCGTCGCGTTTTGCCAGGCTCGCTTTCGCCTCCGCACGCGGCAGTTCGTATCGCAGCTGTGCCAGCTCTACCTGTAACTGCGCCGTTCGGGTGTTGGCCCGCTGCCCGAAGATGTCGAGGATCAGCGTGAACCGGTCGACTACTTCGACGCCTTCCGGAAGCTTCTGTCCGAGGTTGAACGTCTGATACGGACCGACTTCGTTGTCGATGATGACGGCATCGGCGTCCGTCCGGTCGACCAGCTCGGCGAGTTCGTCGACCTTCCCCTCGCCGAAGTGGTACGCCGCGTCCTCCGTCCGGGTCTGGGTGAGTCGACCCACCACGTCGTATCCCGCGGAAACCGCGAGATCCTCGATCTCCGTCAGATCGGCCGTGCCGCTGTCGACGCGCTTTGCGAGCACTGCCTTCATGCGTCGGTGTCCTGGCGTGTCGGGACGCTCGGGTGTCTACGGGTGTACAGCACTGTTCGCCCCAAATTTGGTACCGGATCACCTTAAACCCGTCCGAGCGCGAGTGCGTCTCCGGGTCGGTCGAACGCTGTCTGGCCACGGGTGTTTTTAACCTTCGACGAATAACTCGGCCACCGTGGACGAAATTCGCGTCTCCGCAGTCGTGTACGTGCCCCGGGAGGAGGCGTTCGAGTTTTTGCTTGACTTCCCCGGATACGCGGAATATTCACAGTACCTCGAAACAGTCGAAACGTACGAGGGTGACGGCGGTCCGGGAACCCGCTACGGTCTCACGTTCTCGTGGTGGCAGCTGTCCTACACCGCCCACTCGAAGGTAACCGACGTCGATCCGCCGGACCGGATCGACTGGCGACTCACGAAGGACATCGACGCGTACGGCTACTGGCACGTCGATCCCCTTGAGCTGGATCCCGGGGAGACGTTGAAAACCGACGCGGCGGCCGTCTCCGGCAACCCGGAAGGGGAAGCCTGCGAGGTGACGTTCCAGGTGTTTTTCGACCCGGACTCCGCCCGTGCGGGCGTGTTCGACCTCCCGGAACTGGTCTCCTTCGACTGGGTGCTCTCGAAGGTGCTCCCCCGGATCCAACGGGAGGCCGAACGGATCGTCTCCCGTGCGGTCGCCGATCTCGAAGGAAAACCTCGCGCGGTCGAACTCGACGTACACGTCGACTCACAGCGGCTGTAGGCGACCTGGTGCGCCACCGACTTCGACGGGCTCAGTTCTCGATCTTCGCGTCGAACTTCTCGCGCACTTTCTCTACTTTGGGCTGCGCGTGGAACGTACAGTAGGCGTCGTTGGGGTTCTTCGCGAAGTAGTTTTGATGTTTCTCCTCTGCACGATAGAACGTCTCGAGCGGCTCGAGTTCGGTCACCACGTCGTCGTCGTACACCTGATCGAGCGCGTCGATGAACTCCTCGGCGATTCGGCGCTGGGTGTCGTCGTGATACAGCACGATCGACCGGTACTGAGTCCCGACGTCGGGGCCCTGGCGGTTCAACTGTGTCGGATCGTGGACGGTGAAGAACACCTCGATCAGTTTCTGGTAGTTGATCTCGTCGGGATCGTACTCCACCTGGACTACCTCGGCGTGGCCGGTTTCGCCCGTACAGACCCCCTCGTAGGTGGGCTCCTCGGTGTGTCCCCCGGCGTAGCCGGAGGTGACCTGCCTGACGCCCGCAAGCTCCTCGAATGCGGCCTCGATACACCAGAAACAGCCGCCGCCGAACGTCGCGGTTTCGAGTTGATTCCTCATCGGCTCCCCTTGGGACTCGAGGGACATGAATGGCGCGCGCCGCGAAGCGACACCAGACCGCAACGGCTTACCGCACGGACGGTGAGCCCCAGATATGGAACTGGGCGTCATCGGACTCGGACGCATGGGACGGATCGTCGTCGATCGGGTGCTGGATGCGGGACACGAAGTGATCGCGTACGACGTTTCGCCGGAGGCGACCGCCGCAGCCGCGGAGCTGGGTGCGACGCCGGCCGACTCGGTTGCGGACCTGTGTGACCGACTCCCGGAGCCGAAGCGGATCTGGCTGATGGTGCCCGCGGGCGACCCGGTCGACGAGACGCTCGCGGAGCTGGAGCCACACCTGACCGACAGGGACGTCGTCGTCGACGGCGGCAACTCCCACTTCGAGGCGTCGGTTCGTCGCGCGGAGTCGACGGATGCGGCGTATCTCGACTGTGGTACCTCCGGCGGCCCGGCCGGGGCCGAACTCGGGTTTTCACTGATGGTCGGCGGTCCCGAATCCGCTTACGAGGAGCTGTCTCCCGCGTTCGACGCGGTCGCGACCGGCCCGGAGGGTCACGACCGCATGGGCGAGTCGGGATCGGGCCACTACGTGAAGATGATTCACAACGGGGTGGAGTATGCACTGATGCAGGCGTACGGCGAGGGATTCGAACTACTCCACGAGGGGCGGTACGACCTCGATCTGGAGGCGGTCGCCCGAACCTGGAACAACGGTGCCGTCATCCGGTCGTGGCTGCTCGAGCTGTGCGAGGAGGCGTTCCGCGAGGAGGGATCCGATCTCGGAGACGTCGCTGACCACGTCGCCGGCGGCTCGACGGGCACCTGGACGGTCCAGGAGTCGCTGGAACAGGAGGTGCCGCTGCCGCTGATCTACACGGCGCTTTCCGAGCGGTTCGGTTCCCGGGCAGACGCCCGGTTCTCCCGCAGGCTTGCGAACCGGTTGCGGTACGGCTTCGGCCGGCACGAGGTCGCAAGGCGGGACAGCTAGCGGTCGCCGTCGGCCTCGTCCGCCGCCTCCAGCGTGTTCTGGGAGATGGTGTTCGGCAGCAGTTCACCCAGCGTGTACGTACTTCCCGGTTCCCTGTCGCCCTCGTCGCACAGCACCGGAAACGACTCGTCGCAAAACTCCGCGAGCGTCTGGCGACACATTCCACAGGGGGTGACGCCGTCCCGGGCGCCGGAGGTCACCGCGATCCTGTCGAAGTCGGTGTGGCCGTCGCTTACCGCCGCCGCGAGCGCGACCTCCTCGGCATGGAGGCTGTTGGAGTAGTTCGCGTTCTCGATGTTGCAGCCGGTGTACACCGTACCGTCTGCCGTTTCCAGCGCCGCGCCGACCCGGTACTCCGAGTAGGGGACGTGTGCGTTCGCGAGCGCCTCCCGGGCGCGTTCGATCAACGGTTCGGCGCCGGAGCCAGTTTCGTCCATGGCTCCCGTTCCGGCGAGGGGACTTATAAGTCTCCGCGTCCGTGTTCGGGGCATGCGTCCGATCCCACCGGGCTGGCTCGTTGCGCTTTTCCTCGTGGTGTTCGTTCTCGGCGGGGCCGGGGTCGCCGCAGGGATCGGATCGGTCGATATGGGGGTGGACACCCACGCGGTCGCCAACGGGGATACCCACGAAATCGTCGACGAGAACGGCTTCGACGCCGTCGTCGACACCGCCCCGGACGACGGTGCTGCTGTCCTCGAGGGGGAGGAGGGGATCAAAGCCCCAGTCCGATCAACGGGCGATGATCTCGAGATGTGGACCGAACTCCGGCGGGTCGAACCCGCCGGTGAGTACGGTGCAACCACCCGCATCACGGTCCCGGACCGCGTGACCCGCCTGGAGGTGACGCTTCCCGAGAAGGCGAAATCGGTGGAGACGACCGGCTTCGACGCCGCTGGGGACCGCACCTACGAGTGGGACGGCTCGACCGACGAGCCACACCTGCGATACCGGATGGACGCCAATCAGACGAGCGAGCCGGGACCGCTCGCCGGTGACGGGGATTACGTCTTCGTCGACACCGGCGACTGGGGGCTGGTTCGCGTGCCGAACATTCGCGTCGGATGGGGGTGGCGGGGCGAAGACGTCCGACTTCACCGGGAACACACTGTCGACGGGGAGGGCTCCACGGGCGACGTCGTGGCGTATCTGGGCCCGTACGACGAGCACGTCCGAGAGGCTCACGGCCAGCGGTTCCGGCTCGTCGTTCCCGACGCCGCACAGCTGGAGGAGCCTCCCGAGGAGATCCTCGAGGTGTTCGCCGACAGCTCCGACGCTCTTCGGGTGGGTAGCCGCGACCCGTCGGTGTTCGTCGTCGCCGCGCCGACCGACGACGTCGCGTGGGCGGTGCGGGGGCTCCAGACCGGCCCGGCCGACATGTGGGTCCGGGACTTCGAACGCCTCGACGATCCGCAGAACGTCTGGGTCCACGAGTACGTCCACTCCAGGCAGGGGTACCGGACCGACGGGAGCACACGGTGGTTCACCGAAGCCTCGGCCACCTACTACGCCGCCCTGCTCACGCTCCAACGGGGTGACGTCGACTTCGACGACTTCCGGCGGGTCCTGGCCCGCGGCGAGCGCTCCCCCCAGGCGGAGTCCGTACTTTCAGAGCCCGCCACCTGGCGGAACAACGCCGACTACACCAAGGGTGCGCTGGTCGCGGGAGAGATCGATCGACAGATTCGGCTGTCGACCGACGGGGAGGCGACACTCGCAACTGTGTTCCGCGAGTTGAACGCGCGAGACGAGCCCGTCGACGGGGGAACGTTTCTGAGCCTCGTAAACGACGCAGGCGGCAGCACTGTCGCCGAAGAGGCCGGCCGGTACACGACGACGGAGGCAGTGCCAGCCGCCTGGGACCGGGAAGCCCACGACGGGGCGTTCGGACAGCTGCCTGCCAGAATCAGCTACTCGATCGCGGGCGAGGAGGCCGTCCGCGTCGCGGGCCCCTACCGCGACCGGCCGGTGGCCGGAGAACCCGTGGAACTCGTGACCGACGAGACGCTCGAGATCGCCGTCGAGATCGAAAACACCGGCGGCACCGCCGGCGAGTACGATCTCACGATGGTCGTCGACGGCAGGGTGGTCGACAGCCGCGACGGCAGGATCGGCGCCGGCGAGACCACGATCGAGCGGTTCGAACGGGAGTTCGGTGGCCCTGGAGAACACCAGATCAACGTCGGCGGGGAGCGACTCTCCGTGGTCGTTGGGGAACCGGCCGAGCCGACGGTCGTCGACGTCGGCGTTTCGCCGGCGGAACTCACACTCGGCGAGACGACGACCGTCACCGCGACCGTCCGCAACGACGGCAGAGTGCCCGCCCGAGGGACGTTCCCGGTCGCCGTCGACGGCGACGAGCGCGACCCCATGGAGGTGATCCTCGACGTCGACGGGAAGGAGACCCTCGAATGGACGATCCAGCCCGAACGCGACGGCGAGGTGACGGTTCAGGTCGGCGATCGCTCGCAAACGATCGTGGTTTCACCGTCGGCAACCCCGACGCAGACGCCGACCGAGCCTGCGACCCCGACTGACGCCGACGAAACCTCTGTCCGGACGCCCGGGTTCGGTCCGGCGACCGCGGTGGTTGCTCTCGTCGTGGCGCTGGTCGCTCTCCTCGCGCGACGTCGATGATCCGGGCGCTCCAGATCGGAGCCGAACGCTGATCGACGACGTCCAGGAAGACAGCATAGCTAAGGTCTTTCGTCGAGACGTTCCAGTATGGTTACTGAACCGACACGAGGGGCGCGGTTCCCGTGGCGCATTGCGGCGATCGTGGTCGGATTCGTCTTCGCGGTACTCCTCGTGGCCTTCGCCGTCGGGGCGATCGGTGCCGGAGTTACTCCTGTCGATTCGGGGGCGATCGACGGGGCTGTGGCCCAGACGGACTCGTCTCCCGGTAGCGACTGGCCGTCCGTGCGCGCCGATCCCGCGCTGACAGGCGCGAATCCGGGAGCGCCCGGCCCGGCAGCCGACGTCGGGCCGGCCTGGATCGTTCGGACCGGGGCGACAGGCGGCGGCCCCGCCGTTTCCGACGGCACGCTCTACACCGGCAATCGGCACGGTGACCTGATCGCGCTGGACGCCGAGTCGGGGAGCGTCCAGTGGCAGACCGAACTGGAGGGTGGCGTCTGGACGACGCCCGCGGTGACCGAAACCCACGTGCTCGCAGTTCACGGCGGGTGGGAGATGAAAGACACGCTGGTGGCCGTCGACAGGGAGACGGGGGCGATCGAGTGGGAGTACGAACTCGGCTTCGACGTGACGGAGTCGCCGACCGTAGCCGACGACGGCACCGTCGCAATCGCCGGGACCGACAACGGGGAACGGGTGATACTCGGCGTCGATCCGACGCCGGCGGATGGCGACTGGCCAGACCTGTGGCGGGTCACCCACGAGGGGCAGGCCGGTCTCCCGGTGGTGACCGACGACGCAGTCTACTCGCTGGGCGGGGAACAGCGGACCCACGAGGATCCGACGGTTTTACACGCGTTCGATCGTGAGACGGAGGAACTCCGCTGGACGCAGTCGGTCGATCGGTACACGCGTCACCTCCTTTTGGCCGACGCTACCCTGTACACGCACACGAGCGAGCACCTCTATGCAATCGACCCCGACTCCGGGGAGATCCGCGCGGAGTACGACGTCGACGTCCACTACGACACGCCGATGGCGTACGCCGACGGAACCCTGTACTACCCGACGAGCACGGGCTACGAGGAGCCGGCCGGCGTGGCGGCATTCGACACCGACGCCGGCGAGGTCGTCTGGACCGAGTGGAGCGTCGACGATCCGCGATCCCCGCCGACGGTCGGCAGCGAGCACGTGTACATCTCCGACAGCGACGCGATCTACGCGATCGATCGCGAGTCGGGTACCCTCGCGTGGCAGCACCGCCCCGGCGATCCGTACGGTGGCACCGACAACGAACTCGCTGTCGTCGGCGACACCGTCTACGCGACCCACATGGTCAGAACGACGCAGGCGCTTTCGGAGGGCGCCGACGCCAGGGAAGGCGGCGTCGTCGACTTGGTGCGATGGCTCAGGGACAACGCCGAACTCGGGATGACCAGCTTCGGTGCCGTCGGCGGCCTGCTCGGCGGCCTCGTCGCGGCCGGCCTCACGTGGGGGCTGATCCGGCTGGGCAACTACTCGCGGCTCCCGCCCACGATCTTTGCGGGAAAACTCCGCCGCCGGCCGATCGAGACGGTTACGGGACGGGACGCCGTGTTCGCTCACTTCCTTGCGGGCGTCGCGCTTTCGACCGTCTTCGGGGCGCTGTTTTTGGCCATCCAGCTCGGACTCCCCCGTCTGTTCGGCCCACTCGGTGGGGTTTCCGGGCCACTGCTCGTCGGGGCGTTGTTCCTCTGGCCGCCGGTGGTTGCGGCGCTTGCGATCGGCGGCCCGTGGGCGGTGATCGCCTATCGCTGGCTGCCGGCACACGAGACGGCGCTGGATCGCCCGGCAGACCGGATCAAACGCGAGTGGGCGATCGTCCACGTCGTCTTCGCGTTCGTCGCCGTCCCGATCTACGGGCTCGTGACGTTCCTGCTCGGTATGCTGGTGTTTTTCGTTTGAGCCCGCGTTTCGACGGCGCTGTCGGCCGTCTCACAGCTCGTACCGTTCGCCGTCGACGGCCAGCGGCTCCTCGAACGCCTCGTCTGCGGGGTAAAAGTGGGCGATGTGGACGAGTCGGAGCCTGTCGGCGTTCAGCTCCTCGGCCAGCTGGAGTGCGCCCTCTCGGGTCATGTGTTTGGTTCCGAAGGTCCTGGGGACCCCGTTGTCGTCGTGGTGGTTTCCGCCGATCGGATGATGGACACAGGAACTCGCCGGAACGATGGCGTCGGCAAGCAACAGGTCCGCTCCCGAAAGCGCCGCGCGACTCGCCTCGGGGATGTCGTAACTCGTGTCGCCGGTGATCGCGAGCACGGCCGGATCGTCGCCGTCCTCGACGGGCTCTTCGATCCGGAGCCCGTAACAGAAAAGCGGCGGATGCGACACGGGAACCAGCGTGACGTCGAATCCCGCAGCCCGGAACGGCTCGCCGGGCGTCTCGTGGTGGACCTCGAGCCGCCCCGCGAGGTAGTCGTACCGCCGTTCGACGGTTTCGGCCACGCTTTCGGTCGTTTCGGGGTCGGTCTCGTTTGCGGCGTGCACCGCCAGGTCGTCGATGGTCCGATAGACGTTGCCGAGCCCGTCGAGGTGGTCGAAGTGGATGTGGGTGACGATCGCCGCGTCCGGGAGCGGCACCCCCTGACGGAGCATCTGCGTCCGGAAGTCGGGGCTGACGTCGACCAGCAGCGACTCGCCGGTTCGCTCGTTTTCGACGTGGACAGAAAACCTGGTTCTGGCCACGCCTCGCCGGCGGGCCTCGCTGCAGGTGTCACAGTCACATCCGACCGTCGGCGTGCCGGTCGTGTCACCTGTTCCAAGCAGCGTGACGCGCATTAGTGCTGCGCCGGATCCTGTCGCTGTTCGGCCGACGACTTCGTATCGGACTCCCTCCCGTTCGACGTATCGTGATCGTGATCGTGGTCGTGATCGTGATCGTGGTCGTGATCGTGATCGTGGTCGTGATCGTGATCGTGGTCGTGATCGTGATCGTGGTCGTGATCGTGGGTGTGGTTGTCGTCTCCGCCCCCGGAATCGCCGGAGCCACCGGTGATCGCGGCCCCCTCGCCCTCGATCATGTCCATATTCTTGAGGTTGTCGCGTTCCTCGAAGTCCTCGACGGCCGCGAGGACGTCATCCTGGGTCAGTTCGCGACGCCCCTCGACCAGCGCCTCGAGGACGGCCTCACGCATCACCATCCGGAGGTCGGAGCCGGTGAGTCCCTCCGTCCGGGTCGCCACTTCCTCGGGGTCGAAGCAGGCGATTTCCATCTGCCGGGTGATCACTTCGAGGATGTCCCGGCGCATCTCCTCGTCGGGGCGCGGGAAGTTGACGATCTCGTCGAACCGACGCCAGGCGGCGGCGTCAAGCTGGTCTGGATGGTTGGTGGCGCCGATCAAAAGCACCTCGTCGCGGATCAGCGACACCTCGTCGATGCTCTTGAGTAGGGTGTTCACGGCGCGTTTCAACGCGGCGTGTTCGTCGCTACGTCGGGTCTTCGCCACGGAGTCGAACTCGTCGATGAAGAGAATACACGGGGAGAGCCGCTTTGCGACCTCGAAGGTCTTCTCGACGTTTTTGGCGGTTTCGCCGAGGTACTGGGAGGTGATCATCGAGAGCTTGACCTCGACGAACGGCAGGCCGAGTTCGTGGGCCAGCGCCCGGGAAATCGTTGTCTTTCCGGTTCCGGGCGGGCCGACGAACAGCAGCTTGCCGATCTCTCGGAGGCCGATCGACGCCAGGTAGTCCCGGTGTTCGATCGCCTGTACCAGCTTCGCGATCTCGTCCTCCTGATCTTCGGTCAACACCAGGTCGTCGAGGGTGGTTTCGATTTCCTCGGGCGCTTTCACGGTGACGAGATCCAGCATCTCGGCGTCCTCCTCCTCGTCGAAGTACTCCTCGAGCAGTGAGTCGATCCACACCCGGTCGGCCTGGATCGGCCGGACGTTCTCCTGGGCCTCTTCGTGGGTAATCGCGGTGACGTCGGGGCCGACCTCCTCCGGGACACCATCCTCGAAGAACTTCTCGGCGGCGGAAGCGAGCGTCGGGTTCGTCCGGAGGCGCTCCGGGTCGGTCCGTTTGAGAAACCACTCGAGCGCCATCTCCGGCTGCGTGAGCTGTAGCTCGCCGGAGAACTCCTCGCGCCCAGTGAAGAGGAGATCCGATATCGCCTCCCAGGGACGTTCGACGCCGGTGGCGGTCGTCGTCGTCGACTCCGTGGGGCGGAGCGGTCGTTCGATCTCGCCGTCCGTCCAGAACACCTGGCGGAACCGCGGCGGTAGGTCGCTCTCCTCGAGTCGACGGTCCTCGGTGTAGCAGTGAGCCGTCAACACGAACTCGACCACGTCGAGAGCGGGGTCGTTCATCCTACCGAATTAAAAGGCCGAGTCGTTTAAGCGCGTCGAAGCCGGGCGGCCCGTCCGGCCGCACGGGGATGTAAATAAACAACTTGTTTGGGATTTCTCCGCGTTCCATCCGTCTTTAAGACCGTGAGGGACGACTCACCCGTACATGAGTGACGATACCACACCGGTCGTTACGGCGGCGTACCGAACCCCCCAGGGTCGGGAGGACGGGGTGTTTGCGGACACGCGCACGGAGGATCTGTCGGTCGCGCTGATCGATCACGTTCTCGAAGAGACGGGGCTGTCGGCCGACCAGATCGACGACCTGATGTGGGGAATCGCCCAGCAGCGGACGGAACAGGACAACAACGTCGCGCGCGTGATCGCGCTCCTCTCGGAGCTCGGGGAGGGGACTCCCGCGACGACGATCAACCGATGGTGTGCCTCCTCGATGCAGGCGATCGTCAGCGCGGGCGACGCGATCGCGGCGGGCAACCGCGACTGCGTGCTCGTCGGCGGCGCCGAGAACATGACGCGCGTTCCGATGGACGGTGACTCCTATCAGCATCTCCACCCGGAGCTGTCGAACAAATACAACGTGTTCCAGCTCCAGATGGGAATGACCGCCGAGAAAGTGGCCGAGGAGTACGGGGTGAGTCGCGAGGCGCAAGACGAATACGCTGTTCGCAGCCACCACCGCGCGGCGGAGGCGACCGAAACGGGACGATTCGACGACGAGATCGTCCCCGTCAAAACTGACGAGGGACTGATCGAGGAGGACGAGGGCATTCGTCCGGACACCGACGTCGAGACGATCTCGGGGCTGCCGCCGGCGTTTACGGGCGATGGAACCGTTACGGCGGCCAACTCCTCGCAGATTTCCGACGGCGCGGCGTCGCTTCTGGTGACCAGTCGCGCCTTCGCCGAAGACCAGGGCCTCGACGTACTCGCCGAGATCGGCACCAACGCCGTCGCCGGCGTCGATCCGACGGTGATGGGCATCGGCCCGGTGCCCGCAACCCGGAACCTGCTCGAGCGGGCGGGACGGGAGATCGACGACTACGATCTCGTCGAACTCAACGAGGCGTTCGCCTCCCAGTGTGAGTACTCCCGGCGCGAACTCGGAATCGACGAAGAGCGGTTCAACGTCAACGGCGGCGCGATCGCGATCGGCCACCCGCTGGGCGCCTCGGGCGCGCGACTCCCCGTGACGCTGATTCACGAGATGCTGAAACGCGACGCCGACCGGGGACTGGCGACGCTTTGTGTCGGCTTCGGGCAGGGTGCGGCGATCGAGTTCTCGCGATAGCCGCGTTCCGTCGGGCGATATCCGCCTTTAATTCGTCGATCGACGAAATATGACCCGACGATTCGTTGAATCGGCGCGACAACGGTAATGTTTTTCCACCCTGTCTGTGAATCTCTACGTCATGTCCGAGGAGTTACGACCGGGTCTGGAAGGCGTCCTCGTCGCGGAATCGGAGCTGAGCTACATCGACGGCGAGGCCGGAAAGCTCGTCTATCGGGGGTACGCGATCGAAGACCTCGCACGGGAGGCGAGCTACGAGGAGGTGTTGTATCTCCTGTGGCACGGTGAGTTACCCACCCCGGCACAGCTCGATCGGTTCTCCGAGGAGATGGCAACACAGCGCTCCCTCGCGCCGGGAACGATGGACGTGGTTCGTGAACTGGCCGACCAGGAGGAGGAGCCGATGGCGGCGCTGCGGACGATCACGTCGGCGCTTTCGGCAGCTGACGAAGACGCGGGCGAAGCGGAGGTCACCGACCTCGAAGCGAACGTCCGGAAAGGCAAGCGGATCACCGCAAAGATGCCGACGGCGCTCGCTGCGTTCAAACGGCTTCGGGACGGCGACGAGCCGGTCGAGCCCGATCCCGAACTGGACCACGCCGAGAACTTCCTGTACATGCTCAACGGCGAGGTGCCCGACGCGGTGCTTTCCGAGACGTTCGACATGGCGCTGGTGTTGCACGCGGATCACGGGCTCAACGCCTCGACGTTCTCGGCGATGGTGACCGCCTCCACGCTCGCCGACATCCACGCCGCGGTGACCTCGGCGATCGGGACGCTGTCTGGGAGCCTCCACGGCGGCGCCAACGCCAACGTGATGCGGATGTTGCAGGAGGTCGACGACTCCGAGATGGATTCGGTGGACTGGGTCGTGAACGCGCTCGACCGCGGCGAGCGCATCGCCGGCTTCGGTCACCGTGTGTACGACGTGAAGGATCCGCGGGCGAAGATACTGGGGGAGAAAAGCGAGGAACTCGGCGAGGCGGCCGGCGACACCAGGTGGTACGAGATGAGCGTCGCGATCGAGGATTTCATGGCCGAAGAGAAGGGGATCCCGCCGAACGTCGACTTCTACTCGGCGACCACGTACTACCAGATGGGGATCCCGATCGACCTGTTCACCCCCATCTTCGCGATCTCCCGGGTCGGCGGCTGGATCGCACACGTCCTCGAACAGTACGAGGACAACCGGTTGATCCGTCCGCGGGCCCGGTACGTCGGCGAACTCGAACGGTCGTACCCGCCGGTTGCGGAACGGTAGCCATCCGAAGCGGTAGCGGTCTGCAGTGGGGGCCTCCCGGAACACTCACCGGGAGCGTTCGGGCTTTCCGACCGCGCGGTTCAGGAACGCGAGCTGGTAGGCGACGGCCTCTTCGAAGTCTCCGGCCAGGACGCTGAAGTGGTCCGCCGGCGCGCGAACCACGGTCGCCCGGTCGAGTTCGTCGACGGCCGCGGTCATCCGGCCCGACGGGAGGATGCGATCGCTTTCGGGAACGAACACGAAGGCGTCGACGTCGACGTCCTCGAGCCGCTCGACGGGACGGTACCGGACGAGATCCAGCAGACACCGCGCCGGCGTCGCGTTCTCCCACTCGGAGTTTCGGTCCACCAGATCCAGGTACGCCCGCCTCGTACCCGGTTCGGTGATCACGGCGAGTCGATCGGCGTCGCCGACGATCGGTACCTGTCTGGCACGGCCCGATCCTCGCGCTTCGGCACCGGTCCCCCCGGGGAGCCGTCGACGGAGCCGATCGCGAACGCCGGCGAGTGCGTCACGCGCACCGGAGACCGTCGCGCGGGCGACGTACCCGGCCGGCCGGGTTCGAAGGAAGACACGTCCGTCGGTGTACGGGGCGATCGCCACGACTGCCCGGACGTCGCCCCTATCGGCAGCGGTGACCAGCGCGTGGCCGCCGGAAAGCGAGTGGCCCCAGACGGCGATCCGGCCGGCGTCCACCCCGTCGATCCGGCGAACCCGGTCGATCGCGGCGTCGTAGTCGGCCAGTTGTTTCGACGGCGACACCAGCCGCCGCGGATGGCCGTCGCTTTCCCCGTGGTGGCGGTAGTCGAACAGGAACGCGGCGTAGCCCGCCTCCGCGAACCGCTCGGCGACTGCGGGGTAGCCGAACGACCGTTCGGCACCCAACCCGGGCGCCATGACGACGACCGGCGCGGTATCGGTGCGGTCGGGGAGGTACAACGACCCTCGAGCTCGGGTTCCGTCGCTGTCGAACCCGACCTTCCGGACCGCGTACCGCTCGCGGGCCGGCCGGCGGAGCGATCGCTGACTCCGGTTGATCGGTCGTCGCCTGGTCATGGCTCTCCTCGGTCGTCTGGTTCGCGTTCACCACGGTTCTGTCCTGACGAGTCGGGATAGGTGATCGTCTCGACGACCAGCGTAGAAAACTCGACTTCGGAACACTCCCCGTCCGAGACGTCTTCGATCCATTCGGGTTCTGCATGCCAGTACGCCAGCACGTCGTCGGCCGACCGCACGACGGTCGCGTCGATCCGAGTCGGCTCCCATCGTTCGTTCTCGTACAGGTCGATGAAGGTGCTGCAGATCCGACCGACCTCCCCGCGGTCGACTTCCCTTCCCGGGAACGCCGTCATGTAGGTGAGATCGACGGGTTCGCCAGCCTCGATGGATTCGACGTGTATCCCGTTGCTCCGGAGTTCCGCCTCGATTCCCTGGATGTCGGTCATACTACACACACCGTCCGGCCGCGGTAAATCCCTACCGGCGGTGCGCCCAGGAACCACTACTGCTTTGTCGCACGGACTACAGGATCCGGTATGGATCTTCGCGGCCACCGGCGGCCGGAGCCGGAGCCGGAGTCGCTCCCCCGCTGGCTCGCGCCGTTGCCCGACAGGCTCGAGTCGCTCGCGCTCGAATGGGTGTGGGTCATCGTCGGGATCAACCTCCTGGGCACCGCGTTCGGCTTCTGGTACTACCGGGCTCAGCTTTCCTACACGCCGGTCGTCGGGTGGCCGTTCGTCCCGGATAGCCCGCTCGCGACGCTTTTCATCGCGTTGGCGCTCGCGCTGTGGGCGCTCGACCGTCGCAACGAGTACCTCAACGCGCTGGCGTTTTACGGCAACATCAAACTCGGGCTGTGGACCCCGTGGGTGCTCGCGGTGTTTGCCGACCAGTTCCTCGAAATCAACCCGATCCCGATGTACGCGTTCCTGTTCGTGAGCCACCTCGGGATGGTCGCACAGGCGTTTCTCATCCATCGAATTTCGGAGTTTCCGACGAAGGCGGTCGGGGTCGCGCTGGCGTGGTACACCCTGGATCTCACCGTCGATTACTTCTATCCAGTTTTCGGCGGATTCACCCACACGTGGTATCCTGCGGCCCCCAACGAACCGTATCTCGGCACGACCGCGTTCTTCGTGGCTGCCTGGGCGGCGGTGATTCTCACCGTGGTGCCGACGTTCCTGGCGCTTTCGACGCGGGCGAAGAAACTCCAGGCCCGGACCGACGGCGGGGGGTCCGACATCCCGCGGCTGTGAGATCGGCGGCCGTCTGTCGGCTGACGGGCACGCAATCCTTTTGCCCCCCGCTCCGGAAGCCATCCCATGGCCGAGGACCCAACGACGGGACCGGATCCGGAGCCGACCGGCGCGGATCCCGATCCAACTGAACGGGAATCAGTGGCCGAATCTGAAGCGGAACCGACCGGCGATGTAGAGACGGACGCCGACGACGGGGGCGATGGCGATGGGGCGTCGATCCCGGCCGACGTCCGTCGGTACGAGCGCTTCAAGAAGATGGACGGCGCCCAGTACGAGCGGGTAAACGAGTTCCTCCGGGATCGGACGTACGTCACCGCCCGCGAGTGGGCGATCGCCAGGCTGTGTGCCGACTTCAGGACGGAAACCGGCGTCGAGATGACCAAGATCGGGGAGAACCTCCCGGAACTGGTGCCGTTCATGACCGACACCTACACCCCGCAGGCGGTCAACCAGGCGCGGTCCTCCTTCGAGGACAAGGTGACGAAGGCGGGGGCGACGTTCCTCTACGGCGCGATGTCCGGGTTTTTCACTGCGGAGGAACTCGACGACCTGATGTACGAGGTGACGGAGGTCGCGAAGTTCCTCCTCGAAGTCGAGGGCGTCGACCTCGCAGTCGAGGACGAACTCGACACCGAGGAGCGCATCTCGGAGGTGATGCGGGAGGTCCGACAGTCGAGCGCCGAACTCCGCGCGAGCGAAGTCGAGTGTCCCAACTGCGGACACGTCCACGAACCGCGGGAGTGATCGAGGGGGTGACTGGCCCATGGTCGCAACCGACGACACCGACACCGACACCGACGACACCGACACCGACACCGACGACACCGACACCGACACCGACGACACTGTTCTGATTCCAGGGGGGCGCGACGTCCGGGGAACGCTCGATATGGCTGTCGGTGTCGATCGGGCGGACGACGTCGTCGTCGCCTGCCCGCCTCACCCCCAGTTCGGGGGGACGCGACGCGACAGCCGCCTACTCGCGGTCGGCGAGGCGCTCGCGGACCGGGGGATCGACTGCCTCCGGATCGACTACGGCGACTGGGACGAAGGATACGGCGAGACGACGGATGCGGACAACGCGATCGGCTGGGCGCTCGAACGGTACGAACGGGTCGGGCTGTTCGGCTTCTCCTTCGGCGGGACGGTCGCCCTCGTCACAGCAGCTGCCCGACCGTGTCTGGTCGCGGTCTCGGCGCTCGCGCCCGCCGCCCGGGTCAACGCCGACGTCGACGCCGTCGAGGCGATCGACAGGATCGACTCGCCGATCCAGGTCGTCTACGGCACTCGCGACTCGGTGGCCGACTGGGAGCCGGTCGTCGAACGGGCTCGCAAGCGCGCCGACGCTGGCCACGACGTCGCCGTCGCCGAATTTTCGGCCGATCACCTGTTCGTCGGGCAGTACGACCGGGTCGCCGAGCGCGTCGGGGAGTTCATGGCGGCGCGGATGTAACGATTGTGGATTTGCTATCGTCACATGTGGTTTATAACCGCGCCAAACCCTCTGGAGAGCCCAGCGACACCGGCTTCAAAAACCCGCAGACCGCGGTCCGGCTGTCGTCGACGCCCGAGACGAGCGGTCGAATCGCTGAATCGGCTGAGAACACACGGCCCTCAGCGACGGCTCACGGTGTAACGATAATCGAACGAAAACTGAACTCGAACGGCCCCCGCGATCTCACCGCTTAAAAAGGCGCTTGCGGGCCTTCGTCGTCGGCGTCGTCGCCGCTTTCTTCGTCCGGGAACGAGGGGCTCATTCCGCCCATGCCGCCGCCCCCGTTGAGGCCGGTGTCCGCGTGAACTTCCTCGATTTCGGGAATCTCCTTGACCATCCGGGACTTGATCGCCTGGATCGTCATCGGGGAGATGCCACAGCCGGAACAGGCGCCGCCCAGCTGGACGTGGACCTCGCCCGTTTCGGTATCGAGGTGGCTGATCGCGGCACTGCCCCCGTGCATCTGGATCTGCGGGAAGTTCCGGCGCAGGAAGTTCGTGATCTCCTCGCGAAGCTCGCTTTCCGCATCCGCCGAGTCGGTGCTCATGGGCCGAGGTTAGCGATGTACGGGCTAAAGCCTTTGGTTGGTCCGATTGCTACTTCGATGTTCTTTATAAAACGCCGGGGATTCTCCGGCGAGAGCTGCCCCCCAGCGTGGCCGCATTCCGGCTCCGGAACGTCCGGTCAGTCGGGACGGTCGACGCCGAAGACCCTGTGCAGGTGTGCTTCGATCTCCTCGACGTATCGGTCCAGAATCGGTTCGACCCGATCCTCCTCGACGATGACGCCAACCCCTTCGATCCGGTCGAGGGGGTCATCCGGGAGTTCGACGACGAACTTTCCCTCGCGGTAGAACGGTTCCGACTCGTTGAGGACCGCCTGGTCGATCGCGTGGATCAACTCGGAGTCGTACTCGTCGTTCATCGTCTCGAAGGCGTTCTTGTACGCGCGTTGGAGTTCGGGGAAGTAGTTCGCGTACTTGTCCTCGAACTGCTCGGGATCGAAGTCGGCCATGCATCACGGTTTTACCCGACGGGAATAACGGTTACGCGACGGCACGCAGGTATACACCTTATATTGCGATATAAAATATGTCTCCTGTGGTTACGATTCCCCGTGTGTTGCTGAACGGGATTCCCAGTTTTAGCGACGTTTCGTCCGACTTGACTACCAAATCACGCCGAATAACCAATCAAAATCTAAATATTACGGCGAAACCACGGAGATTAGCACAAAAACACGATCACTGAACACTGATGGCTCTACGGAAAATGAGCTGCCCGAAGACGAGAGTCAGCCTATATCAGCCTCGTCAACCGGCGCTGAACATAGTTCCGGAATCGCTGCGCAGTGATCCGCGGCTTCGACCGGAACTCCACGTCTAACCCTACCTGAACGAGGAAATCGACCAACAACCACGCATTATACAGCAGCACTGCGAACCCGAAATGCCAGAGTCGTACCTCGAACTCTTTCGACGTCGTCCACGCTGCGAACTCCTTGATCTTCTTGTACGCCGTTTCAATACCTCCTCTCTTATTGTATCGTTCGACTTTCTTCTTCGTCTGCCGTCGATCCACCGCAATCTCATCATCCACATGTGTGTTCGTATAGAACGGGACTGGCTCCAGATTCGTTTCCCTATCGTCATCGTCGTTAGTCGCCTCATCCGAGTCTGACGTCTCACCGAACCCGTACTGCTCGTCATCAGGATCACCCGGTAGTCCAACGAGGTTCGTCGTCACGCGTTCGTTCGATGCGCCGTGTTTCACCGGGCCATAGATCGCCCAGTCTTGCTCAGTCGCAAGAATCCCGCGTTCGGCGTCTACGTTTCTCTCTAACCACCGCTTCGTCCGGTCATTCCGCGGTGCAGGCATCATGTACCTTGCATTCTCCTCTTCGAACGCAGCGATGGTGTCTGCCGACGCAAATTCACGGTCAGCGTAGATGCATCGTGGCGTCACGTACTGATTGGTGATCTCCAGCAGATCCCGAACGACGTCCCCAACAACGTACGACTTGTTATCGCTTCCAGGATACGCCTCGTTATCCACGTGAGCCGGGTTCCCGACCGGAAGCATCCCGACGACCATGTGGACGCCGTCACCGACGAGTGTTGCCGTAGCGAACTTGTGACACCAGTCGTACTGCTTGTGGTCAGGTGTTCCCGTCACCCACTCCATCTCATTCCGGTCTCCGTAATAGGCGACGTACGTCATGTCGATCGCCATGAACACGGGGTCTGGGAACTCGGCGTACGGCTTGATTCGGGTGAGCGCGCGTTCAGCTGCTCGGTTCACCATGTCGGTGATCCGTTCTACAGTGAGCAGCTTGATCGTCTCCAAAAGTGTCTCACCAGTCATTCCGTCTTCATAAAACGGGTCCTCTTCCTCGTCGATATCCTTCTCTTCATCAAGCCTGTCACCGTGCGTGACTGCACCGGCGTTTGCAGCGTTCCCCTCGATCCCCAACGCTGTCATCAACTCCAGCATATCGTCCTCGCTGTAGATTGCCTCTTCCGGCCGAGGAAGGTCCAGTGCTGGAAACACGACATCAGCCATCTGCTCCAGAACTTCTTTTGTTCGCTGTCGGAAGAGTCGTTGTTCAGTTCGCTTCGATACCCCGTCAGTTTCCTCAGACTCCAATCCAGTGTGATTACCGATTGGACTCCCGCGTTCCGTGGCGATCTTGTCAATATCCTTCGCAGCCCGCTCGATCCCTTCCTGCAACTCTTCGAACCGGTTGCGCCACGTACGGGCGAACGTATCCCCGTGTGGGATTTCGTTCTTATCGAACCCGAACGCGTCGGCAATCTCCGACTGGTTCTTGAGTCGGTCTGACAATCCCGTCACAGACTCGTCTTCGGTTTTCGCCCACAGAACAGCGAGGAACATAGGAGCGAACTCGTTCGTCTCTGCGTGCCACTCAGGGTACGGGTCCTGCCGTTCGTATCGTGAAACATCGAGCTCAGTAGCGAGTTCTTCCCAGTCGGTTCCAGCCTCGATGATGTCGTCAGCTTGCTTAGCGAGCGGCGTGAGCACCCGCTCCAGATCAAGGTCATCAACACTGGACCGGTCACTCACGACCCATCACCTCTGTAAGACGGTGGTGACTGGGTTGTGATGCCGCCGGACAGTCGTGTTCTCTTCGCATAGTTCTTCCACGAGCAACGACTCCAGAATGGAGTGTAAACATGCGCGTGTGATTTCCGAATATACCCTCATAAGCCGGAGTAAACTGCTTACTGTTCTGATTTCTGGGGGTGCGAGAGATTTGGGCTTGGAAGAAAATGGAGTTAGATTCGGCTTGGAGTTGAGTGTGAATCCTATATGTGTGACCGTCCTCTGACAACGTGAAAATGGCTGACTATGAGCCGTGCGACACTATTGAGGAGTTCCTACGGTCGAAAGGTGCGGTCGGCCTATTGGCGTTACTGCACGAGCGACCGCGAACGTATTCGGAAATCGAATCGGAAATCGAGATCACATCGTCAACGATCACGAACCGCCGTGATGATGCTGCAGACCTTGGACTCCTCACGGTAGAAGTGGCGAGTGACGACCACGGGACAAAGAAGGTCTACGTGCTGACTGACTTGGGTGAATTCCTGGCAGACAGAATGGCTCGGCAGGGACTGTTTGCCAGTTACCGGAAGATGCGGACACTCCAGCAACTCGTCGAGGAGGAAACTGAAGAGGTCATCGAGTGGGTGAGGCAGAACCCGTCACAGTTACTGGAATTCCCAGAGGCAGAACAAGGTATCCTCGATCTCACACGTCCCCAGAAACATTCAGACACTGCAAGGCCCGATGAGTCCGACGACGATGCCGGGAACGATGAGGAAGACACGGAGAATGAGTCGTCGTCTGCACGCGTAATTCGCCCTTCGGACAGAATCCCTGATGACGCAGGAGAATCACACGAAAACGAGTCACAAGGAACATTCGCTGATATTGAGGGTGATTCGGAGCCGGAACAGAGTGGCGGCGATGGGACGGGTTCCTAACAACGTCACTCTCCGGACTCCGGTTTCAGTTGTGTATCGGGGTCGGGACCGCTCAACGTGAGTAGTTCACCGTTGTTGGCACATTCCGGGCAAAACGGTGGGTCAGACGTGTCACAATCCCAGTCTACTGCATCCCACGCGTACGTTTCACCGCACCGCGGACACGACCAATCGTAGGCCCCATACTCAGTTGCTAACTCCGGGTACACGTGCGCAAGTGTCGGTGTCAGTCGCGCATCCGCGTCTGCGTGCGCGTCGAGATACTCTTCCAAGGCGTCCCGGTCGTACCCGTCGAACACCGGAAGCAGCCCGTCAATGTTGATGTCCTGGTATGGCGTATCGGCTTCCCCGCAGCGGTGTTTGAACGAACAGTAACTGCATTCCCAGTCTCGCTCCGGAGAAGCTGGCGGTAGCTCACTATTTTCCTCGTAATCTGTTTGCTTCGCCATCCAACTCACGACGCGCTCCCAAAACTCCACGTCGAATGCAACGTTGAAAACCTCCAAGTCGAGTGTTTCCCGCGACCCGTACAGCAGAACCCCGTTCGTGATGTCGTGAGCGTAGTCCTCATCAAGCGCGTGGAGATACGCGTGAAGTTGCGCTTTGTGGTGAGGCTTCGGTGCAGACATACGCTCAACGTTCGTCGTAGTCTTGATTTCTGTGACCAGAATAGGAGTCCCGTCGGCAGTCACGATCGCAGGGTCCGTCGAACCACGAACCCGAATTTCACTATCACCGACCGTCACCGTACTGTCTATCCACAGTGAGTTCTGCACGTAGAGACCGTCCGGGACTACATCCTGCAAGTACGGCACGATGATCTCTTCCTCGAACGTCGATCCGATCCAGAAAATGCCGTCAGGCGACGTGCCTTCACGTGGTGCGTTCTGTCGCGTATAGGTTGCCTTGCGATGACACTGTAGCAACTGGCTTGGAGAGTGTTTCCCCGGAGGTTTTGCTTGGGATGGGCCGTTGAAGTACGGTTTCCCATCGAGGATGTTCTGTTCGATTTGCCGCTCGTCGTACCATTCACTGAACTTGGTTTCAGAGATCGTTGCAACCAGATCGGTGAGTGACGTGTCCGAGACGAGAGACTCAGCTTCTCTCTCGGTGTTCGTGTCTTCTGATGGCATCTGCACACGTACTGGTCAAGACATGAAGGGATAGGGCTCAGCGTGCAGTTTCCGAAACACCCGAAAGAGAGCCAAATGAAAGGTGACTGTTACGCTTGAGCGCGGTAGACCCGGGCTTTCGTGTTCCCTTCTGCTTCTATGAGATTGTAGTGTTCGAGCTTGGAGAGATGGTTCCGGAGCGTGCGCTTTGTCTTTGGATCAGTCACTCTATTCTCGTACTCGTCGTAGAGAGGTTGAGGTTCGATCGTACCGTGCTCCGTGATGATGTCGAAGAGAGCTTGCTGGTGAGTTGTAAGCCGGTCAATCGTTTTCTGTTGGATTTCCGATTTCGTTTCCGGAACGACGTTCCGAATCACATCATCAGAGATAATGTCGAGGTTGTTTTCGTGAGCGCGCTGCGCCGCGTTGCGTAAGACCCCGATGGCGATTCGAGCGTCGCCAGCTGCCTTCGAGGTGATTTGACTCAACTGACCGTCGCTGATGACACCCGGGTCGAGGCCCCAGCGGACGCGATCGGTCAGTATTGAGTTCAACTCCGAATTAGAGTAATGGTTGAAATGGAGTCGCGTCGCGGTGGTGAGACGGCTTGAGAGGCGGTCATCAACGCTGGCAAACACCTCTGTTTCCTTGTTAGCGATGAGGATCATCGTGAGGTTCTGGATACGGTAGAGGTCGTAGAGAAGCCGTTTGTCCTGGAGTTGGTCTACCTCGTCAAGAATGACGACGTATGGCGGGCCAGTGTAGTCACGGAGTCGATCAAGGAGCACGTCTTTCGGCGTGGATTGCCGGTGAATGTCGATGGTGTCGTTGATGCCGTCGAGGATGCTGTAGAGGGTTTTGAAGCGACTGTAGTCTTCCCAGCAGTTCACGTACTGGTAGTTCAGGTCAACGACTTGTTCGCGGAGGCGTTCGACGGTGAATTGCGCGATGCAGGTCTTCCCCGTGCCTGACGGCCCATAGAGAAACGCTGGGTCAGCTCTGTTACCGTCCGTGAGTGGGCGAAGCACGCTGGAGAGCGTATTGACTTCGGCGTCACGGTGTTTCACCTCGCTTGGGATGAACTCCGGTTGGAGAACGCGTGCGTCCGAAATCATTCTGTGTCGACAGAGCCCGCGGAGGTAATAAATGGAAGGGAGTAATTTCCGAATCTTCCGAATGTAACCCGTCGGAACCCCGGAAATCGGCAGACGTCAGTGTATCGTCAGGTGAGTGACTTTCCAGAGATTTATAACGATGATCTCCAAATTGGAGTAATATGCCCTCGGCCTCCGATTTCCATGAATCTGCTCATGATATCGCCGATCGTGTAAACGATGATATGAGTGAACGTGACGTTGAAAACCTGTTCCTCGAAACCGGGTTTTATGACGCTCTTGGGTACGAAGGGACAGGGACAGACATTCGGAGCGAGTTCACGCTGCCTGACGACCGTCGCCCTGATTACATCACTCTCAACAGCAACGAATCTGTTTCTGTTGTTTACGAATTCAAGAGCCCATCACGTGAGCTCGCTGGCCATGAGGATCAACTCTTCCATTACGTCGAGCAATTACAAGCGGATTATGGGGTACTAACAAACGGCAAAACGCTTCGGGTCTATACGGCAGATAGTTCAAAACTTCTTCCACCACAAGCTCTCAGTGAGGTGTCTGAGGATGTTGCCCGCGACATCGTCAGTGCATTGCAGAAGCGGGCCTATGATCTTACAGATACTGATGATGTCCAGGAACTTCTTGACCCTGATCCTGTTCCCCTTGACAGTGATTCTGAACTCGGTCAAGAACACTTCTTCGACACGTTCAGGTTGGAAGAAGGAAGTCCATTCGCCGAACTGATTGTTGGGCTCATGGACGTGCTGAACGAACTTCGCGGTGAAGATGACGAAGAAGCTGAGAAGTTCGTTCAGGGTGCGTATGACTTCTGGGAGGCTACGTACGCCAGTGAGCCAGAAGTAGTCCCAAGTTCATGGGAGCCATTTATTGACGGGAAGCAGTCGCTTCGGGACTTCATGTTCTGTCTCGAAACAGGACACGCTCTTCTCTCACGGCTGCTGTTAGCAAAAGCAACGGAAGATCATGACTTCTTCCATAATACTGCGTATGGAGGGATGGGCGGCTACTTTGCGGAGTTGAGAGGTTTCGGGGATACCATCAACCTTGACGCTTTCCCCGTTGCAGCTAATGATCTTATCGATGATATGCAGGAACAACTCGTCGAAGGCCTGTTCCAAGATGATATTTTTGTCTGGTGGACTGTCGGTTACCGTGATACCTTAGCCACCGGGCATGATAGCGGTGCGAGTCACTTCCAAAGCATTGCGGAAGAGGAGGAAAGCGGTGTCGAATTATTAACGGACTCTACCCGTGATCGGTTTAGCCGTGCAGTCGCGGACATATTTTTCAACATCCTCCGATTCGACTTCTCTGAGGTTCAAGGAGACCTGCTTGGAGACCTGTACCAGCGGTACTTTGATCCAGAAACTCGAAAAGCGCTTGGTGAGTTCTACACGCCGCAACCAGTGGTAGACTACATCATGGATGGGGTGGAATACGATCGTGGTGTTTCTACTGAACGGCTGATGGACCCAGCATGTGGGTCAGGGACGTTCCTTGTCGAAGCAGCTGAACGATATCTTAAGGATGTAGACCGATATGCAACAGGAGAACCCGATTGGGAGAAGCGACTGAGAGAGTTATGCACGCAGCCTCATATTGTTGGACTTGATATTCACCCGTTCGCCGTGTTGATGGCTCAAATCAGGTTTGTCGTTGCCATCCTTCCAGAATACAAGAAGGCGAAGCATCAGAACCAGGATTTCACACTTCGTCGTCTTCCAATCTACCGAACGGACACGTTGCGAAATGAGCGGGAGTTGACCGGCGCTGATCTTGGTGGTGATGATACATGGCAGATCACGTTTGATGCAATGACGGAGGACGACCAGGATGTTCTTATCCCAGTTCCACTGCCGATCGAGGTTGATGAGGACGAAGTCTCTGAAACAGAGGACGGGTTCCTGGTTCGGCGAGTGAGAATGCCGTTGTTCGATACGATTAAACTGAACACCGGTGTGCGGAACTTTGGGGAGTACTTCGCAGCTCTCCAAGGTGTGCTGGACACGGTAAAGGATCATCTTGCCTTCGCCGAGAGCGACCTGGGAGATAAGTTCGATTGGACGTACAAAAGCGGATTAGAAGAGAACGTCAATCGGTATACATCGCAGCAGTACGGTGGAGTTGAGGAGTTCTTCGAACCGTATGTGAACGATATGCTTGAGAACGTCCGGTACCTGAAAGAAGAACATAATGACGGCCGACTATTCAAAATGCTCGAAGACGCGGTTCTGTCGTTAGTGGTGAAGAATTACATGGACTACGAGTATGTTGTGGGCAACCCTCCGTACGTTCGAATCCAACATCTCCCAGACAGTCAGAAGCAGATGATGGATCAGTTGTACGATTCGACAACGGGCAACTACGATATTTACTGCCCGTTCTACGAGCGAGGGCTCAACTGGCTCAGAGAAGATACAGGGAAGTTAGGATATATCACTCCGAACCAGTTCATGGTTACGGACTATGGTGAAGGGCTACGGCGTGTTCTGCTCCGTGATTCCGCGATTGATGAGGTATATGACTTCCGCGACTCGGGGGTGTTCAAGGATGCAACAAACTACCCGGCAATTGTTATCGCAGAAGACGAATCAGACCAAGAAGAACGGGAAAACAACGAAATCCGGTGTGTCCGCGTAAAGGCAAACGTCGAAGAAGAAACGGGAAGGGCCCTTGATGATGAGATTATCACTGCGGTTCGAGAGCATCGGCATAATGCAGGATACTCTGATGAGTTCATAGACGTCTTCGACTTCCCACAGGGAGATCTTGATGACGGGTATTGGTCGTTGATGCCCCCTGAGGAATACGAGGTCATCAAACAGTTAGAAAAGAACGCCTCTGGTACCGTTGAAGAGGTAACTGACTCCGTATTTGCTGGAACACAAACGAGCGCAAACGACGTGTTCCTCGTCACGCCACTCGACGCTGACCGCATCGAACCGGGAGAGACAGGCGGGACTGTCACCGTTGTTCCGAAAGGGCGAGATAAGGAGTACGAGATCGAGACGGATGCCCTCCGTCCATGGTTACAAGGTCGGGATGTCGAACGGTGGCGTGGTGAGTGGTCTGGCCAGCATGTCGTTGTTCCGTACTCCATTGAGCGTGGAGACGATGGAGAGTTGAACGTAGAGTTGCTCTCGCAAGAATACCTTGAGTCGGAGCTCCCGCTCACATGGGAGTTCTTCTGTGATCACAGAGATGAATTAGAAGAACGGGAAGGTGGCCGGTTTGAGGATCGTGATGACTGGTACGATTTCGGTTACCCAAAGAGCATGGATAGGTTCGAGAATCCGAAACTGATCGGTGCAGAGATTGCATCTGAATCCACGTTCATGCTTGATGAAGTCGGGAGTTGGTACTTTAAAGCGGCATACGGTGTCCAATTAGAATCGAAACACCAGCATCGAACAGAGGTATTCGCAGGGCTGCTGAACTCTAGTGCGTTGGATTACTACTTGAAGCACTATACGAGCATGAAAATGGGGGGATACTACAAGTACACGACAAACTACTTGTCCCCGCTCCCAATCGCGTGGGATGACTCAGATAAGACAAAAGAAATCGAGGACGCGATTGAGAAAATCACGACAGCGTTAGATACAGATAACCGCACGGATCGCTTCCCTGAAGCATATCTAGGTGACTTTGACGGTGAGATTGAATACATAACGTATGAATGGCAGACACGGCGGTATCCGGTTAAAGCTGAGGTACAAGGCGATGTAGAGGGTGAATTCACGGTGCAGGCTGGGCGGTCGGACACGATAACCGACCCAGCAATGTACTCCGACGACCGTGAAGGGCGGAAATTGCGTGCAGAGTACGTATACGAAGCTGTAGACGGTCGTAATGTCAAAAGCGGTGAAGAGACTACCATCCCGATTCCGAGGACAGACCGCGGTGTAGAAGAGTTGCTAACCCAGCTGAAGGCTGACGAGGAGACAGTTGGTAAGACAGACATCGAGGAGTTAGAGGCTGAAATTGATGCTGCTGTATACGACCTGTTCGACCTGACCAAAGAAGAACAAGAGGTTATTGAGGACTACTTAGAAGTCTTCTAACGACTGGTACTCACGATCTGGTTTGTAGTCTCGGTGCTCTGTGTCTGGTTTGTATAATCCCTATTGTGATATACCCCCGTTCAAGAGATTCAGCCAACTCTCGCCGTGACACAGATACAATCACTTTCTCTGGTGTTCGACTTCTGGAGTGTTGTGATTTGACGTGGAGCTTTCAGAGTGGATTGATGAAGACATCATCCACAACTTCCTCTGTGGTAGGAAGTGAGAAATCGACTCCGTCACGCACGTGGTTAATGATGTCCCAAACAATATCAGTGAAGTCCAACTCGTCGAATATTGAGGCAGGAACCTCGTAGACATCTCTGAGTAATTCGATGAAGCCTTCAACGACAGATTCGACTTCACCTGCGATGTTCTCTGCTGAGATATCTCCGTGCTCGCTCAGTATCTCTATTGTGTTGATGCCAACCCATGTGAGGAACTGGGACACTTGATCTACGGAAGAGTGGAGCGCACGCGGGACAATTCCGCGGATGGTATAGTGAACTTCGCTAAGTGTCATCCTGTATAGCGGTGAGTTCAACTCTCGGAGTTGGTAGAGGTACTGGTTGTTCACGTACCGGGTGCCCTGCCATGCAAGACGGTAGTTGTAGTGGTTGATCGGTGTCGTAAAAAGCAGGCATTCAAGAATGAAGATACATCCTGCCCGGTAGAACTCATCGTAGGTCTCTTCACTAACGTCTCCAGCGTCGTTCACGTTCTGGTACTCTTCTGTGAGTGTTTCAGAAGCATCGAGTAGATTGTTCGCTGCAATAGTAATCGAGACGATTGACGTGAGTTGCCCTGCGGTAGACGCAGCTTCAGCGAATTTCCCGTGACCAATATCGACTTGGGTTTCGTCTTCGATTATTTCAGCTACTTTCCGGGCCCGCCGTAGCTGAGTGACAGTCGGCGAAAGGTCATCCTTGGTGAATTCTTCACCGCTGTTGAATTGAACCGACTCATCACCAATCCGGTCAACAGTTGATAACTGGGTTGCGATGCTAACCGCAGTCTGGGCTGGTTTTTCCTCGTTCCGAAACCCATCCCGGATACGATCTAATGCAAGCCCTTCGCGTTCAACTTGCACGTCTTCCATTAGAGAGATGTTGAATCTCCTGTATTAATACTGTTCGCCATATCCCTACGCCGGTAGGGGCGTCGGGTATCTGCAAAGTAGTTTAATTGTGCAACATGTATTGTCGCGTGAAATGGAACGACGTGCATTCCTCCGGCGGTTAGCTACTGTTCCAGTTCTTGGACTTGCCGTTCGGGGAGACGTATCTGATTATACGGACTCAAGCAGAGTGCTTGAGGACTTAGCCGAAGAAATCGATCAGACTGACCTGACGCACGCAGACGAGGTATTCCACCTCTCAAACAGCGTGAGAAGGGCATTACAGGATGCTGAAGCAGGGATTAATACTTCTGAAACAGAGCGTGCGAGAACAGTCGCATCGATCAAACACTCTATTGCAGAAATACTCGCAATCATCCCAGGTGTAGACTCACCACCTGAACAGCCCCGTATTGAAACAGAGATTGACGCTATCGAATCCGCGGCTTCCTACTACAGAACACTACAGACGTATTTGCGTCATAGTGGCGATCTCTACATTGACATCTCAAGGTTTGAGGCAGACGTGTCTGATCCAACGGGTGAACCGTCACTTCCTGATGAGGACCTAATAAGCCGGGGAGATGACGCCGTTGTTCGCGTAAAATCAGAAGGTGAACGTCTTCAGAACGGGGGAGCGTCTCCTGTTCAATCATTACTACCCGATACCGAACGAGTCACCAATCTCTCAGAGGAACTTATGGAGAACTATGAAATCTACGTAACCGCACAACAGAGCTACTCCACAACGACAGAGTACATCACAGAGGGAGCGCAATCGCGTGAACAAGGCGGTTTTGATGACGCCGAGATACACTTCCGTCACGCGAAAGACCATCCGACAATCGACTTTCCAGAGAGTCGCCGAGAATATTCATTGGATGAAAAATCTCTCACACTCGATGAGTACGAAACAGTTATTTCGCTCACGCAGCGGGGAGCTCGCAAGATGCGCGAGTCGTGTGATAGCCCCGGTACTAAGCAGTCACGGGAGTCCTTCAAGGAAGGACTGAATGATGTTATTGCTGCAAGAGGCGTGTTCTCGACACAGTAACACCCGGTCGCCGGACAGAATAAAGAGACTACGACCGTCAAAGGACTACAGTCATGAAAATAACATCCCGCACCGTTCTACTCTGCTTCAGTTAGTGATATGTCCCACCCCTCGTGTTCTTCATCATCCATGAATTCAAGGTGGTTTTGTGCTTGTTCGTACGTGTCGAATCCCCTGAACTGGAAGAATGGGGCATCACATATTGGGCAAGCAGGAGCATCATCGTGACGAGCGGTGGCTGAGGCCCCACTGGACGACACTTTTTCACCTTTTGTGACTCGAATTGCCCGGGAGACGTAATCAACATCTCCTGGCTCAAACTGCTTTGGGATTTGCTCCATCAACGCGATCGCCCAGTTGACTGCTTCAGTTGCCTTGGTAACTTCGCTAGGAGGATCAAGTGGGGCTTCAACACCACCGAACCTATCACCCCACTGTAGAACATGAGTGTAGATGTACTCAACATCGATCTCCTCACCCAGATCAGCAGGGTCAAACTTTGAGACTCGCACCTCTACATCAAGGTGCTTATGTTGGTAGGTTCCTGTGAGAGATTCCTCGTCAGAACTGTATCGGCACTCCCATTTGTCAGGCAGATCAATGGTTTCGCTTGTCATCAGTTGGTCTATTTTGGAGTAAAATCCAGTTTTGCATAAACCCTTACCATCACAGGGTTGATGAACAACTCACGAGTTTCACAAAGGAATCATCAGTGGGAAATCCCGTTCAGCAATTTTGGCGTCCGCAACTACAGTGTCTCCCGGGGGATCGCGTTCCTGTGGCCCACCCGGCTCGTTCGGACGACCAGTCGCTAATTGCTTTGAGTCGACTCCTCCGCGGCCGACCACTGCGTTGAAAACAAGAAAACCGCCGACCGTCGAACGCGACTAGAAGTTCTCGGTGGCGCTCGTGGTTTCACCTTCTTCGTCGGTCACGACGAGCCGAACCTCGTCTGCGTCCCCGCGCGTACGCACTTCGTGTTCGCCGCTGGCACTGGAACCGCTGACGGTGCTCGTCTCTTCGGCAACGACAGAGCCGCCCTCGAGGAGTTCCGTGGTAACGGACTCGAGGTTACCGTCGTCGTCGGACACTTCCCACACCGATTCGGCACGGGACCAGGGACCGGTCGTCCGGGTGCTGACGTCCCAGCTGTCGATTACCGGCGCAGTGTTTTCTGTTTCTTCTTCATCCTCGGTAACGAAAGTCAGTACGTCGCCTTCGTCGCTACCCCCTGCCGTCTCCGCGATTGCGCGGAACTCGTATTCGGTGCCAGACGCGAGGTCCTCCACTGTCGCGTCGAAGGTTCCCGTCGACGAGAGTGTTCCAGCGTCGGCCGTGTTCGCGAGGTCGCCGCCGGTCTCGCCGTACTCGAAGCCGACGTCCGCTTCGTCGGCGTTTTCGAGTTCGGTCACTTCGCCGTTCAGCGTCGCCGACGTCTCACCGACGTCGGTCGCTTCGTTTGTAACGACCGAGACGATCTCCTCGTCGCCGTCATCGTCGTCATCGTCATCTTCGTCCGCGTCGACGGCGTCGGCAACGTTCAGTCGACCGGCACCCTGCTCGTTATCGTCGAGTCCGATGTCGTCGGCCGCTTGCTTCAGTTCGGCCCGCACCGCCTCCCGGTCGGTCGTCCCGTCGGCGATCACGGTGGCGGCTGCCCCCGAAACGTGCGGACACGCCATCGACGTGCCGTCGAACTCCGCGTAGTCGTCCCGTGGCACCGTCGAGAGCACGCCGACGCCTGGCGCGGCGAGTTCGACCTCGGGACCTGTCGAGGAGAAGCTGGCCAGGTCGTCGTTCTCGTCGGTCGCCGATACCGCAATGACCTCCTCGTGTCGCGCCGGGAAGCCAACACAGTCGGTACATTCGCCGTCGTTGCCGGCTGCCGCCACCAGCACGACGTTCCGCTCGACGGCGTAGTCGATCGCGTCCGAGACCACGTCAGAATCGGAGTCCGCCCCGAGGCTCATGCTCTGGACCTCGTGACCCTGGTCGGCCGACCACTCGATCCCGGCGGCGATGTCGTCGAAGCTCCCGCTGCCCTCACAGTCTAACACCTTCACTGCGTGGAGCGTTGCGTCAGGAGCTACCCCGAGCACACCCTCTCCGTTGTCCGCCGCGGCGGCGGTCCCGGCACAGTGGGAGCCGTGGTCGTTGTCGTCGTCCCATTCCTCGAGACATTCGTCGATGTCGTTGCCGCCGAAGGGACCGCCTCCACAGTCGGTGGTACACGCAGCGTCGTCGGTTGCCCAGCCCTCGCCGAGGTTCTCCTCCAGCGTCTCGTGCTGGGCATCGATCCCGGTGTCGAGGATCGCGATCGACACCCCGTCGCCGGTGTTGCCGCCGTCGATGGCGACGTCGGCGTCGGTGATCTCGATCCCGTACGGCGTCGTCTGGTCGAACGCGTACATCTCGCCGTTCTCCTCGACGTACCGGACGTTCCGATCCGCCGCCAGCCCGTCCACGGCCTCGCGTGGCACCGTCACTGTCAGCGCCCCGAAGGAGAACTCCCGTTTTACCGAGGTGGCCGCCTCCAGGGCGGCCCGTCGACCGCGTGCGTTCGCGAAGCCGACGTTCACTTCGACGCGGTCGGCGGCGGTTGCAGTTCCTGTGAGCCCCGCCGCCCCCACGGCGCCGCCCGTGTATTTCAGTACCGTTCGCCTTGAGATGCCCTCTCGTGACATGCGACGGATTGTAGTGTTACTCGGTCGACTTAAGCTTATCTGCGTAACTGTGAGCAAAAAACACCCCCGTCCACGTCTCGGACAGCCCCGGTGTCGCTGTTCGAGAACGCGTGCTGTGCGTCTGACGCAAGAACTATTGTTGCTTCCACGTGTGTGTACCCTATGGGCATCATGAGCAAGATCCTCGGGGCCGGTGGAAGCCACAGCACCGAGGACTACGTCGAACTGGACGTCGACGACGCGGAGGCAGCGGTCACCGAAAGCAACATGGCGGTCCACATCGCCGAGATCAGCGATCAAAGCGACGTCATCCCGATCAAGGACGCCGTCTACGACGGTGACTTCGTAATCGCTGACATCACCCGCCACTCGACGAGCGACAGGACGATCGAACACATCATCGACGAGCTGCGGCAGGTCGCCCGCGAGGTGGACGGCGACATCGTCCAGAAGGGCGACGATCAGCTCATTTTGACGCCGACGGGCGTGTCGATCTCCCGCGAGAAACTGTAGGTCGACGATCGGCGTTCGTCCCCGATTACTCTTCGAACTCCGTCAGTTCCGGGTCTGCCGCTTCGAGATCGGTCGGTCGCTCGTTTGAATTCTCTCCGTCCGCGCCGGTCTCGTTTCTCGTTTCCAGATACACCGTCCGGTAGCGCCACAGCTTGCGCAACAGAATCCCGCCGAAGAAACCCTGATAGAGCAACACGAACAGGGCGAACGCACCGAGGAACGGCAGGCCGGTCCCGGCCTGGATAACCGTCGTGCCGGCGCCCGCGGTCGCGTTGTACGTCGCGTGGATCAGCGCCGCGATCAACAGCCCCTTGATGACGATCGGCCCCCGGTTCCGTGGGTTGAACTTCGCGAGCCCGAGGTAGTAGCCGGCGTACGCCGAGTAGATGACGTGCCCCGGTCCCGCGAGCGCGCGGATCCCGACGATCCCCTCGCCGGCGCCGACGAGCCCCACGACGCCAGCGCCGATCGTGAGCTCCCCGATGTCGACGTTCCTGGCGATGTACAGCGAGTTTTCGATGGTGGCGAACCCCAGCCCCGCGACCGCGCCGTACACCGCCCCGTCGATGACGGCGTCGAACCGGCGGTCGGTGTAGGCGTACAGTCGGACCGCGAGCAGTTTGACGGTCTCCTCGACCGGCCCGACCACCAGATAGAAGAACAGGAGCAGTCCGATCCCGCCGAGCGGGAGGAGCAGTCCGGCGGCGAGCCCGTTGACGACGGCGGCAAACGTCGCGGTCAACACCGAAAGCAGGAACGTCGCGACAAGAAGAGACAGCGGTTCGTTCGTCGTCACGTCCGAGTACCAGACGTAGCCGGTCAGCGCAAGCGCCGGGATCGCCGAAAGCAGCGTCAAGAACGCGATCGGCGGCTCAGAGAGGACCCCGAGTGCACCGATCGAGAGCAGGATCAGCGCTGCGAGCAACACCACGACCAGCTTCGCGGCCCGGACGAACAGCCAGTGGAGCGCCACCGCCAGCCCGTCGAGGGAGGTCCGCTCTTCCCAGGTGGCGACGTCGTACAGGTCACGATCGTCGTCATCGTCGACCGCCGACTGGATTGGGTCCGACCGCGAGCTCATCGTTTCGTCAACGGGCGCCGCCGGTTAAGCTCTGTTGGCGGTTGGATCGCCGCTCCCGGCTGCGCTACGGGACGAACATCGCAAGCACGTTAAGTTCGAGCAGTCCGAACGGGGGGTAATGAGTCGGCCAGCCACTGTCACCTGTCGTTCCTTCTCACGGACCGGACTCTCGAGCAGATCGCCTCGCGCTGTGACGATCGTCCCATGAAGGAGTACATCGACGTCCGGGGGGCCGAAGAGCACAACCTGAAGGACCTCGACATCTCCATCCCTCGCGAGCAGTTCAACGTCGTCACCGGGCTGTCGGGGTCGGGGAAGTCATCGCTCGCGTTCGAGACCGTCTACGCCGAGGGACAGCGCCGGTACATCGAGTCGCTGTCGGCGTACGCCCGGAACTTCCTCGGCCAGATGGACAAACCCCAGGTCGAGGCGGTCGAGGGGCTCTCGCCGGCGATCTCGATCGATCAGAAGAACGCCGCAAACAACCCTCGATCGACGGTCGGCACCGTCACCGAACTCCACGACTACCTCCGACTCTTGTACGCCCGCGTCGGGACGCCGTACTGCCCCGAATGTGGCAGGGAAGTCGGCGAGCAGTCCGCCCAGCAGATGGTCCGGCGGATCATGGCGCTGCCCGAAGACACGCGGGCGAAGATCGCCGCGCCGGTCGTTCGCGACCAGAAGGGTGCCTTCGAGGACCTGTTCGACGAGCTCGTCTCGGAGGGATACACCCGGGTGGAGGTCGACGGGGAGTCGTACGATCTCTCCTTCGACCGTCCCGAACTCGACGAGAACTACGATCACACGATCGACGTGATCGTCGACCGGATCGTGATCCGGGGAGACGAACGCTCGCGGATCACCGACTCCGTCGAGACCGCACTCGAGGAGGCGCAGGGAGTGGTGAAGCTGATCGTTCCCGACCCGCCGGAGGGCGCCGGCGACCAGCTCGGCGGCTCCGTCGCCCGGGCAACCGGAGATCTCTCGGGGTCGGACGACGCAGACACCGACGCGGTGAGCGAGGACGGGTCGTCCGCCGCCGATGGGGACGACGAGAGCGACCGACTCGTCGTCGAATTCTCCGAGGAGCTCGCGTGTACCCACTGCGGGATCGACTTCTCGGAGATCGAAACGCGGTCCTTCTCGTTCAACTCCCCGCACGGCGCCTGCCCGGAGTGTGACGGCATCGGCGAAACGAAGGAGATCGACGAGGATCTGGTTGTCCGGGACACCTCGAACCCCATCAAAGACGTCTTCGAGGCGTGGAGCTACAGCCGGTCGTACTACCGGACCCGGATCGACGCGGTCGCGGAGCACTTCGGCGTGAGCGTCGACGCCCCGTTCGAGGAACTACCCGATGAGGTGCAACGCCAGTTCCTCTACGGCACCGACGACCAGGTCGTCTTCCGTCGGGAGACCAAAAACGGCGTCCGCCGGAAGGAGAAACGGTTCGAGGGGGTGCTCCCGAACCTCGAACGGCGATACGTCGAGACCGAATCCGAACGCACTCGCGAACACATAGAGGAGTACATGGCGGTGACGACCTGCCCCGCCTGTGAAGGAACGCGGCTCAACCCCCAGTCCCGGTCGGTACTGGTCGCCGACACCTCGATCACCGAGGTCAACCGGATGAGCATCGGCGACGCTCTCGACCACTTCGAGGGAATGGAAGACGAATTGACCGACCGCGAACGCACAATCGCCGAGGAGATCTTGAAGGAGATCCGGGCCCGGCTGGGGTTCATGGAGGAAGTCGGCCTGGAGTATCTCACGCTCGATCGGGAGGCCTCCACCCTCTCGGGCGGTGAGAGCCAGCGGATACGCCTTGCCACCCAGGTCGGCTCGGGGCTCGTCGGCGTGTTGTACGTCCTCGACGAGCCGTCGATCGGACTCCACCAGCGGGACAACGACCGCCTGTTGAACACTCTCGAGGGGCTTCGCGACCTCGGCAACACGCTGCTCGTGGTGGAACACGACGAGGAGACGATGCGCCGGGCGGATTCGATCATCGACATGGGCCCCGGGCCCGGAAAGCGGGGCGGCGAGGTCGTCGTGCAGGGGGACTTCGACGACGTCGTCGACTGCGAGGAGTCGATCACCGGCGATTACCTCGCCGGTCGCAAGGAGATTCCAGTCCCCGACGAACGACGGGAACGGGACGGCGAACTCGTCGTCAGAGGCGCCCGCCAGCACAACCTGTCGGACCTCGACGTCGAGATCCCGATCGGCCAGTTCACCGCAGTGACCGGGGTTTCCGGCTCCGGAAAGTCGACGCTGGTCCACGAGGTTCTTTATAAAGGACTGGTTCGGCGGATGAACGACACCGACGTCAACCCGGGCGAACACGACGCGATCGACGCCCTCGAGGAGATCGAGACCGTCCGTCTCATCGACCAGTCGCCGATCGGTCGGACGCCACGGTCGAACCCCGCCACCTACACCGGCGTCTTCGATCACATTCGGGAGCTGTTCGCCGAAACGAAGCTCTCCAAACAGCGCGGCTACGAGAAGGGCCGGTTCTCGTTCAACGTGAAAGGCGGGCGGTGCGAGGAGTGTGGCGGCCAGGGCACCGTCAAGATCGAGATGAACTTCCTGTCGGACGTGTACGTCCCCTGCGAGGAGTGTGACGGCGCGCGGTACAACGACGAAACGCTGGAGGTGACTTATAAGGATGCGACGATCGCGGATGTTCTCGATATGAGCGTCGCCGAAGCGTACGACTTCTTCGAGGGGCACACCGGGATCCGCCGGCGACTGAAGCTGCTGAAGGACGTCGGGCTCGGCTACATGCAGCTTGGCCAGCCGTCGACGACGCTGTCGGGTGGGGAGGCCCAGCGGATCAAGCTCGCCGAGGAGCTGGGCAAGAAGGACAGCGGCGACACGCTCTACCTGCTGGACGAGCCGACGACCGGGCTCCACAAGGAGGACGAACGGAAGCTGATCGACGTGCTCCACCGGCTCACCGACGACGGCAACAGCGTGGTGGTGATCGAACACGAACTCGACCTCGTGAAGAACGCCGACCACGTGATCGACCTCGGGCCGGAGGGGGGCGAGGGCGGCGGTGAGGTCGTCGCGACCGGCACACCCGAGGATATCGCCGAAATCGAAGCGTCGTACACCGGCCGCTATCTCCGTGATTACCTCCCTGAGGTCGACGCCGAGGGACCCAGAAGCGACCGGCGGAAGCCGGCGAAGGCGACCGGCGACGACTGAAAAGCGGTTCGACGATTCGGCAACTCACCGATTCAGCGTGTGAATCGCCTGCCCCTGCGCGTTCTCGGCGGCCTCCATGACAGCCTCCGCGAGCGTCGGGTGGGTGTGGATCGTCGAGGCGACGTCCTCGAGGGTCGCGCCCATCTCGACCGCCAGCGACACCTCGGCGATCAGCTCGGAGGCCTCGGGGCCGACGATCTGGCCGCCGAGGACGAGCCCGGTCTCCTCGTCGGCGACGATCCGGACGAACCCGTCGGTGTGATCGGCCGTGAGCGCCCGTCCGGAGGCCCGGAACGGCATCTCGCCGACGACCGGATCGAACCCGTCCGCTTCGGCTTCGGCCTCGGTCATGCCGACCGTGGCGACCTCTGGGTCGGTGAATACTGCCGCCGGTACCGCCTGGGCGTCCATCGCGGCGGGCTCGCCGGCGATCACCTCGCTGGCGACGATCCCCTCGTGACTCGCGACGTGGGCGAGCATCGGCTCGCCGGCGACGTCGCCGATCGCGAACACGTGGTCCTTGTTCGTTCGCATCCGGTCGTCGACCGGGATGAACCCGTTCTCGTCGGTTTCGATCCCGGCCGCCTCGAGGCCGACCCCCTCGGTGACGGGCCGTCGGCCCACGGCGACGAGCACCTTGTCGGCGGCGTACGTCGACTCGACGCCGTCCTCGGTCTCGGTGACGACCTGGATGCCGCCGTCGGGCGACTCCTGCCACTCGCTTGCGCCTTCGCCGAACTGGAACTCGATGCCGAGGTCCTTTGCGCGCTTGCGGACGACGCGGGCGACGTCCGACTCGTACATCGGCAACGCGTCGTCGAGCATCTCGACGACGGTGACGTCGGTGCCGAGCTTCGCGAACACGGTCGCAAGCTCCATGCCGATGTAGCCCGCCCCGACCACGACGAGCCGGTCGGGGATCTCGTCTGCGGCGAGCGCGTCCCGCGAGGACCACACCTCCTCGTCCGTGAACTCGAAGCCGGGGATCTCGATCGGCTGTGAGCCGGTGGCGACGATCGCGTGTTCGAACTCGATCGACTCCGAGCCCTGGCCGTCGCCGCCGTGGGCGACGCGGACGGTGGTTTCGTCCGCGAACGTCGCTTCGCCCTCCACGAGATTGACGCCGTTTGCCTTGCACAGTTTCTCGACGCCGCCGGTGAGCTGATCGACCACCCCGTCTTTCCAGCCGCTCATGGCGGCCATGTCGACGGCGGGATCGGCGTGGATCCCCATGTGCTCGGCGTTGCCCGCCTCGTGGGCGAGATCCGAGCCGGTGATCAGCGCCTTCGAGGGGATACAGCCGTAGTTCAGGCACGTCCCGCCGTAGGCGTCCCGCTCGACGAGCGTGGTGTCGAGGCCGTGTTGTGCCGCGCGGATGGCGGCGACGTAGCCGCCCGGTCCGGCACCGATGACCAGTACGTCTGTCCCGGTGGAAATGTCTCCGACAACCATTGTTCGTGGAGAATATGCGTCGAATCGTTCCTTAAGTCGGTCGGTTGTGGATCCGGACGCCGAGGAACCGCTACTCCAGCAGCAAGAGCGGTTCGTTCAGGTACGACATCACCGTGTTGGTGAACGCTGCGGCCTCCGCGCCGTCGATCACGCGGTGGTCGATCGACAGCGACAGCGGTAACGTCGGCCGGGCGACCACCTCGTCGTCCTCGACGACTGGGCGTTTCTCGATCGCGCCCAGACCCAGAATCGCGGTTTCGGGGTAGTTGATGATCGGGGTGGCGTACTCGCCGCCGATCGCCCCGAAGTTGGTGATCGTGAACGTCCCGCCGCGCATCTCCTCGAGGTCGAGTTTCCGGTCTCGCGCTCGCGAGGCGAGGTCGTGGACTTGCCTCGACAGTTCGAACAGCCCCTTCCTGTCGACGTCCTCGACAACCGGCACCATCAGTCCGGCGTCGGTTGCGACCGCGATGCCGACGTTGTAGTACTTCTTGAGTGCGATCTCCTCGTCCTCCTCGCGGAGCTGTGAGTTGAGTACGGGGTACTCCTTCAGTCCCTCGACGACTGCCTTCATCACGAACGGAAGGTATGTGAGCGAAACGTCCTGCTCCTGTCCCCGCGGTTTCAGACGTTCGCGGGCCTCCACGAGCGCCGACACCTCGACGGTGTCGTGGTGGGTGACGTGGGGTGCGGTGTACTTCGACTGCTCCATCTGGTCGCCGATCGTCCGCCGGACTCCGCGGTAGGGGACGGTCTCCTCGGGCCGTGCGCCCGCCCCGGTTTCTCCGGGCGTCGGGGTCGCGGTCTCGGCGCCCGCCGCCTCGGCCGCCGCGGGTTCGGCGGTCGGCTTGGCGGCGGGTTCCCGTGCGTCCGCCTCGAGCGCCTCTGCGTACTCTCGGACCTGCTGTTCGGTGACGAACGGTTCGCCGTCACGAGTCTGGTCGGTGGGGACGTCGTCGATGTCGACGCCGAGTTCTCGGGCGACCCGACGCGTCGCCGGCACCGCGAGCGTGTTGTCCCTGTCGACGGCGTCGACGCCGGACGGAACCGCCGCGTCCTCGGTGTCGGCCTCCGTTTCCGGGGCGGATTCGGCCACTGTCTCCTCGGCGGAGGGGGTCGGTTCGGGCTCCTGTGTGGCGGTCGATTCAGCGTGGTTCCGGACGTCGGCCTCCGTCACCCGGCCTCCCGGACCGGAGCCGGACACTGCAGCGATGTCGACGCCGAGTTCTCGGGCGAGCCTGCGGGCCGACGGCGGCGCGAACACTCGATCATCGGGGGTTTCGACTTCCGCCGGCTCCCTGTCAGCCGGTTCCCCGTCAGCCGGTTCCTCGTCGGCCGGTTCGGCTTCCGCCGTCTCCTCGTCGTCCGGGAGTTCGAAACTGATGATCACGTCGCCGACGGGCACCATCTCCCCCTCTTCGACGAACAGTTGCTTCACCGTGCCGTCGTACGGCGAGGGTACTTCCACGAGCGCCTTGTCGGTCTCCACCTCGGCGACCGGCTGGTCCTCGCTTACGGCGTCGCCGGGTTCGACGAGCCAGGAGACGAGTTCGCCCTCGGCGACGCCTTCGCCGACGTCCGGGAGCTTGAACTCGGTTATCGTCATGGGAACTCGACCGCCTCCCTGATGCCCGCCTCGATCCTGGCCTCGTTGGGCAGGTAGTAGTCCTCCAGCGCGTACAGCGGGTAGGGCACGTCGAAGCCGGTGACCCGCGTTACGGGCGCTTCCTGGTAGGCCAGCGCCTCCTCCTGGATGATACTCGTGATCTCGCCGGCGAGCCCGCCGGTTCGGGGTGCCTCGTGGACGACCGCCGCCCGGCCGCATTTCTTGAACGCCTCCAGGATCGTCTCCTCGTCCAGGGGAGAAAGCGTCCGGAGATCGACGACCTCACACTCGATGCCGTCCTCGGCGAGGTTCTCTGCGGCCTCCAGCGTCCGGCGTGCCATCGCACCCCAGGTGAACACCGCGACGTCCTCGCCCTCCCTTCGAGTCTTCGCCTGGCCGAGTTCGATCGTGTACTCGCCTTCGGGCACCGCCTCGCGGAACGCCCGGTAGATGAGTTTCGGCTCGAGGAAGATCACCGGATCCGGATCACGGATCGAGGCCGCAAGGAGCCCCTTTGCGTCGTACGGCGTCGATGGAATGACGACCTTGAGCCCCGCCTCGTGGACGTAGAACGCTTCCTTCGACTCCGAGTGGCTTTCGGGGGCGCGGATCCCGCCGCCGTACGGGGCCCGCAGCGTCATCGGGAGGGTGTAGCGCCCCCGGGTGCGGGTGCGCATCCGGGCCATGTGGGAGATGATCTGGTCGAAGCCGGGGTACATGAAGCCGGAAAACTGGATCTCCGGAACCGGTCGCATCCCCATCGCGGCCATCCCGACGGAGGTGCCGACGATCCCCGACTCCGCAAGCGGCGTGTCGATCACCCGGTTTTCGCCGAACTCCTCCCAGAGGCCTTCCGTCGCCCGGAAGACGCCGCCGTTCTTCCCGACGTCCTCGCCGAGGACGATCACCTCCTCGTCGCGTTGCATCTCGGTGTAGAGTCCGTCCCGTACTGCCTGTACCAGCGTGAGGTTCTGTGTTTCCTGTTCCGTCGCCATAAGTTACTCCTCCAGAAACGCTTCGTCGCCGAGCTCCTCTCGAAGCTGTTCGAACCGGTCGTACTGCGTTCGAAGCCGGTCTGGCATCTCTGCGTACGCGTTCTCGAACATCTCGTCGGGGGTGGGACGCACGGTCGATTCCGCGGCGTCGATCGCGTCGGCAACCCGGGTTTCGATCGACTCCTGTATCTCGTCGATCCGGCGGTCGTCGAGGATCCCCTCGGTTTTCAGATACGCCTCCAGCCGCGGGATCGGATCCTTCCGACGCCAGCGTTCGACTTCTTCTTCGTCGCGGTAGACGCTCGGATCGTCGGCTGTGGTGTGGGCACCGAACCGGTACTGCACCGCCTCGATCATCGTCGGTCGCCGCTGGCCTTCGCCGGGATCTTTCGCCTTCTCGACGGCCTCCCGCGTGACCTCGTAGACGGCCAGCGGATCCATGCCGTCGACCTGGATCCCCTCGAAGCCGTACGCAGTCGCCTTCTGGGCCAGCGTCTCGGAGGCAGTCTGGCGCTCCCGCGGCACCGAGATCGCCCACTGGTTGTTGTTACAGAAGAAGACGTTCGGGGTGTCGAACACGCCGGCGAAGTTGAGCCCCTCGTGGAAGTCACCCTCCGAGGTAGCGCCGTCCCCGAAGTAACAGATAAACGCTTTGTCTTCCTCGCCGCGGAGCTTTGCGGCCCACGCCGCCCCGGTCGCGTGCGGGATCTGTGAGGCGATCGGGACCGCGACCGGGAAGATGTTCGCCTCCTCGGCGACGGCGTTGCCCGCCTCGTGACCCATCCAGTACAGCAGCGTCTTCTCCAGGGGGAGCCCCCGCACGAGCGCTCCGCCGTGCTCGCGGTAGCTGGGGATCATCCAGTCGTCCTCGTCCAGCGCGTACGCGCTTCCGATCTGGGCGGCCTCCTGTCCGGACAGCGGTGGATACGTTCCCATCCGTCCCTGGCGCTGGAGGCTGACCGCCCGCTTGTCGAAGTGGCGGGCGAGCTTCATGTGCCGATACATCCCGACCAGCGTCTCTTCCTCGAGATCGGGGACCTCACCGACGGCTGTGCCGTCCTCGTCGAGAACTCGATACATGTCGTCCCTGGGATCGCGCTCGAGTACGCTCACGGTCGGACCCACCTACGCATACGGTGGAATCTCGCCGCTCGAGTAATAGAAGTTTCGTAAATAATTTTTCATGGGGAGAAATACTGCCGGCCGCGGCTCCAGTCCCCGGACCGACTACTCGCTTGCGGTGCGGGCGATGCGGCGGGCCTCGTCGAGGCTCTCCTCCTCGCGAGCCATCGCCTCGACGAACAGTTCGCCGGCCCTGTAGGAGGACCGGACCATCGGGCCGGAAGCACAGTAGCTGAAGCCGAGCTCCTCCTCTGCGACCCGTCGCCAGGTGTCGAATACCTCGGGGTGGACGTACTCGAAGACGTCGAGGTGTGATCTGGAGGGCTGCAGGTACTGGCCGAACGTGACGATGTCGACGCCGATCTCCCTGAGGTCGACGAGGGTCTGATACACCTCGTGGTCGTACTCGCCGAGCCCGAGCATGATGCTGGTTTTCGTGTACGCGTCCGACTCTCGGCGGACCTGATCGAGCACCGAAAGCGACTGTTCGTAGTCGGCCCGTCGGTCCCTGACGGGCCACTGTAGCCGCTCGACGGTTTCGACGTTGTGTGCGATCACGTCGGGTTCGGCGTCGATGATCTTCCGAACGAGGTCGGATTCGCCCTGGAAGTCCGGAATCAACACCTCGACGAGGGTTTCCGGAGCCGCCCGTTTTATTTCCCGTATCGTCTCCGCGAAGTGTCCCGCGCCTTGATCGGGGAGGTCGTCGCGGTCGACCGAGGTGAGGACGACGTAGTCGAGTCCGATCTCCTCGACCGCCGCCGCGACGTCCGCGGGCTCGTCGGGGTCCAGCGGGTCCATCCCGCCGGTCTGGACGTCACAGAAGTTGCATCCGCGCGAACAGCGCTCGCCCATCAGCATGAACGTCGCCGTGCCCGGGCCGTCGTGCCCGCTCCAGCACTCCCCCATGTTGGGACAGTTGGCCTCCTCACACACCGTGTGGAGGTCCCGATCGCGGAGGGCGGATTTGACCTCGGTAAACCGGGTGCCCGTCGGCGCCCGCATCTTCAGCCACTCCGGCTTGCGCCTGGTGCTCATACAGTATCGTTCGTGCGTGGAATCAAAAACGTGCGGATCGGCCGCGTTCGTGACTGGCGGCGCCCTCCCGGAGCGGAGGGGTCACAACCCGTGTCTCTCGTTGAACTCCGGTGGCGTCAGGTCGATCCGTTCGAACTCCCCGAAATCGCGCTCGTGGTGGCGGATCATCTGCTCGACGATCCACGAGCTGAACTCCTCGTCGAACTGCCAGTTCCCGTCCCGCTCGGGAACCCGAAAGCGATCGTCGGTCGCGACGGCGGCGTACACGTGATAAAACCCCAGAATGACGTCGGCGAACTCCTTGGCTTTGCCGGCGGTCTCGTCCCGCTTGTCTTCGAGTTCGGCCAGCCCGTCCTCGGTGAGTTCGAAGTACTTGCGGTCCGGCTCGTCCTCCCGTTCGATCCGACGGGTCCACCCTTCCTCCTCGAACTTGTAAAGGATGGGGTACACGGAGCCGTACGACGGCTCCCAGTGCTCCCCGCTTATCTCGGAGATCTCCTTGAGTATCTCGTATCCGTACCGCGGTTTCTCTTCGAGTAGCTCGAGCACGAGATACGAGATCAACCCTTTGGGTGGGCCACTTTTCCGCATCGTCTCACGCTTCCGTACATCGCCGTGAAAGCGTTTCGGTTGCGGTGATGGGTGCCTGACACACTTATATGCTATGTGGAATAATAACAACCTGCATGAGACTTCCACAGACCCGGGACCTGTTCATCCGCGAGTTCGACTTCCCGGCCCACCGCGACACCGTGATCGAGGGGGTCGGGAACGTCGAACTCGACGCGATGTACGGCGACCCCGAGACCATCGCTGAGGTGCTCTCTCGAACCGATCAGGCGGAGTTCGACAGCGTCGACGAGCTGTACGACGCGTTGATAACGTTCGTGGGCGAGCAGTACATCGGACGGAAGTTCTACGACGATAGGGGAATGAACCCCGAAACCGACGAGGAGGTGTCCTTCTGATGGATCTCACTGTCGTTTCCGGCGTCCCCGGAGTCGGTGCCTCGGAGGTGTGTCGGGTCGCCCGCACGGAGCTCGGTGACGGGTACGAACTGATCAACTTCGGCGACGTGATGCTCGAGAAAGCCGCCGCCCGTGGCCTCACCAGGGACCGGGACGACCTCTCGAACCTGAGTCAGCGTGAACTCCGGCTGCTGCAACGACGGGCCGCCGAATACGTCGCCGGACGTGCGCGCGGACGAGCAGTCGTCCTCAACACCCATCTCGCGGTCGCGACGGTCCACGGCTATCTGCCGGGGCTGTCCAGGTCGTCGCTTCGGGAGGTCGATCCCGACCGGTTCGTGTTGATCGAGGCGTCTCCCGAGACGATCGCCTCGCGACGCGAGGAGGTGAGCCACCGGACCTACCGGGAGACGGGCGTCCGATCGATCGACTTCCATCAGGATCTGACCCGCGCGGCGGCGATGTCGTACGCCATGCAGACGGGTGCACCGGTCCGAATGGTCGAAAACGAGTCGTCCATCGAGGCGGCCGCGGCGGACCTCGTCTCCGTCGTCACCGAGGGCGATCCGGTCGAGTGACGTCTCGGCCGTGGCTGTCCCGCTAGGTCGCGCTGTTATCTTCCCCGTCGCCACCCGCGTCGGGATCCGGGAGCACCGAACCGGGAAGCAGCATGAACGACCGGTTGGCGCCGCCCAGCACGGCCAGCTGGTAGGTCGTCATGTAGGTGACCACGAGGATCCGGATCGGGAGGATCACCACCGCCAGTGCGAGGATCACGAACAGCACCAGCAGCCCCAACAGTGCCAGGCCGACGACGGATTCGACGGCGGCGGCGAGACCGCCCAGGAGGCCGACGATCACCAGTCCGGCGATCGCTCCCAGGGCGACGACGATCCCGGCCAGTACGAGCGTGACGATGCTCTGGCCGATGCCGATGCCGATCGCCAGAAGGAGGTACACCACTAGATACACCAGAAACTGCACCCACTCTCCTTTCAGCGTCGGCCAGAACCTGCTCCAGGCGCCGAGGACAGTCTCGTCTTCGAGCACCATGATCGGGACGACGAAGTCGTCGGTGAACGTCAACACCAAAAGCCACAGCAGGAACACGCCGACAAGTCCCAGGCCCGCCAGAACGAACACCGCGAGTCGCGAGGGAACCGCCGGATCGGCCACGTACAGGCCGTAGCCTGCGAGGGCGACCGGCGCGAAAACCAGCACGGTGACGCCGATCTGAAAGAGAATGAGCCGTATCCCCTGGAGGAACCGGCGCTTGAACGGGCCCCACAGGAGGACGTCGTTCGTGCGGAGGGCGTCGTAGAAGACGAACTCCAGTACCGTCGAGACGATCGAAAGCAGCACCGCCAGGAGGACGATCCCGGCCGCGACGGCGATGACCAGCTCCGGGGTGAGGAACGGATCGCCGGGCGGGGCGGCTCCGTTCGGAGGCGCGGCGCCGTCGGCGGGGAATCCAGTCGGGAGTGTAAACTCTCCGCCTGCGGAGGGAACGTTCGAGGCGTTGCTCGCGCTGCTACCGCCGCCGATGAAGAGGACGATCACCGCGAGTTTGACCCAGCGAACGAGGCTAAACGGGAACAGGAATCGACGGGTCGCGTCGATCGCGTCGTCGACCGCGTCGATCGCGTACCAGGGCATGTCCGTCCCGTATCAGCCCTTCGACAAATAGGTTTCTCATCGGTCGCCGAGAACGACGGGGGCGTGCCGGCACAGCGTGGGTAACTCGACGGATTCCGGGAGCGCTTCCGGGACAGCCTCGACCTCGAGAGTCGGCCAGTTTCCGGTTTCGGTCAGCGTTTCGAACCCGCCGTCGATCAGGACGGTATCCTCGCTTTTGGCGCCCTGGACGGTGGGGTTCCAGGCGTACGCCATCGGCGCGTACACTGGATCCTCCGCGTCGGGTCTGGCGATCCACTCCCGTCCGGCGTAGCCGGCGGCGCCGCCCTGGTGGTGGTTTTGCCACTCGCCGCCCCAGCCGAGCGCGTCGTATGCCCGCTGGATCGTACCGAACACGTCGCCGGCGGTCCCCCGGATGTCATTCGACCCGTTCCCCGAGTCGGCTCTGTCCCCATCGCTTCCGGCGGCCGCTCGCGTGGCCGCAAGCGCCGTCACCTCGACCCGCGCAGCCGCCCGGAACCGCTCGCGGAGCCAGTCCGGCGGGTCGAACGCGACGGTTCGCGTACAGGAGGCGTACAGCCCGCCCCGCTGGGCGGTGACCGACACCAGCGCGTAGTCGCCGAGTTCGGCGTCGGTGGGCGTGTAATGCCGGTACTTCCGTGCGCGTTCGCCCCCACCGACGAGTACGACCGGCGCCTCGACGTTTCCGGCGGCAAGCGAGATCCGGATCCCGGCGGCGACCTCGTGTTCCGTGTCGTCAGGTTCGAGTTCCCGACAGACGTTCTCGACGGCTGCGGCAACCTCCTGCCCGAGTTCGCGGTACCGGTCCGTGTCCTCCCCGGAAAGTGGCTGTCGGAGCCGGCCCGGCTCGAACTCCTCGAATCCGGAGATCGGAACGTCCGCCGCCGCCGGCGTCGGGGAGCGCTCGGCGACGGCCTCCGCGAGGCTGCTCGAATACCACGGTGCTTCCTCGGGGGTGAAGACGTCCGGCACCTCCTCCGTGGCGATGCGCTCACCTTCGATGTTGTTGGTGACGACGCGGAACTCCCCGTCGTAGCCGGCGGCGGCGACGCCGACCGGGGCGTCCCGATCGACGATGTTGCTGCCGCCGGTGAGCCACGCGAAGCCGTTGGGTCGAGCGAACCACACTGCCTCGAGTTCCCGTTCCGCCAGGAATCCGTCGAGTCGTGCGGCCCGTTCGTCGAGATCGACCATACCGTAGCTTCGTCGTCGTCGACTTGAATGCGGTGGACCCCTTCGGGGCCCGAATCCGGTGCTGGGAGTGAAACGCTCAAGTAGGCGCCACCCCGACAGTGCTGCAATGAGTCTCCGCCCCGATTGGCTCACGTTCCGGCGGTATGCGGGCCTCACCACCGGGATGACACTCGCGCTGTTTGCGATCGGCGTGTACACGGCCGCGACCGGGTCCGGCCTGGCGTGTGAGGCGCAGTGGCCGCTCTGTTCCGATCAACTGGTGCCGGCACTCACGTTCAACCCCGACTTCGTGGAGTGGTTCCATCGGGTTTGGGCGATGATCACCGGCTTTTTCATCATCGGCATGGCGGGCTGGGCGTGGCGACTCGACGACCGCCGGATCCGGCTTGCAGCCACCCTCGCGGTGGTCGTGCTGCCGCTGCAGATCGCCGTCGGCGCCGTCACCGTCACCGTCGGCGGGCTGGTCCCCGGCGGCTACACGATGTCGACCCACGCGCTTCACCTCGTGGTCGCGCTGTTGATCTTTACGTTTCTCGGACTCGCGACGTTCTGGGCTGGATCCGGCGGCGGAGGTCCCTCGATCCGCCGGGTTCGGCTGACGCTTTTCACCGCGCTCGGTTTGCTTCTGGCCGGCGCCGTCTTCTCCCGGGCGGTCCCCCTGCTCACCTACTCTCCTGGGGCACAGGCGTGGTTTTACGGCCTGTCGCTTTCCGGATACCTGGCGCTGCTCTCGGTCGTGGTCGACACGTTCGAAGGGGGCGGATTCCCCGGTTCGGACCGAGTTCGTGCGCTCGCTTTCGCCGCAATCGTGCTCCTGGTGGGGACGCTGCTGCTCGGCCGTGATCTGGTTCTCTACGACGCCACGTGGCAACTCGTCAATCTGTTCGCGCTCGCCGGCGCGCTGGTCGGTGTCGCCGCCGCTGCCTGGCTGCTCGGGCGCGAGTCGCCGGCGACCGACGCCCGGTCCGGCGTGGCCGAGGCCGACTGATCGGCCGAGTCAGGTCGTCGGTGGGAACTGTCTCACCGTGCAAAATTTGCGCCGGCGTCGGCTCCAGAAAGGTTGAAACCTCTCCTCGACATTGTAGCCGAGTATGACACGCTACGTCACCGATTCTGTAAGCCGTCGGACGTACCTGAAACTCACCGGTGGATCCGCAGTCGCCGGATTGACAGCCACCGCAGGCTGTCTCGGTGGGGACGACCTCCTGACGCCCGGGACGGCACCGGGCTTCCCGCCGTTCGAGATGATCGAAGACGGCGAAATCGTCGGCTACGACATCGATCTCCTCGACGCTGTCGTCGCCGAGACCGACTACGAACTCGACGAGTGGGAGGAGTTCGAGTTCTCCTCGCTCATCCCGGCGCTCCAGAACGAGCGGATCGACGTGATCGCCGCCGCGATGACGATTACCGAGGACCGCCAGGAGTCGATCGCCTTCTCGAACCCGTACTACAACGCCGACCAGACGGTTCTCGTCCGGGCGGGCGGCGACTTCCAGCCGACCTCCTTCGACGATTTCGAGGGCGTGACGGTCGGTGCCCAGGAGGGAACCACCGGTGCGGGCGTCGTAGAGAGCGAACTCATCGAGCCGGGGATCATCAGCGAGGACGACTTCAGCCGGTACGGGAACTACGTGCTGGCGGTTCAGGACCTCGAAAACGAGAACATCGACGCGATCGTGCTCGACCAGCCGGTCGCCGAGACGTTCGCCGCCCAGCGTGACGTCGAGGTCGCGTTCGTCTTCGAGACGGGAGAACAGTTTGGCTTCGGTATCCGGCAGGAGGACGAGGACGTCCAGGCCGCACTCAACGACGGCCTCGCTGCGGTCCAGGACGACGGAACCTACGAGGAGATCACCGCCCGCTGGTTCGGCGAGTGATGTCGTCTGCGGCGGGGTTCGTGGCGATACCCGGCTCGCTTGCCGATCCGATAGCCGACACGCTGTTGTTCGTCGGCGACCTCGAAGACTGGCTGTTCGTCCTCGACAACCTGGATTACCTCTTCGGCGGGCTGGTCGTCACGATCGGGTTGACGATCGCGAGCATCCTCCTCGGCTTCGCAGTCGGCTTTCCCGCCGGCGCGATCGAGGTGTACGGCGGACGCTACAGCCGGACGTTCGTCGAGACGGTCGGGGTCGTCCTCCGCGGAACGCCGATCGTCGTCATCCTGATCTTCATGTACTTCATCTTCCGTGCACCGGACCTCTACTTCGGGTTTACGACTATTTCCGGTGCGGTCGTTGCCGGCATCCTCGGACTCGGCCTCCGCAGCGGTGCCTACCAGTCGCAGATCTTCCGGGCGTCGCTGCAAAGCGTCCACAGCGGCCAGCTCGAGGCTGCCCGAGCGATCGGGATGACGAAACGCGATGCGGTGCGACACGTCGTCGTTCCGCAGGCGCTTCGCCGCTCGGTACCGGGCTTTCAAAACGAAGTGACGATCGTGCTGAAGGACACCAGCATCGTCTTTGCGATCGGCCTCGCAGAGCTCCTGACCCGGAGCTATCAGCTGTTTACGACGGCGGAGGGCAACACTGCGGTGCTGGAGCTCATCCTCTTTATCAGTGCGATCTACTTCGTGCTCACGTTCTCGACGAACCGCGCGTTGGATTACGTCAGCGACTACTACGCGATCCCATCGGGTGAGACGACATGAACAGAGACGACACGAGCCGTGAATACACGAGTAGCGACGACCTGGGCAGCGACACCGAAACGCGTCCGGACGGCGGACGGGAGAACCTGTTGCGGGTCGAGAACGTCTCGAAGTGGTACGGCGACGAGCAGGTACTTCGCGAGGTCAGCTTCGAGATGGAGAAAGGCGATGTCACCGTACTCATCGGTCCCAGCGGAAGCGGGAAGTCGACGATGCTGCGGTGCGTAAATCGGCTCACCGACGCCCAGGAGGGCGAGATCTATCTCGACGAGGAGTTGATCACCGCCCCCGACATGGACGTAAACAGGCTCCGCCGCGACGTCGGGATGGTGTTTCAGGACATCAACCTCTTTGCTCACCTCACCGCGCTCGGCAACGTCGCGCTCGGCCCACAGCGGGTGCTGGGCCTCGACAAGAAGGCGGCCCGCGACCGTGCGCGGAGACAGCTCGAGCAGGTCGGGCTCGCCGCGCAGGTCGACTCGTATCCGGCGGAGCTGTCCGGCGGACAGAAACAACGGGTCGGAATCGCGAGGGCGCTGGCGATGGAGCCGAAGCTGATGCTGTTCGACGAGCCGACCAGCGCGCTGGACCCCGAACTCGTCGGCGAGGTGCTCGAGGTGATGCACGGGCTCGTCGAAGAGGGGATGACGATGCTCGTCGTCACCCACGAGATGAGCTTCGCCCGGTCGGTCGCCGACGAGATCGTCTTCCTCGACGGCGGCGCCGTCGTCGAGCGTGGCCCCCCCGAACAGCTGTTCGAACACCCCGAGCGCGACCGGACCGCGCAGTTCCTCAGCCGGATCACTCAGCTCCACGACTGACATGTCCGACACCACCACTCCGGCCGGCACCACTCGCCCCACGACTGTCCGAGACCGGGTCGACGAGGCGACGCCCTCTGCCGGTCGGATGGCGTTGTACGTCGCGGGCGTGGTGTTCTGGGGCTGGGTGCTGTTCCGGTGGGTGAACCGGTGGCTCGGCGAGCCGTTCGTTCCCGACGGGGAGCCGGTGGTTCCCCCGGCGGCGATCGAGGCGGGTCTCGCCGGGCTGCCGGTACTGGGAGCGTACGCCGACGGGATCGCCTTCGCAGTCGAGACGCTTCCCCGGCTCGCGGGGGGACTGTGGCTCACGGTGTTGATAACCCTGTCGAGCCTCTTCGTCGGCTTCTTCATCGCGGTGCCGCTCGCGGTGGCGCGGGTGTACGGTAACTACACGGCGTACGCTTCGCTCGGATACACGGAACTGCTCCGGGGAACACCGCTTCTCGCACAGCTGTTCGTGCTTCACTTCGGGCTCAACCTCGGCGGATACGTGCCATCGTTCCTCGATGGGGTGTTCCCCCGAAACGTCGTGTGGGTCGCCATTGTCGGGTTCATCCTGAACGGCGCCGCCTACCAGGCGGAGTACATCCGTGGGGCGCTCGAAAGCGTCGATCTCGGGCAGATCACCGCCGGCCGGGCGATCGGACTCTCGAAGATCGAGACGATCTACTACGTCGTCCTCCCGCAGGGGCTCCGGTACGCGATCCCCTCCTGGACCAACGAGTTCGTCTACCTGATCAAGTACTCCTCGCTCGCGGCGTTCATCACCGTCCCCGAACTGTACTACCGGGCGTTCGCCATCGCTTCAGACACGTTCCGGTACACCGCGATCTTTGTCGTGGTCGGCCTGCTGTATCTCGCCTTGGTGCTTACAGCCTCAAACGTGATGGGGTGGGTCGAACGGAAAACCGCGATCCCCGGGGTCGGCACCGGAAGCGAGCGGTGATCCCGGTTTCGACGATTCCCTTGCATCCGGTCGGTTCCGGCAGAGACCACCCCCCACGCCAGCGTTTATGCTGGTCCCGCCGGTCAATTTGACCATGCTCCACGCGAAGGGGCCGCTTCTCACAGTCGACGTGAGCGAGCGGACCGCAACCGCGACCGAGATCGACGACCTCCTCGAGACGCACGTTGGCGGCCGGGCGGTCGCGACCGCCCTGGCCCACGAGCGGATCCCGTTCGACGCCGATCCGTTCGGGCCCGAAAACCGGGTGTACCTCGCGACGGGGCCGTTGCAGGTGAGTCAAACGTCGTTCACCGGACGCATGTCGATGACCGGGCTGTCGCCGCTTTCCGACGGGCTTGCCTCGACGAACGCCGGCGGCTTCCTCTCGCGTAACTTCGCCGACACCGGCTACTCCGTCTTCGAGGTCACCGGGAAGAGCGACGAGCTGCTTGCGATACACGTTCGCGATCCCGACGGGGACGGCGACCCACGGGTCACGTTCGAACCCGTTCCCGAACTCGAAGGAGCGACGGTTTCTGCGACCTCAGATTACATGGAGGAGCACCACGACCTCGGGCCGGAACACTGCATCGCCATCGGCCCCGCCGGCGAGAACCTGGTCCGGTTCGCGTCGGTGATGACGTTCGACTCGCGGGCGTTCGGACGCGGTGGCCTCGGCGCGGTGCTCGGATCGAAGAACGTCAAGTGTGTCACGTTCGCGGGGGAATCCCGGCCCGAGATCGAGATCCCCGATCCGCCGGAGTCGGAGATCCACCGGGAGGCTGCGACGTCGGACGACCGAATGAAACGCCAGGGCACCACCGGCGGCACGGAGTTCATAAACGAGAACTTCTCGCTTCCAACCAGATACTTCGAGGAGTACCACTTCGAAGACGCTGCCGGGATCGGCGGCGACGCAGTCGAAGAAAAGAAGTACCGCACCGGCACCTGCTCGTCGTGTGCCTACGCCTGCAAACTCCCGACCCGCGACGAGGCGGAAGGAATCGAGACCGAGGGGCCGGAGTTCGAAACAGTGTACGCGTTCGGTTCCTCGCAGGGGGTCGGCGACATCGTGGACGTGATGAAGGCGAACGAACTGTGCGACGAACTCGGGATGGACACCATCTCGGCGGGCGTAACCGTCGCCGCCTACCTCAAAAGCGAAGACGCCTTCGGCGACGCCGAGCTCGCACGCGAGGTGACAGAACAGATCGCACGCCGGGAGGGGATCGGCGACTTGCTCGCGGAGGGTGTCGCCCGTGCTCACGGGGAACTCGGCGTCGACAACTACACGGTGAAGGGCATGGAGTTCGCTGCCCACGACGGCCGGGTGCTCCACGGCCAGGGGCTGTCGTATGCGGTGGCCAACCGCGGTGCAGACCACATGTACGGCGGGATGTTGGGTCCGGAGTACAACGGCGAAATCGACCCGGAAGGAACCCTCGGGAAAAGCGAACTGCTGGCGAGAAAAGAGAACCGCAACGCGGTGCGGGATTCGGCGATCATCTGTGCGTTCTCGAGCGATTACATCACAGACGACCGGCTGGCGACGCTGCTTGGAACCGAGTACGAGGAACTGCTCGCCGTCGGCGCCCGGACGGTCGAACGGGAGCGTCACTTCAACAACAAACGGGGGATGGACCGCGAGGACGATCGACTCCCCTACGACATCCCCGACCTCGAGGCCGCGATCGACGAGTACTACGAGGAACGCGGCTGGAGTTCTGATGGGACCGTTCCCGACGACGCGATCGAAGCGAGCGACGTCCCGCCTGTGCGCTCAGACTGACGCCGGGTAGTGATCGAACGTAGGAGCAATTCTTCGCGGACCAATACTCTCCAGCGCAGCGGCGGATCGATCATTATTTTTTGAACTATTGCATGAACGTTTGGTCTATTTTACCGACTGAAAGACTATGTACAAAAAGGTTTATCCGGCCAAAGGTAGTAATATTGTATACGATGTCGCAAAAGAGCACACGCTCGTTCGAAAATGCACAGTTGATGGGAACAGTCGATTCGGAACTGCTGTCACAGACGCAGAGTCCGTTCGCAAAACTCGCGTCCCGGTTCAGCCCGGACGACAAATAACTGCGGAAGCAATCGGTCTTTCAGGATCGTTTTTCCGTTTTGGGGTCACTTCGGAGCGGCAGCACTCAGCCGAACGTGCCGATTTCCAGCGATTCGGTGGCGAACAGTTCTTCGAGGTCGTATCGACGGTCTGCGATTCCCTGTCGGTGGGCGTACTCCACCAGGGTGTTCAGGACGGTCCGGTTGGACTCCGTCAGCCCGTACTCCCAGGGATCCTCGAGCAGGTCGCGCTGGCGCTCGGCGTGGATGTCGGCCCACAGGAGCGGGATCCACTGAGGACGCTCCAGCCGCCGGAGACACTCGCGTTTCGCGTTCTCGAAGGCGTCGTACAGTTTCTGGACGAGCCACGGGTGGTCTGCCAGGAGTTCGTTTTTCAGGACGATCGCGTGCATGATCGGAAAAATTCCGGTTTCTTCGAAGTAGGCTTGCTCCTCGGCGATGGGATCTTCGAACAGGCGCTCGGCCGCCGGAATCTGCAACGGCACGGGATGCAACACCGCATCGAGTTCTCCGGATCCGAGCAACTCCTCCATGTACGGAACGGTTCCTCCGCCCGGGTCGAGGTCCGTCACCGTGTACTCGCCGGGTACCTCGATCGGGACGATTTCGGAGCCGACGCGGTGCCAGTCGACGTCGGTCGTGTCGACCCCGTACTGCTCGCGCAAGATTCCGCGCTGCCAGATTCCGGTCGTCGTCTGCCAGTTCACGACGCCGACGCGTTTCCCCTCCAGATCCTGCGGGCCGTCGATATCCGCGTCCGTCCGTCTGTAAATGTACGAATGTCGAAACCGCCGGTGTGGGAACACCGGGATCGCCGTAAACGGATACCGTTCCGGTCGGGACCGGGTTGCGAGATACGTGCCCATGGAGAGTTCACAGGCGTCGAACTCCAGGTTGTTCGCCATTCGTGCGAACCGCTCCGGGTTGTGGTACTCGAGGGTCGACAGGTCGATCCCCTCCGGCGAAACGCTTCCGTCCCACAGGCCCCGGGTCCACTCGTACCGGCCACACGCAAGCGAGAGGTCGAGCATGCCCGTGGATTTCCACCGGCGAACCATAGTCGCACCGAACGGCCCGAAACCCCCATCGCTTATTACATAGAACTTGTAATGTGGAATACGGACGGTCGGATTCCCGGGACACCGACCAGACCACATCCCTCACACATGACAGAGACGACGCGGCTCCAGGTACGGGATCTCGACAAGAGCTTCGGGACGGAGTCGATCCTCTCGGCGGTCAGTTTCGACGTCGCCGAAGACGAGATCGTGGCGCTACTGGGCCCCAGCGGGTGCGGGAAGACCACGACCCTGCGGTGTATTGCGGGCGTGGAGACTCCCGACGCGGGAGAGATTATCATCGACGGCGAGACGGTCTTCTCGGCGGACGTCTCGCGGCCGCCGGAGGATCGCGAAATCGGCATGGTGTACCAGAACTACGCGATCTGGCCACACAAGTCCGTGTACGAGAACGTGGTGTTCCCGCTGAAGTACGCCGACCACTCGTTTTCGAAAGACGAGTACGAATCCCGGGTGGATCATCTGCTCGAACTGGTCGACATCGCGGCGCTGAAACACCAGCCCGCGACGGATCTCAGCGGCGGACAGCAGCAACGCACCGCCCTCGCCCGCGCGCTGGCGCACGATCCGGACCTTTTGTTGCTCGACGAGCCGCTGTCGAACCTCGACAAGAAGCTCCGGGCGACCATGCGCTACGAGCTCCAGAAGCTCCAACAGGAGGTCGGTGTCAGCATGCTGTACGTGACACACGACCAGGAGGAAGCGTTCTACCTCGCGGACAAGGTGCTGGTGATGAACGAGGGGGAGATCGTCGAGCGGGGGGCGCCGGAAGAGCTGTATCGTCGCCCGTCTTCGGCGTTCACCCGCGACTTTGTCGGCCACTGGAACCGCCTCGACGGGTCGATCGAACGTGGCGCGGAGGGGACTCGCGTCGTTCGGACCGCACTCGGGGCAGTCCCAGTCGAGGGCGTCGACGTCGTCTCCGCCGGCGAGATCGGTGGACAGGTTCACTGCTTCCTCCGCCCACGGGACGCCACCGTTCGACGGCCGTCGGCAGTCGACGGCGGTCGCGCCTCCGGAGCCGAGACCGGCGGTTTCGCCGTCGCTACGGAAGACCAACCGACGGACGGCCTCTCGCACCGAGGGACGGTTCTCGCGGCCGGTCTCTCGGGGGATCTCTACGAAATGACCGTCGGCTTCGAGGACGCCGACGCCGAGGTGGTCGTCCGATCGGACCACATCCACGACTTCGATCGTGGGGATCGCGTTCTCCTTCGGGCGTCCGCAGAAGCCATCAAACTGTACCCGACGGGCGAATAACCGTCGTCGTGTACCCGACGGGCGAATAACCGTCGTCCCGTCCTATCGGTGTTTCTCCTGTAGCTCCTCGGGAAGGCTCTCGAGCACCTCGTCGCCCGGGAACGACTCGAGGTCCTCGGGGCCCAGGTCGGCGTAAAAGCGGTGTTTGGTTTCGTCGTCGCCAACCCAGTCGCTACCCATGTATGCGAGCACGTCTTCCTCCAGCGAGAGCAGACGGCCGTCCATGCCCCCTTCGGTGACCCACGCCTTCTCGACGCTCCCGAAGTAGTAGGTGGTGTTCTCGAACTCGAAGGAGTCGAGCACCGTGCACTCGATGTTGCCGACGGCGTCCGCGAGGATCGGGACGTCGATCTCCGCGCCGGGGATCGTCTCGAGGTCCAGGTGCTCGATCTTGTCGAGTTCCCGGCCGCTGACCATTCCGGAGAGTACCATCGCGTCGATCAACTCCGTCGACGGCACCGACAGGACGAACTCGGGGTTCTCCTCGATGATGTCGTAGGTGTACGTCTTCTGGCTGACGCCCAACATGTACCGGAACGGGTTGTATCCGGCCGTCATCCACCACCCCGCGGTCATCAGGTTCGGTCCCTCGGTCTCGCTTTGCGTCACCACGAGCGCGATCGGCTTCGGCTTCAGGAGGGCCTTGGACTCGATCCCGTCGATCTCGTCGAAACGGTCGGTCGGCGTCGACTGCGTCATGCGTTATCGTTCGGTCTCGGAACCAAGAGGGTGTCTATTCGTCCACGTCGACGAACAGTTCCTCGGGCTCGTACTCTCGATCGGCGATCCCCTGCTCGTGGGCGTACTCGAGGAACTTCGCCAGCTCGCGTCGCGTCCGATCTGTGAGGCCGTACTCCCAGACGTCCTCGCCGGGACCCATGATGTCGCGCTGTTCGAGCCGGTGGAGGTGTGCCCACGTCAACGACATGTTGTAACTCGGTCGTCGCACCCGGTCGAGTCCGAGGTCGCGTGCCTCGCAGAACACCTCGTAGACGCTCTTTGCGACCCACGGGTGCGCTTCGAGCACGTCGTCGCGAATCGCCACCACGTGCATGATCGGGTGAATTCTCGTCTCCTCGTAGTAGGCACGTTCGGCCGCCAGCGGGTCGTCGAACACGAACTTCACGTCGTCGGCCTCGAAAACTGCCTCGAGCAGGGAGCCCGACGGGTCCATGACTGCATCCAGTTCGCCGGCAAACAGCAGCTCACGCATGTCGCGCGGCTCCTCGATCGCGTCGCCGTCCTGGGATCCCGGCACCGGCCGGACCTCGAACCGGTCGGGGACGGGCCTTTCGACGTCGTCTTGCCGGCGACGGTACCAAGTCACGTCCTCGAGATCGAGCCCGTGGTGCTCCCGTGCGATCCCGCGCATCCAGACGTTGGCCGCCGTTTGCCAGGACTGGACGCCGACCGTCTTTCCCGCGAGATCTGCCGGGGCGTTCACGTCCGCGCCGACGTGTTTATAAAAGAAAGCGTGCCTGAACGTCTTGCTCGGATAGACCGGAAGCGCCGTGAACGGGTACCGATCGGGGTCGGATCGGGAGGCGACGTAGGAGGCGAGACACAGTTCCGCGACGTCGTAGGCGTCGGTCCGGCAGAACCGGCGGTGACGCCGGGGCGGGTAGGTCGTGTCCGTTGCGAGGTCGATCCCGTCGGGGTCCACCTCGCCCGAAAGCAGCGCCCGGGTGAGATCTGTGTCGTCACAGCTGAGCGTGAGTTCGACCGCCATACGTCGCCGTGTCGGCGACTGAGACTAATAACTGGCGGACGGGTCCCACCTCCCGGTGACGGCTGAACACACCGACAGAACTAGGGCGCCCACCTGAGCAGTTCCCGGCATGTCAGTGGAGCTGACCTTCTGCGGGAGCGACAGCGACCTCACCCGGGCGCTCTTGACGGGCGAAGTCCAGCCGAAAGGGATCGATCTAACCGCGATGACGGAGTATCCCCCTCGGCGTCACCGCCGGTTCTTCCGGCACGGCGAGTTCGACGTCTGCGAGGTATCGCTAGCGTCGTACCTCTCCTCGCGCGCCGAGCCCGAGGAGTATCCATTCACGGCGATCCCCGTGTTCCCGAGCAGGCGCTTTCGCCACTCGTTTTTCTACAAGCACGTCGACGCCGACGTGACGGAGCCGGCCGACCTCGAAGGAAAGACGGTCGGGGTGCAGTCCTGGCAGACGACGGCCAACGTCTGGCTGCGTGGAATCTGTGCGAAACACTACGACCTCGATCTCGAGGACGTGACCTGGGTCCGTCGGCGCGGGGACGACGTTCCCGTCGAGCTCCCCGATCGATTCGACGTCCGGCCGGTCTCCGGGGACAGAGAATCCGACGCCGTCGACGATCCCCGGGACATGCGGGAGCTGCTGTTTGCCGGCGAGCTGGACGCGGTCATGGACCCGGCCGGGTCGCTGTTTCACGACGTCGCCGACGCCGACGAGGTAGAGTTCGTGTTCGACGACCCAAAAGCCGAAGAACGCGCGTACTTCGAGGAGACGGGCATCCACCCGATCATGCACGTGGTGGCGATCCGCGACGACGTGCTGGCGGACCATCCCTGGGCGGCGGTGAACCTCTACGACGCCTTCCGTGAGGCGCGCGATGTAGGGCTCGAACGCGCCCGGAGCCCCAGCACCCACATGGCGCTCACGTGGGGACACATCGAGGCCGCGAAACAGCGTCAGGTTCTGGGGCCCGACGAGAAGGTGTGGGAGTACGGGGTCACTGAGAAGACCCGGCGCGAGCTGGCGAAATTCGTCCAGTACGCCCACGATCAGGGATTGATTCTCCGGGAGTACGATCCCGAGGAACTGTTCGTGGATTCGACGCTGTCTCTGTGAGGTCCAGTGGGTCCCGCGAGAGCTACAACGGAAGATTTTTATTACCTATTACAAAAATCCTATAACATGGAAAGGAGTCTCGGATCCGGTGCTGTGTCGGAGGGGGACACGGGAACCCACGGCGGAAGGAACCGGGGCGGGGTATCGGCGCCCCACTCGCGGCGCGCCGTCGTCGCCGGAGGAGGCGTGGCAGCGCTGACCGCACTCGCAGGCTGTACGGGACTTCTCGGAACTACCGACGACGGGGAACCCGACGCGGAGAACGCGCCCGAGACGCCGTGGACGACCGAGGAGCTGGCGGCGGTCGTCGGCGACGACACCGACGTTACGATCTACGCGGCGGCCGGCACCCGCGACGCGTGGGTCCAGCTGGTGGACGTCGTCAATGAGGAGTTCGGGACCAGCCTCGACCCGGACCTGTACGTCAGCGACGGCGGAGACGTCGCCCAGCGAGTGATCCAGGAGCGACAGGCCGACCGCGACCAGGCCGACATCATCTCACAGGGGACGGCACTGTACGATCAGATCCACGAGGAGGACATGGAGGCGGGCGACTACTACGAGCTCGGCATCGACGAGAACTTCTGGTTCTCCGAGGTGCTCCCCGGAGAGATGACCGAGCCCTGGTACGTGTCGGCGCTCAACGGCGGTCCGTCGACGTGCATGGCGATCAACTCGGAGATATTCACGGAGCGCGGTCTCGAGTATCCGGACACCTGGAACGACCTGCTGGACGACCAGTACGAGGGGCTCGAGACGTGTTTGCCCTCGTATGTGGTTCCGAGTCGAATCGGCTGGATCGTCCGACACCACGCCGACCAGCTCGGCATGGACGACGAGGAGTGGCTGCGCGAGATGATGGATCACCTCGAGTTCAAAGGCGTCGAGAGCCACACGCGAGGCGCCAGGGAGGTCGGCCAGGGGAACGTCCCAGTTATGTTCTACAACTTCCCGTGGACGGTCCGTCAGGTGATGGACGATCTGCCGGTCGAGAACCACTACCCCGAGGGAATTCAGGCGCTGATGAGCTCCGGACACCTGGCGATCAACAGCGAGGCCCCGAACCGGTGGGCCGCCCGGTTCCTCTTGAGTGCGGCCCTCGAGGAGTCGGTCCAGCGCCGAATCCTCGAGGACGTCGAGCTGTTTGCCCCCAGCCGGCTCGACGTCGACTACTCCGATCTCGACGTCGATCCGTACTACGAGGAGCTTTTCGACGCCGACGTCTCCCTGGTCACTTTCGAGGAAGAGGGACAGTACACCGCTGTGGGTGAACGAGTGATCGAAACCGTAATCGAGGATCGGTGAACCGCGCAGTCGACGGTCCGGTTCGAGCCGGGCTGCCGTCGGCCCCGTTCGGACCGCCGCCGGACCTGTTCGGGCCACCGATATCGCGTTCGCAACACTGATGGACGGCAAGAAAGCGGTCGAAACGACAGTGAACGTCCTGGGCGAGCTGGCCGTCCGTGCGCGGGGTGCGTTGCCGGGCACCGATCCCGAAACGGGGGGGAACGTGACCCGGGGGGACCTCATCGAACGCGTCACCCTCGGTTCGGCCGTGGTCGCGATCGGGGTGTTGACGGTGGTCCCGCTCGTCTTCCTGCTGTGGTCGAGCCTCTGGTCGGCGTTTCCGGGGGATTTCAGCGGGTCGTTCACGCTGGAGAACTTCGAGCTCGTGTACATCCAGCGGGTGTACGACGTGACCGGCCTGTTCGCGAACTCGCTTTTCGTCGCCGTCGGCATGACGCTGATCGCGATGACGTTCGGTCTGGGGTTCGCCTGGCTCTTCGTCCGCACCGATCTGCCGACGCGGGGGGCGATGGAACTGGTGATCGTGTCCCCATATGCGGTCCCGGGATACATCTACGCGATCATGTACATCGCGACGTACGGCCCCGACAGCGGGCTCGTGACGTCGGCGCTGAGCTGGATACCCGGCGTCGACGCGGCGGCGAGTCATCTCTTCAGCGGGTGGGGGATCGCGTTCGTCGTCGGCATCAACGCGGTGACCTCGTTTTATTTGCTGACGGCCCCGGCGCTCCAGCAGATGGATCCCGGACTCGAAGAGGTGAGCCGTATCCACGGGGCGGGCATCTTTCGGACGCTCAGGTCGGTTAGCTTCCCCCTGGTCGTGCCGGCGATCCTGGCTGCGATCACGGTGACGTTTCTCCGCGGGCTCGGCGAGTTCTCCGTGGTCGCGATCCTGGGAGCGCCGGAGGGGTTCGACGTGTACGCGACTGCCATCTGGTCTGCGGTCTCGCTTCGGGCACCCCCGGAGTACGGCCAGGCGGCGGCGCTGTCATTTAGCCTCATTGCGGTGACAGCGGTTCTGACCTGGTACTACCGGTCGGTGACGAGCCGCAAGGCCGACTACATGACCGTGACCGGCCGATCGTACAGGCCCAAGAAGTGGGAGCTCGGCACATGGGGCTGGCCGCTGGCGCTCTCTATCTGGGTCGTGCTCTTCTTCGTGTGGGTGCTCCCGGTTCTCGTCATGGTCCTCGTCTCGTTTCACTCCTTCTGGACCGGGATCCCGACGCTTTCGGATCTCACGCTGGCGCATTACCTCGAGGCAGTGACCGACCGGAACGTTCGGCGGGCGTTTCTGAACAGTATCACCATCTCGCTGGGGGGTGCGACGCTCGGGACTGCGCTTGTCGTGTCGGTCGCGTACTACACCGAACGGACCGAGTACCGTGGGCGTGGGGTCGTCGATTTCCTCACTCTGTCGCCGCTGGCGGTGCCGGGGATCATCATGGGCACTGCGGTCATCTTCACCGGACTGTGGGTCGGGAAGATACACCCGATCTTCGACCTGTACGGGACGCTGTGGATCATCATGATCGGGTCGATTATCGTCTTCATTCCGTACGCCTCGCGGATCGCGATCGGGAACGTCGTCCAGATCCACGACGAGCTGGAGGAGTCGGCCCGGGTGTTCGGCGCGTCGTGGCTCCAGGGGATCCGGGAGGTGTTCCTCCCGCTTTTCAGAAACACCGCAGCAGTCGTCTGGTTTTACCTTCTCATCCACATCTTCCAGCTGCTCACGATCCCGATCATGACGTACACCTCGGGGACGGAAGTGATCGCAATCGAGGTGTTCCACCTCTGGACGAAGGAGGCGAACCTGGAGCTGGTGTCCGCGCTCTCGACGCTGTTTATCGGGATGACGTTCTGCATCCTGCTGGGGTTGCGGCGAGTGGGGATCAGCTTCCACGACCTGCAACGGCGGTGAGAACGGTCCTTCCGGCCGTTTGCGGGAGACCAGTCGCGGTCAGTTCTCTTCCCCCCGCGCCCGCTCGAACATCTCCAGCGCCAGCTCGCGGCGCCTCGAGTGGTCCACGGTCGGTTCGGGATAGCCGGGCGCGATCCGATGTCGCTCCGTCTCCGACAGCTCGTGCCACTCGTGGATGACCTCCGGATCCACCCCCGCAAGCTCCGGCACGTACGTCTGAATGTACTCCGCGTCGGGGTCGTACCGCTCGCCCTGTGTCATGGGATTGAAGATCCGGAAGTACGGCTGGGCGTCGGTCCCGGTCGAGGCGGCCCACTGCCAGCCACCGGTGTCGTTTCCGGTGTCGTGATCCGCGAGCTTCTGTTTGAACCACTCGTAGCCGTACCGCCAGTCGACGAGCAGGTCCTTCGTGAGAAAGGAGGCGACGATCATCCGCACCCGGTTGTGCATGTACGCCTCTGTCCGGAGCTGTCGCATCCCGGCGTCGACGATCGGATACCCGGTCTCGCCGTCCTTCCAGGCGTCGATCAGTTCGGGATCGTTCTCCCACTCGATCGGGTTCTCGTACTCGCGATAGTTTTCCGAGACGACCTCGGGGTTGTGAAACAGCACCTGTGTGTAGAACTCTCGCCAGGCGAGCTGTGACTGGAACTCCTCGACCGATTCGCGTTTCTCCGCGCCGACGGTGCCGTCGTCGCCGTCGGTGCCGTCGTCGCCCTCGCTGTCTTCTCTCGCCTCGATCGCTTCGGCCGCCTCGACGGTCGCCTCCCACACCTCGCGGACGCCGATCGTTCCCCACTTCAGGTCGGCCGACAGCCGCGAGGTCGTCCCGTCGGCCGGGTAGTCCCGGCGGTGTTCGTACCGGCAGATCGGCCCGTCACAGAACTCCCGAAGTCGCCGTCTGGACGCCTCCGTACCGGCCGACTGGATCTCCGCGTCGGGCTCGGAGAATCCGAGCTCATCGATCGACGGGAGCGTTTCCAGCGCACACTCGAGTGCCGAAGTCAGGTTCCGGACGCGCTCGGCGTCGACGAGGTCGTCAGGATTCGGGGGCGGATACGGCGAGTCTTTCTCCCGATCGCGCCATTTCTTCCAGTAGTAGGTAAACACCGAGTAGGGATCGCCGGCGTTCGTCCGGATCGCGTCGGGGTCGTGGTGGACCGCATCGTGAAACGACTCTCGGGGGAGATCGACCGCGTCGAGTGCCCGACGAACGCCGGCATCGCGTTCGCGGGCGAGCCCGGAGTAGTCGCGGTTCCAGACGACTCGGTCGACCTCCAGCTCCGTCGCAACGTTCGGCAGAATCGTCGCCGGATCGCCACGGGCGATCAGTAGCTGCGAGTCGTGCTCCCGATACTGTTCCCGCAGCGCCGACAGCGCATCGAGCATGAACGCGACTCGCGGTGAGGCTGCGTGTTCCAGGACAGCGTCGTCGAAGACGAATATCGAGGCGGCCTCGCTACTGCCGTCTCCCGCGGCCGCAAGCCCCCGGTTGTCGGCGATCCTGAGGTCCCGCCGATGCCAGAACAGCTCCATGGGTTTCGATTGGGCGCCAGTCCCCTGAAGATGGGGGATCCTCCCCTATCTTCTTGTGTCTCCTGTGAGCAGTCCCGGACATGGACGCCGCACGCGACCTTTCGTTGCCGGTGGCCGCACAGCCGTCACTCGAGGCGATCGTCTCGATGGTCGAACGGGCCGAAGACGCGGGCTACGACCGGGTATGGCTCCCGGAGACGTGGGGGCGGGACGCGGTGACGACGCTTTCGGTCGCCGCCGAACGAACCGACGAGATCGGTCTCGGAACCAGCATCACCAACGTCTACTCCCGATCGCCGGCGCTGGTCGGTCAGACCGCCGCGACGCTGCATGAAGCCAGCGACGGGCGGTTCCGTGTCGGCCTGGGCCCCTCCGGACCGGCCGTGATCCAAAACTGGCACGGTCAGTCGTTCGAGCGCCCGCTTCGGCGGACCCGGGAGTACGTCGAAATCGTCCGGGCGGTCTGTGCGGGCGAGGAGCTCGACTACGACGGGGAGCTGTTCGATCTCTCGGGGTTCCGGCTCCGGTTCGATCCACCCGAGCCGGCACCGCCGGTCGACGCCGCCGGGCTCGGGCCGAAGTCGGTCGAGCTGGCGGGCCGGTTCGCCGACGGGTGGCACGCGCTGCTTTTGACGCCCGACGGGCTCGCAGATCGGCTGGAGGATCTGCGACGCGGTGTTGAGCTCGGCGGCCGGGATGTCGACTCCGTGCGGGTCACCCTCTCGGTTACCTGCTGTGCGCTTCCGGATCCCGAACCGGCTCGCGACCTCGTCCGGCAGCATCTCGCCTTCTACGTCGGCGGGATGGGGACGTTCTACCGCGACGCGCTGGCCCGGCAGGGGTACGAGGAGACCGCAACCCGAATCCACGACGCCTGGCAGGAGGGTAACCGACGGGCCGCGCTCTCTGCGATCGACGACGATCTCCTCGAGGAACTCGCGGCCGCGGGGACGCCCGAGGCGGTCGCATCGCGGGTCGCAGAGTTCGAGGCGCTCGAGGGAGTCGACGCCGTCACGGTGTCGTTCCCGCGGGGCGCCGACCGGGACGCGATCGACGCGACCCTCGAAGCGCTGTCGCCGTGACCGGGCGATCGACGCGGGTCAAAGCCGGTTCTTTCGCGTCTGATACAGCTGTGCGATCGACGCACTCGCGAACGCCACTGCGATGATCGTCGCCGCAGCGAGGCCGGACAAACTGGCGAAAAACACCGCCTCGAGGGTGACTGCACCCAGGAGTACGCCGGAAAATATCGACAGGAGCACGTAGAACTCGGCCCACGTCAGCTCCTTCTCCTCGACGACTTCCAGGTAGACGTCGAAGGTGTTTGCGACGTCAGTCAAGCTGACCGTCCCGCTGCGGGCGTCGTAGTCGACGATGCCCCGGCGGGCGAGCTGTGGCACGTGTGACTGATACAGCGACGTGTACACCCGCTTGCGCTGTGCGTACGTCACTTCGTGTGGAGCCACACCGTTTTCCAGTCCGGCGATCGTACTCGAGAGGTCCCGTATCGTCGATTCGCCGTCGGGAGACCGCTTCAGCTCCGAAAGTACGTATCGCCGTCGGGCGTTGCTCAGCGTTCCGAATATCTCGTCTTTCGTGAGGTCGTACGCTTCGTCCCCGACCTCGTTTTCCGCCCCGGAGGGCGCCGAAAGCTCAGCGGCATCCGAATTCATCGATTCTCCGAGTGCCCTCGTCGACTCTTCCCCACCAACCGTTATTCATCATCATTTGTAACTCCCCAGTTCTCGTCCCTATAGTATGCGTATGTTGATATAAACGCTTTCCTCAATTTCTCGTCATTGGACCTGTCCGACGTGGCGCCGCTGACCGGGCGTTGCCGTCCCGCCACAGTCGAGTCGGGCGAGCATCGAACGGATGCGTTTTAGTACCCGCCGTACGCACCGTCGAGTATGGCAGACCACGACGACGAACCGGACCCGGACGCGCGCGTCACCGCCCCGATGCAGGAGTTTACGACGAAACAGGTCGGCATCGGACTGGTCGTACTGCTCGTTGGACTCGCGGTCGCCTTCGGCGTTCCGCTCGTGCTAGCCTGATCGGGCTATCGCTGCGGCTCTTCCTGTCTGGGATACCACGCGAGCGGGTGGTCGGCGACGAGATCCACCGCCACTCGCTGATCTGTTTCGAAGTTCTCGACGTGGTTGTGGAGGCAGTGGACGATCTCGCCGGAGTCGAGTTCGACCCGATAGATGAACGACGGACCGACGTACTGACGACGGAGCACGTAGCCGTCGGCGTCAGCTCCAGCCGCGGGCGTCGCCCGCACGTCGTCGGGACGCACGAGCACGTCGACTGGAGCGTTGTCGTAGGTGGTGTCGTAGCCTTCGAGCGTCGCGGCGTCGAACCGTCCGATTCCCGTTTCGACTTTTCCGTCCGATAACCGCCCTTCCAAGAAACTCGCTCGCCCGAGGAAGGAGGCGACGAACTTCGATTCGGGCTGTTCGAACACGGCGGCCGGATCGCCGATCTGTTCGAGGTGTCCCTCGTTCATCACCGCGACCCGATCGGAGATCGACAGCGCCTCCTCCTGGTCGTGGGTGACCGAGACGGCAGTAACCCCTGCCTCCTTGAGGATCCGTCGGACCTCCTCGCGCATCTCCACGCGGAGACGGACGTCGAGGTTCGAGAACGGCTCGTCGAGCAACAACACCTCCGGCTCCGGTGCCAGCGACCTGGCGAGTGCGACCCGTTGTTTCTGTCCCCCGGAGAGCTGATCCGGTGTCTTTTCGCCGTGTTCCGGGAGATTCACCAGGTCGAGCAGTTCCTCGACTCTGGCGTCCGCCTCCTCCTCGTCGGCATCGGTCAGACCGAACCCGACGTTCTCCCGGACGGTCAGATGGGGGAACAGCGCGAAGTCCTGAAACACGATCCCGACGTCCCGAGTTTCGGGGGTGACGAACGTCGAGCTGTCGGCGACGGTCTCTCCCCCAATCGTGACGCGCCCGCGTGTCGGCCGTTCGAGTCCGGCGATGAGACGCAGCGTCGTCGTCTTCCCACAGCCGGACGGGCCCAGGAGGGTCAAAAGCTCCCCCTGTTTGACGGTCAACGAGACGTCTTCGACCGCTGTCTCGGCGTCGTACTCTTTGAACACGCCGTCGAGTTCGAGCAGTGTTTCCCCACCAGTTTCCGGGGGCTGTGTGCTCTCGCTTTCGGCTCTCGGGGCGGTCGTTCGGAGTTCCGACCGGTCGTGTTGCAGTGGTTTACTGTGAGACATGTGATCCTCCAACTGACGTCCCTGCCGCCGATTCAGTCCATGGCAGCGATTCCGGCGCCCAACTGGGGCGTCGTGACGGGCTTCGAGAGACGCGAGGAGCCATCGTTGCCAGTACGTCTTTTAGGAGAACCTAAAAGTATGTCGCTCGGATTCAGTTGCTGAGAAATTTTCGACACTGTGTATCTTTCCCGTTGGATGACTCCTTTTAGATTTGATAATTATCCTAATAAACAAGAATTTGTTTTTAACACGACGCTGTGATTTCGGCCTGATTATATATATTGGATACGCTTAATTGAACTCGTTCTGGTGTAATAATGCCATATTCAGTCTCGTACGTGAACTGCCGAATAGAGCGTTAGATCGGATGTAAGAAACGATATTGTAGTTTATATTTTGTCTGTTGATTCTGGCGCATAGGGATCCAGAAACCGAAAATATATAATTATATGCCATGAACGTTTTGTTCCAACCACATGACCCGAAGAGTCGTCATCATGGGTGCTGCGGGGCGGGACTTCCACGACTTCAACTCGGTGTTTCGCGGGGACGACGAGCACGAAGTTGTCGCGTTTACGCAGACGTTTTCCCAGAACATCGGCGAACTCGACGAGGTTCCCGAGCGGACGTATCCGGCCTCGCTCGCGGGAGAGAACTATCCCGACGGGATACCGATCCTTCCGGAGTCCGAGCTGGAAACGATCGTCAGAGAACGGGACGTCGACGAGGTCGTGCTGTCGTACTCGGATCTCTCTCACGAGTACGTGATGAACCAGGCCTCGCGCGCGATCTCGGCAGGCGCCGACTTCCGTCTCGTCGGCACGCGGATGATGTACGAGGCCGACATCCCCGTCGTCGCGGTCGACGCTGTCCGGACCGGCTGTGGCAAGTCTCAGGCGGCGCGAAAGCTTACCTCCTTCCTCCGGGAGCGGTCCGACAAGGAGGTGGTCGTGGTTCGCGAGCCGATGCCGTACGGCGACCTCGAGAAACAGCGCATCCAGCGGTTCGAAACGCTCGAAGACCTCGAACGCCACGACGTCACCATCGAAGAGCGCGAGGAGTACGAACACCACATCGAGCAGGGACACGTCGTCTACGCCGGCGTCGATTACGAGGAGATCCTCACAGAGGTCGAGAAGGAGGCCGACATCCTCCTGTGGGACGGCGGCAACAACGAACTCCCGTTTTACGTCCCCGACGTCCACTTCGTGCTCGCGGATCCACACCGGCCGGGACACGAGCTGCGGTATCACCCCGGGGAGGCGAACCTCCGGATCGCCGACTACGTCGTGATCAACAAGGAGAACACCGCAGACGAGGTGGACATCCAGACGATCGTCGACAACGTCGAGGCGACGAACCCCGACGCGGGGATCATCCACGCGGATTCGGTCATCACGGTCGAGGACGAGGCGGCGGTTCGGAACGCGCGCGTCCTCGCCGTCGAGGACGGACCTACGCTCACCCACGGCGGTACCTCGGTGGGGGCGGCATCGATCGCGGCCGAGCAGTTCGGAGCGAGCGAAATCGTCGATCCACGCCCTCACGCCGTCGGCAGCATCGCCGAGGTGTTCGGAGAGTACGAGCATCTCGGAAACGTCCTCCCGGCGATGGGCTACAGCAAGCGACAGCTCGCGGAGCTGGAGCAGTCGATCGCGAACGTCGACTGCGACGTCGTGCTTGCCGGTACGCCGATCGACCTCTCGAAGATCGTCGACGTCGACACGCCGATCGTGCGCGTCCGGTACGAGATCGAAGAGCGGGGCGATCTCGACTTCGAGGCGGCACTGGAGGCACACGCCGACGTTCTCGGGCTGTAAGACGCTCACTTCTCGAGCAGCGTGTGGAGCAACGCCTTCTGGATGTGCATCCTGTTTTCGGCCTGATCGAAGACGATCGATTGCGGACCGTCGATGACCTCTGCGGTCACCTCCTCGCCGCGGTGTGCCGGGAGACAGTGCATGAACACGGCGTCCTCGCGGGCGGCGGCCATCAGTTCCCGATCCACCTGGAACCCCTCGAACGCGGCGAGCTTCTCCTCGCGCCGATCCTCTTCACCCATGCTTACCCACACGTCGGTGTACACCGCGGTGGCTCCGTCGACGGCTTCGTATGGGTCGTTGGTCACCACGACGTCGGCGTCCCGAACTCGATCCTGGATCGTTTCGTCCGGCTCCATCTCCGGCGGCGTCGCGACCCGACAGCTCACCTCCAGCTTCCCACAGGCCTGCATCAGCGAGTGTGCGACGTTGTTTCCGTCGCCAACGAACGCGACAGTGTCCAGCAGGTCTCGCTCGTACAGCGTGTACAGATCCGTGAGCGCCTGACACGGGTGGAGGAAGTCGGTCAGCCCATTGATGACAGGTACGCTCGCGTGCTCGGCCAGTTCGACGATCTCATCGTGGTCGAACAGCCGGGCCATGATCGCGTCCTCGTACCTGGACATCACCTTACTCGTGTCGGCTATCGGCTCGCCCCGCCCGAGCTGGGACTCCTCCATCTCGAAGAAGATGGCGTGACCTCCCAGCTGTGTCATTCCCGTCTCGAAGGACAGCCGCGTCCGCGTCGAGGGTTTCGCGAACAGCATCACGAGCGTCCGGTTTTTCAGCGCCGAGGAGAACTTCACCGGCGTGGATTTCAGCTGGTCGGTGCGTTCGAACAGCGATTCGATCTCCTCGCGAGTCAGGTCACGAATGTCAATCAACTGTTTCATCGTCCGGATCTTGTCCCGGATCCGTAATTATTATTTCTTCGTTACGGGCGACGTCCTCACCCCGAGTCGGACGACGGGACGATCGTCGTCCCCGTTTCCCCATCGAGCGCTTCGGTCACCGCCGTGGTTGCGGTGATGATTGCCCGGCTGCCCCCGTTTTCCACGAACGCGATCGCGGCCTCGACTTTCGGCGCCATGCTCCCCTCGCCGAACTCCCCCGCCTCGAGGAGTTCGGCGGCCTCTTCGGCGGTGATCCGGGACAGCAGCTCCTGATCTTCGGTGCCGAAGTTTCGATACGCGGCCTCGACGTCAGTCAGGAACAGGAGTTCCCCGATCCCGATGTCGTTTGCGAGCGTTCTGGAGGCGAGATCCTTGTCGACGACGGCCTCCACGCCGGCGAAGCCGTCCGTCGTTTTCACGACCGGTACGCCTCCGCCGCCGACGCAGACGACCGGCCGTCCCGTTTCCAGCAGGGTCTCGACGTGTTCGGTTTCGAGGATCTCGAGGGGGGCCGGGGACGGAACGACGCGCCGATACCGAACGTTTCCAGCCCCGTCTGTGTCGGGCCGCGTCGGAAACTCCTTTCGTTCGGCCTCCGTTTCCCCGTAGAACGGACCGATTCGCTTCGTCGGGTTCTCGAACGCCGGATCGTCGTCGTCCACCAGCGTTCGAGTGACGAGCGTTACGGGGGTCGTCTCGAGCACGTTGTGGAGTTCCTGCTGGAGTAGATAGCCGATCTGGGCCTGGGATTCGGCGACCAGGACGTCCAGGGGTTTCCGGTCGATCGACTGTGACTCCTCGTTTTGTAAGAGCAGCTGTCCCACCTGCGGACCGTTTCCGTGTGTGACGATCAGGTCGTATCCTCGATCGCCGAGTTTTCCGATCTGGGACACAGTTTGACGGACGCGTCGGCGCTGCTCAGCAATCGTCCCCTTTCCCCCCTCGAGTATCGCGTTTCCGCCGAGCGCGACGACGATGTGACTCATGGAACGTCCGAGAGTTGTCGGACCGAATGTAAAACCTTTGTCACCATCTGGGGTCGTTGACGATAGAGGAAGTCGTACCCGGACGAACGAGGGAACCAATAACTATCTCGATTAAATATAAACTTCAAATTTTACAAGTACAATCAGTATCCTATTTCTAATAGTTACTGTCGACGGTTTTGAACTGGAGGGTCCTGTGGTAGTACAAAAGCAACTAACCCTGTTCGGCGATCGAAGCTCAGGATCTCTGGGGGTATCGTTTCTTGGATTCTGGCCGAATCCGGACCGAGAATTGTCGAATTGCTCGAGCAAGTCATTGTACCAGACCGCGTTATGTCGAGACCGAGACTGTGTACAGTGATCGAGTTCGTCTACCGCGTCCGTGCATGTGGATGTGCGCTATCAGCCATAATTATCATAATTATATACAATATGTGATACGGGTATGATTAGACATATTACTGGAAAGTTATGTAATATATTTCCCCAGACGTTCTCGATCAGCTTCCGTTTGCCGACGTTCGAGCCGAAAGTTTTTCATCCGGGGGTTGTTCCTTGTACGCACACGATGACAGAGCAATCTGTAGCTAGCTTCGGGACTCGCCAGCTTGCAGAGTACGCTTGTGGTGAGTCATTCTCGTCGGCCCCGGACGCGGTCCGGAACGATCTGGAACGGCGCGTCCTCGATACGTTTGCCGCCATCGTGTCCGGCTACCGGGTCGAGGGGATCGACGCGGCGGCAGACTACGCCGCAGAAACGTTCGCCGCCGGCGAGTCGACCCTCCTCGACGGATCGACCCGACGGCTCGACCCGTCCGGTGCGACGTACGCGAACGCGATGGCCGCGAACGCGCTCGACGTCGACGACGGGAACCGGATCGCGGAGGGGCACCCCGCAGCGGTGCTGGTTCCGGCAACCCTCGCTGCCGCCGAGGGGGTCGAGGCTACCGTGGGGGAGTTCCTCGACGCCATGCTCGCGGGCTACGAGATCTCGATCCGGGCGTCCGTGGCGCTCCACGAGCGGACGGGGATGCACAACAGCAGCGGGTCGTGGGGCGCAGTCGCTGCGGCCGCAGCAGTCTCTCGGTTATACGGCTACGACGTCGAGACGACGATGGACGCGATGGGGATCGCGGAGTTCAACGCCCCGCTGTCGCCCGTCATGCGATCCGTCGCGCGTCCGTCGAGTTCGATGACGAAAGACGGGATCGGGTGGGGGAGCCACCTCGGCGTCGCGGCCGCAAAACTGGCCGGACGGGGCTTCGAGGCCTCGGGCACCGTGTTCGACGAGATCGAATGGAACGGTCTCGAGGGACTCGATCTCCCCCCACTGGGCAGGGAGTACACGGTGACTGAAAGCTACTACAAGCCGTATCCCGCCTGCCGCTGGATTCACTCCGGGATCGACGCGACGCTTGCACTCCTCGAAGAGCACGGCATCGCCCCCGACGAGATAACACAGGTTCGTGCCTACAGCCATCGAAAGGCGATCGAGCTGAAGACGCCCCGTCCCAGTACCCCCGACGCGGCACAGTATTCGTACCCCTACGTCCTCGCGATCACGCTGCTTCGGGGCGACTGGATCACTCCCGAGCAACTGAACGAAACCTGGCGGGAGGACGACCGCGTTCACGCGATGGTCGACCGGATTTCGCTGCACCTCGACGAGGAGGCCCAGCGACGCTATCCGGAGCAGTCCGTCTCCCGAGTCGAGATCCACACCTCCTCTGAAACCTATCGATCCGGGCTGACGCATCCACGTGGATCACGGGAACGACCCATGACTGCGGAGGAACACCGGAAGAAACAGCAGCTGTTCATCGACGCCCACGTCGGATCCGGAACCGCCGAACAGCTGCGCAGAGTCTTATCGACCGACGAGAAACCGGTATCGGCGCTCGTGTCAACCCTCGACGACGGGTGATCCACCACCGTCGGTGGAGAACTCCTGGTGCTCCAGGTTGAGTTCGAGTTCGTTCGCCGTCCCGAGCAAGAGTTCCGGCAACTCTGTTTCGATCAGCTCGCCTTCGAGCCGATGTTTCGGTCCCGATAGACCGATCGCACCGAGAACCTCGCCGTCGGGTCCGAGAACAGCCGAGGCAACGGCGTACAATCCTTCGGTCGACTCTTCTCGGTTGTATCCGACGCCCCGCTCGCGGATCTCTCGAAGCTCGTCGAATAGCGCTTCCCGGTCGGTGATCGTGTGTGCCGTCGCGGGTTCGAGCCCGTGTTGTGCGATGATCTCTGCGATCCGTTCCTCCGGCAAGTGAGCGAGCATCGCCTTTCCGCCGGCGATCTGGTGCATCGGCGTCCGGTTGCCGACCCGTTCGGGTGGATGCACCGAGTGCATCCCTGCGGCCCCGTACAGGTAGACACAACGTCCGTTTTCGTGGGTCTGACACCACGCCAGCTCCCCGGTTTCCTCGGCGAGTTCGTCGATCCTGTCGCGAGATACCCGGTAGATCGCCTGCTGCTGTCTGGCGTAGATCCCGTGATCGAGAAACCGCAATCCGACGCGATATTCACCGTCGACCTTTGTGGCGTAGTCGTGAGTGACAAGCGTCTGCAGGTGCTTGTAGACGGTGCTCTTCGAGACGTCCATCTGCTCTGCGATCTCGGTGACACCCGCACCGTCGGTTCGCTTGAGGATCTCGACGATCTCGAAGGTTTTCTCTCCCGACTTCACCATCGAGCCGTTCCGGGGTGCCTCTGTCATGTGTGGGGATGCCACGCCCACCCATAAATTCGTTTCTCTATAATAAACGCTCGACGGAACGGAACGAACTACCCGTGGAGCCGTTCGTTCTCCGGATCGAACAGCGGTTCGCTCCCGACCGCCTCGACGGTGACCGGGTACTGCTCGCCGAAGTACAGCACCTGCAGCTGCTCGCCTTCGGTTGCGTACTCCGCCGGAAGGTACGACAGCAGGAGGTGTTTTCCGACCGACGGCCCGGTTTCCGCGCTCGTCACGTACGAACGGCGTCCCTGCTCGTCGACGAGGACGTCACCGTTCTCGTCGAGGATCGGTTCGCCGCCGAGCATGAACCGCTTCTCCCCGCCGTTCGGGGCGTGATCGTCGACCGAAAGGGTACAGAGTGTCGCCGCCTGGTCGCTCTCGAGAGCTTCTGCGTACGCCTCTTTGCCGATGAAGTCCGCGTCCTTCACGCCGTGGAACGCGAGGTCCGCCTCGATTACGTCGTACTCGCGGCGCAGTTCGTGGCCGTATGCGCGGTAGTTCTTCTCGATCCGACCGGTGTTTGCGTACACTTCCGTTCCGACCGGGCGGAGGTCGTGCTTCTGGCCGGCCTCCATCAGTTCGTCCCAGGTGCGGGCGCCCTGTTCCATCGGAACGTAGATCTCCCAGCCGAGTTCGCCCACGTAGGAGACGCGGATCGCCCACCCCTCCACGGGGCCGATCGTCACCTTCTGTGCACCGTACGCCGGGAACGCCTCGTCCGACATGTCCTCCTCTGCTGCGTCCTGGAGGATCCCTCGCGCGTTCGGACCCCAGACGCCCATCGTCGCCATCGACGAGGATCTGTCGGACAGCGACACCGCTTCGTCGTCACGCAGGTGACGACTGAGCCACTGGTAGTCGGGACCGACCCGTGTTCCGCCCGTGATGAGCCGGAAGTGGTCCCGGCCGAGACGCGCAATTGTGACGTCGGATCTGGCAGCGGCGTCCGAATCGAGCAGGGGCGTGTACGTCGTCTTCCCGGGCTCGAAGTCCATCGGCGCAACCGCCATCCGTTCGAGGAACGACCTGGCGTCCTCGCCTTCGACGTCGATGATGCCGAAGCCGATGTTTCCGACGATCCCGGCCGCGTTGCGGAGATGCAGATGTTCGGCCAGAATGATTGGCGACCACCACTCGGAATCCCAGTCGTTGGGCCGCCGCAGCCCCTCGATGTCGTCGCGATACCGGTCGAGGAGGTCTTCGTTCGATTCATACCAGGCGGGACGCTCCCAGCCGGCGGTTTCGTGGAACTGTGCGTCGAGTTCCTCCTGGCGGTCGTGGAACGGGGCCCGACGGACGTCCCGACCGCGGTCCCACTGTTCTTTGGGGTGGTTGATCCCGTAATGGCGCGTGAATCCCTCGTAGGCGCGCTCCTTGACGAACTCCTTGCCCCGGCCGTAGCCGTCGAACCGGGCGACGTTGATCGAGTGGAGGTCCGTCTCCATCGCACCCCATCCCTCGGTCATCCACCGGGCCATCTCCTTGGTGATCCCCGGGGCCAGCCGGATCCAGATCGCGGCACACGACCAGAGGCCGTCCACGTCGTTGACCGGGCCGACGACCGGTCCTTCGTCGGGTGTAAGCGAGATCAGACCGTCGATCGCGTGACGGACTCCGGCGTCGGGATCGTCGAGGACGTCCGGCATGATTTCGAGGGCGTGTTCGAACGAGTCTTCGAACGCGTCCTCGGTGAACGGCAACTGGGTCGGGGAGAGCGGGGCCTCGTCGATCGACGGGATCTCGTCGACGTCGTAAAGCAGCGGCCGGTGTTCGTACGAACCGACCTCCATGTCGTTCCCGTGGGGTCGCTCGTACATCCGTGTGTCCATGTCTCGGACGACCGGATAGTTGATCTCCCCGTCGTCCTCGGCGAGTTTGTCGATCGGACCGACGCTTATCATCTGGTGAGCGACCGGGTACAGCGGGATCCGTGTGCCCGCCATCTCGGCGAGCTTGGGGCTCCAGACGCCGGCGGCGACGACGACCTCTCCGGTGACTTCGACGGTTCCGCGATCGGTTTCGACGGCGGTGACTTCGCCGTCGTCGACGTGGATGTCGAGCACTTCAGTGTTCGCCGAGACCGTGAGGGCGTCCATGTCCTTCGCGCGCTCGCGATACACTTCTCCGAACCGAAGCGGGTCACACGTTCCCGCGTCGGGCGTGTACATTCCCCCCTCGATGACGTCCTCGTTGATGTAGGGGACCCGCTGTTTGACCTCCTGTGCCTCCAGCATCTCCGCGTTGGTTCCGAACGCCTGGGCGGACTGCGCTCGGCGACGGAGGTCCTCCATCCGGCGTTCGGTCCGGGCAACCTCGATGCCGCCGCTGTTCTCGAAGACTCCGACCTCGTCGAACTGCTCGATCGAGTCGTGGGTGAGTTCGGTCATCTCCGAGTTGTGCTCGATCGGCATGATGAAGTTCGACGCGTGTCCCGTCGACCCGCCGGGGTCCGGCAGCGGTCCCTTGTCGATCTGCAGCATGTCGGTTTTCCCCCGCTCGGCCAGGTGATACACGAGACTGTTGCCGACGATACCGGCGCCGATAATGACCGTTTCGGCGCTTTCGGGGAAATCTTCGTCCGTCATCGGCAGGTTACGCCCCTCCCGTAGACGGCGTTCCGTCGGCTCCGATCGTCGGACTTCCTCGGGTACAGTACGCGCTCGCATCGCTATGGCACAGGATTGCTGCCATGTGTGGGCCATCAACGTAGCCGTATTAAAATGTACCGGCGCCGGCTACCGAGCCCTCCTTTCGTCGGTGATTTCCGAGCGATCCGTGATGCCTCTCGATCCCTCGCCTCGCCTTCGTCAGAACCTCTCTCGGAACAGCTCGCGCTAACTGCCGTCCCTGCCGATACTGCGGCCGTCGATGGATGCGACGATCACTGTTTCTTCATAAAGAACAACTTCCGTGGGTCGGTTTCGTCCGTAATCCCTCGATCTCCGGAATAAATTACACTCATAGTGTTGTAATTCTCGCCCCCGATCGGCGGGTGGATCCGTGATTTCACGATAGTAAACAGCCGCTAGAGAAACAGCGGGTCGAGAACCGTCGGTTTCCCCCGGACTCTCCCCCGAGAAACGTTTCTCGCCGAGTGCTGGTGATGGTCAGATATAGTTTCTTATAAGGAAACAACTTCGGGCCCCGGGTCGGTGCTTTCTGTGCTGTACCCCCGTCAACTAGCCTCGCCGTACGACGGTCGCTTCCCGGCAGAAGTACTGGGACGACCAGAACGATTAAGTCACGGCCGGGGAATCCCTCGGCCACGGGGTACTCGAGATGGTAGAGAACCAACTCACCGCCGTACAGTTCGGTGTCGGTCCGATCGGGGAACGCATCGTGCGCGCGGCGCAGAGACGTGGTGTACAGTTCGTTGGGGCGGTCGACATCGATCCCGAGAAGGTCGGTCGCGACCTGGGTGACGTCTGCGAACCCGGCGACGAGATCGGCGCCGAAGTCACGGACGACATCGAGGAGGCGCTCGGGAACGATCCGGACGTCGTCTTCCACTCGACTGTGTCGGCGGCGCCGCCGGCCACATCCCAGATCGAACCCGTTCTCGAAGCCGGGTACGACGTCGTCACGACCTGTGAGGAGCTCGCGTATCCCTGGCGGGACCATGCCAAGGAGGCAAAGACCCTCGATGCAACCGCACGCGAACACGGAAGCACCTGCCTCGGAACCGGTGTGAATCCCGGCTTCGCGATGGACGCGATGCCGGCAGTGCTGTCGACGCCGATGGAGTCGGTAGAGTCGGTCCGTGTCGAACGGGTACAGGACGCCGGAAGCCGTCGGGAGCCGCTCCAGCGCAAGGTCGGCGCGGGGACGACCGTCGCGGAGTTCGAGGCCGAGATCGCGACCGAGGCCGGACACGTCGGCTCCGCGGAGTCGGCGGCGATGCTCGGCGCCGCCCTCGGGTGGGAGCTCGAAGAGATCTCCGAAACGATCGATCCCGTGGTCGCGGACGAACGGCTCGAAACCGACTACCTGACCGTCGAGGAGGGGGAGGTCGCCGGCGTCCACCAGGTCACCCACGGCTACGTCGACGGCGACCCGCGGATCACGCTCGATCTGAAGATGGCGGTCGGACTCGAGGCCCGCGACACCGTCGACTTCGAGAGCGATCCGGACGTAACGATCGAGGTCGACGGTGGATACCACGGAGACGTCGCCACGTCGGCAGTCGTTGCCAACTGCGCACCGCGGGTCGTCGGCGCCGATCCGGGACTAGCGACGATGCTCGATCTCCCGATGCCGTCGTTCGTTCGTTCGGTTTGAGGGGAAATACGGTCGACGACGAGGGAGGGCGCACCGCGTATAAACCGTTGAGATGTTCGACCTGGTACTATTGGGGTTGACGGACAATCTCGCGATCGTCGATCGAACGCCCGGACCGTGACAGTCGCTGATGCCCGGTCGGTTTCGGGTCGTTCGCGTGGAACACCCCGGTCGCCGAACCTGCCCTTATTAAACCTATCTCTCATATTGAACAATTTTTAAATATGATGGTTATGTAACCCCGTATTGCAATGGCATCACACACGTCGAGACGGAGCTTCATCAAACAGTCGGGTGCGGTCGCCAGCGTCGCCGCGTTCGGGGGGATCGCCGGCTGTCTCGGGGACGATGACTCCGTGGCGATCAGTTCGAAGCGGTTCACAGAACAGCGCGTCCTCGGATATCTCGCGTACGAGCTTCTCGGAGAGAACCTGGACGTCGAGGTCGAGGACGAAACTGGGCTCGGAGGGACTGTTCCGAACTTCGAGGCGCTTCGAGAGAACGAGGTGGACCTGTACTGGGAGTACACGGGGACGGCCTGGCTCACGCTCCCACCACAGCAGGAGGAGGTTATCGCCGATCCGGAGGAACTCCACCAGGAGGTTCAAGAGGAGTTCGAGGCGGAGCACGGCATCGCCGTTCTCGAACGGTCGCCACTCAACAACACGTACGTGATCACGGCGCGTCCGGGGTGGTACGAGGAAACCGGGATCGACACCCTGAGTGAACTCGCCGCGTACGCCAACGACGGCAACGCCGCAGACCTCGATCCCGTGTTGGGTCCGGAGTTTCAGGAACGCGACGACGGGTGGGCGGGGCTGCTCGAGTATTACGACTTCGAGGAAGACGCGATCGAAACCGTCAATGACCACGTCCAGACGGTTGACGAGGACATCGTGTATCAGGCCCTGGACCAAAACGAGGGGAACGTCGGGATGGGGTTCAACACCGATCCCCGCATCCTGATGTTCGATCTCCACGTGTTCGAGGACGACGAGCTGTTCTTCCCGACGTACAACGCTGTTCCGATGGTCCACGGGGAGACACTCGAGGCAAACCCGGAGATCGCGGATCTCCTCAATGACCTCTCGCCGGAGCTCACGAACGAACGGATCAGGGAACTGAACGCGGAGGTCGCGATCGAAGAGCGCAACGCACAGAACGTCGCTCGGGAGTTCCTCGAGGAAGAAGGGTACATCTAACCGATGTTTACGTCGGTACTGCACGGCGTCTTCGTCGCCTACCTGGAGTTCCTCGTCGAGAACTCCGATCGCCTCACAGTGGCGACGATCGAACACATCGAAATAATCGTCTTCGCCATCGCGATGGCGGTCCCGATCGGGGTCACACTCGGGTTCCTCATCACGTACGACCGCCGACTCGCCACCGTGGTCATCTGGCTCGCCGGCATCATGATGACGATCCCGAGCATCGCCCTGTTCGGGCTGTTGATCCCGTACTTCGGGATCGGATCGCGACCGGTCATCGTCGCGCTCGTCCTTTACTCGCAGCTGCCGGTCATCCGGAACACGTACGTCGGGCTCAACGACGTCGATCCGGCGGCACTCGAGGCCGGGAAAGCGATGGGAATGACGACCCCACAACTCCTCAGAAAGGTACAGCTGCCGATCGCACTGCCGGTCATCATGGCTGGCGTCCGGAACGCCGTCGTCATCCTCATCGGAATCGCGGCGATCGGCGCGTTCGTCGGTGCCGGCGGGCTCGGGGACCTCATTTTCGACGGGATCTCCTACGCCCACACCGAGATGATCGTCGTCACAACGGTCGTCCTGTCGCTTCTCGCGTTGGCGTTCGACTACGCGTTCGGGGTTAGCGAGCAGATCTTCCGTCTCAACAACGGCGAAGAGATCGAACCATCGGTGGCTACCCGATTCATTCAGCGAGCCCTATCATGATTACGTTCGAAAACGTCACCAAGGAGTATTCCGACGGGACAGTCGCCATCGAAGACATCTCGTTTACTGTCGAAGAGGGGACGACGACAGTCCTCGTCGGGCCGTCCGGGTGTGGGAAGACGACGACGATGAAGCTCGTCAACCGGCTGGAGGACCCGACGGAGGGGACAGTGTACCGGGACGAGACTCCGCTTTCGGAGTTCGACCCGATCGATCTCCGGCGAAACACCGGCTACGTCATCCAGGAGATCGGGCTGTTCGACCACATGTCGGTCGAAGACAACATCGCCACCGTCCCACGACTGACAGGATGGGACGAGTCCGAGATCGAAGATCGGGTGGCCGAACTTCTGGATCTTATGGACATGCCGCCAGGGGAGTACCGCCACCAGTATCCGACCGAACTCTCGGGAGGACAGCGCCAGCGTGTCGGCGTCGCCCGCGCGCTCGCGTCCGACCCGGACGTGTTGCTCATGGACGAGCCGTTCGGTGCACTCGACCCGATCACGCGGGAGAACCTCCAGGACGAGTTCCTCTCGATCCAGGAGGAGCTGGAGACCACCATCCTGTTTGTCACCCACAGCATCGACGAGGCGCTGAAGATGGGCGACCGGATCGCGATCTTCGACGTCGGGGAAGTCGTCCAGTACGACACACCACAGGAGATCCTCGACAACCCGAAAAACGAGTTCGTCGAGAACTTCATCGGTTCGGACCGTCCACTCAAGAAGTTGAGCGTCACGCGGGTTCGCGAGATCATGTCTTCCGACGGGGACATCCAGTCTGCGGAGGTCGACACTAGTGTGGATGGGGAAGGGAGGATGGCTGTCGCCCCGGATGACACTGCACTCGCCGCGCTGTCGAAACTCGTCGAAAGCGGGCGGGATCAGCTTCCAGTCCACGAAGAGGATACTGTCGTGGGTACGGTTTCCTGGGAGAACGTGTACAGTATTCAGGGCGACGCCCGTGATCGGGTATGAGCACGTTCGTCGAAAGCCTCTATTACCTCGTAGAGAACGTCGACGAGGTGCTGTTTCTGCTCCGCCAGCATCTCGCGCTGGTCGCGTTGGCGGAGGGGGCAGCACTCGCGTTCGCTCTCCCGATGTCGATTTTTGCAGTGCGCAACGACCGATTCCGGTCGATCCTCCTCGGGTTCGGCAACACCGCACAGACTGTCCCGACGCTCGCTATCCTGGCGCTGGTGTTGCCGTTTCTCGGGCTCGGCTTCTGGCCGTCGATCGTCGGGCTGTGGGCGTACGCCATCCTTCCGATCATCATCAACACGATCAAAGGTGTCGAAAACGTCGACGAGAACACGATCGAGGCGGCTCGCGGCATGGGGATGACCGACTGGGAGATCCTCAGGTCGGTTCAGTTGCCATTGGCATTACCAGTCATCTTTGCGGGGATACGTACCAGCATCGTGCTCACCATCGGTACCGCCTACCTCGCCGTTTTCATCGGCGGTGGAGGACTCGGACTGATGGTGGTAAACGGCATCCAGACCTACGACATGGCACGGGTGATGGCCGGCGCTATTCCGGGGGCGCTGCTGGCGATCAGCGCCGATCTCGTGCTGGCTCGCATCGAAGGACATCTCGGCGGTGAAGGCGGCGTCAGGGACGCGTCCGTCGCGACCTGACTGCTCCCGATTCGGTCACCGCCGTCGTCGACTGTTACTCCTTCTCTCGGCGGGTTTCTGCGACCGGGTTCCGTTCTCGGGCGCGTTCGAGCTCCGTCCCCATTATCTGGGCGACTGCAGCGCCTTCCTCCGGTCCGGTCTCCTCGACGATGCTCCCGTCGGGGCCAGCGATCAGCGAGTGCCCCGCGTGATCTCGGCCGCGCTGGGTCCCGGTGTGGTTCGAGGCGACCACATAACAGTTCCCGTCGAACGCTCTCGCCCGGGCGAGCAGCTGCCAGTCGTCGAGGTACTCCGTCCGCCAGGCTGCACTCACCGCGAGCAGGTCACAGCCTGCGTGTGCGTACGGGAGCTCGGCCTCCGGAAAGTTGAGATCATAACACGTCAGATACCCCAGCGTTCCGGCGGGGGTCTCCGTCACGAGCGGTTCCTCGCCGACCGAGAAGACGGTCGCTTCCTCGCCCCACAGGAACCGTTTCCGATACACCCCCTCGACGCCGTCCGGAGTAACGTACGCGAGTGAATTGTACACCGTCTCCTCGGAGTTTCTGCTACGTTCGGGAACGCCGACTACCATCGACGTGTCGTGTGATGCGGCGATCTCGACGAGCGGCTTCGTGAGGGGCCCCGGTACCGGCGCTGCGATCTCCCGTGCGGTGTCGAGATCATACCCCGAAACACAGAGTTCGGGAAAGACGGAAAGCGTCACGTCCCCGGGGAGCACCTCTATGGCACTTGCAACGCGGTTTCGGTTTGCGTCGACGTCGCCGACGACAGGCTCGAACCCGCAGGCTGCAACGCGCGGTGGAGTCGTCATGATTTCACATTCGAGCCCCCGGCAAAAACGGTTTCTCCGGAGAAACAGTTATACGGTGTGGCTCGTAGTGCTAGACAATGACGCACCAGTTGACGACGGAGGACGTTCCACGCCATCATCGACTGTCAGATGATGGGGTAAAAGAGATACACAACAAATCAATTACTATTCTCGAGGAGACCGGAATCGAGGTCTCGCACGGAGAGATCCGGGAGCTGTTAGCGGACGCCGGCTGTGACGTCGACGGGGAGATAGTTCGGTTCCCACGGGAACTCGTAGAAGAGTCGGTCGACCGGGCGCCGTCGTCGTTCACGCTCCACGGGAGGGGGGACGATCGCGAGGTGGAAGTCGGGGGAGACGACCGTGTGATCCTGCCTGCCGGGAGCGCGCCCAACGTCGTCAAATACGACGAAGACAGGCGACCGTCGACGATCGACGACTACGAGGAGCTGTTGAAGCTGGCTCACATGGCGGAGGTGACCGACCTCAGCGGCGGGATGCTCTGTGAGCCAAACGACGTCGACCAGTCTGTAAAGCATCTCGAGACAATAAAAAGACATATACTGTATTCTGACAAACCGTTCAAAGGATCCTCGTGGGGTGCCGACCGAGCCAGGGCGTCGATCGAGATGGCAGGCATCGCCAACGAGGATCCCGACGTCGAACGGCCGTATCTCATTACCGTCGTGAACAGCGTCTCCCCGCGGATGTGGGACACGAAGATGTGTGAAGGGCTCTACGAGTACGCCAGCCACGAACAGCCGGTGATCCTCGCTCCGGCGGTGATGGCGGCAGCGTCCGGTCCGGCGACCCTGCCGGGTGCGATGGCGCTTGCGAACGCGGAGATCCTCTCGGGGGTGACGATCGCACAGCAGATCTCCCCGGGAACGCCCGTCGTCTACGGGCTCCCGAGTTCGAACGTGGACGTCCGGTACGGCGCGTTCAGCATCGGCAGCCCGGAGGGTGCACTGTTCGTCTCCTTTGCCGGGCAGATGGCGGATCACTACGGCGTCCCTTCTCGGGCCGGCGGCGGCCTCACCGACTCGAAGACGCTGGATGACCAGGCCGGCACCGAAGCGATGTTCCAGCTGTCGACGACGTTTTTCAGCGGAATCGACTTCGTCTACCACGGTGCGGGCATCCTCGACTCCTACTCGACGGTCTCGCCGGAGAAGTTCGTGCTCGACTGTGACCGGATTCGGTATCTAACGCGGTACGAGGAGGGGTACGAGATCACCGACGACTCGTTCGCGCTGGATCTCATCGAGGAGGTGGAGCCGGGCGGTCACTTCCTCAACAAGCGTCACACGCTCACACACTCCCGCTCGGAGTTTCTCATTCCCGAGGTGTACGACCGGAAGTCGTACGACACCTGGGCGGAGAACGGAAAGAAAAGCTCCTACGAACGCGCCCACGAACGGGTCGGCGAGCTGCTTGCGGAGTACGAACGCCCGACGATCGATTCCGACGTCCAATCGGAGCTGCTTGCGTACGTCGACGAGAAGCGAACCGAGATCCTCGAGGGCGAATGACTGTATTCCACACATCGCCGGCCGGCTGATCAACTCCGACTATGCTCACAGCCGAACTCTCCGTGCGGTACACCGGAAACTGGACCGAAGAGCTTGCCGACTACGACGCGTTCGGGGAGTTCCTCGCGTCGACGTTTCGGAACCGAGAGTACATCGGGTTGTTCTCTTTGGAATCCTCACAGCTGTCCGAGGCGGTTTCAGTGATCCGGAACCACCGGCGAACGTCGGCTGTGGACGTGATCGAACGGTACACTCCCGGCACCGGGGAACGGTCGGTTGCAACCCTGTTCATCCGCAGCGAACTGGGGGAGTTCACGCCGCTTCAGAGTCTGCTTTACGAGGGATTCCTTCCAGTGGGACCGACTGTTCTCGAGGGGGGGAGAGAACGGTTCACCCTGCTCGTTTCTGACCGTGAGGAACTGTCTAACGCGGTCGAACTGCTCGAGGAATTCGGGGACGTGACCCTCGAGAGGGTCTCCGAAGAGTTCTCTCGGGAGGTCACACCGAGCGCTGCCGGGTGGCAGGAGCTACTCGGCTCGGTCCCGCCCCGCCGTCTCGAGGTGCTCAACACCGCCGTCGAGGGCGGATACTACGAGATCCCGCGGGGGGTAACGCTCGAAGAGATCGCCGAGGAAGCCGGGATCACCAAGACCACCGCATCGAATCACCTCAGAAAGGCCGAACGACAGATGGTATCGTTCCTGCTTCCGTATCTCAATCTGGCTGCGGACGGCCCGCGTTGAGTCTCTGTCTCTTTTTGGTTTTCCCGACTCCCGATAAAAACGGTTCGCTATGTTCGGGGACACGACCTTACCGCTGTCGGCCGAACGTACACCCGATGAACACGGTCTACATTTCCGTTCCGGGCCATCCGAACTGGGCCCGTGACGTCGCAGACATCGCGCTCGACATCGAACCGTCCGAGGAGACCGAAGTTGTCATCCTCTACGTGTTCGAGGGTGACGACCTCGAATCGACCCGTGCGAACCTGAACATCCCGGAGTCGGAGGCGCCGTACTCTCTCGACGAACTCGCAACTCGCAAGTCCGGCGTGAAAGCGATCGAGTCCGCCATCGAGGACAGTCCGGTTGTGACCCGCGTACGGGGGATAAAAGCGGGGAACAAACCCGGAAAGGAAATCGCCTCACTCGCAGCGAAGGACAGCGCCGATCGGATCTACCTCTTCAGCCGTCAGCGGAGCCCGGCCGGCAAAGCCGTGTTCGGGAGCCGCCCCGGCGAAGTGCTTTCACACGCCAGCTGCCCCGTCGTGGTCGTTCCCTTCAACGGGCGATAGACCGACGCGGTCGTTCCCTTCAACGGACGATAGACCGACGCGGTCGGTAGCCCTTCGATTCCTTCGGCCGTATGGTGGGGAAACGTAGTATACTAATAAATACACGATTTGTTAAGTGTGGGGAATATTATACTATGTGGGTGCGATCACTTTTCAAGAATTCAAACGTCCGTATGACGGCTTATCGTATCTTATATACGTTTTCGGCAGCGGCAGGTCCGTTTCGATCTATTTCTCCATCTGCTGTACAAACCGGTTAAAATCTGTGAGCGGGAACTTCTCTGGACAACCGGCGCAACTGCTCTTCGGTGGTTCCTTCCTCACACATATGTGTCTTATAACGTACTATTATGCAGAGATATCACTTTCTTCTTCGTCGGCTGTCTTCCGTATTCAAATTTTCCTACTCCAGTTCCCGTTCGATGACTGCCCGCTTTTCGGCGATCTCGCCGGCGGAGAGTTCGATCGTTTCCCCGTCCACGGACAGCGAGAAGCGACCGTCGTCGGTACACGCCCCCAGCGACTCCACCGGAACGGCGTCCCCGACAGCGTCCCGGACTGCGTTTTCGTCGGTCGTCTCGACGACGAGCCGTCCGGGTGTCTCCTCGAACGCCGCGATTCGATCCGGGAGCGAGACGTCGACGCCCGCCTCTTCGGTCACCATCTCCGCGAGCGTGACGACGAGTCCGCCGTGGCTCACGTCGTGGGCCGCCACCGTCGACTCCAGGGACGCGACCCACGCCAGCGAATCCACGGCGGCGGCCGGATCCGCCGGTAGCGTCGGGAACCGATCGCTCCCGCCACACCGGACGAGATACTCGGAGCCGCCGAGGCAGTCGGACCCCTCGCCGACGACGAGCAGCTCCGTGTCCGTCCGACCCGATAGTTCGATTCCGGGAGCGTCGTAGCCGCGTTTCGTTCCGATCACCGCGAGCGTCGGCGTCGGGGGCACCGGACCTGCTGTCGAGTCGTTGTACAGTGAGACGTTGCCGCCGACGACCGGCACGTCGAGCCCGGCACAGGCGTCGGCGAGTCCGTCGACGACCGCGGCGAACGCGCCGTACACGTCCGGTTTTTCGGGATTGCCGCCGTTCAGGCAGTCAACCGCCGCGAGGGGCCGGGCGCCGACAGCCGCGAGGTTTGCGGCGTTCTCGATGGCGATCGCCCGGGCACCGTCGTACGGCGCCACGCTCGTCCAGTTGGGGTTGGCGCCCGCCGAGATCGCGAGCCCCACGCCGTCGCCGACGTTCGCCTCGGGTTCGGGGGCGAGTTCCCTGAGTGCGAGCACCGCCGCGTCCGCGCCGGGCCCCACTGCCGTTCGGACGCCGACCTCGTGGTCGTACTGTCGGTACACCCACCGCTTGCTTGCGGTCGTCGGGCTCGAAACGACTGCTTCGACTGCCGCCTCCAGCGAGACGTCCGGAAGCTCCTGGGAGGGTGTTTCGGGCTCGGTCATCGGGAGGTCGTTCATCGGAGCGCCGTCGGCGAGGAACTCTGCCGGCACGTCGACGACGGTGTCCCGCGTTGCGTCCTCGTCCTCGCTGCCCGCTTCGTCGGCGAACGTGCACACGTAGTTCCCGTCGGTCACCTCCCCGATGACCGAACAGCCCAGATCGAACCGCTCGGCGAGCTCGCGCACCCGCCCGACGTCTTCGGGGCGGACCTCGTAGCACATCCGCTCTTGGGACTCGGCGAGCAGGATCTCGAGGGGTCGCATGTTCGGCTCCCGCTGGTGGACCCGTTCGAGCTGGATGTGGGCGCCGAGTTCCCCCTTTGCAACCATCTCCGAGGAGGCGCCGCCCAGCCCCGCCGCGCCCAAGTCGCGGGCCGAGATGACGAGCTCCTCCTCGATGAGTTCCTCGTTGCATTCGATGAGCCGCTTTTCGGCGTACGGATCCCCGACCTGCACCGCGGGGCGATCCTCCGTCTGTGCGTCCTCTCCGAGGTCTTCGGAGGCGAACGACGCCCCGCCGAGCCCGTCGCGGCCGGTTGCGTTCCCCACCAGAACGAGCGCGTTTCCCGGCTGTTGCGCCTCTGCGGTGACAACCCGGTCGGCGTCGGTCAGGCCGACGCAGGCGACGTTGACGAGCGGGTTCCCCTCGTAGCCGTCGTGAAAGTCGACGCTGCCGGCGACCGTCGGGACGCCGATACAGTTTCCGTAGTGGCTGATCCCCTCGACGACGCCTTCGAAGAGATATCGGGAGTGGTCTCGATCGAACGAGCCGAAGTAGAGGCTGTCCGCCAGCGCGATCGGATACGCCCCCATACTCATCGTGTCGCGGACGATCCCGCCGACCCCGGTCGCGGCGCCGTCGAACGGATCGACGTAGGAGGGGTGGTTGTGGCTCTCGATGCCGAACGTGAGGTACGTGTCCGTGTAGTCGTGCTCGTCCCGCTCGCCCGGGGGAAGACGGGACGCCTCCGGCTTCGGCACCGCGACGACTGCGGCGTCGTCTCCCGGGCCGACGACTACTTGCGGTCCCTCGCTTTCGAACGCGCCCAGGAGCGGTCGGGAGGAGCGATACGCGCAGTGTTCGCTCCAGAGGTTCTCGAAAAGCGCCGCCTCGACAGGTGTCGGCTCCCGGTCGAGTTCGGCGGTGATGCGCTCGTGATCCGAATCGGAGAGACTCATCCACTTATATGGTCAGATAGAGCGGATTAATGCTTTTCTATATGCACGAACGTGGTGTCCCTCGACGCAGGGACGACGGATCGGCAGATGCTACCGTGATCCTTTTTAAGTCCACACTCGTAGCTGCGGCCGTGTTATCGGTCGAGTTACACGCGCACTCGTCGCTGTCTCACGACGGGCGGGATCCGGTGGAACTCCTCCTCGGGCAGGCGGCGGCCGTCGGACTCGACGCGCTCGCCGTCACCGACCACGACGAAATCGACGCGAGCCTCGAGGCCGCCGAGCTGGCGCCGGAGTACGGGCTCGTCGGTATTCCGGCCATGGAGGTTACCTGCGCGGTGGGCCACGTCCTCGCGCTGGGTGTCGAGGAGCTCGTTCCCGCGGGGCTTCCGTACGACGAGACGCTCGACCGGATCCGTAAACAGGGCGGGATCGCCGTGATTCCCCACCCGTTTCAGAAGTCGCGTCACGGGGTCGCCCCCCACGTCACCGACGACCAGCTCGCGAGCGCCGACGCGATCGAGGTGTACAACTCCCGGCTGCTCACCGGCCGGGCCAACCGGAAGGCCGAACGCTTCGCCCGGGCTCGCGGGCTTTCGATGACTGCCGGCAGCGACGCGCACATCTCCGAGATGGTCGGTCAGGCGGTCACCGACGTCGATGCCGACGCCCGAACCTCCGGGGCGATCCTCGAGGCGATCGCGGCGGGACGAACGAGCGTCGTCGGGAAGCGCACACCCTGGCACATCAGCTTCCGGCAGGCAGCAGGCGGGGCGAAGCGTCGGATTTACCGTCGGGTGGACGAACTGCTCGAGACCGCACGCGGGTGATCCGGATGGGTGCTGTTCTGCCGTGACACGACCCGACGTCTGTGGTGCGGATCCGTCGATCGTTCGGCGAACCATCGCGGATCGCGAGCCGCTTCCCGGATCCCGTTCCGGGTATCCGGCGTCGCTTGCGGGCTTTGCGGGGCGGCTCGATGGAACCCTGTTCCGGGACGTTCTCGGCCGCGAACCGCTGTTCCTGGAGGGGCAGACGACCTCGGAGACGTCGGGGACAGACGGATCGGACACTGGCCCGCCTGCCGTCGACTGGGCGTTCGAGCCGGGACCGCTGGACGACCCGGTGTTGTTCCCCGCCGGTGTCACGTGGTCGCCGGAACGCGACGGGGGATGGGCGAACCGGACACGGCGATGGCGCCTCCCGAGGCCGTCGCCGGAGGCGTCCGGTGCCGCACTCGACCGGCTTCGAGGGGCGCTGGCTCCCGCACTCGGGATCGAGCGGCCCGACGGTGAGGGATCGAACCGGAAAGAGTCGTCTTCGGACGACGTCGCCGTCGCCTTCTCGGGCGGGGTCGACTCGGCGCTCGTGGCGGCGGGCCACCCGGACGCCCCGCTGTATGTCGTCGGGTTCGAGGGATGTCACGACGTCGCCGCTGCGCGGGAGGCGGCTGACGCCATGGGCCGGTCGGGGGACCTGCGAGTGATCGAACTCACACACGAAACGCTCCGGCGTGCGGTCCCCCGCGTCGTCTCCGCGACTGGGCGGACGAACGCGATGGACGTCGCCATAGCGATCCCGCTTTCGATCGTCGCCGAACGCGCGGCGGCCGACGGCTACGGGACGCTCGCGGTCGGCCAGGGGGCCGACGAGCTGTTCGGCGGCTACGCGAAGGTCGTCGACCCGGCCGACGATCACCGGGTCGAGGCGGAGTCGGTTCGGGGGGCGGTCCGGGAGGTGATCGCGACGCTTCCGGAGCAGCTGGCCCGGGACGTAACGGCGATTCGGGCGGCCGGCGTCGACGTCGCCGCCCCGTTCCTCCAGGACCGGGTTGTCGAGGCGGCGCTCCGACTGCCTCCGGAGCTGCTCGTCGATGGCGGGATCCGGAAGGTTGCACTCCGCCGATTCGCCGACGAAACCGACGTCGTTCCGCGATCGGTCTGGACTGCAGAGAAGAAGGCGCTCCAGTATGGAACCTACGTCTCCCGGGAGCTGGATCGACTCGCGAGGCGGGCCGGATTCAAGCGGCGCATGGATCGCCACGTCGACCGATACGTCGAGTCGCTCCTCGAGGACGGGGCATAGCCTCGGCGATCGCGCCAGATGTCGTACTCTTCAAACGTTCGATCGTCGCGCGGGCGACGGAAACAGTGCGTCGACGTCGGGTGACTCCTCACACAGCGCGTACACTCCGTCGTCGTTCCGGTCGACGACGCCGGCCCGCTGGAGGTGATCGAGGTGGGCGGAGGCCTCCCCGGGCCCATGGAGGATGTGGATGTTCTCGAGGTCGCCGAACAGCCGCGCCGACACCGTCCAGACGTCGGCCGGACCCTCCTCTTCGAGGCTGTCGACGACTCGCTGCGTCCGGCGGCGGTGGTGTTCGAGGATCGTCGCCGCACGGGCGGGGGGATCGTCGATCGGGTATCGGTGGCCCGGCCACGCCCGGTTCCAGCCCCGCTCGACGATCGAATCCAGGCTCTCGACGTACGTTCCCAGCGGATCCTCGACGCGCGTGTCGGCACCGCCGACGTTCGGGGTGTACTCCGGCAGGATGACGTCGCCGACGAACGCCTCACGTCCTGGGGGACGATCGGCACGTTCCGACAGTCGATCTTCCTCGGCCTCGAACTCGTAGGCCACGCTTCCGGCCGTATGCCCCGGAAGGTGGACCACCGAAAGCTCCGTTCCGTTCACCACGAACGTCTCCCCGTCGGAGATCGGTGTGGTGTCGACCGGCTCGCCGCGGAGGTCCTCCATCACGTTTCCGAGAAACGCCTGGAGCTCCGCTCTCGGCTCTTCTGGCATCCCCCAGTCGTCGAACTGGGCTCGCTGTGCCGCGGGATCCTCGAGCAGCGATCGCTGACTGCCGTCGATCAGCGGCGCGTCGGCCTCGTGGATCCGGACGGTCGCGCCGGACGCCGCCTGGATCTCGCCCGCGAGCCCGGAGTGGTCCGGGTGCCAGTGAGTGAGGAAGATCTCGTCGACGTCGCCAAACGAGATGCCCAGCTCCGCCAACCCCGACTGCAGTTCCTCCCGCACGGACGGCAGCGAGACGCCCGTGTCGATCAACGCCGTGGTATCGCCGTCGAACAGGTAGACGTCGTTTTCGCCCTCGAACACCGTGTTTCCGAGCTGTATTCGCTGCACGTTTTCGGATCGGACGGGAACGAATATGAACGTACGGAAAGCCCGGGCGGATCCCTCGTGGATTTCAGTACTGATATTTAGAGAGTCACGTTGAAACGGGGCGGCTCGTTATTCGATTGCAGACAATGTCGGCGGACTTCTACGATCTGCTGGAGGTGGACGAGGACGCCGACGACGAGGAGTTGAAACGCGCGTACCGACGGGCAGTCCGCCGATACCACCCCGACGTCAACGACAGGGAGAACGCGGACGCACAGTTCAAGGTCGTAAAACGCGCCTACGAGACGCTCTCGAATCCGAAAGAGCGGGCACGCTACGACCGGCTCGGTCATCGATCGTACGTCCGAGAACAGCTCGGCGGGCTTCCAACCACGGTCGTGTCGACGGTCGACGACGGGTCGGACAGTTCGGACTCTTCGGGAACGGATCCGACGCCCGCTGCGACCGAGACGACCGCACGATCTGCCGGATCGTCCGGCGGCGCCGGCCGATGGGACGGTTCCGCCTCGAGCGGGACAAACTCGGCAGGGAGCAGCACGGGCCGAAGCGGTTCGAGGGAGGAATCGCGCTCTTCGACCGGCAGCGGTACAACCTCCAGCGGTGCAACCTCCAGCGGTGCAACCTCCAGCGGTGCAACCTCCAGCGGTGCAACCTCCAGCGGTGCAACCTCCAGCGGTGCAACCTCCAGTGGCGCCACGTCGACGGGTTCGGGTACCGGTCGGTCGACGGCGACGGGTTCGACGGCGACGGGTTCGACGGCGACGGGTTCGACGGCGACAGACACCACTGCTGGGAGAACCACCTCTGGGTCGAGCGCTGCCGAAAACAGTTCTACTACCGGAACCGCGACGGGAACGTCCGGTTCGGCGTCATCGAAGGCGGAAGGGAGTTCGACGGGCGTCGGTACGACCGACCCGCGAACGAACGGAACGACGACTGCATCGGAGCAGGGTGCCGCCGATGAGGATCCGTCGACGACGACCGACGTGCGCGAGAGTACCGGCGTCGACGCTCATCGGGTAGGCCTCCGCCGCGGGTTGTACGCGTCACTCGTCGGGCTCGTTGTCTATCTCGCGGGGCTTTCCGCGTATCTCTCCGCCAACGCGGGCACTCTCGCCACGCTGGCCGACGAGGTGTCAGCTACACCCCAGGAGACGGTGTTCGCGAGCGCCGGCTTCATTGATCCGATCGTGTACGTTCTGGCGTCACCGGACGCTGTCACCGGGATCGCGTTCGCGGTCGGGGTCGTTCTCCTTCCGGTGACAGTCGGTACTACGGTTCTTCGGTTCGGTCGTGGTGCCGCTCGCCTGTACGGGGTCGCAGCACTCTTGCCCGCGGTGTGGCTCCTGCTCGCGAGCGATCTCCCGTTCGCGGTGGCGGGCGTCCCCGTGCCCGGGGTGTTGGCCGAGGGCGTCCCGGTCGCGGTGACGGCGCTTTTGCTCGTCGTGATTCCGGTCGGGGCGGTCGTCGCCTTCCTCGTCGACGTTGGGAGATATCTCCGGGCCGGATAGCAGTAGGACTCGACTGCGTTCGTCGTGACACGGATCCTCCCGACCGGACGGCCGGGAGGGCGACCTGAAACGGTCGATTGACTGACCAAGCCACTGGAGCACTAGTCCGTGTCGGCGCGACTGTTTCGCGCCATTCGTGTCGTAGGACGATATTAAGTTTATCTCTTCTTTCGTGCCAACATTCACCGGCGGTTGCTAATAATCTGTTCGAATATTACTTTATTTGGGTAAAACCCGAACGAACGACTACTAATAAGTGTTCAAAATCGATGTCGATGAACGGATGTCACCTGACGTAATACGGGTCTCCACCGGGAAGGAACCGGCCGAGATCGGACTCTCGCCTGTAGTCGGTTGCCTGCAGTACCACGAGCGCTTCGACGAGTCTGTCGGCGTCGTCGTCGCTCCAGTCTGTGGGGTCCTTGATCGGCACGACGAGGAAGCCGGAGCCGTGGAGCTCACTCGCGTGAAGCCGATCCATCTCCCGTGCGCGCTCCGGATCCCTCGCGGTGTAGGTTTCGAGCACGTGTTCGGTTGCGCGTTCGCCGACCGGAAGCAGTACGTGGGCGGCAATCGCCCGCAGTTCCGCGTCGAAGAACCGTTCCATGTCGGCGTAGGACTTCGGGGTCGGCGGTTCGACGTCGGGGACACAGCTGTGGAGATACGAGAAAAACGTCGACGCCACCCGGGGCCGTTCGGGATCATCGTCGACCAGGAGGCCGGCGTCGACGAGCGCCGCGAGGAACGATGCCGACCACGGGGCCCCAGTGAACGGAACACCCGTCTCGATGCCGCCGTGGACGCCGGGATGGTCACCGACGACGTGAAAGTCGGCGTTCGCGTCGCCGTACCCCGGAACGTAGCGATCGCACGGGGGAGTCATTCCGAACGGGTTTCGCCGCCTGTCCGTGACGTTCCTCACAGTTCGATCCCGGAGGGAATGAGACTCTCGCGTCGAAGCAGGTTCCCGTCGGCGTCGTACACGAGGAACGTGCCCTTCTCGTACTCGACGAGTGGGTTCCCCTCGTAATCGATCTCGATGCGGTACTGGCCGTCCGAGCCGTCGGAACGCCCGTACTCGCGTGCGGCGCGGATGAACTGGAGTACATCCCCGGCCGTGGCGTTGAGTTCGAAGACGAAGTCGCCGGTGAGCCTGTTCGTCACGCTCACCACGCCCTCGGCGTCGGGGTCGTCCTCGTGGGGTTCGAGCAGCCGGAAGGAGACGTCGACGTTCTCGGCCTCGAGAAGCTCCCCGTCGTCCTCGTCGACGTCGGCGAGTTGACCTTCGAGCAGCTCTTCGGGCCCGTGGAAGTCGATCCGAACGAACGGCTTTTGCGGCTCGCCGCCCTTCCGGATCCAGTCGACGTTTCGGACGTCCAGTTCGAAGTAGTCACGCCGCATTTCCTGTCCGTCCGTTGGGAACGGGACGGTATGAACTTGACGCCCGCACCGTCTCCGGCACGTCGATCCTGCGCCCGATCGGGAAGTTCAAGCGGCCGGAGAGTTCCACTCGAAGTATGAGAACCGTCCGGATCATCGGGGCGCCGACGGACTTCGGCGCAAACCGACGCGGCGTCGACATGGGACCGTCCGCCATCCGCTATGCCGGACTGGCCGAGGAGCTCGAGTCGGCAGGCAGTGACCCTCGGGACGGTGGCGACCTCTTCGTTCCCCGTGCAGAAGAGCGGGATCCGGACGCAGACGAACCCCCGGGCGGTCGCGCGAAGTTCCTCCGGGAGACGGCTGCGGTCTCCAGACAGCTGGGAAACGAGGTTGCACTCGCACTCTCCAACGGGGAGACGCCGCTCGTGCTCGGTGGCGACCACAGCGTCGCCATCGGATCGCTTTCGGGGACCGCACGCGAGGCGAACGTCGGCGCCGTCTGGTTTGACGCCCACGCCGACCTGAACACCCCGTCGACCTCGCCGTCGGGCAACGTCCACGGGATGCCGCTCGCGGCGGCGCTGGGGATCGACGAGTTCGCCGACACGGAGTGGGCGAACGCGCCGCGGCTCTCCCCCGAGAACATCGCCCTCGTCGGGCTCCGCAGCGTCGATCCCGCAGAGCAGGAACTGCTCCGCGAGCGCGGGTTCGCCGCCTACACGATGTCGGACATCGACGAGCACGGTATCACCGAAGTCGTCGAGGAGGCGCTGTCGATCGCGACCGACGGGGTCGACGGGCTCCACGTCAGCCTCGATCTCGACTGGCTGGATCCGAACGTCGCCCCCGGGGTCGGCACGCCCGTCCGGGGCGGGGTTACCTACCGGGAGGCTCACTCCGCGATGGAGATCGTCGCCGACACCGGGACGCTCCGATCGATGGAACTCGTCGAGGTGAATCCGACGCTCGACCAGCACAACGAAACCGCCGAACTGGCGACCGAACTCGCCGCCAGCGCGTTCGGGAAACGCGTGTTGTAATCCGGCTCCCCGGTGTGATCCTAACTCGTTTGGATCGGCGTCTAAACGCGGTGGGAGACAATTTCCTCGCGTGCGATCCGAACGGCTACACTCGAGTGGAACGTCTCGAACGCGACAGGTGAGGGGGCCGTGCCGACTGGGCTGAAGCGGGACCTCGGACTCCCGGCGACGACTGCGATCGCAATCGGGGCCATGGTCGGCTCCGGTATCTTCATACTTCCCGGCGTCGCCTTCGTCACGGTCGACGGTGGGCATCCCTCGGTCGTGATGGCGTTTCTCGTTTCAGGGGTGCTCGTACTGCCGGCGGCGCTCTCGGCCGCCGAGATGGCCACTGCGATGCCCGAGGACGGCGGCTCGTACGTGTACGTCGAACGCGGGATGGGACCGTTACTCGGGACGATCGCGGGCCTTGGAAACTGGTTCATGCTCTCGTTTAAAGGGGCGCTCGCGTTGATCGGCGGGATGCCGTATCTGGTGTTTCTGTTCCCCCGGCTCCGGGAGGTACAGGTTCCGGTGTTCGGCGATCCGATCGTTCCCTTCGCCCTGGTTCTCGCAGTCGGGTTCGTCGTGCTCAACGCGGTCAGTACGTCCAGCACAGGCCGGTTACAGTTCCTCATCGTCGGTCTCATGCTGGTTGTGATGGCGTGGTTCGTCGCCGGTGGATTCGGTGAGGTCCAGAGCGCACAGATCGACGGCGCCTTCGCGGTCGGCGAGTCCGGATTTCTCGCGGCAACCGCCCTCGTGTTCATCTCGTATGCCGGCGTGATCAAAATCGCCGCCGTCGCCGAGGAGGTGAAAGACCCCGGGAGAGTGATTCCTCGGGCGATGGTCGGCTCGCTCGTACTCACTACTGTCATCTACGTTGCGACCGTGTACGTCGCCATCGGGGTCGTCGACGTGGCGGAACTGTCCGCTGCGGAAGCGGCCGACGTCGAGGCGTACGCGAACGGGTTGCTCACCGAGGAGGGCGAAGGCCCGATCATGGCGATCGCTGCACGGGAGACGCTCGGCAGCGTCGGCGTGGTCGGGGTAACGATCGCCGCCCTGTTGGCGCTCGCGTCGACGGCCAATGCGGGGCTGTTGTCGGGCTCGCGGTTCCCGTTCGCGATGGCCCGGGACGACCTCGCGCCAGCAGCGTTCGAACGCGTCAGCGACCGGTTTCACACCCCCGTTCTCGCCGTCGGCGTGACCGGCGGGATGATCCTGTTTATGGTGGCGTTCCTCCCGATATCTGAGGTCGCCAAGTTCGGCAGCGCGTTCCAGATCCTCGTTTTCGTCCTCGTCAATCTCGCGCTCGTCGGCTTCCGCGAAGGGGCGATCGAGGAGTACGATCCCGAATTCACGTCGCCGCTATACCCCTGGATGCAGGTGTTCGGCATGGTCAGTGGTATCGTGGTTTTGACGCAGGTCGGAACGGTTCCGCTCGTCGGTGCTGCGGTCATCGTGGCGGTGGGTGTCGCGTACTACTTTCTGTATGCGCGGGGGACGATCGACCGCGAAGGGGCCGTCAGGGCGGGTGTACGGGAGAGTCTCGGTGTCTCCGCGGTCGATCGGACCCGCAGGCTGTTTCAAAACGACGCCGAGTACGACGTCCTGGTTGCGATCACCGACCGGACGCCCGAAGACACACAGCGGAACATGCTCCGGATCTCGGCGGATCTGGGACGGTTGCGGACGACGGTAGTCTCCCTCGTGAAGTTCTTCGACGTTCCACGTCGGGTATTTGACGAGGATCATCCGGAGGTTCACGCTGCCGACGTTCCCGACTGGTTCCCGACTGACTCGGGGGACACGGCGGAATGGTTCCCGGAGAACGGCACTGTCCGACCGGCAACTCGACCGTCCGGTGGACAATCCGGAACCGTTCGCGGATCCGCTGGGAGGAACGGACCGACGATCGAGTACCGGGAGATCGACAGCAGGGATCACGAGCGTGCCATGATCGACGTGGCGGCGTACGGAAGGTACGACCTGCTGGTCGTGGAACGCCGCCGGGAGGAGTTGCATCGTCGGCTCTTCGGCAGCGAGACGGACGAGATCCTCGCGAACGCGCCGTGTGACGTGTTGCTCGTCGAAGATCGGGGGTTCGACGGGATCGACGAGGTTGCCGTGGTGACGACTCGTGGACCGTACGACCCGTTGAAACTCCTCATCGCGGACGCGATCGGCGAGGAAACCGGCGCTGAGATCAACCTCCTTCAGGCGATTCCGGAGAACCCGCCGGAGACGCAGCGCCGAACTGTGGCGAACTACCACGACGAATTGATCTCCCTGTGTACCGTTCCTACGCGATCGACGGTCGTCGAAAGCGAGGACGGGATTTCCGGGCTCGTTCGGTTCGTCGGGACCGCGGATCTGCTGGTGACCGGCGTCGACCGCGGCGGCTTTCGTGGGCGGGTTCTCGGCCGGCCGGGAGATCTGCTGGTCGATTCGGTCGACTGCACAGCGGTAATGGTCCAGACCCACGAGGACACCGACACCAGAGGTCCTGTCGGTCGGTTCCTGATGGATTACCTGTTCGATTGATCCGTGTCCGGTTCTTCACCGTCCCCGTCGGTGGTCGTCTCATCCTCATCGGTGGCTGGCGCCTCCTCCAGCCGCTGGGCCGGGACGACCTCCATGCAGGCAACTGCATCGCCCGGCTCGACTTCCATGACAGTCACGCCCATCGTGTTTCGACCGACGATCGAGAGGTCCTCCACCCGGGTGCGCATGATCTGCCCACCGCGGCTCATCGTCACCAGGTGATCTCCCGGGCCGACCGTCGCGATCCCGACGACTTCGCCGTTGCGTTCGTTCGTCTTGATGTCGATCAGGCCCTTGCCGTTGCGCGACTGCACGCGGTAGGCGCCGACGTCGCTCCGCTTGCCGTAGCCGTTTTCCGTCACTGTCAGTACCCAGCTGTGTCTGTCGGGATCTACCGCCGCAATCCCGGCAACCCGATCGTCGCCCTCCAGCCGGATCCCGCGCACGCCCCGGGCGCTGCGACCCATCGGACGAACTTCCTCCTCGTCGAACCTGATCGACATCCCTCCGCGGGTGCCGATCACGAGGTCGGTCTCGTCGTCGGTCACCTCGACGTCGATCAGTTCGTCGCCCTCCTCGAGCCGTATCGCGCGGATCCCCGTCGAGAGGATGTGCCCGAACTCGCTCGCGCAGGTCCGTTTCACGTAGCCGTCCCGGGTCACCATCGTCAGGTACTGCTCGTCGGAGAGCGCTTCTGTGTTCACCACCGCAGTGATCTCCTCGCCGTCCTCGAGGTCCAGCAGGTTCACTGCCGACTTGCCCCGGGCGGTTCTCGACATCTCCGGTATCTGGTAGGTCTTGAGCTCGTAGATCTGGCCGTGTGTCGTAAACACCAACAGGAGATCGTGAGTGTTCGCGACGAACACCGAGGAGACGCTGTCGCCTTCCTTCAGTTCCGTGCCGATGATCCCCTTTCCACCGCGGTTTTGCGCCCGGAAGGTGGAAAGCGACATCCGCTTTATATAGTCGTCCTCCGACATCGTGACGACCATCTCGGCTTCCGGGATGAGGTCCTCGTGGGTGACGGTGCCGTCGTCCTCGACGAAGGTGGTGCGGCGCTCGTCGTCGTATTCTGCCTTGATCTCCCGGAGCTCGTCCTCGATAACCCCGAGTAGTTCGGACTCGTTTTCGAGAATCTCGTTCAGGCGTTCGATCCGGGCCTGGATGTCCTCGTACTCTCGTTCGATCTCTTCGGACTCCATCGAGGTGAGCGAGCCGAGCTGCATCGCGACGATGTGCTCGACCTGGGGCTGGGAGAAGCCGTACTCCTCTCGCAGCGCCGACTTGGCCGCGTCGCGATCCGATGCGTTCCGAATGAGCTCGACGACGTCGTCGACGTTCTCGAGTGCCCGCAGCCGCCCTTCGAGGATGTGTGCACGGTCCTGGGCTTCCTCGAGTTCGTGTTGCGAGCGCCGCCGGACCACCTCCCTGCGGTGATCGAGATACTCCGCGAGCGTCTCCTTGAGCGTCAGCACCCGCGGCGCGCCGTCGACCAGCGCGAGGTTGATCACGCCGAACGTGCGCTCGAGATGGTTGTCGAGCAGCTGGTTTTTCACCACGTCCGGCATCGCGCTCTGCTTGAGTTCGATCACGATCCGGATACCGTCCCGATCCGACTCGTCGCGGAGATCCCGGATCCCAGGGATCGTCCCCTCGTTTACGTCGTCGGCGATCCGTTCGACCAGCCGGGACTTGTTCTGCTGGAAGGGGAGTTCCGTGATGACGATCCGTCCCTTTTCCTCGTCGACCTCGAACTCGGCGCGCACCCGGATCTTCCCGCGGCCGGTCTTGTACGCCTTGTAAACCCCATTGCGGCCGACGATGTTCGCCCCGGTCGGGAAGTCCGGTCCCGGAACGTGTTCCATCAGGTCCTCGACCGTACAGTCGGGGTTGTCGATCAGGTGGATCGTCGCGTCGATCACCTCGCCGAGGTTGTGCGGCGGAACGTTCGTCGACATCCCCACGGCGATGCCCGACGAGCCGTTGACCAGCAGGTTCGGGAACGCCGCCGGCAGCACTTCGGGCTCCTCGAGCCGGTCGTCGTAGTTCGGAGCGAAGTCGACGGTGTCCCTGTCGATATCCGCGAGCAGTTCCTCGGCGATCGGGGCCATCCGGGCCTCGGTGTACCGCATCGCCGCCGGCGGATCCCCGTCGACCGAGCCGAAGTTCCCCTGACCGTCCACCAGCGGATACCGCATCGAGAAGTCCTGGGCCATCCGGGCGAGCGTGTCGTAGATCGCGGTGTCGCCGTGCGGGTGGTAATCACCCATCGTTTCGCCGACGACCGAAGAGGACTTCCGGTGGCTCGCCCGGCTGGTCACGCCCGCCTCGTGCATCGCATACAGGATGCGCCGGTGGACGGGCTTGAGACCGTCGCGGACGTCCGGCAGCGCCCGGCCCGCGATCACCGACATCGCGTAATCGATGTAGGACTGCTCCATCTCGTCTTCGATGCGGGCGACCTGTACCTCTGCGGCGTGATCGTCGTCGGGATCGGGTATCTCTGAACTCATCAGATGTCCACCCACTCTGCGTCCTTCGCGTGTTCCTTGATGAACTGTTTTCGCGGTTCGACGGCGTCACCCATCAGCACGCTGAACGTGCGATCGGCGGCCGCCGCGTCCTCGATCGCGATCCGTTTCAGGATGCGGTTTTCCGGGTCCATCGTCGTTTCCCACAGCTGGTCGGGGTTCATTTCCCCGAGTCCCTTGAACCGCTGCACCTGGTCGGGAGCGCCGCCACACTCCTCTTCGACGATCCGGTCGCGCTCGGCTTCGGTCATCGCGTCGTAGGTGTCCCCGCCCTTCCGGATCCGGTACAGCGGGGGCTGGGCCGCGTACACGTATCCGGCCTCGAGCAGCGGCTTCATGTGCCGGTAGAGGAACGTCAAAAGCAGCGTCCGGATGTGGGCGCCGTCGACGTCGGCGTCGACCAAAAGGATGATCTTCTCGTAGCGGGCCTCCTCGATGTCGAACTCCTCGCCGATTCCCGTGCCGATCGCGGTGATCAGCGCTCGGATCTCGTCGTTCTCGAGGATCCGATCGAGGCGGTGCTTTTCGACGTTGAGAATCTTCCCTTTGAGTGGCAAAATCGCCTGGAAGCGCCTGTCTCTGCCCTGTTTGGCGCTTCCTCCGGCGCTGTCTCCCTCCACCACGAACAGCTCCGCTTCGCCCGGGTCGCGAGTCTGACAGTCCGCGAGCTTCCCCGGCAGCGCCGTCGTCTCCAGGGCCGACTTCCGGCGCGTGAGCTCTTCGGCCTTCTTTGCGGCCTGCCGTGCCCGGGCAGCCTCTGCTGCCTTCGAGACCACCGCGCGAGCGATGTCGGGATTCTCCTCGAAATACGTGCTCAGATGTTCGTGCATCGCCGACTCAACGATCCCACGGACCTCGCTGTTTCCGAGTTTCGTCTTCGTTTGCCCCTCGAACTGCGGGTCGGGATGTTTCACCGAGATGATCGCCGTGAGCCCCTCGCGGACGTCCTCGCCCTTGAGGTTACCGTCGATGTCGCCGATGAGGTCGTGTTCGTTCGCGTAGTCGTTCACGACGCGCGTGAGCGCCGTCTTGAACCCGGTGAGGTGGGTCCCACCTTCCCTGGTGTTGATGTTGTTCGCGAACGCGTGTAGCGACCCCTGCAACTCCTCTGTCGCCTGCATCGCCACCTCGACGTGGACGCCCTGCTCCTCCTCACTGAAGAAGATCACTTCCTCGTGGAGCGGCGACCGCGTCTCGTTGAGATAGCGGACGAACTCCCTGATTCCGCCCTCGTATTCGAATATCTGTCTCTCGTCGGTTTCCTCCTCGGCGAGCGTGATCTCGACGCCCGGGTTCAGGAAGGCGAGTTCCCGGAGGCGAGAGGAGAGCGTGTCGAAAGAGAAGTCGACGGTTTCGAATATCTCGTCGTCGGGCCAAAAGCGGATGTACGTCCCGGTCTCCTCGTCGTCCTCCAGCGGGCGAACCCGTTCGAAGGCGCCCTCGACGGGTTCGCCGTGGTCGAACCGGTGGCGCCACAGGTAGCCGTCGCGTTTCACTTCCGCCTCGAGCCGTTGAGAAAGCGCGTTGACGACGGAAACGCCGACCCCGTGGAGCCCTCCGGACACCTGGTAGGATTTGCTATCGAACTTTCCGCCGGCGTGCAGCACCGTCATGATTACTTCCAGCGCCGGCCTGTCGTACTCCTCGTGTGGATCGACCGGGATCCCCCGCCCGTCGTCGCTGACACTTACGGAGTTGTCCTCGTGTATCGTCACCTCGATGGTGTCACAGTACCCCGCGAGCGCCTCGTCGATGGCGTTGTCGACAACCTCGTAGACGAGATGGTGGAGCCCACGGCCGTCCGTGGACCCGACGTACATCGCCGGGCGTTTTCGTACGGCCTGGAGACCCTCGAGGACCTGGATCTGCCCGGCCCCGTACTCAGTATCCTCTGACATAGAACTATGTACGGCTTTACTCGGCATCCGACTTAAAGGCCTCGCACGCGCGCGTAAGAAAAAGAAAGAAGTCGAATTATATCGGGTGAAAATTCCAGTAATAAACGCCCGATCAGGCGGCCGCCGCTTCGCCGGTCTCGAGCGTGCCGTTCGCCTCGAGCGCCTCGATCAACAGCTCGGCGACGTCGACGACCTCGATCTCGTCCTCGAAGCCGCCGGTCTTGCGGCCGTCCTCGTACATGGTGGTACACATCGGGCAGGCGACGACGAACTTTTCGACGGCGTCGCCCGCCGCGGTGTCCTCGAGCGCCTCACGGAGCCGCTCCTCGCTGGGCTTCGTCTCCTCGTCGATGTCGAGCCAGAGGCCGCCCCCGCCCCCGCCACAGCAGTAGGAGTCGTTCCGGTTGCGCGGCATCTCGTGGAGGTCGGCGCCGGTCGCACGGATGAGTTCGCGGGGCGCCTCGTACTCGTCGTTCATCCGGCCGAGGTGGCACGGATCGTGATAGGTGACGGTGTAGTCCAGTTCGGCCCCCGAGAGGTCGAGTCGGCCGTCGGCGACGAGCTCTTCGGCCACCTGCGTCCAGTGGAGCACGTCGACGGCGCCGTCTGCGTTCCACTGTTCGTCGTACTCGAAGGGCATCACCGGGTCGTCGGCGAAGGCGGCGAAGTCGACCTCGGGATACTCGTTTTTCATCGTGTTGTACGCGTGGGGGTCGGTACAGACGATCTTCTCGAAGTCACACTCCTCGAACGTCTCGACGTGATGGCCCGCGAGTTCGAGGTAGAGGAACTCCTCGCCCACCCGGCGGATGTCGTTACCGTCGAACTTCTCGTCGTCGAACAGGATGCCAAATTCCACGTCGGCGGCCTCGAAGATCCGGGCCAGCGCCCGGGCGACCTTCTTGTTCCGGTCGTCGAAGCTCGGGTAGTCGCCGACGTACCAGAGGTACTCGACGGATTCCTCGCGGGCGTCCTCGAGGTCGAACTCCAGTTCGTCGGCCCAGTCGGCACGCGCGCTCTGCTGGTTGCCGAACGTGTTGCCCCGCTGCATCACGTTGCCGAACACGTCCTGCATGCTCGGGTCGACCATTCCCTCGTCGGTGATCTGCCGGTTCATCCGCGTGAACGACGAGAGGTGCTCGATCTCGACGGGACAGGCGTCCATACACGCCATACACGCCATACACGACTCCATCGTCTCCGGCTGAATGACGCCGCCGTCGGCGACGATCGGCACCTCCTCGCCGCCGTTGTCGCCGTCGAGTGACTCTCGATACGTTTTCAGATCGAGGATAACATCGCGGGGATCGAGCGGCCGCCCGGAGGCGTTCGCCGGACACACCGACGAACACCGGCCACATTTCGTACACGCGTCCTGATCGAGCAGCTCCTTCCAGGTGAAGTCGTCGATCGATTCGGCGTTGGTCTCCTCGAGGTCGGCCGGCACGTTCGGCAGGCGCGCGCCAGCCTTCTCGTCTTTGGCGACGACGTTCGCGAACGACGACAGGATGTGCAGCGGTTTGCCGTACGGGATCCACGCGATGAACGCCAGCGCCACGATCGCGTGGGTCCACCAGGTCCACCAGTAGGCGGTCGCCGCCATCTCGGGAGTGACCCCCGCGGCGATCATCGCCTGTGCCATCCCGTAGCCGACGAAGCTGACGAGCTCGTTTGCGCGCTGGGGCTGGCCGATGATCGAAAGCGCCTGCGCGAGGAAGCCGCCCACGCCCAGGAAGAACAGCGACCACACCAGGAAGTCGTCGTCGAGATCCGTGTGTTTTCCCCATACGCGGCCGTCACGGTTCCTGTAGCGCCGCCAGATGGCCATCCCCAGCCCGACGACGAACAGCAGACCGAACAGGTCGACGACGAACTGATACGAGAGGTAGAAGTCGCCGACCCAGAAGGACTCCCCGAGAAGCAGCTGCCAGGCGTACTCGTCGAACGCCAATATCGACGTCGCGATGAGCAGTACCAAGAACCCCCACAGGATGAACGTGTGCATTATCCCGGCGTAGACGTCCCGGTCGAACAGTTTCTCGTTCGATCCGACGATCTTCGCCGCGTCCATCACGCGCGCCCCGAGGTCATCGAGTCGGGGAATCGGATCCTCCGATCCTTTCGTGTATCGGGTGACTCGCTCGTAGGCGCCGTACAGGAAGACCAGGATCGCGACCGCGGCGAGGAAGTAAAAGATCGCCTTGCCGGTCGGACTGATCGTCCAGTACGTCTCGCGGGTCGCCGCCTGTAGAACTGTCATATATTCTCACGTGGCCACGCACAGGTTAAATCTTGCCAAGAGCTTGTTCACCCGTTTAAGTAACTCCGCTCGGTTCGGCCGGTTAACGCAGTATTTTGTCCGTCAAAACGAGCAGAATCGTCACGACGGATCCCAGCGTCACCAGGTAATCGACCGGCGAGAACGACAGCGGCGGAAGCGTCGGGTTCCAGGAGAAACACCGCGCCCGGAGTGCGAGTGCAAGCCGATCCGCCCTCGCAAGCGCTCGTGAGACGCCACCGACGGCGAGCAGCCCGATCCGGTCCCGGAGCGATCGGTTCTCGCCGAGGCGCGCGCGCATTGCCCGGCGCACGGCCAGCAGCTCCCGGCGCAACGGCGGCAGGGACCGGGCCGTAACGGCGACGCCGACCCCGAGCAACTGTCCCGGGCGGCCGGGGACGGTCCGCTGGATCGCCGCCCGCGACTCCCGGATCGACGTCGACCGGACGTACGCCGCGCTCACGAGCAACACGAGCAGGACCCGGTAGGACGCCAGGCCGGTGACAGCGGCGTCGCCCGGCGAGAACCACGGCGGGCCGACGGTGACGCCGGCGATGATCGGTGCCAGTACGAGAAACGGGAGTGCGAACCGGAAGCCGTACAGCGCGGCGATCGGGCCAGTCCCGGCGAGGAAAAGCGCCGCGAGCGCAACGACCGTCAGAACCGCCAACCCCTCGGGTGTTGTGTAGGCGTACGCGACGGCGACCACCGCGAACTGGACGACGAGTTTCGTCCGGGGGTCGAGCCGGTGTGCGACCGTGTCGTCGGGGCGATACTGGAGCACGCTACTCGCGCCCGTGAATCGGGACGCCGAGTGCAACCAGTCGGTCCTCGACCGCTGGATCGGGGGCCGCGTCCCCGCTCACGTCCGCCTCCAGTGCGATCTCGCCGTCGGCGAGCGCGAGGACACGATCGGCACGTTCGATCACGGTCCCGACGTCGTGGGTCACGACGACGATCCCGGTTCCGTCACCGTGAAGCGTCCGGAGTCGATTGCGGACCGCCTCCCGCGTCGGCGCGTCGAGCCCTGCGAACGGCTCGTCGAGAACGAGGTGTGACGGCTCCATCGCGAGCGCCCCCGCGATCGCGACCCTGGCGCGTTCGCCGCCGGACAGCGAGTCGATCCGTTCGGCTTCTCGACCCTCCATTCGCACGGCTGCAAGCGCCGACTCTACGCGTTTGCGGATCTCCTTCCGCGAGAGGCCGAGGTTCTCCGGCCCGAACGCCACGTCGTCGCCGACGGTTGCAGCGACGAAACAGTCGCGGGGATCCTGAAACACCATGCCGACGGCCGTCCGGGCGGCCACGGGGTTCGAGCTGACCTCCTGGCCGTCGACACACACCTCCCCTTCGTCGGGCGTGACGAGGCCGTTGAACGTCCGCACGAGGCTCGTCTTCCCGGAGCCGTTCGCCCCGACCAGCGCGAGGAACTCGCCGTCGGGGATCTGGAGGGTAACGTCGTCGACGGCGACGACGTCTCCGTACTGCACCGTGACGTTACGGACCTGGATCATCTTGAATCAGTCCGACACCACGTCGTCGATGGTCGGGCCATCGGTTCACACTGCGGCGAGGCGATCCGAGTGCACGATTCCGACGGCGGCGGCGATCTTCGCGACCTCGAACGGGACGAAAGCGGCCGCCCCCAGGAGGAACGCCTCGAGGAGAGTGAGTCCGAGGACGGCCGCCATCACGACCGTCCCGACCCCGTAGATGACGGCGACACCGACCACCATCGCGCCGACGAGGAGGCCAACACTTGCCTCCTTCGGGGGGCGCAGTTCGGTTCCGCGGTGGACGATCGCGCCGACGACGGCGGCCGCGATCGGGTACGACCACAGGTATCCGGCGGTCTCCCCGACGAGAACGCCGAGGCCCGCGGTGCCGCCGGCGAACACCGGCGCGCCCAGCGCGCCGGCCGCCAGATACAGCACCATCGAAAACCCGCCCCACGCCGGTCCCAGCAGGATCCCGGCGAGGAACACCCCGAGCACCTGCAGGGTCACCGGAGCCGGCGAGAACGGCGTCGGGATCGCCACGTACGCGAACGCGCCGACCAGCGCGGCGAACAGCCCGGCCCTGGCGAGGTTCGTGACGGTTCCTTCCTCGACGAGTTCGACCGATTCGGCCCTCGTTGCCATGGATGGCCGTTTTTCGGGACGCGCTTGAACCCTGTGGTTCGAACAGCAACCTTTTATATGCTCGACACGTTCCTTCCCAGCCATGGACGAAAAGACCGAGGAGTTACGGGAGATCTTCATCGACGCCACCGGCTCCGAATCGGTGACGGAGGGCCAGGTGGAGTCGCCCGGATCGCTGACCGACGGGGACGAGGGGGCAGTCCTCGATCGGGTGGCGGAACTCGTCGGGACGATGCGGGAACGATACGAGTTCGACTCCTCGTTGTGCGACCGGGAGCTCGTCGACGTCGTTCGGTGTCACTTCGACGGCGCCGACGACGACGCCATCGCCGACCACCTCGGCGTGGATCGGGAGGGGGTGTTCCGTGCCCGGATGGATCTTCATCTGGTCGCCGACGGGGACCGGGACGCGCCGTTCGAACTGGAGACGCTCAAGCGGCTCCACGCCGACGGGGTCTCGATGGCGGAACGCGTCGAGACGCTGGACGCCGACGAGGAAACGGTGCGGCGATATTCGGCGGTCGTCGACGCCGAACTGGAATCCACCCGGGCGAACGACCGCTTCCGCGACGAGTTCCGGGAGCTTTTGACCGACGCGGACATCGAGGGACCGCTCGCCCAGGACGCCCACGAGGACGGCCTGGAGGAGGCGACCGAAGACATCGAGACCGACGTTTCCTTTTGAACCGGCAGTACATTTACTGTGCCAGCATTCGAACGAGTCGCCGGCAGCTATGGCCCTCCACAGACGACGCGTCCTCGCTGCGACGGGAGCCGCGGGCGCCGGCATCCTCGGCCTCGGCTACTGGCAACGGCGCCGGATCCGACGATACCCGTCGGTGCTCGACCTCCGTGAGGTCACCGGAAGCGAGGTTCCACGGATCGAAGACGACCAGATCATCACCTCGACGCTGCTCGATGCGTCGTACGACCGGGCAGTCGAGCGGTTCGAGGAGATAGAACCCCGTCTCGACCCGCCGTACGATCGGTACTCCGAGGAATTCATCGAGAACCTTCGGGCGCGATTGAGTGACAGGGCGCCCGAAACTGTGACTATCTGGTCCCGCGGCGTCCCCGCGATGCACTACGCCCGTCGGCAGGCGCTTTTCACGTACCGACGGGTCCGGTCGCGTCTGGTGGGGATACTCGCACACGAAGCCCCCGACGAACTGCCCTTCGAGCCGTTCGCCGAGCGTGCGTCGGCCCTGGAAGAACGGATCGAATCCGTCTCGGTTCCCTACCGGGGGGCGAGCTTCGGGGAGGCGATCGTTGCCGGTTCGACGATCGAGTCGGCACTCGGCGAGGCCACCAGCGCGCTCGAGAACGCACGGGAGGAAGACGAACGCAGAGATCGGTGGAGACAGCTCGAACGCGCCACAGCCGCGGTCGAAGACGCCGAGTCCCTCGTCGAAACCCGCTCTGGGGAGAATCATCGTCCGGAGTTTTCGGCGGCCGCCGAACGTCTCGTGGACGAATACGAGCACCACCGCGAGGCGGCCCCCGCTCGCCACGAGGCCCCCGAGATCGACGGGGCAAACTCGACGTTCGCCATGCGGGGGATCGGGGCGTTGCAACGGCCCATGCGCAACCTCGGCGGGACCCCCGAAATCGCGAGTCGCCTGTTCGATGACGGCGATCACGGACGGGCCGCCCACACCCACGTGCTGTTGCTCCCGACAATACCGCTGTACGAGGCGTTTTCCGACGTTCCGAATCCCGTCTGGTGGGAGGAAATCGACTACGAACACGGTGCGGATCCTGACGACCTTCGCGCACGGAAGCGCGCTGCGATCGACACCGTCGAACCGTACCTCGATCGCGACGATCCGCTCGTGGGACATCTCGCTGCCGTCCCGCTCGGCGTCGTGCGGGCAACCGACAGTCGGGTGGAACGCCTGACGGAAGACGCCCACGCGGTCGACGACTCCGAGTGGGCGATGCAACTCGACCTCGCGCTGCTTTTATACGAAAGCGCACGCCGATACGCCGAGGCGATCGACGAGGTGATCGACGTCGTGGACGATCTATAGTCCGGCGTCGGCTGCCGGAAACTCCGTTAGAACACCCCTCAGTGCTCGTCGCCGGGCACGCCGCGCCGTTCGGCGTCGAGTTCGATATCGAGGTCCTCGAGGATCGCTTCGGCCTCCTCGCGTTTCTCCTGGTGATCCGCGAGGAACTCCCGCATGAGTTGTGCGGCCTGTTCCTTGCAGCCGCCACAGAGGCGTTCGCCGCCGACACACTCGTCGTACACCGCGGTGGCAAACTCGTCGTCGTCGCCGGCCAGTAGATAGGCGTACAGTTCGTACACCGGACAGTCGTCGGCCTCGCCGCCGAGCTCGCGCTGTAGTTCTGCGGTCTCCCGGCCGCCTGTGGTCGCCGCCTTCACCTTCTCGTATCCGTCCTCGGGGTCGTCCAGAAGCGAGATGTGACTCGCGGGCACCGAGGAGGACATCTTCCCGCCCGTGAGGCCGGTCATGAACCGGTGATAGATCGACGAGGGGAGCATGAACCCGTACCCACCGTGGTCGATCTCGATCTCGCGGGCCAGCTCCTCGGCAGTTTTTCGGGACAGTTCGAAGCTGTCGACGTGTTCGTCGAAGACGCGCTTTTCGCCGTCCACCGCTTCGATCAGCGCCTCGAAGGCCTCGTCGGTGGCGTTGCGGTCGAGGAACCGAACCCGGGGTCGAAGAGGCTCTTTCCCGGCGGCCCGGAGCTTCCCGACCAGCGACTCTCGAACCGGGGATGGGTCGGCCGACTCTTCGAGCCAGTCGGCGGCGTCTTCACACCGCGGTGGCCCCCCGTCCTCGTGGTCCAGGGAGCCCTCTTCCGACAGCGCCTCGTACGCCCGAGAGAGCAGCTTACGTTCGTCCGAATCGACCTCGAAACTCGCGAACGCCTCGGTGATCCCGAAGTAGCGCAACCGCGCGGCCAGATCGCGGGCGAACCGGACGTGCGGATCCTGATCCGGGCCGACCGGGATCACGGTCGGCTTCGGTTCCTCCAGTTGCGGGTAGAGGATGTCGGCCATCTGGGTGACGACGCTTTGCATGTGTGAGACGCTGGTGTCGCCCTCGAACCCGTAGATCGCCTGAAACTCCGAGAAATTGGCCTTCGAGCCGAGTTCGAAGGCGAGATCCTGGACGTCCTGGTTGTCCGCCTGCCGGTAGAGTTCTCCCTCCTCGGGATCGAAACCCAGCGCGATCAACGACAGCAGGTAGTTGCGAGCGTGTTCGTCGATCTCCTCCCACGGGATCCCCCGCGCGGAGTGGGCCTCCAGATCCGCGATGAGGCCGTAGGTGTCCCCGCCCTGCTCCTGGTGCCAGATCAGCTCGTCGAACACCAGCTTGTGGCCGATGTGTGGATCACCCGTCGGCATGAAGCCCGACAACGCTGCGAACGGCTCGTCGTTCGCCATCGCCCGGGCGACCCGATCGTACTCCCGGTGGCCGAAGATGACGCCCCGGCGCATCAGGTAGTGGGGGTTCGGAACCCCCGACAGAACGTCCTCGAACTCCTCGATGCCGAACTCCTCGAACAGCTTCCGGTAATCGGAGACGGTCGAGGAGCCCCACGGGTCCAGCGCCAGGTCGTCCGCGCCGGCTGCCGTGTCGCTGCCTCCGTCCGTGGCTTCGTTCTCGTCGGTCATGGTTGGGCTCCGGTCATGGCGTGAGTCGAGCTACCGAACGGTACTCGACTGTACTCCCGTCGGTCAACGCAAAAACCATTCGCTTGCGAACGCCGCCCGCCAGCCGGACGTCCAGCGACAGTTCGCGGGGATCGAAGACGTGATCCGGGGACAACACCCGCACGAGCGTTTCCGAGTGTGGGAGTTCCTCGACGGATTCTACGTTCGCGTACGTGCGGAAATCGGCGCCGAATTTGAAGCCAGTCTTCGGAACGATCCCCGCGTCTCTGAGTTGCCGGTACACCCGGAGCCGGCGATCGAACCGCTCGCCTTCGACGGCGCGCCCCCGCTCGACGATCGACGCGAGGGCCGGAACGTCGTCCCCCGAGCTGTCCCCACCGATCACGGACGAAAGCGACAGCACCCCCTCGGCTGCGAGGGAGGCCGCCTCGACCAGCGAAAGCTGGAGCGCGTCCTCGACGGGCCCGGTTCTCCCGGAGAGGGGCTGGCCGTAAAACCCCCGCTCGTACAGTGAGTCGGGGGCGTCCCAGACGACGACCCGATCCTCGAGCAGCACTCCATCGACTGACGCAGGGGGGTCGTGCGTCGTCGATCCGTCCATCGCCGGCGCCCCGGTCTCGAAGTAGGTGAGGTCGCTCTCCTCGTCGACGATCGCGAGTACGCCGGACAGCTCGGCCGCCGGAAGCCGCTCACGCTCGCCGACGACGCGAACGCGGTACGCCACTGATCCGTCCGGCGGTCCCTCACCCCGATCGTAGACGGCGAAGTCCACCCGTCCCGGGGCATCGGGATCGACCGCCCGCTCGCCGGGCCAGCCCTCCCGCACCGGCGAGAGGTAAAACCCGCGCTCCCGGAGGTCCGCATACACCAGAAACCGGAGCGCGAACCGGTCGCCGGCCGCGGCGGCGTCGACGAAGAACTCCTCGAACGTCATCGACCGTCCGTCGACCGTCACTTCGTCGAGATCACCCCGGAACAGCAGGTGTGCCGCCTCGACCCGGGAGAGGGCGATTTCGTTCCCTCCGAGCGGTCGGCCGTAGCCCCTGGCGTCGTAGAAGCGCTGTCGCGCGTCGCCGCCGACGCGGACCTCCTCGCCGCGCAGGGTCCCTTCGATGTGCATACGGGATCCCTGGCCGGCGGCCGCTTATGATCACCGGTTCGATCGGGCACGCCGGCAGAGCGTCGGCGTCGCGATCGGTGGCTCACTCGAGATAGCTGTCGCAGGTGCCGTCGAGACAGCGCCGTCCGGTCGCGGTCTCGAAGACCGGCAGCCCGCAGTCGCACAGGCCGACGACGACGCCGGCGGGGATCGAGAAGGCGGTCTCGCAGTCGGGATAGCCCTCACAGCCGAAGAATGGGCGGCCGTCCGTGACCCGGATCCGGAGATCGCTCCCGCAGTCGGGACAGTCGAACGCGCGATCGTATCGCTCCCGAATTCGGTCGTTGAGCGACTCGCAGGTGTAATCGAGACACACCTCGAACGTCTCGCCCCGGTCCACGCGGATCTGCGGGAGCCCGCAGTCGTCACACTGACGGTCCAGTACGGTCGCCCCTGCCGGCAGCCCGTAGCGTTCCCCGCAGTCGACGCAGGCGACGTCGCCACCTGTTCTCGCGAGCGTTCCCTCACAGTCGGTTGCGACACACTCGCCCACCGGAACTCCCGCCTCCCCGATCGGGATCGTTCGGACGGTTCCCTCGCCGTGCGACTCGACGGTGAGCTTCTGATCGCCGGTCCGAGCAGTGATCGTGAACTCGGCGTCTTCGGTGGCCGTTCCGTCACTGTGATGCTCGACTGCCGCCTCGTCGGGTCGGGTGAGCCACGCCACCGGCTGGTAGCCGTCGGCGTCGTGAACTAGCACGGTGTCGTCCGGTTTGAGCAGCACGACCACGTAGCCGTGCTGGATTCGCGATCGGGTCCCCTCGAACGTCGTCGTACACTCCCCCGCGAACAGCCTGAGTTCGCTGGACATGGCACGGTGTCGTCGCGTCTTCGGATTTCAACGCTCGGGCGGTTCCAGCGTTCCCGGGGCGGAACCGCCGGATCACTCCCCGCGTCGGCGGAGGCGACCGCAGCCGAGGCCCTCCCACTCGATCCGATACTCCAGCGCCGACAGGACTGCGCTCGCGTCGGACAGTCCCCGGGATTCGATCACCGCCTCGACCGCCGAAAGTGACATTCCCGGTTCGAGTTCGTCGTCGATCTCTTCGAGCACGTCCGGTCGCACCAGTGTCCGACCCACGAGTCGGTGGTCCGGGAACGCGTTGTCTTCGACCGCCGCGACGCTCACGCCGTAGTCGGCCGCCAGATCGGCGAGGGAAACGACCGCGGCGTCGGGGACGATCTCCTCGGGGATCCGTTCGATCTCCCGCGCGATCAGGTCGGTTTCGTACTCCCGGAGGGTGTCGACGACGTCTTTCACGCGGACGGTTCCCGAATAGGGGATCACCCGGTGATCCCTGGCGGCCACCTCCGCCGTTGCGTCCCCGGTTTCGGTCCGCTGTTCGGTGGACGATTCCGGATCCAGTCCGAGCGACTCGTCGACCGCGACGACCAGTTCGACCTCCTCGACGGCCGCGAGCTGGTCGAGTTTCTTGTCGACGTACGACGGCGTCCAGAAGCCCATCACCTCGAAGAACACCCGAAACGGGGCGTGATCGTAGTCGAACGCGAAGTCGGGGATCATCACGCTCGTTTCGACCTCCAGGGGTTCCGGTTCTCGGCGAAGCGTCCACGGGCGGTCCAACGCCTCGAACCGAGCGGCGAAGTCGGCCTCGACGCCGCTGTCGTAGGTCGGCTCCGCGATCGGCTCCCCGGTCGGGGGCAGGACGTCGCCGGTTTCCAGCGTCAGTTCCCGTTCGGTTCCCCTGTCGTCGATCGTCGCCGACAGCCGCCACTCCGGGGCGCCCGCGATCGTCGAGAGCAGCCTGGCGAACGCCGTCCCGTACCGGCGGGTCCGGCCGAACAGCGCGTCGGGACCCGTAACGATCAGTTCCCGACCGCCGTCGGTCCGGCGGAGTTCGTACAACAGGCCGAGCCGCTTGACCGCGGAGACGAGCTCCCGCGGTTCGGTGCTCCGGATCCGCACCTCCGTCGCGTCGAACAGCGCGGTTTGAGCCAGCGAGAGATTGTATCGGTCGAGCAGCTCGTCGGGTCCCCACGGACTCTCGAAGGACGCGAGGTACTGGTTCGGCTCCCGATCGGCGTATAGCGACTGCTCGACGTCGTCGGGAGCGACGCCGAGCCGGTCGGCGGCTGCCGCCAGCGCCCGGTCCCGTTCGTCTTCGGAGGCCACCCCGACGGCCTCGGCGCGTTCGAACGCCACCCTGCGGGTGCGTTCGGGCGGGATCGGCGCGCGCGTCTCGAAGACGGCCTCACGGTCCAGCAGTGCGGCGAACCCCCGCACGAGCTTGAAGTCGTCGGCGTCGCGTTCGAGCGATTCGATTGCTGCGTCCAGCTGCTCCCGGCGCTTTCCGACGTGGCCCTGGTAGGTGCCGATCACGCGTGCGGCGAGCGGTCGCGCCTCCTGATCCACGAACTGCGGGTGATAGCCGCCGCCGGCCCGTGAGACGCGGAGCAGCTCCTTGCGAAGCACGGACCGGGATTGGGGGCGTTCGGATAAATATGGTGGCAGTCGCGGCACCGACCCCGATCGATCGGACGTCGGACCGGCGAGGCCGGAGCGTTTTCATACCGGAAGCCGAAACGGATCCGTATGCGTCGGCGTCGACTCCTCGGCGCGAGTGTCACACTCCTCGCCGGAGCGTTCGCGGGTTGTATCGGGGACGAGCGGTCGCCCTCGGGACCCCGTTCGCCACCCGAAACCCCCCGGGACGGTCAACTCGAGGAGGACGCTGATTCGCAAGCCTACGACCCGGAAACCGACGACGAGGTCGACCCGCCCGAAGACACGGACGACGGGGAAGACTCCCCGGAACCCACCGATCCTCCGGGGGATCTCCGGGTCGAGTCACTCGACTTCGGAGAGAACGAGGAGGGAATGCTCGTTGTGACTGTCGTCGTCGAGAACGTCTCCGACGCCGAGCGCTCGGGTGACTTGCGCGTGGAGGTGACCGCCGACGATGAGGTGTTCGTGGTGACTCGGGGGGTGACGGTCGAGGCCGGTGGTTCCGACAGCTACGAATTGCAGCCCGGAATCGAGTTCGGCCGGTTCGCCGTAGAAGGCATCGTCGACGCGTCGGTAACGACCGACGAGTGACGACCGGCGACCAAAACCGGCGAATGGGAGGAGACGATTGTGGGTCGACGGTAGATCGACCCTTGCGGATGGGCACAGACGCGAAAGCACACATGCCGAGACAGGACACTACGCCCGACCGTCAGTACTGGTCGCTTGCGGTACTCGCCAGCGTGCCGGTCGTCGCCCTCGCGTGGACACTGTGGTCGACCGGGTCGTTCGGGGAGCGCATCCTCCGTGATGCGATCGTTTACGGGGCACTCTCGATCGGCCTGGCGGCAAGCTACGACGGAAGCCTCCGCGAGGAACTCGGCTGGACGGTCGATCGGGAAACGGCGGTCGCTGCAGCCGGGCTTACCCTGTTCGTGCTGCCGTTTTACGTTGTTGGGGCGTCGTTACCGGCGGTCCGGAACGCCTATCCGATGTGGGGGGCGACCCTGGAGTTTCCGGGGTATCTCGGCCACGTGCTCGGGTTACTCGTGCTCACCGCCGTCACCGAGACGTATTTCCGGGGACTGCTGTGTGTGGGGCTCCGGCATCTCGGTCCTGCATGTATCGTCGTCCATGTTCCGGTGTACGTGCTCGTCCACGTCCCCCGACCGACGATCGAGATGGCTCTGTCGGCGGGCGTGGGTCTGCTGTTCGGCTGGGTGGCCTACAGAACCAGATCGATTCTCCCGGTCGTGGTCGCCCACTTTGTGGGGCTGATCGTGCTGGACGTGATGGTGTCGGTACCGCCGGTGTTCCCGAACGCCAGCGCGTATCTACCGATCTGATCCGTCTCGCCCTCCCGATAGCGAAAAACACCGTTTGAGTCTTCAGGAAACATTTATTCGCAGCCCCAGTAGCGACTGATATGAACCGCCGAACCGTGCTCGCAACGATCGGCGCCGCCGGCTGGACGATTCTCGCTGGCTGTCTGGATACCGGGCAGAACGGCGCGGTCGAGCCCGCAGACGTCGAGGGACGAGTGATCGACTGTGAAATCGACCACGTCGAGACCGAACTGATCGACGGTCCCGATCTGACGATCGACGACCCGCTCGAACCGACTGTCGTCGATTCAGCCGCACGCGAGGACGGAGCGTATTTCGAACTCGAAACCGCTTTCGGCGCAACGAGAACCCAGGAGGAGGGGCCGGACGAACACGTCGATTTCCTCGTCGTGGCACAGTATCTCGTCGACGAAGAGGACACGGTGTACCGAACTGAAGGGTTCGACCCCGACGACGACCCGCGGGACGGCGTCATTCTCGACTGTTGAAGCAGCGTTGGTTCTCCCGACAATCTCACCGCCGCCGACTTGCAACCCGTTCCTCGGCCGTTTCGTCGCTCACGACCTCGTACAAAAGGGCCCGGCCGCCGCCGTCCTTCGGCCGGAGGATTCGTCCCAGTCGCTGGGTGAACTCGCGTTCGCTGCCCGACCCCGACAGCACGACAGCGACGTTCGCGTCCGGAACGTCGACCCCCTCGTCGAGCACGTTTGCGGTCACGACTCGCGAGTAGCGACCGTCCCTGAATCGTTCGAGGATCTGCCTGCGTTCCGACGTCCCGGTTTCGCTCGTGATCGCCTGCAGGAGGAACCGACGCGAGAGCCGGTACACCAGTTCGGTGTGGGCGGTGAAGACGATGACTCGGTCGTCGCGGTGCCGGTCGAGGATCCGTTCGAGCGCGTCGATCTTCGCGTCAGCGTTCATCATCACGTTTCGTGCCCGCTGTTTGGCCAGCAGCGCCTCCCGCGCCCGGGGGTCGTTGCCGGAACGCATCACCAGCTTCTGGTAGTCGCTGCCGCTTTGCATCCGGAGGTTCGATGATTTGAGGTAGTCGACGAACGTCTCCTGTGCCGCCTCGTACTCCCGTCGCTCCTCGGGAGTGAGTTCGACTTCGATCCGTTTGATGTCGTACGCCGCCAGGTGATCGCCAGCGAGGTCGTCGACGTCGAGCCGGTACACCCGGTCGCCGACCAGGTCGGCAATCGCCTCGTGGGCGCCGTCCGGGCGTTCAAATGTCGCCGTCAATCCCAGCCGGTACGGCGCCGCGAGCAGCCGAGCGATGTCGCGGTACCCCTCGCCGCCGAGGTGATGTACCTCGTCGAAGACGACGAACTCGAAGGCGTCGCCGACGTCGTCGGCCCGGAGATACGCGGAGTCGTACGTCGAGACGGTGATCGACTCCCGTCGCTGTTCGCCGCCGCCGAACCGGCCGACCGGAACCGAAAACTCCCCTTTCAGCTCTCGTTCCCACTGGTTCAGCAGGTCGATTGTGGGGACGACAACGAGCGTCGGGCGTCCGACCGCCGCGATCGCGGCGATCGCGATCACAGTCTTCCCGCTGCCGGTCGGGAGCTCGATTACTCCACGCCGTCCGGCATCCTCCCAGGCTTCGAGTGCCGCTGTCTGATACTCGCGGAGGCGGTAGTCCGTAGAGAGGTCGAGCAACCTCTCGCCCCGAGCGTCGAACACTCGATCGTCGGACGGCAGCCCGCGCTCCTTGAGGGCTTCACGGAGGTCGGCGTACCGGGAGGCCGGGGCCCGGAAGCCACCCGAACGCGGATCCGGTTCGACGCCGGGGAGTGATTCGAGGTCGGGGGAGTGTTCCTCATCCCCGTCGGCGAGGTGGATCGTCCCGTCCCGGTATCGGAGTTCGATCGCCACGCTGTCGTCAACGACTGCCGCGGATAAAGTCCCGTCGACGCCGTCGATCGCTTTTCCCGCTTATCCTTATTACTCCCCTCGCCCAATTCAGCTCCGTGCACGTCGAACCCGCCACGCTGTCCGAGGTGGAGCTGCTTGCCGACTGGTGGGTCGAACTCGCCGCCGAGCAGCGTGCCTTCGACTCGCATCTGTTTGCGGACGAAAACCGCGAGCTCATCCGGGAGGCCATCGGCCGGGGGATCCTCGCCGGGACGGTTCTGGTTGCGCGGCCGGACATTGATGAGGAACAAGAGGCAGCGGCGGACGTCGACCCCCTTGGATTCGTCATGTTCTCGTTGGAGAGCGGGCGGTACCGCCAGGACGTCACCAGAGGAATCGTCGACAACCTCTACGTTCGGCCCGCAAAACGAAACCGTGGCGTCGGGTCGGAGTTACTCGAGGCGGCCGAACGGGCACTCTACGAGGCAGGGGCCGAGACGGTTTCGCTCGACTCCATGGCCGAAAACGAGGGTGCACGCCGGTTTTACCGGCGACACGGCTACACGCCTCACCGGATCGAGTTCGAAAAGGGACTCGACGAGTGACCGCTTCAGCAATTTCGAGCCGATGGCGAAAAACGACAGTGACTCAAAGGAGGACGCAGTACAAACACCTGCACGGCGGCGCGCCAGGGGAGCATGGGTGGTTCATGCACTCGACTTGTAATCGAGACTTCCGGGGTTCAAATCCCCGCCCTGGCTCTTCGGATCGAGCGAAGCGAGATCGAAGTGCACTCTCAAGGGGATTTGAATGAGGCGAGTCGCAGCCCGCGCAGCGAAGCGAGCAGGACCGTCTAGACGTGGTTCAAATCCCCGCCCTGGCTCTTCGGATCGAGCGAAGCGAGATCGAAGATACTCCTCCAGCTGGTGTCGTCCCGTTCAGGGGTCGAGCCGCTTCGAGACGTAGGGACCGTCCTGGTGGTACCCCAGCTTCTCCCGGTAGTACTCCCGGACGCCGATTCCCGAGAGGACGCTGAGCTTCTCGAAGCCGGCGTCTTCGGCGATTTCCTCGGCCGTCCGGATCAGCCGCCCGCCGTAGCCGCGGTGTTGCCAGTCGCCCTCCTCGCCGAGCGCGGCCTCGCTGCCGTACACGTGCAATTCGCGCACGATCGCGGCGTCTTCGAGCTCCCGCCGGACCGGGTCGTCCGCGCTGTCGGGTGCGCCGGGCTGACCGGGAGCGAATGAGGGAAACCGGAGCCGACAGAACCCGACGAGCAGGTCCTGGGCCGTGTCCTCGAAGCTGATGAACCGTTCGGTGCCGCCGGCGGCTTCGTACTCCCGGACGCGGAGCTCGACGTCGTCCGGATCCGGATCGGCATCGTTCATCCCGACCTCCCGGGCGCGGATGTCCCGCGGCTTGATCCCCTTCTCTTCGGCGCGTTGTTCGGCGAGCTGCCTGAGGTTGGACTTCCAGACGCCCGCCTCGATGAAGTCGGCGGGGATGTCCCGCTGGACGCGCTGGAGGCGGGTGTACGGCGCGATCTCCCCCATCGCGTCGGCGACGACGTCGGCGGCCTCCTCGTTCGAGAGCGGCTCGTACTCGCCGCGTTTCCACATGTCGTACACCCTGGTCCCCGCCACCACGAGCGTGGGGTAGATCTTCAGGTAGTCCGGGCGCCACTTCGGGCTCTCGAACAGCCGGCGGAAGTCCTCCCGACACATTTCGGCGGTCATCCCGGGCTGGCCGGGCATCATGTGGAAGCCGACCTTGAACCCGGCGTCCCGCAGCCGTCGGTTGGCGTCCTTCGACGCCTCGATACCGTGTCCCCGATGCATCTCCCGGTTGATCCGCTCGTAGGTGGTCTGGACGCCGACCTCGACTTTCGTGCCGCCGAGCGCCAGCATCCGGTCGATCTGTTCGGGGTCACTCCAGTCCGGCTTCGTCTCGAAGGTCGTGGCGACGTTGCGGACGTCTGCGGTTTCGTTTCTCGCGATAACGTCCTCGAGGTAGCGGAAGTCGTACTCCTCGAGGTCGGGTTTGAAGCTCTCGTCCTCGGCGGGCTGGGGATCCGACTCGACGTCGTAGTCGTTCATCGCCGCGAGCGCTCGCTTTAGGAACCACTCCTGGTAGTCGTGGCTTCGGGCGGTCATCGTCCCGCCCATGACGATCAGCTCCACCTTGTCCACCGGGTGGCCGATCGACCGGAGCTGCTCGAGGCGGAGCGTCACCTGCCCGTAGGGGTCGTACTCGTTTTGTTTGCCCCGTGCGGCAGCGGGCTCGTGGCCGGTGTACGACTGCGCCGAGGAGAACTCCGAGGCCGGCCCGCCGGGACAGTACAGGCACTTGCCGTGCGGACACAGCTGCGGCGACGTCATGATCGCCACCGGGGAGACGCCAGACGCGGTCCGGACCGGCTTGCGCTGGACGACCGCCTTCACTTCCTCCCGACGGTCGTCGGGCGCGTGATCCAGAAGCTCGGTGTTCTTCGGCACCGTCGACGCCGAGTGGGCCGAGCAGACGTCGAGCTTGGCGGACTCGAGGTTCTCCCGGTCGACCTCGCCCGCGAGGATCCGCTCGACGAGCTCGGTACACACCTGCGTGTGCGTCTCGTCGACGTCGTCGGTGTCGGACCTCATCGGCACACAGTCACGGCGTGACGCGAATAAGGGTGTCGTTGCGGGCCGTCGTTCGGCCGTTGCGGGGTCGATCCGTCGTTATCGGGCCTGATCGACGACGGCGTCGACGATCGCGTCCCGGGCGTCTTCCCGGCGGCCGGCCAGAAACTCCACGCGGCCGTCGCGCAGGTCGGCGACGCCGAGATCCGCCTCGGGAACGGCCTCCTGGGCGTCGTCGACGGCCGCCCGAAGGTCGACGTCGAACGTCGACCGGACGAACAGCTCGTCGGTGCCGACGCCGATCGTCGCGAACGCGCCGTCGGTTCGTTCCCGGCGGTGCAGTTCATCGAGCAGCAGCGACGTCGGGGGGAAGTCGTACCGATGGGTGTACGCGTCGGTGTCCAGCAGTGCGAGTTCGACGCCGTCGCGGGCGGTCCGCTCGAGGTTCTCGCGTGCGGTCGCCACCTCGGTGTCGACCTTCACGCGGAACTGTTCGGCGACGTGCGCTGCGAGATCCGCGCCACCGTCCCCGAACAGGAGATCGGTGAGCAGCTCCCGTTTGTCCTCGTAGGACTGATAGTACGCCTCCAGCGCGACCGCCTCGCGGAGATCGCGCCGCCTGTCGGCGTCGTAGCCCGCCTCGTCGGCGACCCGGGCGTACGTCCCCGGAGCCGTCTCCCAGTAGCTCGTCGCGGGAAGATGTGCGAGCCCGTCCCGGGCGCCGTCGTCGATCGCCGCGGCGAGTTCGGCTCCGAGCGCACCCACCGACAGGTCGTCTTCGTCGTCCTCGTCGGGCGCGACGAGCACTGCCGCGTGGTCGCCGGCCTCCGGATCCGCCGGCTCGGCGTCGACGACGACCCGCGTGGCGTCGTAAATGTCGAGCAGGTCCAGCCCGTCCTCGGACTCGGCGGTCGCTCCCGTTCCAAGCAGCAGAAACACCGGGAGCTTCTCGTCGTGTCGGTCCCGGTCCTGGAGCATCCGCGTGACGTCCATCGTCGCGTCGTCCATGTCGTACACCGACGACTCCAGCGGACGGCGTTTGAAGTAGTGGTACTCGGCGTCGGAGCCGGCGTACTCCTTTGCCACGAGCGGCAACACTGCGCGCTCGACGGCAGCACCGGCGAGGTAGCCGTTCGCCGTCGCCGGGTGTCGGACGACGATCGGTCGGCTCTCGAGGACGGCCCGACGGAGCGCCTCTGCGGCGTCCAGGATCGGCTCGCGCAGTGCCTCGACCGTCTCGTGGTTCCCGATCGGCTCGAAGACGTCCGGACGGGCCTTCGCGGCCAGGGCGTCCTCGAGCCGCGTTACGACTTCGTCGCGGTCGTCTCCCTCGAGGACGACGAGCGCTTCGGTCTCGATCTGGATCTCGTTGCGCCGGAGCTCGACGTCACCCTCGAGCCGAACGACGTCGTCGACGCCGACGTCCGGATACGCGCGGACTCCGGGTTCCACGAACGCGGCGCAGTCCACGACCCCGGTTTCGTCGCGGAGTTCGAACACCGTGGGGCCGCCGGTCTGGCGAACGCTCACGATCTCTCCTTCGAGGCGGATCGTCTCGCCGACGGCGTCCGACAGCGCTTCGACGGACACCCGATCGATGGACGTTCCGGCTTCCGGTTCGGACTCGGCTTCCGGTTCGGACTCGGCTTCCGGTTCGGACTCGGCTTCGGACTCGGCTTCCGGTTCGGACTCGGCTTCGGGCTCGGTGGTGGCTTCGGTTGCCGCCTCCGACTTCGTTACGGCAGTCGTACCCGCGTTGCCGGACGGATCCCGAACTTCGGTCGGCTCGCCACCACTCGTGGCGTCCGTTTCGGCGCTCCGTTCGATCGCCCGGTCGTCGGTCGTCGCAACGTCCTCCTCGCCGCTGTCCGGTTTCGCTACGTCCTCGTCGTCACCCTGCGTCTCTTTTTCGTCGTCGGCTTCCGTCTCCGGCTCCCGATCGGTGTCGCCGTCCTGAATCAGCGCGCCCCGGAACTCGCGTTCGGCCTGGCGGATCGACCAGCCGAGATCGATGTTGCCGTTGTCACGGACGTTCTTCACCTGGACGAACACCGTTTCGCCGGGCTCCCAGTCGAGCGACTCCAGCCGGCGGTCGAGCTCGCTGCGGTGCAACAGCCCGGTGACGCCCGGCGCGAGATCGACGAACACGCCGAAGTCGGCGTACCCGTCGACGGTGCCACGGTAGTATCGACCCGAAACCAGCTGGTCCGGGGAATCTCCACGAAACTCGAAAACGACGTCTTCCTGGTGGCTGTCGCATATTCGGCCGTCGACAGACACACCACAGATGATACACGAACCCATTTGAACGAACGAAATAGCCGCGGCCTAAAACGGTTGTCGAAAGTCGGACGCGGACCGACCCATGACAGCAGTTGATTCGACTGCAGCCGCAGCTCGGGTCTGCAACTCCGTTCAACCGCCAAACACGACGGCGTTTCCGACCCGGATCGCGGTGACGACCCCACCCGCGAAGACGACCGGCGGGAGCGCGGCGAGAACCGTACGAACCGGTCCCGTCCCGTGTCTGGCCGCGATTCCGACAAAAAGCAGGATCCCCGCGTACGCGATGCCGGTCCACATCGCGCTGGCGATCGAGACGTCGGCGAGCGCGACTGGGACCGGAACCAGCGCCAACGGGGCGCTCGCGTATCCCACGAGCTGAACGGTTTCACTGACGCCGCCGCGATCGGGAGCCACCACGACGAGCGCGATCGTTCCGACCGCAGCAGTCAGGTGCAACGTCACCGGGGTGACAAGCACCACCAGGAGACCGCCGACGACGGCACCGCCGACCAGTGAGCTGCCCCCGACGGTGGGAGACAGGCCGGGCACGGCGAGAAACAATCCCCCGATCGACGTCGCCGTCACCGCCATCGCGAAGAACAGCGCCGGCGCCTGGTCGGCCGGGGCGATCGCCGTCCCGAAGAACCGGCGCGGACGCACGAGCACTTCGATCCAGGCACGAACGAGTGCGCGTGGACCGCGGTCCCGTCCCCCTTCCGGGGTGTCGATCCAGGTCGTCACTGGCTCGGGTACGTGCCGGAACCGTATGACGGTTACTCGTCGGCTTCAGGGGCGGACCGGTCGACCGGGTCCTCCCGCGGTCCGGTCCGGAGGGTGTGACAGTTCCGGCATCTGGCCTCGTAGGATTCCTCGGCGCCGACGAGGATCGTCGGGTCGTCCCGATGGGCTGGCTCGCCGTCGATGAGCCGCTGGTTTCGGGTGGCGGGCTCGCCACAGACCGAACAGATCGCCTGGAGTTTGTCGACGTACTCCGCGACGGCCATCAGGCGCGGTACCGGATCGAACGGCTCCCCGCGGAACGTCTGGTCGATCCCCGAGACGATGACGCGTGCACCGTCCGACGCCAGCGTCTGGGACACCTCAACGAGTTCACTGGAAAAGAAGTTCGCCTCGTCGATCGCGACGACTTCCTCGCCGTCGTATCGGTCGTACAGCTCCCACACCGCATCGCCCTCGTTGGGAACGATCCGTGCGTCCCACTGGCGCCCGTTGTGGGACCCGATCGTGGCTTCGCCGTATCGGTTGTCGATCGCCGGCTTGAACGCGACGATCTCCTGGCCCGCGATGTCTGCACGCCGGAGCCGCCGAAGCAGTTCTTCGGTCTTCCCGGAGAACATCGACCCCGTTATCACCTCGATCCACCCCGAGCGCGTAATGGCGTGCATAAGTACGGGCGATTCGGCCACGAGCAAAACAGTTTCGAACAGCTGTGGGTCGCCGCCTCGGCGTTTCTCGACACGACACAGGGGAACGTCTATCGGGATCGAAATCCAATCCCAGCGCATGCCCGCGGAGCTCGAAGAGAAGGTCGATCGGTACGAACGAATGCTCGCGGACGCACTCGATGTCGCCGATCGGGCCGTTCCCGAAGGGACACCGCTCGGCGAGGCCGCGAGTGACTGTCGGGAAATGGCCGAATCCTACCTCGAGGACGGCCGTCACTTCAGGGAAGAGGACGACCCGGTCAACGCGCTTGCCTCGTACTCGTACGGCTACGGCTGGCTCGACTGTGGCGTGCGGATGGGACTGTTTTCGGTTCCCGGGGACAGCGACCTGTTCACCAGCTAGGTCGTGAGGAATGCGTACCTGTGCGGTTCTGTACCGGTTTACGCTGCGTCCGGGTCCAGCGTCCTGTCGACGACCTCCTCGATCGCCTCCTCCAGCGGTTCGAGCTGCTCCCGGTAGGAGACGACGAGGCGGAAGACGACGACGTAGCCGAGGACCGTCGCGAGGACCGCGAGCACCAGATTACCGACCAGCAGCCTGACGACGATCTCGGGGCCGGCCGAAAGCGAGACGTCTGCCATCGTGACGCCTTCGACCGGTCCGAGCAGCAGCGTGCCCAGCGTGAAACTGGCGGCGTAGACACCCCACTTGACGACGGGGTTGAACACGAGAACCGATGCGAACAGGGCGATCTTGCTGATCGACTTGAACAGCGCCACGAGCACGACGAACAAAAGCAGGCCGGTCCCGAGCGTCGGCAACATCGTGATAAACACGCCGACTGCGAAGCTCCCGGCGACTTCACGGGGCGTGTGATCGTCGGCGAACGCCCGCTTGAGTTCGTCGTGAACTCGCTTGCGGTACTCCCCGACGCGCTCGACGATCATGGGAGGGGAATACGCCACCGCCGGGAAAATAGCTGTCGGCGGTCCGGTCCCTCGGCGGTCGCAGCTCCGATCGAATCCGTTTTCGCGTCACTCGAACCGATAAGTCGGTCCGTCGGGCCCGTCCTCGACTTCGACTCCGACGTCGTCGAGGGCATCCCGCAGGTCGTCGGCACGTTCGTAGTTGCCGGCCTCGCGTTCCTCCTCTCGGATCTGTAACACGAGTTCGACGAGCTCGTCCGCCAGCGTGGCGTCGCCGTCGTCGACCCCGGTAAACTGGAGCCCGAGCACGTCTTCGCCGAACGTTTCGAGCGTCTCGATCGCCCGCCTGAGTCCGGGGTAGTCGTACGTTTCGCTGGCTTCGACGTGGCGGTTGACCGCGGCAGCGAGGTCCAGAAGCGCCGCCATCGCCTCGCGGACGTTGAAGTCGTCGTTCATCGCCGCTTCGAACTCGCTTCGCGTCGCCTCGACGGCGTCATGGAGCGCTTCGTCTTCGGCTTTGGTCGCCGCGTCGACCGAGTCGGCTGCCGCCATTGCAGTCTCATAAGCCCGCTGGAGTCGCTCGAACCGTTCGTGGGCTTCCGCGAGCGCGTCCTCGGAGAGGGCCTGGTCGGTCCGATACTGTGCGCCCGCGTAGAACGTCCGAACGACGTTGACGCCGAGTTCCCCGAGCGCGTCGGAGACGCTCCAGTAGTTGCCCAGACTCGAGCTCATCTTCTCGCCTTCGGTCTCGAGCAGCCCGTTGTGGAGCCAGTAGCGCACGAACCGCTCGCCGGTTGCGGCCTCGCTTTGGGCGATCTCGTTTTCGTGGTGAGGGAACACCAGGTCGCGCCCGCCCATGTGGACGTCGATGGTCTCCCCGAGGTGCGTCATCGACATCGCCGAGCACTCCACGTGCCAGCCTGGACGACCTTCACTCCAGGGGGAGTCCCAGGTTTGTCCGGTCGGAAGCGCGCCGTCGTGTTCGTGTTTCCGGTGCTCCCGAACGGCGGACTCGCTGACGCCGTCGGCTTTCCACAGCGCGAAGTCCGCGGGATGTCGCTTCTCGGAGCGCTCGTCGGGATCACCCTGGGCTTCCAGCTCCTCGAGCTCCTGGTTCGACAGCCGGCCGTAGTCGTCGAACTGCGTGACGTCGAAGTAGACCGACCCGTTCGACTCGTAGGCGTATCCCCGATCGACGAGCGTCTCGACCAGGTCGATGATCTCGGACACGTGTTCGGAGACCCGTGGATACACCTCCGCGCGCAGGAGGTTGAGCCCGCGCATGTCCGCAAAGATCTCCGCGGTGAAGTGACGGGCCACGTCCGATTCGGTCTCCCAGTCGTTACGTTCCCCCGCCCGCGCGGTGATCTTCTCGTTGACGTCGGTGACGTTCTCCACGTGGCGGACGTCGTAGCCGAGGTATGCGAGCCAGCGGTGGATGATGTCGGCGTGCACCCACGCCCGGGCGTGACCGAGGTGGGCGTCGTCCGAGACCGTCAGGCCACAGACGTACAGCAGGACTTCGCCGTCGTCGACCTCGAACGCCTCGCGTTCGCCCGACAGGGTGTTGGTCACCGAAAGGGTCATCGGGAGCCTCTACCCACGGCGAGCGTTTGAAAGCGTCGAATAATCGTGGAATCGCGGCCGGGTGCTCCTCCCCGCTACTCGTCGTCCTCGTCGGACTCGGTCTCGACGACCTCGATGACCGAAAGCGGGACGTCGCGGAGTGCACCCCCGACCTCGCTTTTCGCGATCCGGGTGGCGTGTTCCTCCCCCTCGGCGTTGAAGATCTCGATCTCCAGGAGAAGTCCAACGAGCGCCGTCTCCGCAGCGATGTACGCCGAGTCGAACGGCTCCCCGCAGGCGGGACAGGTCGTCACCCCGACTTCGACTTCGACGTACTCTTTGTCCTGATCGTTGAGGCGCCGCCCCGCCTCGCTTACGGCCACGCCGATCGCGTCGTCGATGTCTTCTACGTCGCGAACCAGCCAGGCCGCCTCCATCGCAACGAGGTAATTGCTCATGTGGCGTCCAACGAGACCCGGGGTTTCGTGTCTTGCGGTTCGCGGGCCGATTTTCGCCCGTTCTGGGCCCGAACTTCCCCGTTCGAAAGGCGCACGAGACGGCTTCGTTCCTCATAAGTTACGGATATCCACGGGAGGGCCACTCCAGGTAATCCACCGTGAAACGGTCGCTTGCACTTCTGCAACCGGTTGCAGCCGGAATTCGAAAAAACGCAAGACTGCGGAGGGGTAACCGACACCTCCCTCTCGACACCTTTATATATGGGTGCGCTCCCACCGCCGAGTAGGCAATGATCCAACGCGCACGCAGTGCCGTCATGCTCGCTGTTCACCAACTGATCGTCGCGGTCGGGATCGTCCTGTTCCCGATCGCGCTCCTCGCCAACCGGGTCGGGTTGCGGCTCCCGCTCCACCGGCTGCTCCAGGAGGTCCAGGCGGTGACAGAGAGCCCCGCAGACGACTGATTTTCGAGTCCGGTCGAAAGGGCCGCCAGGCGAATCGCTCGTAGGCGTTAAGTTCGCCCGCATCGACACTCACGTATGGAGCGTCCCGTCTCTCGACGGACAGTGCTCGCGACGCTGGGCGGCGCCGGCTCGGTCGCCCTCGCAGGCTGTCTCGGCGGTGCCGATCAGTCCCACGACTGCGAGTTGACCGAACCGGATCCGGTGACCGACCTCGAACGCCCGACGCTGGGTCCCGACGACGCCGACGTCGTCGTCTCGGCGTTCGACGACTTCGCCTGTCCCCACTGTGCGACGTTCAAGCTCGATGCGTTCCCCGAGTTCCGTACCGAGTACGTCGAGGAGGGGCTCGTCCAGTTCCGCCAGTACGATTTCCCGATTCCGGCCGACGGCGACTGGTCCGAACCGGTCGCGAACGCAGCCCGCGGGGTGCAAGAGCGGTTCGACGACGAAACCTACTTCGAGTACGCGACGCTGCTGTTCGAACAGCTTCGGGGGGACGGCTACTCTTACGAGGCGATCGAGGAGCACGCCGAGACGGTCGGCGACGACGGCTGTCTCGCCATCGCCGACGCGGAGTTCGAGCCGTACGAGACGGTCGTGGGTGCCGACCGCGAGGAGGGAGTAAACCGGGGCGTGAGCGGAACCCCCACCGTGTTCGTCGACGACCAGCAGGTCGACCCGACGTACGATGCGATCTCTGCAGCGATCGACGACCGACTGTGACCGTCGGACTCGAATACGTGTCGAGCAGCACACCGTCGACCGCCTCCGGTCGACGTCGTTGGTAAACCTTAAAACGTCCCGTCGCAGAATACCAAACGAGCCGAGGTAGCCTAGCCCGGCCAAGGCGGTTGCCTCGAGAGCAACTGTCCGTCAGGACTCGGGAGTTCAAATCTCCCCCTCGGCGTTTTCATGAGGCAACACGCAGAGCGACTGTTCTGTCGGTCGGCACACCGAACGGGACGACGGTCGAGAGTTGAACCGGATCGCCGTCCCTCCGAGCGGTGTACCCCGGTGATGTCCCGATCGAAACCTCCCTCCACTTTTGACCACCGCGACGACACGCGTGATTGGTTTCACAAGATCGGTTCGCTCTCGCCGTACGCCGCCAGCGTCACCACTGTCGTCCAGCCATCGGTCTCGGGAACCGCGGTGGTCACCTCGAACTCGCGGTTCGGTAGCTCCCAGTCACGGAGTTTACAGCCCGCCTCGAGCCCGTCTTCGAGTTCCCGACGGACCGCATCCGGATCCCGTCCCGTCGCCTCGTAGAAGAGTCCCGGCCCCGGGCCCGTTGCCCACCCCAGTCCCGCGGCGAGCTCTTCGGTCTCCGCTGGGGGGGCCGTGATCTGCGACTCCACGACGGTGAGGCGGTTACCGGCCGGCCCGAGGTCCGGCGCCCGGTCGACGCGTTCGACCGCAGCCCCCGCGGGAACGATCGAAGACACGCGAACAAGGTTGTAGTTGTGGAGGTTCGCGTCCGAAAGCGCCGCGTCGTAGGCGGCCATCTCCGTGGGGGCGACCCCGACGCCGCCGGCGACGTGGATCCGATTCATTACCGAAACTGGGTCACCGACGCGTTAAGGAGTTGCGTTCTGCAGCGAGAGGCCGTCGCGACGCGGTCGTCAGTACTGGTAGTGGACGACGCCGTCGGGCCCGTCGTCGGTGTGGTCGAGCTTCTCGATGGCGTCCTCGAAGTCACGACGTTCGACGGTCGTCCGGTCGTCCCGGATCGCGAACATTCCCGATTCCGTCACCAGCGATTCGATGTCGGCCCCAGAATAGCCGGACAGCTCCGTCGCGAGGTCGGCGAAGTCGACGTCGTCGTCGACGTTCATCTCCCGGGTGTGGATCTCGAGGATCTTCCGACGGCCCTCCTCGTCGGGTTTGGGGATCTCGATGAGCCGATCGAACCGGCCGGGCCGGAGGATCGCTTCATCGAGCATGTCGAAGCGGTTGGTGGCGGCGATGATCCGCACGTCCCCGCGATCGTCGAAGCCGTCCATCTCCGAGAGCAACTGCATCATCGTCCGCTGGACCTCCGCGTCGCCGGAGGTCTTCGAGTCGGTCCGCTTGGAGGCCACCGCGTCGATCTCGTCGATGAAGATGACTGCCGGCTCCCGCTCGGCCGCCAGGTCGAACAGGTCACGGACCAGCCGGGCGCCCTCGCCGATGAACTTCCGGACCAGTTCGGAGCCGGCCATCTTGATGAACGTCGCGTCCGTCTCGTTTGCGACCGCCTTCGCGAGCATCGTCTTGCCCGTCCCCGGTGCGCCGTGCAGCAGCACGCCCGAGGGCGGTTCCACGCCGACGGTCTCGAAGATCTCGGGGTTCGAAAGCGGGTCCTCGACCGCCTCCTGCACCTCCCGGATCTGCTCGTCGATCCCGCCGATGTCGTCGTAGGTCACCTCGGGCGACTCCTCGACTTCCATCGCCTGTGCCCGGGCGTCGGTTTCGTCGTCCAGAAGGGTCTGGATGCCAAACGAGTCGTCGATCCCGACCCTGTCTCCCGCTTCGAGGGCATCCTCGAGTTTCGGGGACGCCTCTGTCAGCACTTCCTGATTGTTGCCGTGCTGTTTGATGACGATGCCGTCGTCGGTCAATTCCTCGACGCTGGCGATGTACAGCGCGGACGTTTTCAGCGTCTCGTTTCGCCGCTGTAATCGATCTACTTTCTCGCGGAGCTGCTCTCGACGACTCCGCGTCTGTGCCAACCGTTGTTCCAGCTCCTCGTTTACGCCCACGATGCGCCTGTAATGCTCGCGGATGGCGTCCAACCGCTCGGCGTCGCTCATCTCGGGATCGAGCTCCAGGCGCGGGCGGTCGGGGAGCGACGGGCTCCGGGACATCTCTTGGTCTCGCTTTGTCTCCCGCCTAAATGTGCCTTTGGGTCGACGGGAGGGTCTGCTCTCTTCTCGAGGGGTACCAATCAGGTGTCCGGCGGGGTGCTTATAATCCCGGCCGCCGTTCACTCGCACGTCGCTTCGGGGGACCGATTCCGAATGGATCTCAAACGCGCGCTTTCGGTGACGCTGCAGCTCGCGCTCGCGGCCGTCGTCATTGCGCTCGTCGTCGGACAGTTTCTCGGCCAGCCGATCCTGTTGAGCTTCGTCGAGACCGGCAGTATGGAACCGACGCTCGATCCGGGAGACGGGTTCGTCGCGGTTCCGGCGGAGCTGTCCGGCGAGATCCAGCAGGGTGACGTGATCGTCTTCCATGCCGAGGAGATCCAGGGCGGCGGGCTCACCACCCACCGCGTCGTCGAGGTGACCGAGCAGGGCTACATAACCCGCGGGGACGCCAACCCGTTCACCGATCAGGATGGCGACGAACCCGTCGTGCGTGACGCACAGGTGGTCGCGACGGCGCTGCAGGTGGGCGGATCGGTCGTCGCCATCCCGCATCTGGGGACGGCGGTGATGGGGCTGCAGGCGGGGCTCGAGACGATCCAGCGCCAGCTGGCGGCGGCGCTCGGGACGCGGGCGTTGCTCGGACCACAGGGGATCGCGTACGTGCTCTTTGCGCTTTCGGTCCTGGCCTACGCGGCCGACTACCTCCTGTTCGGCTCGGCGGGAAAACAGCGACTCCGAGAGCGCACCCGGAACACCGGCACGTCCGCCCGGACCCTGCTTCTCGTGCTCGCGCTCGTGCTCGTGATCACCGCCACCGCGGCGATGGTCGTTCCGGCCGGAACCGAACAGTTCACGGTCGTCTCCGCGGAGTTCGAGTCCGACAACCCCACCGTCATAGAGCGGGGTACCGCAGAGGAGCTCCCGTATCTCGTTCCCAACGCCGGGCTGGTGCCGGTCCACGTCTACCTCGAACCCGCAAGCGAGGGGGTGGCCGTCGAGCCGGAGCACACCTACGTCGGCTCCCGGTCCGAGACCACCGCGACGCTTACGCTGTCTGCACCCGATGAGACCGGTGCATACCGTCGGTTCGTCACCGAGCGACGCTATCTCGCTGTGCTGCCTGCTCCAGTGATCGACGAGCTGTACCGGATCCACCCCTGGCTCCCGATCGTCGCCATAAACACCGTCCTCGCCGGCGGGATTTACGGCCTCGGTCGGTTTCTGCTGGGGACCGGACGGATCCGCGATCGGAATCGAACACACCGGGGGCGGCGCTTGCGGCGGCTGATCCGGTCGCTGTACGAATGAATGTCACACCGAGGGCCGCCGTTTTCTGCAGCTCCCGCGCCTGGGACAGCACGCTCTGGGACACCACGCTTACTATCCGTCCACCCGCAACGCCGTGTATGCGCGGACTATCCGAAATAGAGACAGTCGGCGTCGTCGGCGCCGGAACGATGGGTAGCGGGATCGCCCAGGCCGCAGCGACCGCCGGCTACGACGTCGTGATGCGGGACGTGAAAGCCGAGTACCTCCAGGATGGACTCGACCGGATCGACTCGAGTCTCGAACGTCTCGCGGAGAAGGATCGCCTCGACGCCTCGCCCGCGGAAATCACCTCGCGAATCACCGGCGTAACTGACCTCGAGGAACTATCCGGGGCCGACGTTGTCATCGAAGCGGTACTCGAGGATCTCGACGTCAAACACGAGGTGTTCGAAGCGCTCGACGAACAGCTTCCGAACGACGTCGTGCTCGCGACCAACACCTCGACGCTTTCGATCACCTCGATCGCGGCCGCCACCGAACGTCCGGAACTCGTCGTCGGACTCCACTTCATGAACCCGGTCCCGCTGATGGAGGGGGTCGAGGTCGTCGTCGGGGAACACACCGACGAGGAGGTCGTCTCGTTCGCTCACGGATTCGCCGAGGAACTGGGCAAAACGACCTGGGAGTCGGACGACAAACCCGGCTTCGTGACGAACCGGATCTTGATGCCGTGGATAAACGAAGGGATACGAGCGTACGACGAGGGCGTGGCGACGAAAGAGGACATCGACGCTGGGATGAAACTCGGGACGAACGTCCCGATGGGGCCACTGGAGCTCGCAGATCACATCGGGCTCGACATCTGTCTCCACGCCAGCGAAACGCTTCACGAGGAGCTCGGAGACAGGTATCAGCCGGCGTATCTGCTCAAGCGAAAAGTCGAAGCCGGCGACCTCGGAAAGAAAACCGGACGAGGGTTTTACGAGTACTGAGCCGGCGTTCTCTCGTCCCGTTCGAGAGGTCCTCGGGGAGGGTGATCGGAATGATTGGACGTTCGGAAACGCCCGGATATAAGCTGTTGGCGAACTACCCTTCGGACATGAACCTCCGTCGACTCGCGAGCTACGGTGCACTCGCCGCGGGAACCCTCGCGGCTATGAACCGGGGGCTCCGCCGAACGGAACCGCTCGACCAGCCACTCCCCGGGGAACAGCGGAGCTACCGCTGGCGCGGCATGGAGATCGCACACACCCTCGCCGGTGATCCCGCCGATCCGACGCTGGTGCTGATTCACGGAACGAGCGCCGTCGCGACGAGCGGCGAGTGGCGGGAGGTGTTCGATCGTCTCGCCGAGGAGTACCACGTGGTCGCGCCGGACCTCCCGGGGTACGGCTGCTCGGACCGTCCGGCGATCGACTACTCGCCGGAGCTGTACGTCGACTTTATCCACGAGTTCCTCGAACCGTACGACGAGCCGGCGGTCCTGGCGTCGTCGCTTTCGGGCGCCTACGCCGTTGCCGCCGCCGAAGACGCCGACGTCTCCCGGCTGCTTTTGGTCTGTCCCTCCACCACTGGCGGTCCCGAACCGCCGAAAGCGTGGCTCCGGACACTGATCCGGACACCGGTCGTCGGAGAGGCGCTGTTTAACCTCTCGGTCTCGCGGCCGGCGATCCAGTACTTCAACGCCGACCACGGCTACTACGATCCCGCGAACCTCACCGACGAGTGGGTCGAGTACGAGTGGCAGACAGGACATCGACCGAACGCACGGTTCGCGCCGGGGGCGTTCCTCTCGGGGTATCTCAACATCGATGTCGACCTCGGCGCTGCGCTCTCTGAGCTGGACGTCTCCGCAACCGTGATCTGGGGCCGTGAAGCGGAAGTGTCGCCGCTGTCACGGGGCCGGGAGATTGCCGAGGCCGCCGACGCGAGGCTCGTCGTGTTCGACGACGCGAAACTCCTCCCGCACGTCGAGTATCCCGATCAGTTCGTCGACGAGATCACGAAATCGATGGACGTCCCGTGAGGTCCTGCGTTCGGTGACGGGCTGCTCTCGGGGGGATTCAAACCGGCCGGAACACGAGGAGCGGATCACCCGTCGTCTCGCGCTCCTCGACGGTCGGCTCGACGGTCGTTCCGGTCTCGACTTCCTCGAGGTCGATCCCCCGAACGACCCCCGTCAGTCGAACTGGGCCGAAGTCGACCACGGCGGTCGCGTACGGGGTGTCTTCGGCGAACTGGGGCGAGGCGACGTGGACGACGGTGACGGCCTCGATCTCGCCCGTCTCGGGGAGCGGTTTCTCCTCGAGGTCACTCGAACCGCTGTGCGGGCAGATGCGGCGCGGCGGCAGCGACCCATCGCCGCTCGGTGACTCGAGATAGTAGCCCTCGCCGTCACCGATCGCCGCGAGCCATTCGTCGAAGCCGGCGTCACCCGGCTCCTCGCCGCCGTCGGTCCGGAGGCGGTCGCTCCGGGTGCGGTCGCTCCGGTCGCTCATGCGACCACCTCCAGGACGTGAACCACTGCACTCGCGACCGTCCCGCCGGCGTTGTGGGTGATCCCGAGACTGGCGTCGTCGACGGCGTCGCTGTTCGGATGATCCCCCCGGAGCAGGCGGGTCATTTCCACCACCTGCGAGGCGCCGGTGGCGCCGACCGGGTGACCCTTCGCTTTCAACCCGCCCGAGAGGTTCACCGGCAGGTCGCCGCCGGCGGTCGTTTCCCCGCGGCGGGCGGCCCCGGCCGCGTGTCCCGGGTCATAGAGGCCCAGAGATTCCAGTGCCAGCACCTCTGCGATCGTAAAGCAGTCGTGCACCTCCGCGAGTTCGACGTCGTCGGCCTCGATTGCGGCGTCGGCGTACGCCATCTCCGCCGCCTGTTCGGTCGCGGGCGTCCACGCCAGCTCGTCGCGATCCTGGAGCGCGAGGTTGTCGGTTCCTTGTCCGCTGCCCACGATCCCGACGGGGACATCGAGATCGTTCGCCGCGGCGTAGTCGTCGGAAACGAGCACCAGCGCGGCGGCGCCGTCGGTGATCGGCGCACAGTCGAACAGGTGAAGCGGCTCCGCGACCGGCGGGGCGTCCATCGCCTTCTTGACCGGGACTTCCTGCTGGTACTGCGCGTATTCGTTCTCGACGGCGTTGCCGTGGTTCTTCGAGGCGACGGCTGCCAGGTCCTCCCGGCTGCCGCCGTGCGCGTCGAAGTACGCCGACGCCATCAGGGCGTACGCGCCCGGGAACGTCATTCCCGCGCGCACCTCGAAGAGGTCGTCGGCGGCGATGGCGAGTCCCTCGGTCGCGCCGGCGGTGCCGAGGTTCGTCATTCGTTCCATCCCGCCGACGAGTACGACGTCCGCCTCGCCGCTCCGGACGGTCTTTACGGCCTCCCTGACCGCCACGCCCGCGGAGGCACACGCCTCCTCGTACCTGGTGGCGGGGCAGTCGATCCCGGCGGCCTCGGCCATCAGTGGCGCCTGGTGGCCCTGATGCTCCGCCAGCGCGCCCATGAAGTTGCCGTAGTTGAGCTGTTCGACGTCCTCGCGGGGAACCGACGCGTCCTCGAAGGCGAGCTGGCTCGCCTCCGCGAACAGGTCCCGTCCGGTTCGCTCCGGGTGCTGTCCGAAGTGGGTCAATCCGACGCCGGCGACGCGAACTCCCGTCATCGCGATCGCCCCCTGCTGCGTCCCGTGTAGACGGGACGGAACCGCTGGGTTCCGCTGGCCACCGCTGTCGCATCACGTTTCGTCATACTCGTAGATATCGCAACGTCGCTCATATGTGTGCCGGAGTGTCGACCACTGTCTTCGCCATCACCCGATGTACCGGAGCTCGTCGTCCGGGATCCCGGAGCTTCCCTCTTGCATCTCTCTGATCTTGCCGACGACCTCTTCCATCTCCTCGGCCCGGTCTTCGAGCTGTTCGTATCCCAGTTCGAACTCCAGGGCGGCCTCAAGCACCTCCAGGACGGCGCGTGCGCTTTTCGGATCGACGAGGTAGCCGCTGGTTTCGCCCATCAGACACGTCGCTTCGATCCCCCGGCGTTTCCCGAGCCCGAGCAGGAGTCCGGAGACGCCGACGATACCGCCGGCAGGTTCGTCGGGGCGGAACTCGACACCTGCCGCCTCCAGTTCCTCCCGCAGCTCTCCGCCGGAGACGGCACCGAGCACCGTATACTCCTCGACGAGCTCCCCGGTCGGGACGCCCCCGAGTGCGAAGGCGCGTTCGCAGCCGAACTCCGCTGCGAGGTCGAGGAACGCGTCAGTGAGCCGGTAATGCCCCTCGTTCGAGGACGCCTGGTGGTCCCCGGTCAACACGAGCAGGTCGGCGCCCTCGGTTTCGATGGCGTGAAACTCCGCGCAGACGAGATCCGCGACGCCGTCCTCGTCGACGTTCACCTGCGGCGGGAAGTCCGTGGCGTATACCCGCCGTACGAGCTTGCTGTCACACTCCTCGAGGAGGTGTTCGGCCGCGAGCTTCCCGACGTGACCGACTCCCGGGAGCCCCTCGACGAGCACGGGCGCGTCGAGCTCTGTGTCGGCCACGCGTTCGATTTCGATGTCTTCCATAGGCGTCACTCGCGGGAGCACGCCCCTTGGGCGTGTCGGTCGAGTGGCCACTGCACGCAGTTGCCGGCGTGTCCCACATCGTCACGGACCCGATACGATTTTCCGAGTCCCCGCAGAAGATCCGTCTATGCTGACCCGACAGTACGTCCGGGAGAACCCGGACGCCGTCCGCGAGGCGCTCGCGGCCCGCGGCACCGAGGACGTCGACCTCGACCGGATCCTCGAGATCGATGCGGAGTGGCGCGAGCTGAAAGCAAAGGGGGACGACCTCCGACACCGGCGAAACGAAGTGTCCAGCCGGATCGGCGAGCTGAAAGCCGAGGGCAAAGAGGAGGAGGCTCAGGAAGCCATCGAGGAGTCCAGCGAACTCAAGGAGGAACTCTCCGACCTCGAGGAACGGGCCGACGAACTCGAGGCGGAGCTCGAACGGCGGCTGCTCGAAATTCCCCAGATCCCCCAGGAGTCGGTTCCGGTCGGCGAAGACGAGTCCGACAACGTCGAGCGCCGACGGGTTGGATTCGACGACCTGCGCGACGTCCCGGCCCAGGCGGTGCCGCACTACGAACTGGGCGAGCAACTGGAGATCCTCGACGAAGCGCGGGGTGCGAAGACGACCGGTTCCGGCTTCTACTTCCTGAAGGGCGACGGCGCCCGCCTCGAGCACGCGCTGATCCAGTTCATGATGGACGTCCATCGCGAACAGGGGTATCACGACATCTTCCCGCCGATCCCGGTCAAGAGCTCTTCGATGCGCGGGACGGGTCAGCTCCCGAAGTTCAACCACGACGCCTATCGCATCGGCGGCGACGAACACGCTGCCTACGACGACGACGACCTGTGGCTGTGTCCGACCGCAGAGGTACCGGTGACGAACATGCACCGCGAGGAGATTCTCCTCGACGAGGATCTCCCGCTGAAGTATCAGGCGTACACGCCGAACTTCCGGCGTGAAGCGGGCGAGCACGGCACCGAAACCCGGGGAATCGTCCGGGTCCACCAGTTCAATAAGGTCGAACTCGTCAACTTCGTCCGGCCCGAGAACAGCGACGACCGGCTGGAGGCGCTCATCGACGAGGCGTGTGCGGTGCTCGACCGTCTGGAGCTCCCGTACCGGACACTCGATCTGTGCACCGGGGACCTGACGTTCGCCTCAGCGAAGACCGTCGACGTCGAAGTGTGGGCGCCCGCCGACGACATGCCCGACGGGCCCGAGCAGGGCGGTCGGTGGCTCGAGGTGTCCAGCGCGTCGAACTTCGAGGCGTACCAGGCGCGACGGGCGGGCATCCGGTTCCGCCGGGAACATCACGAGTCGGCTGAGCATCTCCACACGCTCAACGCCTCCGGGACTGCGATCGGCCGGGTGATGGTGGCGATCCTCGAGTACTACCAAAACGAGGACGGAACCGTCGAGGTGCCGGAAGCACTCCGACCGTACATGGACGGGCAGGAACTGATCGAGGGTCACGACTCCGTCGGCGAGTCGGCGCTGGGTCGCGGCGACGGGAACTGATCGTGCAGGGGGATCCCGATGTCGTCGTGCTCCGGTACGGTCACCGTCCGGGCCGGGACGACCGCATGACGACGCACGTGGGGCTCACCGCGCGTGCGCTCGGTGCCGATCGTGTGCTCTTCCCGTCGAACGCGACCCAGTCGAAAGAGACCGTCGACACCGTCACCGATCGCTTCGGGGGTCCCTTCGTCGCCGAACTCCGCGACGACCAGAACGCGATCGTTCGCGACTGGGACGGGATCGTCGTCCACCTCACGATGTACGGCGAACCGATCCAGGAGGTCCAGGCCGAGATCAGGGACCGTCACCGACCCGAGACCGGAACGGCCGAAGGGGAGCCGATCTTGATCGTCGTCGGCGGCGAGAAGGTCCCGTTCGAATTGTACGAACGGGCCGACTTCAACGTCGGCGTGACGAACCAGCCCCATTCGGAGGTCGCGGGACTCGCCGTCTTTCTGGACCGACTGTTCGAGGGCCACGAACTCGACCGGGAGTGGGAGGACGCCGATCGACGGGTCGTCCCCCGGAAGACGGGCAAAGAAGTCGTTCCGGCCGAGGGGTCGGACGACGACGGCGACGACGGAGACGGCGCCAGCAACCGTTAAGGTCGCCAATCGCCCGAACTGGCTCCGGTACGTTTATTACTGAATATCGTGGCGTTCAATCCATGAGTGGACGACCCCTGGACGTACTCGAAGAGACCCTGCAGGCGACCGTGACGATCCAGCTCAAGGACGGGGCGATCTACCACGGCGTTCTCGCAGGCTACGACCAGCACATGAACCTCGTTCTCGAGTCCGTCGACGACGTCGAGGCGTTCGCCGACGAACCCGGAGAGGCGGTCCAAGACACAACCATTATACGCGGCGACAACGTCGTGACGATAAGCACATGACCGGCGCAGGGACCCCCAGCCAGGGCAAGAAGAACAAGACGACACACGTCAAATGTCGACGCTGTGGCGAGAAATCCTACCACGTGAAAAAGAAGGTGTGCAGTTCGTGCGGCTTCGGCAAGTCCGCAAAACGGCGCGGCTACGAGTGGCAGTCGAAGGCCGGCGAGTGAGCGCGTTCTCCTTATAAGCGGTCGTACTCGTCTCTGAAGGTAACAAGCGTCGCTGCAAACACGGCGATGACGATCGGGCCGACGAACAGGCCCGTGAATCCAAGCGTGAACACGCCGCCGAACACCCCGATCAGTATCACCGCGGGGTTCAATCGCGCCTGCTGATCGATGACGATCGGCCGCGCGTAGTTGTCGATCATGCTCACCACGAACACGCCGTACAGCGCGAGCAACATCCCCGTCGCGGGGTCGCCGATCAACACGAGATAGCCCGCCGCCGGGCCCCACACCATGAACGCGCCGATCAGCGGCAGCAACGCCAGCACGATCATCACCGTGGTCCAGAACACTGGCCTGGGCAGCCCTGCGAAGTAGAGACCGATCCCGCCAACGACCCCCTGGAGTACCGCCGCGAAGATGTGGCCGATCACGACACCCCACGTCGTCCGGTGGATCCGCTCGAACAGTGTTCGCGTCATCGGCGGCGAGAGGGGGATGATCGTGTGGAGCCACCCGACGAACTCCTCGCCGTCCCGGAGCACGTAGTAGACGATAAACAGCACGAGCGCGACGCCGAGCGCCCCGTGCAGGACGACTGTAAACACCTCCGAGACGCTGCCGAACAGCGCGTCGATCAGGTTGTCGCCCGTCTCGATGGCGGCTGCACGCAGGTCGATTTCCACGCCCGTGAGGTCCGTGATCCTCGCCTCTATCTCGCCGAGCTGGAGCCCGGTTTCCCCGCGGGCGAACGCCTGGAGGTCCCGGAGGAACACCAGGAAGATGTACAAAAGGGGAACCGCGCCGACCAGGAACGCACCGAGGATCAACAGGATCGGGGCCGCCTGTTCGCCCACGCGGGGTGCCAGTTGTCGCTGGAGCGGGTACAGCACGTAGCCGATGATCACCGCAGCGAGGATGTACTGGAGGAACGGCAACACCACGAGCAGCGTCGCCAGCGCCGAAAGGCCGATAAGGAGGACCAGGAACGCACGCTGGGTGTTCATACACCCCACTGCGTCGAGGTGATACTTAAAGCCGGGCCGAAATAACCGTCCTCCACCGGGGGTCTCCCGCCCGGATCCGACCGGCAGGCTGTCCTCACGCCTTGGGAAACGACAACACGTCTATCCGTGCTACGAACCTACAATTCATATGAGCGACACAGCGACCGTGCCGAACTACAGGCGTTTGTCCGACGCCGAGTTCCAGCGCAGGGTCGATCGCCTCCGCGAACGGTACCGGGAGTGTGATCTGTGCGCTCACGCCTGCGGTGTCGACCGAACGGCCGGGGAACGGGGCCGGTGTCGAGCCGACGACACGCCGGTCGTCTCCTCGGCGTTCCCGCACCGCGGAGAGGAAGCGCCACTTTCGGGACAGCGCGGAAGTGGGACGATATTCCTCTCGTGGTGTAACCTCCGGTGTGTGTTCTGCCAGAACTACGAGATCAGCCAGGAGGGGGTCGGCAGGCAGGTCACACCCGACGAGATCGCCGAGATGGCACTGTCGCTCCAGTCGAACGGCTGTCACAACGTCAACTTCGTCACGCCGACCCACTTCGCCCCGGACCTCGCGGAGGCGGTACTGATCGCCAGGAATCGGGGACTCGAAATCCCCATCGTCTGGAACTGTGGGGGCTACGAACGCGCCGAAACTGTCGAACTTCTCGAGGATATCGTTGACATCTACATGCCCGACGTGAAGTGGGCAGACGACGACGCTGCCGCGAGATACTCCGGGGCGCCCGACTACTGGGAGAACGCCCGCGCATCCCTGCGCGAGATGCACCGGCAGGTCGGGGAACTCAGGCTCGAAAACGGGCTCGCCGTCGAGGGGATGCTCGTGCGCCATCTCGTGATGCCGAACCACGTCGAAAGCTCGAAGCAGGTGCTGACGTTCATCGCCGAAGAACTCTCGCGGGAGACGTACGTCAACCTCATGTCGCAGTACCGGCCGGCATACCGCGCGAGCGAGCCGGGACAGTACGAAGAACTGAGTCGCGGTGTCCAATCCGAGGAGTACCGCGAGATCGTTTCACACGGCCGCGAGCTCGGGCTTTCCCGCCTCGAGGTCGACGAGCGTCTCCTCGGTGAGCGGTCGTGGCTGTGACGAGATAGCCGTTGCACCCCTGTTGGGCCGCGTGAGGCCCTATGTGATGGTCCCTGCTATGCGACCTGATTTCTGAGATCCTCGTTCCTGTCGTCGTGGATCCGTGCGACGTTGTCGGCGAGGATGTCGGCAACGCGGGAGAAGTATTCGGGCGTGTAGCCCGCGTTGTGCGGAGTGATGTGAACGTTTCCGAAGCTCCACAGGGGATGGTCTTCCGGGAGGGGTTCGGGATCGGTCACGTCGAGTGTAACCCCGCCGAGCCCGTTCACGCGGAGCCGCCGCACCAGCGCGTCGGTGTCGACGACCCCGCCGCGAGCGATGTTGATAAGGACCGCGTCGGTCGGCATCGTCCGGAGCGCCTCCTCGTCGATGAGGTTCTCCGTCGTCTCGGTGAGCGGACAGGCCAGCACGACGTAGTCGGACCGGGAGAGCGGCTCGTAAATCTCCTCGAACCCGTACACCTCCGCGGTCGGTCCGCCCTTTTCCGGGCTGTACCGGACGCCGAGCAGCTCGGCGCCGAACGGTTCGAGCCGCGTTGCGACCGCCTCGCCGATCGCACCCAGCCCGACGACCGTCACGGTGGAGCCGTGAATCTCCGTTGTGGGGAAACTCCGCCATTCACGGCGCTTCTGCTGTCGCCAGGCCTGCTTGAAGTCTCTGGCGTGGACGATCATCGAACCGATCACGTACTCGGCGATGTTCGGGCCGTGCACGCCGGAGCCATTGGTGACAGCGACGTCGCGTTCGCGGAACGCGTCCAGGTCCAGGTGTCCCGTCCCGGCGTACACGCACGCGAAAAGCTCCAGGTTCTGCGCCGCCTCCAGCTCAGCCGGCGAAAGCTGGAGACCGGTCGCGATCTCGGCGGTCGCGAGAAGTTCCTGTTCTTCTCCCGGGGTTCGCGCGAGCCGGACGTCCACGTCGGGGAGTCGTGTTCGCAGTTCCGCTGCGTACGTCTCTGCCGGGAGTCCGTGAACGTGCTGTCGCAACACCGCGATCTCGGTCATACGCCTCCGTTCGAGAAGTGTCTACAAGAATGTGTGTCCCCCGGCAGTCAGGACGCTGCCACCGACTTTCCTCACTTCCCCGCCCGGGCCGCCTCGAACGCCGACTCGAGATCCCGCTTCAGGTCGTCGATCGATTCGATCCCCACCGACACGCGGATGAGCCCGTCCGTGAGACCGGCGGCGAGACGTTCTTCTCTGGGGACCGCGGCGTGGGTCATCGCCGCCGGCTGTTCGATGAGGCTCTCGACGCCGCCCAGCGACTCTGCCAGCGTGAACACTTCCGTCTCGCTTACGACCGTCGAAGCCTCCGCCAGGCTCCCGTCGAATTCGAAGGAGAGCATACCGCCGAAGTCGTCCATCTGTTCGGCCGCGAGCTCGTGCTGGGGATGTGACTCCAGTCCGGGGTAGTACACCCGGTCGACGTCGGCGTGATCCTGCAGCCACTGTGCCAGTTCGCGGGCGTTCTCGCAGTGGCGGTCCATCCGCACGGGCAGCGTCTTCGTCCCACGCAACACGAGGAAGTCGTCGAACGGTCCGGGCGTCGCCCCGACCGCGTTCTGGTAGTAGCCGATCTCCTCGTCGAGGTCGGCGTCGTCGACGATCAGCGCGCCGCCCACGGTGTCGGAGTGTCCCCCGAGATACTTCGTCAGCGACTGGCAGACGATGTCGGCGCCGTGCTCCAGTGGACGCTGGAGGTACGGGGTCGCGAACGTGTTGTCGACCGCACACAGCGCGTCGTATTCGCCGGCAATCTCAGCGAGCGCGGCGATGTCGTTTACCCGCATCAGCGGGTTCGTCGGCGTCTCGACCCACACGAGTTCCGTCTCGTCGCACATTGCCTCGCGAACGGCGTCGTGGTCGGTCGTGTCCACGAACGTCGTCTCCACGTCGTACTGCTCGTAGGTACCCGTCAGGATGCGATGGGTGCCGCCGTAGACGTCGTCGCCGGCGACGACGTGATCTCCCGACGACAGCAGATTCAACACGGTGTTGATCGCGCCCATCCCCGAGGAGAAACACCGGGCGTGGCTTCCGTTTTCCAGGGACGCCAGGTTCGCCTCCAGGTCGGACCGGGTCGGGTTCCCGGTCCGGGAGTACTCGTAGCCGCGATGCTCGCCGGGGGCGTCCTGTTCGTACGTCGAGTTGGCGTAGATCGGCGTCATCAGCGCGCCCGTCTCCGCATCGGGCTCCTGTCCCGCGTGAATCGCGCGCGTTTCGATGGCGTACGGGCTGTCGATCGCAGACGGGGGAGTTCCGGTTCGTCCCGCGTTTGCCTCGTGAGGTTCGTCGCTCATGGGCTAGACGTACACGCGAGACGCCCTGATTCTTTCCGTTCCGGACGTCGTCTCCTGCCGTCGTGTTCTCCCCTGTCGGCTGCGAGGTGTTTTCGAAACGAAATCCATTTGAACCGGGCTGACTGACTAATCAGTCAATGAGGTTGGTCCCCGAGGTCGGTGGTGATTCGGGCGAATGACCGACGGGAGTCGGTCCGGTCCGGGCCGCGACCGGTCGGTGAACGTCACCGACGGTGCCCTGTTTCGGCCGCTGCTTTTGCTTTCGCTTCCGATCGTCGGGTCGCAGGTGCTCCAGGTGGCGTACAACGTCGCCGACACCTACTGGGTCGGCCGACTCGGTTCCGACGCTGTCGCTGCACTGTCGTACTCGTGGGCGGTCGTCTTTTTGATGGTCAGCATCGGCGGCGGACTCACCGTCGCCGGAACCGTGCTCATCGCCCAGCACAAAGGGGCGAAGGACTTCGCCCAGTCGCATCACGTCGCCGGCCAGACGCTGTCGTTCGTTACGGTCGTCGCGATCGTCTTCGGCGTTCTCGGCTGGATCTTTACGCCCGTGATGATGCAGTTGATCGGCGCAGATCCCGGCGGGGACGCGTACGTCTACGCCGTCGAGTACACCCGGATCATCTTCGCCGGCGTCGTGTTCATGTTCTGGTTTTTCATCTACGACGCGCTCTCGCGGGGATGGGGAGACACCAAAACGCCGCTGTATCTGATGGCGATATCGGTGACCATCAACGTCGTCCTCGACCCGTTTCTCATCCTCGGATTCGAGGGCAACCCGGTCTTCTCGTGGACCGGACTCGAGTCGCTCGGCGCGGCGTTGCTCGCCGAAACCGGCTTTGCGGGCTTCGGCGTCGCCGGCGCCGCGTACGCGACCGTCTTCTCTCGCGGGTTCGCGGCGTTTATCGGCCTGTACCTCCTGTTCAGCGGTCGGGTCGGGCTCCAGCCGGCGCTTTCGGACCTGATCTTGAAACTCGAGACCGTCCGTCGGATCCTCGACATCGGGGGGCCGACCGCCGTCGAACAGGGGGTCCGGGCGTTCGGTATCACCGTGCTCACCGCCGTGGTCGCGCTCGCTGGCACCGACGCGGTTGCGGCCTACGGGATCGCCACACGGCTCTCCTCGATCCTGTTTCTGCCGGCGCTCGGGCTCGCACGCGGGACCGAAACCGTCGTTGGACAGAACCTCGGCGCCTCGCAGGTCGCCCGCTCGAAGCGGGCCGTGACGTTGAGCGTCGGGATGGTCGTCGCCGTCTTCGTTGCGGTGGTCGCGCTCGCGTACCCGTTCGCGGAGGCGATCGCCGGCTTCTTCATCGACGAGACCACGCCGAACGCCGGCGAGGTGATCGCGATGAGCGCGGCGTTCATCACGATCGCCGGACCGTCGTACGTGTTCCTCGGCGCGTTCCAGATCCTCCTGGGTGCGTTCCGGGGTGCCGGATCCACCCGGGCCGCGATGGTGTTTTCGATCCAGGAGCTGTGGCTGTTCAGGATCCCGGTCGCGTACGTCCTGCTTTCGACGTTCGGAATGGGGATCACTGGCGTGTGGTACGCGTTCGTGGTCTCGTACGTCTGCTCGCTCGCGACGACGGCACTGTGGTTCTCGCGAGGGACCTGGACCTCGAACGTCGTCGACGATCGTCAATCAGTGCCGGCTCCCGCGAACGATTGAGCACCGATCATGGCTAACACCACTACACCCGACCCGTCGACGGCAGCCCGCGCCTCCGACCGGCGAATCATCGTGGCGGTCATCGTCTCGACGTTCTTCGTCGGCTTCGGCGGGGGCGTCGTCTTCCCGATCCTCCCGAACCTGGGGGCGGTGCTGGGGATCTCGGCGTTCATGGTGGGGGTAATCCTCTCGGCGAACCGGTTCGTCAGGCTCGTGGCGAACGCCCCCGCCGGCGCCTTCGTCGATCGCGTCGGGACGCGAAAGCCGTTCGTCGCCGGCCTCGTCATCGAAGGTATCGCCACCTTCGGGTACGTCGTCGCCCTGCTCGTTCCCGATCCCGCGCCGGGGGCGTCGATCATCGTCGCGTTCCTGCTCGCGCCGGAAACGTGGTTCATGGTTGCCAGGATCCTGTGGGGGTTCGGTAGCGCCCTGGTGTTTGCGACCGCCTACACCATCGCCGCGGACGTGAGCGACGCCGGGGACCGCGGGACCAACATGGGCGTCGTTCGTGCGGGGATCACCCTGGGATTCCCCGCGGGACTAGTGCTCGGAGGTGTCGTGAGTGCGCTGTACGGGAACGCAACGGCGTTCGTCGTCGCTGCCGTCTTTGCACTGCTCGCGTCGCTGATCGCGTATCTGATCGTTCCCGAGACCCACGTCGAGGGAGGAGGGTCGACATCGGTGAAGCCGTGGGACGTGGATCTGACCGTCCCCGCCGTCACCGTCGGCCTCGTCAACTTCGGACTGTATTTCGCGTACATCGGGGCGCTGTTCGCGACGCTCGTGCTGTTTCTCGGGGCGAACGACCTCGCAGTGTTCGGTCTCGACGCACAGGGAACGTCCGGCATTTTCATGGCGGGAACCGTGCTCGCCGCCGGCGCCATGACGATCGCCGGTGGACGTCTCAGCGACGTCTACGGTGCGAGAACTCCGGTTCTCGTCGGCTTTCTCGTCGTGGCCTTCGTCGGCTTCCTGTTGCTTGCCCGGGCGGGCTCGATCGTGGAACTCGCGCTCGCGTGTCTGTTCATCGGCGCCGGGCAAGGCGGAACGAGCAGCCCGCTGATGGCGCTTCTGGCGGATCTGACGCCAAACGAACGGATGGGACGGGCGACGGGAACGAACAACGTGTTCGGGGACATCGGAGGTGGACTCGGTCCGATGGTGTCGCTGCCGCTCGTCGAAATCGTCGGATTTGGTCCGGTGTACGCAGCGTGTGCGGTGATTCCGCTTCTGGCTGGTGGCGTACTGTTGCTCGGCGTCCGAACGGAGACCGGGACGTTCGTTCCTGGACGGCGCCCTACGGGACCGTGAGTCGAGCTCCGGTCGACTACTCCACGTACAGCGAATAGGTCACGACCGCGAATCCGATCGCGGTCAGGATGCTGTTGATCGCGATGCCGGCCTCGAGTTCCACCTTGAACAGGTGGTGCAACACGCCGGCGGACACCGCGCCGATCGTCACGATCGCAAAGCCGATCGAAAGCGCCCTGAGTGCGGGGTTCGCCGTCCGGTTGTACGCCTTGTACGCGAAGTAACTGATACTCCCGCCGAGAACGACGATGGCGGTTTGCGACACTACGAGTATTACGTCCCAGAGTATGGATTCCATCATGCTTCCTCTTGCACCTCCTTCCACAGTTCCGCGAGGCGTTCGTCCCGTCCGCGGTCCCTGGCTTCGATCTCGACCGTGAGGTCGCGGTTGTCGGTGAGCCGAACACGGACCTCCTCGAACGCGAGCGAGTATCTCGTCGTGTGCTGCCCGTCCCGTCGGATCTCTGTCGATTCCGATAGGAGGGCGGCGTCGGTCAATAGCTCCAGCTTTCGATACGTCGTCGAGAGCGGGATGTCACAGGCGTCCGAGAGCTCGCTTGCGGTCATCGGCTCCGCGAGTTCCTTAACGATCGCCTGTGCCGCATCGTCGGCCAGTGCGTCGAGAACAACCTCCGGGTCGGGCTTCGATTGGTTCTCCCGTCCCGACGCGTTCCGGACCATCTGTACCTTCGTTTGACACCCCGGGCGATAAGTTTGTCCGTCCGACCGTGCTAGTGTCGGTACCTTGCTGTGTCGGCACGTTGCTGTGTCGGTGTCTCGGAGGACGCCCCGATTTACAGCAGCCTTTTGTCGTTCTGCAACCAATAGAACACTACATGAATACCATCGATAGACGGGAGTTCCTTCGCACTGCCGGCACTGCTGCTCTGGCGGTATCTCTCGCGGGCTGTGCAGGTAACGGCGACGACGACACAGCCTACGTCGACGAGGAACCGGACTACGGGGAGTTCCTGAACGACGTGCCGAACTACGATCGAACGATCGATTTTACGGATCGCGAAGAGGTACGCATCGGTGTCGGCGCGGGCGACGGACTTCAGTTCGAGCCGCCCGCCGTCCAAATTTCGACCGGTACCCGCGTGGTCTGGGAGTGGACCGGTCAGGGTGGTGACCACAACGTCGTCGAGGAGGACGGCGCGTTCGAGTCCGAAACCACCGCCGCCGCCGGCCACGAGTTCGACCACACCTTCGAGGATACCGGAACGTATCTGTACGTCTGTACGCCCCACGAAGCGGTCGGTATGAAGGGCGCAATCTCTGTTGTGTAGTCTCTTCGGAGCTATATCTGTTGTGTAGCCACGCCTCGATCACTCGACTCGATGGGGACCGCCTCCGAAATCTATTTTAGTGCGCAATATATACAATACTATGTCGGCACTCGTGCCTCCGATCCCTTCCAATCCCGTTCCCCTTCCGGCACGGAGGATGCCGACAGCGCTTTCGGCGTCTTTTCGACGCCGTCTGCTCCCCACTCCTTCCCCTTCGTTTTGTGAACTTGAGCACCGGCAGTCATCGATAGCTCCTTTGTATTCCACGTGGATACTCGAGGCGTGACCCGTCGATCGAGTGGTTTCTCTCTCTCGGCGACCGACTCGCGACAGTCGGCCCGTCGATGGCGCTGGCTGCTGTGGGGACTGATCGCGGCGACGTTCCTGCTCGTGAACGTCTATCGACTGTCGACTGCCGTGATCGCGGACGCGTTGATGGGTGCGCTGGGCACCACCGGCGCACAGTTGGGGACGCTTCACGCCGTGTTCTTCTTCGTCTACGCGGTGATGCAGATCCCGACCGGCGTGCTCGTCGACCGGGTCGGGCCGCGGCTCACCGCGGCCGCTGGGGCGGCCGTGATGAACGTCGGCGCGATCTGGTTCGCGCTGGCGTCTACCTACGGACCTGCGATGGGGGCGCGACTGTTGATCGGGCTCGGAGGCAGCGTCATCTTCGTGTCGATGCTCCGGTTCAGCGCGAACTGGTTTCGCCCTGAGGAGTTCGGGACGATGAACGGGCTTTCGTTTGCCGTCGGCGGCGTCGGGGGTATTCTCGCGACGACGCCGTTTGCACTGCTCGTCGGTGCTGCCGGCTGGCGGACGTCGTTTCTCGGACTGGCGGTCGTCGGACTGGGGCTGTCGGTTGCGACGCTGTTGTTCGTTCGTGACTCGCCCGAACGGGCGGGGTTTCCGTCGATCGAGGGGATACAAGAACGTCCCAGGATCACTCTCGAGGAAGCGCGGACGTTCGTTGCGGCAGTCCTGCGTGACCCCTGGACCTGGGTGGTCAGCGTGTTGCTTTTCGTCACCGGCGGGATCAACCTCACGCTGTTCGGTCTCTGGGGGATCCCGTATGTGGTGCAGCTGTACGACACGTCAGTGACGGTCGCGTCCACGGTCACCTTGCTAGGCGGGGTCGGCATCGTCGTCGGCCCCCCGGTGATCGGCCGACTCTCCGATCGGATCGGTCACCGAACGGAACTCGTTGTGGCCGGCACTGTCGTCTACACTGCGACGCTTGCGGTGATCGCCCTGCTCGGTACCCCGCCCCTGTTCGTCGTCGGGATCGCGTTCTTCGTCGCCGGGGCCTTGCTGGGCGCGTTCGTGCTCACGTATCCGATGATCAAACGCCGTCACGAAGACCGGGCCAGTGGCATCTCACTGGGAACCATAAACGGAGCGTCCTTCTTCGGCGCCGCGGCGTTCCCGACGCTCATGGGCGTCGTACTCGACACCTACTGGACCGGCGAAATCGCGGGCGGTGTCCGGGTGTACACCGTCACCGGCTACCGTATCGCGTTCGCGATCGCGGCAGCCGCGAGTCTGGCGACGGTCGGGTGTGCACTGTGGCTCCATCGTCACGCTCCCGAGCGAGTGTGAAGAGTGGGTTCCAGAGAGGTGGGCCCGTATGCGAACCGCTTTGGTGCTGGCGACGGGCCGGTGACCATGGACGACTTCGACGACGCCGACGCGTCCTGGATCGGTCGCACGTTCACGAGCGACGCGGGCTGGCAGCTTTTGGAGGAGCTCGTGGCGATCCCTGATCGGATGGCGGGCACCTCCGGGGAACGCGAGGCGCTTGCACGCACCCGCGACGCACTCGAGGCCGTCGGCGCCCGCGACGCTCGGATCGAGCCGTTCGACGTCCAGGGGTGGACACGTGGCGACAGCCGACTTCTCGCCGACGACGGGGAGGTTCCTCCGCGGCGGGACCAGATTGCACTCCCTCGGAGCCCTGCGGGATCGGCGACGGGTGAGCTCGTCGATCTCGACTACGGAGTTCCCTCTGACTTCGAGGAGCGCTCCGCAGAGATCGAAGACAGCGTCGTGATGGTGTCGACGACGGTTCCCGACGACTACGATCGGTTCATCCACCGCCGGGAGAAGTACTACTACGCCGTCGAACACGGAGCGTCCGCCTTCCTGTTCGCCAATCACGTCGAGGGCGGACTCCCGCCGACGGGGAGCGTCGGCAGCGACGAGAGTCCGATCGGGGAGATCCCTGCGATGGGCGTCTCGAAGGAGCTCGGCGCTCGCCTCTCCCGCGAACGGGTCGGCGAGTCGATCACTGTCGAGGTCGACGCTGAGATCGCCCCCGCAGAGAGTGGCAACGTCGTCGCCGAGCTCGGGCCCGAAACCGACGAGGAAGTGGTGGTCTCCTCGCACGTCGACGCCCACGACATCGCCGACGGGGCGATGGACAACGGTGCCGGCACGGCGACGGTCGTGGAGATCGCCCGTGCGCTTGCAGAACGCGTGGACGAACTCGACACCAGGGTCAGGTTCCGCTGTTTCGGCGCCGAGGAAGTGGGGCTCGTCGGATCGAGTCTGACGGCAGACCGGGTCGACCTCGACGCGATCCGGGCGATCGTCAACGTCGACAGCAACGTCGCCGCCCGGACGTTGAAACTGGACTACCACGGCTTCGACGAACTGGAGGCGGCCGCACAGACGGTCGCAGAACGGTTCGACCATCCGGTTCGGCTCAGCGACTCTCCAGTCCCTCACAGTGATCACTGGCCGTTCGTCAGGGAAGGCGTTCCCGGATACATGGTCTCGGGCGCGACCGAGGGGCGCGATCGGGGCTGGGGACACACTCACGCCGACACCCTCGAGAAGCTCGAGCCGCGGAACCTCCGCGAACAGGCGATCCTGTTGACCGAACTGACCGTCGAACTTGCCGACGAAACGACGGAACCCGCCCGGCGGGACCCCGCCGAGATCGCGGCAGATCTGGAGGCGGAGGGTGCCGCGGAGGGGATGAAAGTCACCGGAGACTGGCCGTTCGAGGAGTGATCCCTGGGTCGGATTATCCTCCGCGAGTCGAACCTGACACGCGAGTCGAACTGACACGCGAGTCGAACTGACGCCCGAGCCAATCGAATGCGTGTGGGTTTTTCTTCCCCGAACACTGACCTGCGTGTATGCAGCAACGGGAGGGCCGTCGATGAACGTCGCGATCGTCGGTGACGACGCGATCACCGGCCAGCTCGCAGATGTGGTCGCACGACGTGGCGGATCCGTCGTTTCGGCTCCGGACGCCGACACGATCGTCGCGATCGGCAAGCCTGCACTGTTCGAACTCGTCGGTGGCGGTCTCGAGGTTCCCGTGCTTCCGATCGCGGCCGGAGAGGGGAAGCACGTCGTTTCCAAACCCGACGCCTCCGACGCACTCGCGGCCGTCATCGAGGGGGAGGCGCGGCGGACCGAACACTACCAGCTCGGCGTCTCGACCGACGGTACGCAGGTTGCAACCGCGCTGTACGACCTCACGCTGGTGACGGAGGAACCCGCCCGCATCTCCGAGTACGCCGTCGTCGGCGACGGGGACGCTCTCGGAACCGTGCGCTCGGACGGGATCGTGGCGGCGACACCCGCAGGGAGCGCCGGTTACGCCCGGTCGGCCGGGGGGCCCGTACTCTCCCCCGGATCTGGCCTTTCGGTCGTCCCGATCTCGCCGTTCACTACCCATCCCGAGGCGTGGGTCGTCGCCGAGGAGGTGTGCGTGACCGTCACCCGGGACGACGACGTGTCGGTAGTCGCGGACGGGAAAGAGGTTTGCAGTGTCGGCCGCGACGAGTCGGTCGCGGTAACACGGACGGATCCGGTTACCTTGTTGCGCTTTTGAGCTTTCTGTTTGCATCCGGTGTCGCGTCCGTGTCGAGTGTCCCCCGTGCAGAACTGCCGATTGGAAAAACTCTAATGAGTCGTCCCCTCACAGGGTGGTATGGATCCGCTCCAGTTCATCGTCCCCCTCGGCTGGGTGGACGCGATCGGCGAGTACCTGCCGTTTGCGATCTTCACACTGGTCGTGGTGAACGCCATCACCCGCCATCAGGCGCACAGATCGCACAAGCGAAGCGCGGACGACGGCGACGAGAACGTCACCCGGTATCTCCCACACACTGTCGCGAACGTCGCGCTCGTCGTTCTCGGTCTACTGTACGTGATTTATCACACTCACGGCGGGCTGATCATGACGGCGCTGCTGTTGACTATGTTCGTCGCCGACATCTTCGAGTTCGAAGCGCGCCAGGTCGAAGCCCGAAACGGGATGACGATCGAGCGCCCCAAGTCGGCGCTTACCGCCTGGGGCCTGGCGTTCCTGTACGCGGCGTATCAGGCGTTCTTCGAGTTCGTCGCGCCGTTCTGGGAACTCGTCGTGTAATCTGTAGTCGTACTGCAGAACCGTTTTCGCAGCCGTTCTGGCTCAGTTTGCGGACTCGCGCTCTTCTAGGGCTCGCCGGAGTTCACGTGCGGCGGGGATCCCGACCCAGAAGGTGAGCGTCCCCAGGATCGTCACCCACAGGAACACCTCCGCGCCCAGGATTCCCAGGACGTCGAAGAAGTTGTTCGGCTCGGACGGCGCCGCGATCAGCTGTCGTGTGGTGTCGAACGTCGGGGTCTGATACCAGCCGGCGAACGTCATCCACGCGAGCCCGCCGACGGTGAAAAAGGCGAGCCCCTTTATGAACTCGTCAGCCATTATCAGTCCCTTCGGGGGAATCCTCTTGAGACTTTCCCATGTCGGGAGCCCGAAATCGGGTCCCGAGCACGTACACTCCCGCGCCCAGCGCCATCACGGCCAGTCCCGTCCCCGCAAGCAGCGCGTCGAGCGTCCCGGCGGCGACGTCGACCCCGACCAGCGCGAACAGCCCGGCTGCCAGGCGCCGAAGCACGCCGACCTGCAGCGTCGCCGCATCCAAAAGGAGAAACCCGAGCACGACTGCGATGACTGCAAGGAGGGTCGAGAACACCGTCACCGTCTTGTACAGTCGCAACGGGACGATCACCTCCCGACGCCCGCGGGCGTCAGTACGGACGTAATCATCTCGGACCGTGGCGTGATCGTCGAGAGCCGGGACGCGGTCGTCACCGGACGAGGAACGTTTGCCGGTCTCGGTCTCGGGGATCCCGTCGTCGCTCATACTGACACCGACGGCGGGAACGAAAAGGAACCTTTCGCTATTTCGGCGGACGAAGCCGGTAGTACCGCCGGTTGAGGTCGTACATGTATCCCTCCCGCATCGTTTTCAACACCGCGTAGGTGAGGATGCCGGCGATCACCGGCAGCAGGAACGTCAGATCGAAGATGACGTTGAGGTCCAGCGGGACGAGGTTCTGGATCGCAAGCACGCCGAGGGTGATCGAGAACACGACGCCGCCGACGCCGACCGCCGCCCAGAACGGCTGTTCGACCGGACGTCGGGCGCTTCCCTTGTTGAGGAACGGAACCAGCGCGATCGCGCCCACGACGACCCCGTTCGCCAGGACGCCGTACATCTCGTCGCCCATGATCTTCTGATCGCCCAGGATCGCCAGTTCGGGGTTGATCGGATCGAGGTGCAACAGCCCGAACGACCAGTAGAGATACCAGTCGGGGAGAATGATCGCCGGCGTACTCGAGGGGTCTGCCGGATCGCCGAAGTGCGGCGGCGCGACCGCGGACACCAGGATGATCATTCCGACGAAGAAGCTAGTGATCGCGAGGTTCCGAATGATCTCGTGGGGCCAGGTCGGGAACGCGAGCACGTCGCGTTCGACGTAGTCGGACTCCTGTCGGAGATCCTGATCCTCGCGTCGCGCACGCTCGAAGTATTCGTAGGTGAGCCGCGAGAGTCCCTGCGTGCGCTCCTTGCGCTCGCGCCAGGTGGGCGTCTCGTCGTCCGGCGGAACCGTCGCAGGCGGCCCGCCGTCGGTTCGTAATTGCTCGTCGGTTCGTCCGTCGGAGGTGGATTCGTTCCCTGTCATATCAGTGGGGTTCTGCGATTCCCTGCACCCAGACGATGCCGACGTGGAGCGCGATCAGCGCCGTCACGACGAACGGCAGGATGAACACGTGCAGGATGTACATCCGAATTAGGGTCGATTCTCCCAGGGTGAAGCCGCCGAAGATCAGCTGTGCGGCCCACTCGCCGACCAGCGGGGTCGCAAGCGCCATCTCGACGCCGATCTGTCCCGCCCAGAACGACAGCTGCTTCCAGGGCAGCAGGTAGCCGGTGTAACCGAACAGCAGCGTCAGCGAGATCAACACGACGCCGAGCAGCCAGTTGAGTTCGCGAGGCTCCTTGTACGCGCCCGTAAAGTAGACGCGAAGCATGTGGAGGAACACCGCAGCGAGCATGAACTGGGCCGCCCAGCGGTGGATCGACCGCAGCATGAAGCCGAACTGCAGGTCCTCCATGATGAACAGCATGCTGTTGTACGCCGCGCTGGGGTCGCCGGCCGTCGACGGCGAGTAGTAGAAGCCGAGTATCGCCCCAGTCACGGCCGCCACGAGGTACGCGACGATCGAGAGGAACCCGAGCGAATACAGCGGATACCAGTACCAGAACTTGTTGTCGAGGTTGTACTGTTCGGTGTGGCTTTTGGGCATCTGGAGGTTGACTCGGTAGTACATCGTCTCCAGCGCCTCGAGGTAATCGACGATGCGGAACCGACGATCGAGCCAGACGAGCGACGTCAGGAAGATGCTCTCGACTGCGGTGAGATCCCGCTCCTCGAGCCACGCTTTGTGGTCGTGTTCGTCCTTCTTTTCCAGACTCATGTTATCGTTTGTAGTACGGATACACCGCTCGTTTCACCGTCTCCCACGGGTCGACGTCGCCGCCGAGCTGTTCGCCGTCAGCTTGTTCTTCCCGGATGTAGAGGTCCTCCCACTTGCGTCGGCGTTTCTTTACGATCACGACGTCCGGCAGGAACTCCTTGCGATACAGCGCGAGGATGAAGGCCAGGTCGATGAAGATAAGCGCGAGAACGCCGCCGAGGAACATGTTTCCAAACTCCGACAGTGCCCACCCCTGCATGAGTCCGTAGGTGAACAGGAACACGAACACGATCTCGATGAGAGTCAAAAGCACGATCGCGATCGCAGCTGCGGTGCTTTCCCGTGCCGGTTCGTAGCGATGGACATCGCCGTACGATGAGCCTGACGAAGACATCGTTCAGTTCCTCCCCGTGCCCGTGTGGGCGGATTCGCCGTACTTCACTACGTAGAACGTGAAGACCAGCGTCGCAACGATCGCGAACGCCGACATGATCCCGACAAAGTGTGGGTGTAACGGGACGCCGTAATCGTGGACGCTCTCGGGCCAGCCGTCGTCGGGTGCCGGTTCGAGGACCGGCACGTCGTCGCCGACGGCGACGGCGCCGAACATGCCGACCCCGCGGTGCGGCTCACAGACGTAGCCGGTCCGGCCGCCCTCCTCGAAGATGTGTGAGAAGGTGTGGCCCGCCTCGTCGATCGGGTCGCCGCTCCTGAAATCGTGTGCGTTCTCGAAGTCGGTGTTCTCCGTGTCGGTGACGACGTTGTGTTCGCCACCCTGCCCGGTCCATTCCCATGTCACTTCGGTCCCCTCGTCGATCCAGATGCCGGCCGGGGAAAACTGGAGCCCGTCGCCGGCACCCACGTCGACTGTGACTTCCTCCTCCCCGCGGAGGTCGGCATAGCCGCCGCCGATCCCGTCGAGATACCCCTCGAAGTCGGGCTCGACGTCTCCCTGGGCACTGGCGGATCCGGCCGTCGCCGCTCCTGTGGCTGCGACGGCTGTTGCCCCGCCGGCTGTTCGTACAAACTCCCGCCGTCTCATACGGGCATTCGTCAGGATGGGACGCGCTTAAACCCACCGACTATCTGGGTCTCGAAAGGCGGTGCTCGCGTCGGAACGCTCCCGGAACTTACCGGTCTTCGTCGTTCGTGTCGTCCCCATCGCCGTCACTGGCGTGTGGAGCCTCCGGTGGCATTTCGGGAACGAAATCGGGTCGCTTTCCGTCCTCGAACTGGACCGCACGCAGCCGGTTTCTGTACTCTTCTGTCCGGAACCGATCGGAGAGGCGGGCGTTTGCGACCACGAAAAACAGGAACACGCCGGCAAGCAGGAAGGCGACGCCGGCGATCGGGGCGACGATCGTCGTGAGGTCGTCGATCAGAACGTACCCACCCAACAGCGCGACGCCGGCGACCAGCTGGGCGGCGGCGACGATCTGCAGGACCGTGTTTCCGAACTCCTCGGCTCCGTCGGGGACGTCCCCGGGGTCGGGGAGTCCGTAGTGTTCCGGCGGCTCCGCCACGTCGAACTCCGGCATCGAACAGAGCACGAGCGTCGGCTTCACGTCGCGAAACACCGTCCCCTCCCCTTCGAGGCTGCCGTCGGCGTAGACGACAGCGTACCCCTCGTCGGAGTACGCGAGCACCCGCTCGTCGTCCCCCTCGCCGACCCGCTCGAGTACGGCGAACACTTCCCGTCGCGCGATGCGGTTTTTCAGCTCCGCCTCGACCCGATCGAGCAGTTCCACGCCTGTCACCCACGACTCGTCGTCGAAGACTGCCTCCCACTCCTCGGCCGTCATCTCCATCATGTCCTCGGGTCCGAAGTCGTCGAAATCGTACTTCCGTTCGACCTCCTCGCGGAGCGCCTCGAGTTCGGGGTCCTCGGAGTCGGAATCGTCGGGGTGGGGCTGCTCGAAACTGTCGTCGCTTGCATCCTCGGGTGGGGGTTCCTCCGGCGACTCTCCGTCAGTCATCGCCTCGGAGTAGGGCCGCACCCGGGAAAACGCTTTTCGGACGGAATCCGGACGCTTTACCGCATGCCGGCCGAACGAACGGCCGATGGTCGACGACGCGATGATCGCGACGGCCGTGCTGGTCGTCGTAAGCGCGAGCCTACCGTTTTACCTCTACGGGACGTGGATAATGCTTCGCGCCCGCGAGGTGACCTGGGAAGTGCTGGTCCACCACCTGAAGTTCGTCACCGTCGGGCTCGCCCTGACGACGGTTCCCACGGTCGGATGGATGCTCCCCCGACTGTTCGACCAGCTTTCGGGAATCGCGGCGGTACACGCCTTTCTCGGACTACAGGCGTACGCTCTGCTCGCTGTCGGACTCACCGGCATCGCGCGTATCTATCAGGCGAAACGCGACGCGGATCTCTACCACCGACCGGATCAGAACGTTTCCCTGTCGGATCTCCACGAGAACGTCGGCGCCTGGCGGGCGCGGCTCCGGGTCGGGGTCTTCGGCTACACGTTCTTCTGGCTGTGTGCCTGGTTCAGCGGAATCTACCGGTATCTCCAGCTGTACGTGTTCGTTTGACCTGCCCGGCGCGCTGGGCGTGGCTCACCGGAACTCGACTTCGATCCGGTTTTCCGTGACGTGGAGATACGTGATGTAGTAGCCGTCCCCGCCATCGTATTCGATGGTGAGCGTCGATCCGTCCTCCATCTGAGTGAAAAAGCCCTGGTTGTTCGACTGTGGACCGGCGCCGCTGTCGACTTTCAGGTCGTAGGTCGGCCCGGTCTTCGAGAAGTAGTAGCCGACCAGTTCCGACAGTTCCACTTCGTCGCCGGCGCTGTACTCCGTCGGCTCTGTTTCCCCGGAGTGGACGATCTCGACGGTGTCGGCGGAACTGTCCTCGTTCCAGTCTAACGTTCCCCGATCGGTCGGTCCGTCCGACGACAGCGACAGGACGTCATCGCCGATCAGATCGCCTTCGAGTGTCGAGTCGCAGTCGGATATCTGGATGTCGCCCTCGCTCGCGTTCGTGGTTCCCGTCCAGTACTCCTGGGAACCTGCGTCGTCGCGATAGAGCAGTTCGATCCCGATCTCCGCGTCTTCACAGTGGTTCAGCTCGTTTTGCGTCGGGACATCGAGAATCACCTCGAACTGATCGCCCCCGTCCGATTCGGCGTAGAACGACACCCACCGGTTGTGGAGGTTGTTCGTCTCGAGACTGAACTCGAATTCTGATATCGCGTGACTGTCGCCGATCCCTCGGATCGGTAGCTTCTCGCCGTCGTGCGGGAACGGGAACGTCCCGCTTGCGCCCACGGTACGGAGTTCGAGGATCACCGTCTCCTCGCCGTCGAGATCGACGTTGCTTTCGGTCCCTTCGATGTCGACATCGGCGGGGTCGAGTATTTCGCCGCTGGTTCGCGTCCGGAAGAACGATTCCCACGCCTCGTGATACTCGCTTTCGAGAACCACGACCACGGTTCCGTTCGTGACTGGATTGCGGTACGGCGCGCCGTCGGCCTCGTACCGTTCGGCCGTCGGGTAGTGGCGGGTCATTCCCCGATTTTCCACCCGAACGGTGCGGGAACTGGCCGAGGTGGCGTCGCCGGACACCTGAACGATCGGAAGCGTCAGCGTCGACCCGCGGTAGTGGAACTCCGGCGGCGACACCATTCGGGCGTACCCGTCCCGCATGTGCCACACGCCGCCGGCCTGGTAGGCGACCCGCTCGTTTGTCGTCCCGGTCCCTTCGTACGTCACTGTCCCGAGCGCGCCGCTGTAGATCCGTTCGTTGTCGCCGGCTCCGGTGTGGTTGAGGTGCCACACTTCCATGTGGCCCGCGGTGTCGTTGACGGAGAGTTCCCCTTCACCGTTGCCGAACCTGACGGTTTGCCGCTCGGAATCTCCCAGCGCGACCATCGACGCCTTGGAGTCGAACTGCGTCATCGCGCTTTCGGCGCGCTGGAGGTCGGCTGCGTTCTGTGAGTCCCCCACCGCCAGGGAGCCGACCGCGACGGTAGCGGTCGCACCGAACAACACCAGGCTGACGAGGAGGACGAACCCGACCGTCTCGCTTACGGCTCGGTTATCGGTCGTCTCACCGATACCCGAACTGGTTGTCGTCGACAGGCTCCTCCCCCCGGTCATACCGAATAATTGGATCATAAGGGTATTAAATGTGCCGTTAAAACCCCTTTTCAGGACGTCTACGGACGATTTTACAGCCGGTCGGCGGTTTCGAGAACGAGCACCGGATCCCCGTTTTCGATCTCGTACCGGATCACCGTGGACCCCCCACGAACCGACGTCTCCTGGATCGGCGTCGACGTTTTGACGAGCGTGTCGCGTTCGACGTCGCCACTCGTTGCCTCGAGGCGATAGGTGTATCGCCGATCGTCGGGGTCGCTCTCGTTTGTCACCGCAATGTCGTACGACCGGTCGATCACCCGGTCCAGCAGGTTGACTCTAATTGCGGCATCGCCCTCTGAACCGTCCATCGCGGCCGCGAGTCGGTCAATTTCGCCGATCGAATCGGCGAGCTGTTCGTTCTGGACATCGAGAGCGTTTCCGACCGCGATGGTGCGCTGGCTCTCCATGTATCCACTCCCGGCGATGAGCAGTCCCGAGATGAGGATCGACGTGATCGCCAGCGCGAGTACGTAGTTGACAGTCGTAGAGAGGCCTCGGTCCATCGACGGGTTCCCGTTACCCTCGTCCCGCCGGAGCTGCGAGTCACTCATACGTCGGTTCCCCCGGTGCGACGCGAACCGTCGCCTCGTAGCGGACGTTCTGGCTCCGGTACCTGATCTGGAACTCGACGTCGTACAGCGCCCGTTCGGCGTACGGCTCGGCGTCGGGATCGGTTCCGAAGTTGTCTGACTCGACGTCGTCGTCTTCGGCGTCGACGACGAACTGGTAAGTCCCGTCCGAGGCGTCGGCGTTGCCGAACTCGAGGGTGTGATCCGGTCCGGCGCGTTCGAGGACCTGGAGCCACCCGTGTTCGTCGCTCTGGTCGATCGAGTTCTCGCCGTACGTCCCGTCGACGAGGTCGACGTAGATGTTTTCGGCGTCGGCGCAACTGCTGTTTTCGTACGTGTCGCCGTCGAACACTGCGACGCAGGCGTCGTCGCTGTTTTCGTCCTCGTACACGAACACGGTCACGTCCACGCCTCCGCCGTCGGTGACGTTGATGTAAAAGGGCCCGCCGTCGTCAGTCAAATCCGCGAAGGTTTCGTTCTCGATGTCGTCTTCCGACACCTCGGGAGTCGCGTTGATCCACGCGTCCCTCGTTTTTACGTCGGTCGCGAGCGTCCACGACTCCGCGTCGTTCACCGAAGTGAAGTTCCGGTCACTCGTGTCCTGTGCCAGCGCTGTGCCGTTGCTGCCGGTCGTGTCCTCGACGCCGGCGAGCCGACCCTCGACTGCACCGAACGGCTGGGTGGTGTTGCTCCAGGCCGACAGCCCCCCGGCGACGGTCGCCTCCAGTTCGTCGTAGTCGTCGCCTCGCTCTGTAGCCACAAGCGTTGCGGCCACACTTTTCGCCTCGTTTTCGTACTCGATCGCGGGGGCGGTCGAGGTCGCCAGGTCGCGTGCCGAGACGTTTTCGGTGTAGATGACGCCGTTCATCACCAGCGCCAGGACCACGAACGTCACTGCGAGTGCGAGCGCCCCGACCAGGAATAGCTGACCCCGGTCGTGGTCCTGGTCGCAACCGTGCGACCAATTCACATCCGCCATACCACCACCTCCACCTCGACGACGGTGAACAGGTCAGTCTCCGGGGAGACATCCAATTCGACGTCGTCGTCTTCGTCTTCGTAAAACCTGTCTTTGTCATCTGCATCGCCAACAGTCGTTCCGGTCTCGTTCCCGTCGGCATCCAAAAGCGGGTCCGAATTGTACAGCGTGACGAGACGGGTCGCCGTCGTGGCGTGATCGCTGGGCTCCCCGAGATCGACGATCTGCTGGTTGCCACGGGAGCCGTCGTCCGGATCAACGTATCGCACCTGGACGTTGAACGCGATGCCTCTATCCAGGAACGTCTCGTTCAACGCTTCGCCAAACGCTGTCGGAGGGCCACCCGCCGTATATCCGTCTCCAGTTGCTCCGTGGAACCGGCCGTTCGACTCGTTCCAGTACCGTAGCGTCTCGCTTATCGTCCCCTGTCGATCTTCGGCGGCAAGAAGCCCTTCTGCCATCTCAGTTTGCTGGTTTTCGATGTGCTGGCTCGAGGTGCTGCCGGTGAGGGGCGTCACTGCCGTCACCTGCAGGGCGAACACGACCGCCGAAAGCACGAGCAGCGCGGCCGTGATCGCCTCGAGGGTGTGCGCCTGCCCGCGCACTGTCTGTTTCCAGTCAGCCATTACCAGACCCTCACGACGAGCCGTTTGGATCCCCCGTCGAACAGTACCGTTCGACGGACGGTCGACACAGACTGTGCAGTGGCCGGGTCGTCGCCCGCAGCGAGCTGGATGGGGTCTCCGGCTTTTGTTTCCGTTTCGACGATCGGTCCGTCGCGCTCCTCAATTGTCAGGTTGATCCGGTCGCTGACTCCGAACACCTCTCCGGGTTCTTCAGCGTCGGGATCGAACCGGCAGTCGTCCGGCGCTTGGCCGCCGTTCATCTGAGCGAAGAATCCGACGGTACAGGCGGTGTCCAGTGCGCCGGGCTCGGCGGGATCGCCAAGCAGGTCCTTGGCGGCAGAATCGGCTACTCTGTCGGCGGTGATCGTCCCCGTGTCGGCGTCGAACGGGACGAACATCCCGGGGACGAACGCGACGACGAACGCGATCGCGACGAGGAACACCCCGGCGCCGATCGCGAAGTCCAGGGTCGTCTGGGCTCGCGACGAACGGGTCCAACTGTCCGTCGATCCGCCGGGAATGAGTTCGAAGATCATCCGACCACCACCCACGTGGCCAGCGCCAGCGTGATCAGCACGACGACGAACTTCACCCCCGAGACGATGTCGGCGTTCCGGATGTAGCCGCTGATGAACCCGGACAGGATCGCCTGGATCGTCACGGCGTGGAAGAACAGAAGCGACAGCAGCGACGGATCGACGCCGGCGCCGAAGTCGGGGCCGCCCTGCTGTGCGGCGCCGTCGGCTTCCTCGGCGCCAGCCGTGAGTTCGGCCATGACGTCGATGAACTGCGTCTGCAAGATTGCCATCACCGCGAGCAGCGTCAGGTATGTCATCAGGATGATTGCCACCTGCATCCGGGTTCTGGAGCGCCGTTCGCGTTCGATGTCGTCCTGGTTCTCCGACGCCTGGGCGGCAGTCGAGAGCACGTCCGTGATCTGTGAGGATGCCTCCTGTGCCTCCGAGATCAGCTTCACGGTCCGCGCGAGGCGGGGCATGTGGTATTTGTTGTTGAACTCGACCAGCGCCTCGCGGAGGCTCATCCCGTAGTTAACCTTGGTGTAGATGACGTCGAACTCGTCTGCGAGCTTCCCGGAGGAGGTCTCAGCCACGGAGTTGATCGACTCGAGGAGGGTCTGTCCGGTGTCGTTCGCCGACGAGAGCTTCCGGAGGTTCTCCGAGAGCTTCCCCGTGACTGCCGCTCGCGACCTAACGTTCCACTCGTGGAAGACGGCGAGGGGAACCAACACCAGATACAGCGGCACGTACACCCAGATGAACGTACTCCAGACGGGGTTCGAGATCCAGCCGTCGGGGGAGAGGGGGGCCCGCCCGGACGTGATCGCGATCGCCAACAGCACAAGCGCCGCCGGAACCGTAAGCGCCAGCGTGTACAGGGGATTGTCACGGAAAAACAGGTGCGGCTGTTTGAGGAGTTTGCTCGTGAGGTAGGTCCCCTCCCGGCTTTTGATCCGATCGAAGACGTTGTAGTTGCCGACGAACCCTTCGATCAGACCGAGGTGACGCAGGCTCTCCTGGCTCGTCTCGTGGAGCCGCTGGCTGCCGCCCTGTGGGCGGAGATAGCCATCGCCGGGCTCGTCCTGTTTGACCGTCGAGACCAGCACGAGGAAGCCGACCCCGGTAAGCGGGATCAGCGCGTAGACGCTCGCGTACAACAGGAACGCCTCCGCGTCGCCGAGCATGCTCATGATGACGAGGATGATGATGAGCAACAGCGGGAACAGCGACAGCGTCATGTACATCTCGCCGAACAGCTCCATCGTCTCCAGGGTCATCTCCTGCTGCTGTTTGGCGGTCCGGAGATGCTTTTCCTTCTTGTCTTTCAGGAACTGCTCCATGTCGCCGCCGGAGTTGATGATCGACAGCATGTCGGTGAGGAACTGCGAGAGCTCGTCGCTGGGCGTCTCGATCGACTGCTGTCTGATCGCGTTCCGGTAGTCGGTGCCGAAAAACTCCGTCTCGTTGATGATGCTTTGAAACTCCCGGGAGACCTCCCCGTAGGTGTCCTCGGCGCGGGCCATCGCCCGCAGGATCTCGAGCTGGTTCATCCCGCCCACGGAGAGCGCATACATAAACGAGACTCCGTCGGCAAGCAGCATGTTGATCTCCCGCTTTCTCGCGGAGGCCCGCGAGTAGGGGATCGCAATCAACGTCCCGAACCCCATCGCGAACCCGATCCCGCCGAAGACGATTCCGGTGATGCCGATCGTGACGGGAACGACCAGCGAGCGCAACAGCGCTCCCATCTCTGCGGTCGGCACCGGCACGCCGAGCCCGAGCGTCTCCGGATCGATCAGCCCGAACTGGAAGATTCCCCACCCGATCGCCGTGCCGACGATCCAGAAGACGGCACCGACGAGGATCCCCAGCCCCAGCGAACGGGAGAGATACATCTCGACCGGGTCGGGGATCCGCGCCTGCGTAAGCTTGACGTCGACGTCGCTCACGAAATCGCCGTCCTCGTCGAACAGCCGCTTGAACACCGGATAAAAGGCGCTCGCGAGGGGGTCTGCGTCCCCGCCGAGACCGCCGCTGGATCCCGTTTCGAGGCTCATCCGTCCTCCCTCGTTTCGGGGCTCTCTCCGCCGTCAGTTGCCCCGTCACCGTCGGCGGAGTCGTCCTCGTTGACCGAACCGAATCCCCAGTCGTCGAGTTCGTCCTCGGTGTCGTCCGAGTCGAGTGTACCGTCCGACCCGACTGACCGCTCTTGCTTGGAGGAGCCGTCGTCGAAGCTCGATCCCGCATCGACGCTTCCGAATCCGGATTCTGTGTCGAACTCGGAGTCGGTTCCGGTGTCGAACGAGGGCTCGTCGAAGCTCACGTCGTCTGCCGGCTCGTCGAACGTCACGTCGTCTGCCGAGTCGTCGAAGCTCACGTCGTCTGCCGGCTCGTCGAACGTCACGTCGTCTGCCGGCTCGTCGCCGCCGTCGATGTCGTCGAACAGCCCCTCCAGGTTCGCGTCGCCGTCGTCGCTTCCCGCCGGAGTTCCGAACGAATCGTCGGGGTCGTTTGCAGTGTCTCCGTCGAGTTCACCCGCGACGGTCGTCCCGTCGAGTTCGCCGTCGGCCTCGGCTGTGGTTTCTCCCTCGAGCTCGCCCGACGCCTCGATCCCCTCGCCGTCGCCGGTGATCCTGGGTGGTCCTTCCGTGTCTCCGTCCGGGGACGGCGGTTCCGCCGGTCCGGAAGGATCGGCCGCCTCCCCGTCGGCGTCCTCGGTTGCCGCCTCCAGTGCGGGTCGATCCTCGCCGGCGGACGCCTCAACGGTCGCTTCCCCGTCGACGTCGAACAGCGCGTCCGCCACGTCGCCGGGTTCGACGTCGCGGTACTCTGCGAACAGTTCTTCGGCCTCCTCGAGGATGCGTTTCGCCTCGGCGAGTCCCTCCTCGTCGGGGTCGGGACGTGGCACCATCTCCTCTTTTTCCGGGTCGACGTCGATCAGCACCGACTCCATCTCCCGGAGGTCTTCCAGCGACTGTTCGAGGCCGTCGTTGGCCATAAGCGCGAGGATCGTGTCCGGGTCGTTGATGAACGCCTGCAGCGTCGCCGCCACCTGCGCGTAGGTGTTGAGTCCGTTGACGATGAGGTACGCGAGCACGACCCGGCGTTTGAACAGTTCTTCTTCGAGCCGCTCCTGTTTCCAGCCGCGGTCGAACTTGATCTCCTCGAGCGTGTTCGATGCCCCCATCTTGAGGAATTCGTCGGTCTCTGCCTGCCACTGGAAGACGTCCTGAACGTTGATCTCGTCGTTTTCGGGGTCGTAGTGGTTGATCTCGGTGAGCGACTTGTTCCGTCGCACTTTGTTCCCTCTCACCCGCGTCGACGACTGGACCGAAACCAGATCCAGCGCGGTAAACATCGTCTTCGAGACGTTGATCGGATCCGTCGTGAAGCGCTTGAGCACCTCACCGACGTTGTCCGCGTGGAACGTCGTGTAGGTGGTGTGGCCCGTCGACATGACCTGAAACAGCGTGCGCCCCTCCTCACCGCGGATCTCGCCCATCACGATGTAGTCGGGCCGCTGGCGCAGCGCCGCCTCCAGCAGATCGAACTCGTCGACGTCCCCCTTGTCGTCGGCGGTAAAGGAGGGTCTGGTGACCGACGCGATCCAGTTGCGTTGTGGGAGTTCGACCTCTCGGGTGTCCTCGATGGAGACGATCTTCGCGTTCGAGGGGATGAAAAGCGACACCGCGTTCAGACTCGTCGTCTTCCCGGATGCGGTGCCCCCCGCGAAGATCAAAGACTTGTGGTTCTCGATACACAGCCACAGGAACGCCATCTGATCCAGCGCAAAGGTGTTCCAGTTGATCAGGTCGATCGGCGTGAACGGGACGTCCTTGAACTGCCTGATCGTGTAGTTGGTCCCGTGGTCGGACACTTCTTTGCCGAGGGTGAGCTGCGCGCGGGAGCCGTCCGGAAGCGTTGCGTCCACCTGTGGTGAACGCTTGGATATGCCCTTCCCGGATCGCTGGGCGAGTTTGACGACGAAGTCGTCGAGTTCTGTCTCTCCGTGGTACACGTTCGAGATGATCTGTTCGTAGTCACTGTGGTAGACGAACACCGGCGAATTGTACCCGTCACAGGAGATGTCCTCGACGTTGATGTCGTGTTTGATCGGATCGATGCGCTCGTAGCCGATGAAATCCCTGATGAGGTAATACAGCAGTTTCTCGACCTGGTACTCGGTTAGCGTCTCCGGATCGTCCTCGATCACCGCCCGTTCCGGCCGCGCAGAGAGCCCCGCGAGGTGCTCGACGTCACTGGTGGGTTCCTCGTACCCGATCGCGTCCAGTAAGCCCCCGATCCACCCCTCGTGCTCGAGCCCCAGCGTCCCCTGGAGCTTGTTTCCGAGCGGCTCGTTTTCGCGTTCGTAGAGGTCGTACCGATCGAGGAGCTGATAGGCTTCGCTTTTGATCACGTCGCGGCGTTCGCCCTCGCCTGCGCCGGCGACGTTCTCGTCGGAGTATTTGATCGAGGTGCGGATCTTGTCCGTGAGGTACTCCTGGATCCGCGATTCGATCTCGTTCAGGTGCGGCTGGACCGCGTAGTACTTCTTTTCGTTCTCCTTCCGGGAGTGGAAGATGATCACGAACGAGTACGGCTTGTTCACCCAGTAGCGCTCGACCTCCCGGAAATGGGTCTTCTTCTCGATGGGGACGGCCTTCTCGAGGTCGTACCGGTTGACCAGCGTCGTGTTCCCTTCGGTCGTACCGAAAAACTCGTTTTCGTCGAGTTCCTCCTGGACGTCGACGGTGCGTTCGTCCTCGAGATCGAGCAGCCGTTCGGCGGTTTCCTTCCCGGCCGAGAGGACGTTCTCGGTCCCCTCGGGGTCGAATCCGAGCGCTTCCGTGCGATCGAACGCCAGCGGATTTCCCTCCTCGTCGGTCGGCGGATTCCCCTCCTCGTCGTAGAAGAACTCTTTTTTGTAATCTTCCCAGGTGTAGTATCCCTTGATCGGTGGCGTCTTCGAGAGATCGTGTATCTCCGCGGCGAGCTCCCGGAGTCGGGAGCCGACGCTGTCGGCGGCGCCGAGTCGCCACAGGAGTTCGTCGGGATGGAAGCCGAGGAACTCGGCAGGATCGACACCTGCACGCTCCCAGTCTCTCTCCTCGAGGCTCCGGTCGACTTCGCCATCACCCCACCGTTCGCTTCCGGGGGCGGTGTCGAACCGGGCGTACAGCGCTTCGGCAGCCTCCTCGTAGCCGTGTTCCCGCAGGAAATCGTCCCACGTGTATTCGCCGACGACGGCGGTGTACTCCGGCGGTTCGGGTTCCTCGTCCTGTCGACCCGGTTCTTCGTCTCGAACTGCATCAGCCTCTCGGTCGGCTGACTCGCCCTCCGGCGAAACGGCTGTTTCGCCCTCGAGTTCCGGTGTCTCCCGGGTGTTATCCTCGTCGTCTGTCCGTCCCACGTCGGTCTCACCGATCGGGCCCTCGGCCCCGTCGCCGGGTCCCTCGAGCGCTTTAGATCGCTCCTCCGAATCGCCAGCCAGTTCCGTCTCGCTTTCGGCGGGCTCGGGAAGGGTTTCGTCCTCGACGTCGGATTCCGTGTCGCCTCCTTCGAGGTCTCCCCCCTCGGAACCTCCCTCACTGGAGGTGGACCCGTCGGCGTCCGCGTCCGTCTCGAGAGGCGAGGACTCGACCCCCTCTTCCCCCGTCGATTCCCCTGCCTCGGGGCCGTCGGCGTCCTCGTCTGTCATCGTTTTATCCAAACCGCCACCCTCAAAAAGCGTTCCGACCGTTCTCATCGGAGATATTTATACCGGGTTACATAGAATTTATAATCGACGTACTGAGGCGGGTATACTCTTTGTTTCTACGGAATATCGTTCAAATTATCCGTTCTGAAACCGATACTGTGTCCTCTCCGTCAGGTAGAGAGACCGAGCGGAACGATGAGTACGCCCATCAGATGGACCCGTCTGGCGCCCAGTCGTGGAGGGATCAGACCCAAAAGCGTCGACACGAGGAACACGGCGACGCCGAGCGGACCGGCGAACAGTCCCGACAGACAGACGAGCGCAGCCAGCACCGCCACCGACACGCGGGTGTAATCTGCCGTTCCGACGATTCGGAGGTACGCGTCGCCGACGAGCAACACCAGCGTGAACCCGACGACGGCTGCCGTTGCGGTTGCAAGTAGCAGTACCGGCAACGCGAACGGCACTTCGATCCGTTCGAGTGCGACCATCACTCCCGTCCGTGGCGTTCCCAGCGAGACCAGCGCGAAGAGCGCGAACACCGTATTAGCCGTGTTTGCGCCGCTCGTCGACACGATGAATCCCCGGTCCGCGTCGGCTGCCGGTACGGCTGGCAGCGCGAGCACCGACGCGATCGCCGCCGAAACGCCGGGCAGATATCCCACCAGCGCCCCTGCGAACGATCCGGCGCCGGCTGTCAGCCCCAGCGATCGGGGCCGCATCGTGATCCGGGCGTCAGCCTGCGGTGGGACGCCCTTTCCACCCAGCGCTTCCACGAGGACCGGGGCGCCGAACAGCCCCGTGAAAAGCGGTACGAGCATACCGCCCGAACCCAGTGGCGCGGCGGGATCCAGATCGAGTGTCACGAGACCCAGGGTTCCGCTCGCCAGAAACGCCATCATGCCGGCGATGGCGGCTCTGCGCGACGACTCTGTCACCAGGAGGATTGCCACCACCCCTGCCAGCACGAACGGGAGGTGGGCCCTGATCGTCGGATACGCACGTACCATCGCCCACGTGACGGGTATCGCAAGCGGAACCGCGAGGGCGACGGCGACTGCGGAGCCGACCGCCGAGAGCCGAAGCGCTTCCCGACCGCGCCCGGCGATCACGAGCCGATGGCCCGGGAGAGCAGCCACGGCCATCGCCGCGTCGGGAACGCCCAGCGCGAGCGCCGGCACGATGTCGAGGAACGTGTGGACGACGCCGGCGGCGAGTATCGCGACGCCGACGAGCAACGGATCCGCCTGAATGCTTGGAGCGATCCCCGCCAGAAGCAGCGCAAAGTTGTTCGCGTGTAGCCCCGGAACCAGCCCCGACACCGCCCCCAGCGTCGCTCCAGCGAGCAGAAACGCGAACGCTGCAAGCGCGAAGCCGGGATCGACGACGAAGCGGACGACCGGATCCATCGCTCACGGATGGCACCGTCTTTCTACTTAAAAAGGGAGAATCGATCGACCGGTTGCAGTCGGGGCGTCGCGTCCGGCGTCAGCCGAACAGCTCGCCGAGGCCCTCTCCGGAGGCGTCTTCTTCTTCCTCGTCTTCGTCGTCGTCGTCGGCCTCCTCGGCTTCCTCTTCGTCGTCGGCTTCCTCGTCGTCGGCTTCGTCTGCACCGCCCGCGGCCGCGGCACCCGCGGCGGGTGCGGCTGCGGCCGTCTCGATGGCCTCCTCGATGTCGACGTCCTCGAGCGCCGCGATGAGCGCTTTGACGCGCGACTCGTCGACGTCGGCGCCGGCCGACTCCAGGATCGCGGTGATGTTGTCTTCGTTGATCTCTTCGCCCGTCTCGTTCAGGATGAGTGCTGCGTAAACGTATTCCATTGTTCTTCTCCGTTGTTATCCGAACATCGCGCCGAGGCCCTCGGCACCGTCCTCGTCGTCTTCGTCGTCCTCGTCGTCGCCGTCTTCGGGGGCCTGTTCGGCGTCTTCCGCCTCGTCTTCGTCGATCTGTTCCTCTTCCGTTCCCGTCTCGGCTGCGGGCGCGTCGACGCCCTGCAGGGCTTCGGGGAGCGCCTCCTCGTCGTCGATCCGAGCGGCGAGCGCGCGGAGCTGACCGTCGGCCTTCCCGATGAGGTCCGGAACGACGTCCGGGCTCTCGATCTCGGCGAACAGACCGACCGCCTTCGCGTCGCCGGTCGCCTTCGCGATGAGCGTCGAGGCCGTCCTCGCGGTCGGATACGCCGCGTTGACCGAGAGGTTCCGGGCGCCGGCGGCGGCGGACTCGATGTCCGCGCGGTACTCGTCGACGTCGATCGAGAGTTCGTCGGATTCGAACAGCACGCCCTCGGAGTAGACGCCCTTGAGGTCGAGTCCGACCTCCTTCGGTTCGATACCGAGTTCGGCGAGTACGCTCGCGAGCTGATCGGAGACGACTTCGCCCTCCGGGAGCACCGTGGAGTCTTCGGTGACCTTGATTGAGCCGTCCATGATGCGGGCCGATGCCCCCACCTGCTGGAGCTCGCCGACGAACGGTCCCGGATCGACGCCGGTGTCGCCCTCCGGGATGACGATGTCGTTCGGGGCTACCTCGCCCTCGTTGATCGGGGCGGGGGTCTTCGACTCCTCGAGCTGCTGGTAGAGGCCGAACGGGTTGTCGTTGGTTCCGACGAGGGCGACCTCGCCGGCGACGTACTGGGTCAGCGTCTCCAGCCCCTCGTCGACCTCCTCCAGCGCGCGGACGACGAGCGTGTTGCGGCTCATGCGGAGCTCCGCGGAGCCGTGCAGCTCCCGGCGCATCGCCTGCAGCTGTCGGCTCGGGATGCCGGTGACGCCCACGACGCCGACCGACTCGTAGGATTCGAGGAAGTCGACGATCGCGTCGACCTCTTCCCGTTTCCACTCGGGGATCGTCTCCGTGCGACGGGCCTCCGAGCTCATGCGGGCACCTCCACGGACGGCCCCATCGTGGTTTTCACGTAGATGGAGTCGATGTTGAGTGGTCCTTTCTCGAGGTCGGCTTCCAGCCGCCGGACGATGACGTCGATGTTCTCGGCGATCTCCTCGGCGGACATGTCCACCGCGCCGACGCGCGTGTGGAACGTGCGCCGGTCTCGGGAGCGAAGCTGGACCGTGTTCTTCATTCTGTTCACCGTCTCCACGACGTCGTCGTCGGGCTGAAGCGGGGTCGGCATCTTCCCGCGGGGACCGAGAACGGTCCCGAGGTACCGGCCGATGTCCTGCATCAGGTTCGCTTCGGCCACGAAGAAGTCGGTGTCGTCCGCGAGGTCTTTCGCGGCGTCGTCGTCGTCGCCGAGGTCCTCGAGGTCGTCGGAGTCGAGTACCTGATCGGCGACTTCTCTGGCGCGGACGGCGGTTTCGCCCTCCGCGAAGACGACGATGGTGGTGTCCTGTCCGGTTCCGGCCGGCAGAACCACCGACTCGTCGACGCGATTCGACGGATCGTTGAGGTCAAGATCGCGCAAGTTTATCGCGAGGTCGACCGTCTCCCGGAACTCCCGGGGTGGGGCTTCCTCGAGTGCGCGAGTAACTGCTTGTTCGATTGAGTCTGCCATTATTCACCTCCGTAGTACGCGGTGACCGCTGCTACGGGTCAGTGAAACAGGCTGCGCCTGTCTCATCGGATGGAGGCCGATGACGGCCTTAAAAGCGTCGAAGCTGCCGGGCGGGTGTCACTCCTCCACACTGCTACTCGTTGGAGAGCAAAAGCGCCGCGATCGCGGCACCGACGACGATCCCTGTCCCGACGAGCACGGCGGTCGAACCGATCGAGATCCCGACGACGACGGCGAGCACCACGGCGCCTGCCGCAACGGCCCCGACGGCGAGCTGTGGTCCTTCCGGGATGGCCTCCTCGGCTCGCTCCCGGAGCGGAACGTAGTCGGGTGGCTCCCGGCCGGACGACTTCCCGGCGTTTGGCTTCGACAGCGCCTCGTCGACTTCGACCGGGGCCTTGCCGGCGGGCCCGGGTTCGATGGTCACGGACACGTATTCCGTCTCGGTTCCGTACCCGGTGACGACCTTCAGGCGGCCAGTCACCGGCTCGGAGATAGGTTCGACGTCGACGAAAACCTCGTGGGGCGTGCCGCCTTCGACGTAGTGGTTCCCCTCCCCGAGGGTTACGACTTGCGAGAGGTCGTCATCGAAGTTGAGATGCACGTGAGTCGGTGCACCGTGATTCTCGAGCACCACGGCGAACGACCCCGAAACCGTGACGCTTCCGGGCGCGTCGAGTTGGTGGGTACGGCCGCGGTTGAGGTCGACGGGAACGGTTGCCACGTTCGCCAGATCACAGGCACGGAGCAAAAAGGTTCAGGCTCCGTCGATCCCCTGATCCTCCAGCGTGGTCTATTTGCCTCCGGATCTTCCGGCTGTACAAGCGCCGCTCCGAGACGAATCGCGTCCGGACTCGTCTCGGATCGAAGCCTCACGCCGGCGCTTCGTCGCGCATGTCCGGCGGCAGGAGGTTCGGGATCCCGTCCTCGATCGGGTACTCCTCGCCACACTCGGTGCAGGTGAGGGTGCCCTCGAGGATCTCCTCGTCGGTTCGATCCTCGACGTGGAGTTCGAGATCGGCTTTGTCAACCGGGCAACAGAGGATGTCCAGTAGCGACTCCTTCATCGCCCGGGAGAACGGTCGGCGTCAGGAAAAACCTGTGGATCCGACCTTCGATCGGTCGCGGGATGGGCCGAACGACGTGTCAGCTTCCGAGCCACTCGGCGAAGTCAGTGGCGAGGAAGTCCACGTAATCGAGTGTGCCGAGCGCGAGTGCGATCACCAACACGATCACGATCGGGATGCGGACCATCCACAGCCAGATGTCGTCCCACGGATCGGCGCCCCGAATCCCCTGTCGCAGTTCCGAGAGCCCGACGTCGGGGATCACCCAGCCGACGAACACGACGAGAATTAACGCGCCCAGAACCAGCAGCACGCCGTCTGCGAACCCGTCCAGTAGGTCCAGGAACACCAGATCCAGCGTCACCGGGACGCCGAGCAGGAAGATCGCAAACCCCGCACCGATCGTCGCCGGGAGCCGGTCGATCGGGTGTTCGTCGATCAGATACGAGACCAGCACCTCGAGGATGCTGATCGCGCTCGAAAGCGCGGCGATCGTCACCACGCCGAAAAACACGATCCCCAGTAGTGTGCCGAACGGGAGTGTCGCGAACGCCTGCGTGAGGCTGAAGAAGATCGCCCCCACGGCGATCTGGCCCGGATCCGTCCCCGCCGCGAAGATGAAGGGGAACACCACGAACCCGACGAGCACCGCGATCGCGGTATCGAGGAAGACGATCACGCCTGCGTCGGTCGCGAGGTTGCGGTCCTCGCCGAGATACGACGCGTAGGTGATCATCACGCCCATCCCCAGCGAGAGCGTGAAGAACGCCTGGCCCGCCGCCGCCGGTAGCAGACTGGTCCAGTTGTCCATTACTGCGCCGAAGTCCGGCGAGAGGTAGTAAGCGTACGCGGCGCTCGCGCCGTCGAGCGTCGCTCCGTACGCCGCGAGGCCGATCAAAAACAGGATGATCGCCGGCACCATCACCTTCACTGCCAGTTCGATCCCCCGTCGAACTCCCATCGCGACGATGCCGATCACGAGCGCCATGAAGATCGCGTGGAACACGAGCGAGTCGAGTCCCGTCGACACGGTGCCGAACAGTTCTGCGGCTTCAGCCTCTGTCGTGACGACAAACCCGTCGGTGACGCCGACGACGAGATACCGCGCGAACCAGCCGGCGACGACGCTGTAGTACGAGAGGATGACGAATCCGGTAACGACGAACAGCCAGCCGACGTACCGCCAGGCGCCACCGCCGAGTTCGCGCAACGATCCCACCGCGTTGAGGTTGGTCCGGCGCCCGATGACGAACTCCACGAGGATCGCCGGAAACCCGATCGCAACCACGAACAGCAGATACACGAGGAGGAACGCTGCGCCCCCTTCCTGCCCCGTTTGGAACGGGAACCGCCAGATGTTTCCGAGCCCGACCGCGCTCCCCACCGCAGCCAGGATGAATCCAATGCGGGTCGCCCACGTTTCGCGTGCCATGCGATTCCGTCTCTTTACGGAACGCAAAAACCTGTCCTTTCAAATGGGTCATTTTTGACGATCTTTCGGGAAGAATTCGTGCCGGCCGCGGATTTCGTCCGGGAAACACGGACTGTCCGTCTTCCGTGGGTTTAATACTGAAACGGTGCCGGTAGCGTGTATGGAACGCGTCGACGTCGCGATCGTCGGAGGCGGACCGGCCGGCTCTTCGGCGGCCCACGCGGCCGCGAGCGGTGGTGCGGAGACGCTCGTCTGCGAGAAGGGAGTTCCGCGTGCCGACCGCGAAGGACTCGGTCCCGATTCGACGGACGCCGCCGGTATCCTGGATTACTGGGTCGACATCATGGGGATCCATCCCGACGAGTTCCCGGACGGTGTCGTCCAGCGCACGCTCGACCGGGCGGAGTTCGTCGGGCCCAACGCGAAGGCCACGCTGTACGGGACGGGAATCGATTCCTCCTACGAGCATTTCGGCTACACCTTCCATCGGGCTCGGTTCGACGATTGGCTCCGAGAACGGGCCGAAGACGCCGGTGTGGAGTATCGGGTCGGCGTCTCGGTCAAGGACGTCCGAACCGATCTCTCGGCCGGACCGGGAGCCGAAGAGCCGAGACACGAGATCGATCTGGCGTCCGGCGAGACGGTCGGCGCCGACTTCCTGGTGCTCGCGGACGGCCCCCAGCGAACCGTCACGAACCGCGTGCTGGATCGGTTCCTCCCCGAGGGACGGAAAGCCTCGGAGATCCTCGCTTCGGGCACGGCCAACCACATCGCCTATCAGGAGTACCGTCGATTTCCCGAGGAGGCGTTCGCTGACGTCGACTCCAGCATCCGGTTCTGGTGGGGTGTAATGCCCGGCCACACCGCGTATCCGTGGGTGTTTCCGAACAATGACCGAGTGTGTCGCGTCGGGTTGACGATGCCGATCGGACTCGAGATCGACGACGTCGAGGCCCGTGATTCCTACAGGCTGCTCCGTCCCGGAGACGATCGCATACCCGGCGGCAGCGAGTACATTCGCCGGCTATTGGAATGGCAATACGGCGACGACTACAACGTCGAAGACGACTTCCCGATCGTCGACGGAACCGGGAAACGGGACGGGACGGAGACGTACGCCATCTCCTCGACCAGACCGATCGAATCTCCAGTGGACGCAGGGATCGCCGTCGCCGGGGGGGCGATGGGATCGACGTCGGCGTTCCACGAGGGGGGCGATCACGTGGCCGTCCGGACCGGAGCGATCGCCGGCGAACTGGCCGCACGCGGTGATCTCTCTGCATACAACCACCGGTGGCACGAGGCGATCGGGGACGAGGTGCTTCGCAACCTGACGATGGCGGAGGTGGTTCGCGGATACACTCCGAACGACTGGGACCGCGTCATCTCCTGTGCCGACGCGATGCTCGCGGCGGAGGCGGGGAAGGGACTCGTCGAAAAGACGTACACGGCGGGGCTTCGGGCAGCCAAGCTGGTGGTTTCCTACAAGTGGCAGAAACGGAAGCTCCGTGGTGCCTACGCCCAACTGACCGAAGACGAGTACGTGTACGAGCTGTGACGCCCTGTGTGCGCAACCGGACGTCGCTCAACCCTTCATTTTAGCTATCCGCGGTTTAACTACCGATAGCGAGCTACCGGGAAACGATGCCCGAAACCCTCCAACAGGCTGCGACCGGGCTGCGATCGAGGCGCGTCGTACTCCTCGTCGTGGTCCTCGCAGTCGCGGCTGCGCTTGCAGTCCCCGCAACGGCTGCAGCGGACACCGAAACGAACGAGACGGCCGAACCGCCCGAATTCGACCAACAGCTCGTGAGCGTCGCGCCCCCCGACGAGGCGGGGATCGGGATCGACGCGCCCGGCGACGAGCCGTTCGAGGTTGTGATCGACATTGATGAGCAGTTCCACGTCGAGGCGACTGTCATCGATCACGACGACGAGATTCATATCCTGTTCGACACCGGAAACGCAAGCGCCGAGGAACCAGACGACTATCTCTCGACCGACGGTGCCATGCTCCAGAACGTCACCGTCCACGCGAACGATCTCGAGCGCGAACGGCCCCCCGGCGGGCTCCACGATCTGCAACTCGTCGCCGACGACGAACCGGTCGACCGCTCGGTCCTCGAAGTGAAACCGATCGTCGTGTTCGACCCGATCGACGAGTTCGAAGCAACCGACGGACAGACGATCACCGGCGAGGCGGACCTCGCAGACGGCGAACAGCTCCAGATTCGGGTCAGATCGACCGGAAACGGGGCGTTCCTGCTGTCGGAGGACGCGGTCGTCGAGGACGAGCGGTTCGAGGCGACGTTCGACGCGAGCAACGTCCAGCCCGGAGCCGACTTCGAGGTGGTCGCCCGCCACGACAACCGGACGGTCGGATCCACGACGGGTGTCGTCGAGGGTTCTGCGACCGACGACCCGGATGACGGCGACAGAACCCAGGAGAGCCAGGGTGTCGTACTCGTGTACGAAGGCGACCAGCTCGAACTCGAGGCCGAACCGGACCAGCGGATCGTCGGCGAGGCGGACCTCGAGGAAGGCGAGGGCGTCCAGATCCGGCTCCGCGGGGAGGCAGACGGCATCTCGTTCCTCGTCTCCAACCAGACCACCGTCGACGAACACGGCACCTTCGAGGCCGCGGTCGACCTCGACGAGATCCCGCCCGGGACCGAGTTCACTGTCCACGTGCGGGCGACCGACAACCCTGACGTGCAGGGATCGGCCCCCGGAGTCGTCGTCGAATCCGCCGGTGGTGACGGCGCCGGTGACGGTTCCGGCGGAGAGACGGACACCCGGATCGACGACGGTGAATCCGACGGCGCCACGCTCCCCGTTCCCGGCGACGCGCTCGGCGGAGTCGGCGCGCTCGTCGTCGGTGCGGGGCTCGCGGTCGTCGGGATCGGGCTGATCGTCGGCCTCGGTCGTCGTCATTGACTTCCTCCCCGCGGTGAACCGCGAGGCTTTCGCCTTGTCTTTCCGTAACGACGGCACCGTCACGCTCTCGACGCAACCCTATCGACGCAACACCGTCGACGCGATTGCCGCGACGAACAGACAGGCGAAAAAGAACAACAGCCCCGGTTCGCCCGCCTCGAAAACGAGCCACACGAATACGCCGCCGGCGTCGTTCGCTCCCGCCGTAAAACTCGCGGGATCAATCGCGGTTGCCGCTGCCCGGTCCGGCGAGAACAGCTGATAGGCACCCCACTGGACGAGTAGTGCCCCGCCGGCGAGCAGGCCGACGCCGGCGACGACGTCCGACAGTGACCGGTCGAGGCGCGACCGGAGCTCCTCCTGCCCGACGAACACTAGCGGATCGCTGGTCGGGCCGTACACGACCATCTCGTTGCCCTTCTCGGAGTAGCGCCGACCGACGTCCTCCACGAGATCAGCGTCCTCCAGGGCAGACACGTGGTGGGACACGTTCTGGAGGGAGGTGTCGAGCCGGTCGGCCAGTTCGGAGGCGGTCGCCGGCTCCTCCAGCAGACGCCGATACACGTCTCGGCGGGTGTCGCTTGCGAGGACGTCGAAGACGTCGTCGGCCTCCTCGTCGTCCATCTCGACGATCCGGGTCCTGGCCTCGGACGTCGGGGGACCTGTCGGGAGGATATCGGTGAGCGTCGACATCGGTCGCTGGTTCGGTTTCGAGTGACACATAGCTTTCCGTAGGTTAAATGCGGATTTGAGCGGCAGATCGTCGCTACTCGCGGTCGCGATCGGATCGTTCCTCGGCCGCTGCGATCGCAGCTGCCGGATCGACGCGACCGTGACCGACCCGTGTGCTCACGTCGTTTTGAGCGCCGGCTGTCGTCGCGAGCGTCCAGCGCACTTCGTCCGGCTCCAGGTCGGGGTCCGAATCGAGCACGAGGGCGGCGACACCGCCGACGTACGCCGCGGAAGCGGACGTGCCGACGAACGGTCCGCCGTCCGTTGGCTGACTGCTCGAGGCGACAACGTAGACGCCCAGCCTGCCGTCGGCGGTCGGCCCGCGTCCGCTGAACGGCTCTACCTCCCCGGTCGCGGGATCGACCGCGCCGACGCCGATCGCACCCGGGGCGGCTGCGGGCGAAGCGACGCTTCGTTCCGTCCGGGCGTCCGCCAGCGTGTGCGTCGTCGTCGCGACCCGAATCTCGTCGCCGTCCGTGTCGGAATCGTCCGGCCCCCTGATCGCGATCGCGTAGCGGTCATCGTCGAGCCGAACGGTCAGTCGCTGGCTTTCGTTTCGGTGTCGAACCGATCTGGCGACGAGCTCCGTCTCGCTGTCGCCGATCCGGTGGAGTTCGATCGCGTAGCTTTCGGGGGTGTCCGCAGCGAGCCAGAACTCCGCCCGCCCCGGTGGACCCTGTACCTCGTTCAGGGGACCAGCGTCGAAGGTGTGGAGTCCTTCTTCCGTCGGGTTGTACTTCCCGTACCAGTGGCCACCGGCGAAGTTCCCCGTCGGGGCGACGACTACCGTCCCTCGATCGACTGCCGCTGTCGTCGCGCGGTCGAGCTCGGCGGTCCCGTCCCCGAGCGCTCCGGCGTATGCAACCGGAGTCACGATCACGTCGACGTCGCGTTCGAGCATCCAGTCCAGCGCAGCCTCGTAGTCGTCGGGGGTCTCGAACGCCGCGAGGTACAGCTCCGCCTCGGGGGCGGTGCGGGCGACCGTCGCAGCCGTCGCCGTGCCGTGACGATCGCCGCCGTCGACCGACTGTCCCTCACCGAACGTCTCTCCGTCGGCGATTTCACCGTCGATGGCGTCTCGATCGAACCCTGTGACGTCGAGTACCCCAACCGAGACGTTTTCGCCGGTGATCCCCGCTTCGTGAACCTCCGCTATCGTCCCGTCGTCGAGGGTCGCCGGCTGTCCGTCCCCCGGCTCGACGTCCTCGACAGTCAGGGTGACTGCGCCGATACCGACAGTCAGCGCCGCCACGCTTCCCAGCACGAACAGCGCCACCGCGATCTCCCGGCTTTTCACTGGTCACTCCTCCTTCGACGGAGCTCTCCGTCAGTTCGGTCGTGATACGAAACAGCGGTCCGTAGCTCTTTCCCAAAGTCGCATCTTTTAACCCGGCGGGAGCGGTCCGTGAACGTATGATCGAACCGCTTCTTTTGATCGGACTCGTCGTCGCGCTGTTCGTCGGTTTCAACATCGGGGGCGCGACGACTGGCCCGGCGTTCGGGCCCGCAGTCGGCGCAGATGTCATCTCGAAAGGGATGGCGGCAGCGCTGATGTCTGTGTTCTTCCTCGTGGGTGCCTGGACTATTGGCCGCCGCGTCGTCGACACGCTTGGGCAGGAACTCGTGCACGATCCGGGCGTTTTCACCATCGAGGCGAGCATCGTCGTGCTGTTTTTCATCGGCGGGGCGCTGTTCATCGGCAACTACTTCGGCGTACCGGCGTCGACGTCGATGACGGCGGTCGGCGCGATCGCCGGCCTCGGGGTCGCCACCGGACAGCTCAACTGGGCCGTGATGGGGGAGATCGCCGTCTGGTGGATCGTCGCGCCGATCATCGGCTTCTGGGTCTCGGGAGTGATCGGGCGGTACTTCTACCCGACGATCAACCGCTGGGTTTCGATCACGCAAACCGACGGTGCGCTGATCGAACTCGACCGTTCGGGGGCCGTCCCCGTGCCCAGAAAGGGGCCGAACACGACGACCCGGGAGTTCGTCGGCGTCCTGGTCCTGATCACGATCGGCTGTCTGATGGCGTTCTCCTCGGGAACGTCGAACATCGCGAACGCGATCGCGCCGCTTTACGGCGCCGGCGTCGAGATGGATCCGCTGATCTTGCTCGGCAGCGCCGCGGTCGCGGTGGGCGCGTTCACGATCGCCCGCCGGACGCTGGACACGCTGGGCAACGACATCACCGACCTTCCCCTCACGGCGGCGATCGTCGTCGCGGTCGTCTCCTCCGGGATCGTGGTCGGCCTCTCGGCGATCGGGATCCCCGCCTCGTTCGTCATCATCGCGACGATGTCCATCGTCGGACTCGGGTGGGGGCGGGCGACCCGATCGGTTACCGTCTCGGAGGGGCTGCGGGGCAAAGAGCAGCCGAACGTGTCGGTCGGCGCACTCGCGGCCGACGAACCGGGCGAGCAAGCGCCCGAAATCGGGGAGGAGGAGCCGGAGGACATCCCCTCGGCCGCCGACCTTTTCGATCCCTCCACTACCGGTCGGGTGATCGTGATGCAAAACGTCGTGCCGATCATCTCGACGGTCGGGGCGTACGCGACGTTCTGGGTGCTGTTTTCGTTCTGGTGGTGACTTGGGGGAAGGGGGTCGACTTCGCCCCCGCACCAGCGCAGATCGGTTTATAAGGGATCGAGCGACTCCTGTCGCCCCTTCGGAACGACCGACCTGAGTTCGTCGTAGAGGTACAGCCCGACGCCGATCGGCTCCGGTTCGCCGGCGTACTCGTGTGTGACGACGAGATAGCCCCAGTCGCCGTCCCAGTCGACCTCCTGGTCTTCGCCGGCGAGGAACCGGGTCGCGGTTTCGCCCTCGACCTGGATCACGTTTTTCGTCGCCTCGCCCCCGAACCGCTGAACGGCGTTCGTCGTCGGTTTCCAGTGCTCCTGTCTCGTGCGCAGGAACGCGAGGCCGAGCCCCTCGATCTCGATCGGCGATGGCGCCTCGCCGCTGTACGCCCAGATCTTTCCGGCGCCCTTCTCCCAGAAGCTGTGCTCGTCGAACGTCGACGGCGGGATCCCGAACCGGCCCTCCCACCACTCGAGTACCTCCGCCCGCGTGGCCCGTCCGGGAACCGTCCGGTCGTCCGCAGTTTCGGGCAGTCGGTCGAACCGCTGGCCGTCGTTCGTGGGGGCGTCGGCCGGATCTGATTTGTCGGTCATCCTGTCACCTCCAGGGTCGCACAGTAGAACCCGCCCGTGTCGTTGTGGTGGGGATACACGCGGTGGGTGTCCCGGAGGCTCTCGTCGTACCTCTCCCCCTCCCACTCGGTGACGCCTTCGGCAGTTACGAGCGGAAGAGCGATTGGGTCGATCCGACACGGTTCAAGGTCGAGGACGTGATCGACCACCGCTTCGTTCTCCTCGGGTGCGAATGTGCACGTCGAGTAGACGACGCGGCCGCCCGGCGCAGTCAGCTGGACCGCCCGGCGCAGCAGTCCCTTCTGAATCCCCGCGATCGACTCCACGTGACCCAGCGACCACTCCTCGAGAACATCCGGGTTCTTCCGACACGTCCCCTCACACGAGCAGGGGACGTCGACGAGGACCCGGTCGAACGCCTCGAAGCCGAACGGTTTCACCGAGAAGTTCCGGCCGTCCTGGTTCGTCACCGCCACGTTGGTGACCCCGAGGCGCTCGCAGTTGTGCCGCAGCGCCGAGAGCCGGCCCAGGTTGTTGTCGTTAGCGACGAGCGTGCCGCTGTCGTCCATGGCGGCCGCGAGTTGACTCGTCTTGCTTCCCGGGGCCGCACAGAGGTCGAGCACGCGCTCGCCGGGGTCGGGGCCGAGTGCAATGCCGGGCAGCACCGATACCTCCTCCTGGCCGTGGAGCCAGCCGTGGACGTACGCCCAGTTGCGCCCGGGACTGTGCCCGTCGAGTCGGAACAGGCCTTCGTGCCAGTCGACGGGTTCGTAGTCGACGCCCTCGGAGTCGAGCCCCTGTCGGGCCCGCTCGACGGTCGACTTGATCGTGTTCGCGCGGACGACCGACGGGAGCGGGCGGTCGCAGGCGGCTCGAAACGCCGCTGGATCGTCGACGAGCGGTTCGTACCGCTCGAGTGGGTTCATACTCGCCTCTCGGCGGGGAGGCGTTTGTCGGTTTCGGAGTCGGCGGTCAGTTCCCCGCATCCCGGGTGCTGCGGGACCACACCACACTTTATATGTTCCGTCGAGTTGCCTCTACTATGGCACATGTTCGCATTCTCGAGGACGACGTCGAACTGACGGAACCGTACATGATCGAGGGGCTTCCGGGCGTGGGGCTGGTCGGAAAGATCGTCGCCGATCACCTGATCGACGCCCTCGAGATGACTCAGTACGCGAACGTCCACTGTAGCGGGCTCCCGTCCGTCGCACGATACGAGGAGGGGGATCCGACGCTTTCGACGCCGCTGAGACTGTACGCTAACGAAACCGGCGACCTTCTGGTATTGCAAAGCGACATCCCGGTCTCGCCGGACGCGGCCACGGAGATCGCAAACTGCATCCAGGGCTGGTTCGACGAGGAGGAGGTAACGCCCGTGTATCTCTCCGGGATTCCGCGGGAGAAGGACGCCGAACCGCCGGAGCTGTACGGGATCTGTGCGGGCGACGGCGGTCGACTGCTCTCGGATGTCGGTATCGGCGATCCGACCGAAACCGGGATCGTAACCGGGCCGACGGGGGCGTTGCTCGCTCACGCCATCGAGAACGACACGACTGCTGTCGGCTTCGTCGTCGAATCGGATCCGCAGTTCCCCGACCCGGAAGCTGCCCGGATCGTCATCACGGAGGGGATCGAACCGCTGACGGGAAGGGAGTTCCCCGTCGACGACCTCGTCGATAGCGCAAGCGAGATCAGAACGGCGAAAGAACAGCTCGCACAGCAGATGCAAAGCGGCGGCGAGGAGAGCACACAGGTGCAACCGCTGCGGATGTACCAGTAGTTCTGTCGGACGGAGTTTCGGACGGAGTTTCAGACTGAGTTTCGGACGGAATATCGGAGCGCTATTTTTCTTCGGAGCCGTCTGCGTCCTCGAGGACGTTCAAGACCGGCTGGAACTTGAGCTGCGCTTCGTCCCACTCTTCGTCGGGATCGCTGTCGCCGACGACGCCGACACCGGCAAACAGGGTCGCACTCGATCCGGCTGCAAGCGCCGACCGGAGCGCGACCGCGAACTCGCCGTTTCCGGCGGCGTCGACCCACCCCACCGGTGCGGCGTACCAGCCGCGGTCGAACGGTTCCGTCTCCCTGATCGTCTCGAGTGCGCGTTCGGGCGGAACGCCGCCGACCGCCGGGGTCGGGTGTAACGCCTCCACGAGTTCGAGAACGCCGCGATCGCCGACCAGTTCGGCGGTTATCGGCGTCCAGAGGTGCTGGACGGTCGCGAGCCGCTTGATCCGTCGTTCCCCTGTCGAAATCGAGGCCGAAAACGGGGACAACTGGTCGCGGATCGCCTCAACCACGAGCTCGTGCTCGTGGGCGTTTTTCGGGTCCGTTCGGAGCTGCTGTGCGAGCCACTCGTCTTCGGCGGGCGTCTCGCCGCGGCCGGTCGTGCCGGCGAGCGCTCCGGTCTCGACGGTCCGACCGTGCAGAGAGACGAGTCGTTCCGGCGTCGCTCCGAAGAACGCAGCCTCACCGTCGGGCGTTTCAAAACAGAAGCGATAACAGTCGGGATACGCGCTGCCGAGCCGATCCAGCGTCGAGCCCGGATCCAGTTTTCCCTCGAGTTCGACTTCGAGCGCCTGGGCGAACACGACCTTGGTGAGTTCGTTTCGCTCGATCCGGTCGATCGCCGACTGGATCGACGCGCTCCACTCTTCGGGGGTGGTGGTCCGCCGCCGCTTTGCGATCCCCGGCGGGGTCGGGGGAGACGCTGCCTGCGACGTCTCGGTGAGGCGGTCGAACTCGGCGTCGAGACGCCGCTCGACGTCCTCGACCCGCGCGTTCTCTCCCGCCTCGGTGACGGTCAGCCACGCGCCCCGATCCGTGAGCGTAACCTGCACGCTGGGCAACAGAAACCGCGCGTCCGGATATCCGTCCCACGTCGATCCGTCGTCGTGTTCGCGGTGATCCCCGTCGCCGCCGTGAAAGGAGAACCCGCCGAACACGCGAGGACGAGCCGCCTCGGTTCCCGCGTGGACGTCTCCGGAATCGAACAGCGTCTCGATCGCCGATGCCACCTCTCGAAAGCGGTTCCCCTCCGTCGCCTCGATCGTGGCGGCCGCTCCTCCGGCGACGACGAGTGCACCCTCGGGGGGGCCCCAGACAGTTCGAGGTGGTGAGAGGGCGTCGAACGCTGTCCGGAGCGACGTCTCCGGCAACTGTCTGGCCCGGCTGACGAGGCCGGGGCGGTTCCTCGTTCGGGGCGACTCCATCGACGGACAGTGAGGGTGCCGGACTCTTAGGGCTGACTATCCGCCGAACCGGGTCGACCGACTGTCGCCTCGATCAGTTGTAGTCCCGCCACCGGTGGCCACACTCCTTACATTTGAAAAACCGCGTCGGCGGTTCGTCGGCGGAGGCGGTCTGTTTGATCGTGTACCACGCCTCGCCGTGGCCACACTCCTCGCAGGTGACGTCGTCCGCCGTCGGTTTGCCCTCGAAGTTCGCCCCTTCCTCGGTTTCGATCACGTCGTCGTCGCGCTGTTGGTCCGTCGAGACGAACTCCGCGGCCAGCCCCTCGTCCCGTTTTGCGGTCGCACCGCAGTCGTCGTTCGTACACGTCATTTCTCCGTCCTGTGACACCATCATCGAACCGCACTCCTCACAGAACTGCATGTCTCCGTGTATACGACCTCGTCAAAATTAATCGTGTGGATGGACGCCGCCACCGGCGGATCCGCCGCCGGTCGGGAGTCAACGCGTCGTCGATTCCGGTCCGCCCCGCTCGATCATCGGACAGCCTCGAACCCTGAACCTCTCGCTGTCGACGACCTCGAGGATCTCGGTTCCGTCGTGGGTGCATTCAACCGCCGGCGGTGCCGACAGGTACCGGCAGCGCTGGCAGAACGACCGCTTGTCGACGACGTCCGCTTCCACCCTGTCTTTTTCATCGACGGGAGCCAGCGTCGACTCGCCCGCGGACTCCCCCTCGCCGAGCGTCTCCCAGACGTCCTCTATCGGCTCTTCCTCGTCGTCCATCTCCTCGAACGGATCCTCGGGCGAGCCGTCCAGTTCTTCGAACGGGTCCTCGGACGAGTCGTCCAGTTCTTCGAACGGATCCTCGGACGAGTCGTCACCGTCGTCGAGTTCCGCGAAGGGATCGTCCCTCCCGTCGGGATCCCGGTTCGGATCACTCACGGGCGGTCGCCCCCCGTCGGTCGTCAGACTCGTCGTTCCCGGGATCCGCTTCAGGGGCAGTCTCCCCCTCCAACGCCGGCCGATCGTCCGCCAAAAGCGTCGCCGAACCGAAAAAGCCCCGCGACGGGTCGATCTCCCGGAACCCCGCCTCGCAGTGCGGACACCTCGGGGCCGAAAGCAGCGCGACCGTGACCGTCCGACCGCATTGCCCACAGTCTGCGGTCCGACTCCCCGTCCGGTTCGCTTCCCGTTTGAGCGCGTCCAGTCGGTCCTGGGTTTCGAGCCTCGCTTCGAGCCGGTCGGTTCGTCTTCGGAGCCCGACGACGGCGCTTGCGAGCCTGTCGAGTTTCCCCTCGATTTCCCCGGTTCGATCCTCGACGGCACCGAAACGCGTCGTGAATTCGTCGACGCGGTCGGTAGTTTCCGCGAGATCGGACTCGAGAGCCTCCATGTCCTGACGCTGCGCTTCGACGTCGATCGACTCCTCGAGCTCCGTCAGTGACGCTTCCAGGTCTGCCAGCGATTCCTCGAGAGGTTCGATCCGGTCCGTGACGTCGGCGATCGAGTTGTCGATCTCCGGGTGCGTGTGGTCTTTCTCCGCCCGGTCGTGGGTCTCCTCGAGAACCTGAATGACGCGTTCGCGGACGTCCTCGATCCCCTGCTGGAACTCCGCTCTGGTTTCTTCGAGTCGGTCGGGGAGCCGTGCGATCGACTCGAGGTCGGGCGGGTTCTCGCCGTCGGTGCCGAGCTCGGTGCCGTCGGTTCCGGGGCCGGCGCCGTCGGTGGCGAGTCGGTAGACGGCGACGATGCGATCGAGTTCCTCCCCAGGAGTCCGGTCGGTCCCCTCGACGCGGTCGGTCAGCCACGATTCAAGCTCCTCCTGCAGCTGTGGTGTGGTCGTACTTTCGCCGGTATCAGACATTCTCGCTTCCCCCGAGATGGCGTCGGCATCTACTCATCGGATCTTCCTCACGTCGCTTATGTCGAGTCCACCCTCGTGGATCTCTACCTCGAACTGTACGATGTCCTCCTCCTCGAGACGGGACAGTACGCCCCGGAACTCCCGGACGACCATCGTTCTCGCCCGCTGGGATCCGCCCGTCTCCCAGGAGAACCGCAACGTTCCGCTCGCGGCGTCCATCAACGCGCCGAACTGTCGGTCGGTGATCGCGTCCTCGCTCACCAGAAGCAGTATCAGTCCGTCCCAGCGGAACGCGGCCTTCTTGAGCCCGCGAACGAGCATGATGACGTCGTCCCATCCTCGTTCCATCTCGCCACCCCTCGCGGTCGTGAGATCGGTCAACGAGTCGAGCAGGACGAGGTTCCCCGGCGCGTGTTCGCTCAGATATTCTCCCAGCGTGCTGAGGACTCCATCTCGCCGTTCGCGCTTTCCCATCTCTCCGATCGAGGTGGCGTTTCCGAGATACCACTCCCGCGGCAGCGGGGATAGCTGGAAGTACTCGGGTGAGAAATCACGAAACTGAATCTCCTCGATCGCTGCGTCGACGATCTCTTCGGTCATCGTGAACGCGAGTTCCCGACGGAGCGATTCCGGCCCCTCTGTCAACGAGAGATAGTGAACTTCCGGCGGGACCGACACGTTCGGGTCGAGATCGCCGTAGTGCAGCGAAAACAGTTCCTGATCCGCGTGTGACAGCGCGTTCATCGCGGCGCTGGTGTACAGAAACTCCCGTGCGCCGGCACCTGACTCCTCGGCCAGGAGGACGACGCTTCCCGACGGCGCTCCCCCGCCGAGAAGCCTGTCGAGTCGCCCCACGCCCAGCGGTAAGCTCCCCATAACAACCGTGTGGATGCGCCGGCCGCTTAGCCGTTACGGCGTCTGGGTGGGTGGACTGTTCTCGACGCAGATGTACCCGAACGCTGACACAAACGATTTATCCCGTCCCGTCGTTGGTTTTCGTATGGCAGACAAACCCGAATCCGGCGAGGTTTTCGGCGTGCCGTACAACTTCGAGCGACCGAGCCTCGGTCGGATGCTTTCGGCCTACTGGCAGCCCGGCAAGGGGATGCTGGTGCAGAAGCCGTTCGGCATCGGCTACACGCTGAACCTCGCGAACTGGCGGTCCTGGATCGCGCTCGTGGTCGTCGGGGCGCTCTTGTGGCACGACCGGGAGTCCCGCAGTGACGTCGACACCGAAGAGGAGCAGGACGACGGGCCCGTCGAAGTAATCGTCGACGACTGAGGGGATATCGACGCGCAACTGAATCGCCCTCTCGGGCCGTTCAGCCGCTTTCCCCAGGCTTTTTCGCCCCCGTCGCGTGGCTTTCAGCATGTCAGACGATCCAGCCGAGCCACCGTCCACGGCGGATGTAGCGGGGACGTATCCGCCGGCGCTTCTGGACGCGCTCGGACGCACGTGGACCGATCGCAGCGCGTGGGAGTTTCTCACCGAGATCACCGCGATCGGGAGTCGCATGGCCGGCAGTTCCGGAGAGCGACGGGCAGCCGAGACGGTCGCACGGGCGTTTCGGGACGCAGGCGTCGACGACGTGACCGAAGAGACGTTCGAACTGACCGGCTGGAAGCGGGGGGAATCTACCCTGGAACTGCTGTCGCCACGGGAACGCTTGTTCGAGGCGATCGCGCTCCCGTACTCCCCGTCGGGCGAGATGACCGGCGACCTCGTCGACGTGGGGTACGGCACGCCCGACGAGATCGACGATCTCGACGTCGATCTCGAGGGCCGGATCGCGGTCGCCTCGACGACGACCCCGCCCGGCGGGCGATTTATCCATCGGATCGAGAAGTTCGGCTACGCGATCGAGAAGGGGGCGGAGGCGTTCGTCTTCGCAAACCACGTGGCGGGACAGCTCCCGCCGACGGGGGCGCTCACGTTCGGGGAGGAGGCTGCCGCCCCGGCGGTCGGGGTCAGCAGCGAAACCGGCGAGTGGCTCCGGGAGTACGCGGTCAACTCGCCCGGGGGGACGGGAACCGTCCGCCTCGCGGTCGAAGCATCGACCGCGCCGGCCACGAGCCGGAACGTCGTGGGACGTCTCGGCCCGGAGACCGACGGGACGCTGCTGTTGCTCGCCCATTACGACGCCCACGACATCGCCGAAGGGGCGCTGGATAACGGCTGCGGGATCGCGACCGTCATCGAAACCGCCCGGATTCTCTCGGCGGTCGAAGACGAACTACCGACCCGCGTTCGGGTCGCCGGCGTCGGCTGCGAGGAGGTCGGACTGCTCGGCGCGGAGGCGCTTGCAGACCGGCTCGATCTCTCCGACGTCCACGGCGTGATCAACGTGGACGGCGCCGGACGCCACCGAAACCTGGTGGCGTACTCCCACGGATCGGAGGCGACGGCGGGTGCCACAAAGGACGTGTCGGAGGCGACCCGCCAGCCGATCGAACTCGAATCGGAACCGCATCCGTTCTCGGATCAGTGGCCGTTCGTCCGGCGCGGCGTCCCGGCACTGCAGCTCCACAGCGACAGCGGCGAGCGCGGACGTGGCTGGGGCCACACCCACGCCGACACTCGAGACAAAATTGACGACCGGAACGTGCGCGAACACGCCATGTTGACGGCGCTTCTGGCGTTCGAACTGGGGCGGCGGGAACTGCCGCGACTGGACGACGAAAAACTCTCCGCGGCGTTCCGCGAGGCCGAATTCGAGGTCGGGATGCGCGCGGCGGACCTGTGGCCCGAGAAGTGGGAGTGAGTCGGGGGCTATCGGAGCTCCGCTGTTCCGATCTCTCTATCCCTGTCGATATTCGGAAACGAGTAAAAGAAAACTGACACATATTCAGAAATATGCTTATCCCCGTTGAGGGCCGACAGTAGTAAATCCACGGAGGGATGTACCCATGGTTGACAGAACATACACGTCGCGTCGTACAGCACTGAAGTTGATCGGGATCGGTGGGGGTATGCTGCTCGGTTCGGGGACAGCCACCGCCGACCACGGGGGTTCACATCCCGGCCCCACTTTTTTCGCCCGCCTTTCGGACAATCCCTCGATTCCAGGACACGACAAAGTGCGCTCCAGGGGGCGGGGAAGAGTGGATCTGGAGGGAGATTCAGACGGGACTGAACTCCACTTCGAACTGCACGTCGCAAACCTGGAAGGCGGTGCATTTGCGGCCCATATTCACGGCGAGGGGCGAGCTGACGGGCCGATCTGGGTGACGCTGTACGAGGGTGAACCAATCAACGACGAAAAATTAACTGGAACCATTCGTGACGATGACGTCGACAAGTCGGTTGGAACCGTCCGGAATCTCATCTGGAACGAACTCGTCGAGGGAAACGGCGTCGTAAACGTTCACACGAAGTTCGAATCGGGTGGGGAGATAGCCGGCATAGTCAGACCACGTCCCGTTGGCGGATGGATCGCCGTTTGAAAAACGATCCAGCAATACGGCGTGCTCTCGGTTCGGAGTTCGAGTCGCTCGAGACCCTTATCCCAAGAGCCCGGGCTCTTCGTCGACCCGCTGGAGCCAGACGATTCCGCCGGCGGCGAGCAGAAACGCGACCGTCTCCCCGTCGATCCAGCCGTCGACGACCGAACAGCTCCCCCGGTCGAGCGTTCGACTCCACCGTCGCCCCTCGGAGTCCACGCCGATCGCCTCGCAGTTTTCACCGAGCGAGTAGACGCCCTCGGTCCCGGCAACGATCGGCGGTGCGGCGCCGACGTCCGCCGTCTCCCATCGTCGATCACCGGTGTCCCGGTCGTAGGCGGTCACCCTCCCGTGAACCACGAGGTGTACCCGACCGTCGGCGATCGCCGGCCGAGCGTCTCTGCCTTGGACAGTGGTCGACCAGCGGACGTCCCCAGTACCGGTGTCGACAGCCGCGAGGTCGGTGTCGTCGCCGGACAGGCTCCCTCGTGCTCGGAGGACTGTCAGGTCACCGTCGACCGCGAACGTCGCCGGTCCGTCGATCTCGAACTCCCAGCGAGCCCCGCCGTCGGGATCCAGCGCGAGCGCGGCCGACTCGATCGCGGCCAGCACGACCCCGTCCTGGGCCTGGAGCGTCTCTGCTGGTCCAGCAAGGCTTCGTTCCCAGACGACAGTTCCGTCCCGGACTGCGAGGAGTCTGTTTCCGTCGGGGACGTACACCGTCCCGTCGGCGGCGGCGATCGGTGCGTCCGGGTCGTCGAGTTCGATACGCCAGGCCTCTTCGAGGCCGTCGGTGTCGTCGGTTTCGTCGGCGTCCTCGCGGGCTCGGATCGGCTCGGAGGCAACGAGGCGTCCCGCCTCGTCGAGGACAACGAGGCGTTCTCCCAGCGCCAGGTCCAGGGTCGGTTCGAGGTGGACGAACTCGCCGATCTCCTCGGCGTCTCGGTCGGTGATGTGCACGGTCGTTGCTGTCTCGAACGATCGATCGCCGAACTCGCCGACCCACTGCTGGCCGCTTTTGGCGGCGGCGATCCGATCCCCCTCGACATCGAACCGGTTGCTGCCGCCCAGCCCACCGATCCCTGTTAGGAGCGACGCTTCCCTGCGCACGTCACCGCCGCCGGGGGCGTAGCCACAGCCGGCGATCCCGGTGGCGAGTCCGGTTCCGATCGCCGCGAGGAGTCGTCGTCGGGAGTTCTTCATTCCACTTCACCAGCCAGTTCGCGGAGGCGGTCGATGCGGTCTTCGGTCTGTGGGTGGGTGTCGGGGAAGATGTCCGTGGAGACGAGTGCGGCGTCGGTGAACGATCGCGCCGAAAGCGGGGCCACGTATAACGCCTCGGCGCCGCCGTCGAGCTTCCGGAGATCACGGTCCGGAATCTCGGACATCTCTTCGTCCAGGGTTCGGAGTGCGCTCGCGAGGGCTGCTGGCTCGCCGGTCAGCGTCGCCGCCCCCCGGTCGGCGGCGTACTCGCGGTATCGCGAGAGGATCCGATGGATCAGCACGCTCGCCGCCCAGAACAGCGCGGAGATGGCGATGGTAACGACCGCAGTGACCGTGAGGACGACCACCGCCTTCGCCAGCCCGCGGCCGTTTCTGCCGGAGGAACTGCCAGCGCCGAGCGCCCGGTAGGTGCCGTACAGCAGGTACGCCGCCGCGAGCGCCAGATAGTAGGTGACCGTCGGGAGGAACCACGCGACGGTCATGACGGTCGCGTCGCGGTTCTTGAGATGGGCGATCTCGTGGGCGAGAACCGCTTCGAGTTCCTCCCCGTCCAGCCGGTCGAGCAGCCCCGTCGTCACGACGATCGACGCCCCCGCAGGCCCGCGGACGGCAGCCGCGTTCGGGGCGTCGTTGCTCGCGACGGCGATGTCGGGTGATTCGACGTCCGCTGCCTGTGCGAGTCGAGTCACCGCAGCATGTAGTTCCGGGCGCTCGTCGGGAGTGATGCGACGGGCACCGATGCTCCCCAGCACTGTCGAGGGGCCGAACCAGACTTGTGTCGCCAGTCCCCCGAGGACGATCACGACAGCCAGCACTGGGCTGACGTAGACGCGCCCGTGGTAGGGCCCGTGTCCGAACGATTCGAGCAACGGGAGGAGCACGTGGTTTATCGCGGCTACGAACGCGTAGATGAATCCGAACGGGAGGAGGACCACCAGTACACTGGCTATCAGAATCCGACGTCCGAGGGCGGGATCCGCGGCGTGCATGGGAGGGCAGGTACCCGCGTGGTGTTCGTATCCGACAGTAAATCCTCCGATTCGTTCGACTTTCGTTCCGCTACGGCTCGACTGTGTCGGCCGGATCCACCGCTTCACCGTCGAGTTCGTCGATCCCGACCCGATCACACTGGTCGTACAGCGGACACGCCTCGGGACCTTCGAGACACGCCGGCTCCCGGGCAGTGCAGTACTCACGGCCGAACTGGATCATCGACGTGTGGCCGAAGCCGCACTTCTCGCCGGGGATTGTAGCCTCCAGGTGTTCGCGTACCTCCTCGTGGTCGGCGTCCGGCGGGGCCAGACCCATCCGCCGCGCGATCCGATGGACGTGCGTGTCCACGGGAAAGACACCGTCCTGTCCCCCCGAAAACAGCAGCACGCAGTCGGCCGTTTTGGGGCCGACTCCCCGGATCGACAGGAGCGTCTCGCGGACATCCACGGGTTCACCCTGTGTTACGTATTCGTCGAAGGAAGCCGCCGACCCGTACGAGTCGAGCGCCCACTCGGCCGCCTCGCCGATCACCTTCGACTTTTGGTTGTACAGGCCGGCCGAGGAGATCGTCTCCGCCAGCTCCGATCGCTCGGCGTCGGCGAGCGCCCGGGCGAGGTCGACGCGTTCCGGATTTCCGTCCTCTGGATCCCTCTCCGGGCCGTACCGGGCGATCAACTCGTCGAACGCGGGCTGGCTCGCCTTGTCGGAGGTGTTCTGTGAGAGGATCGTCCGGACGAGACACTCGAAGGCCGCCTGTCCCCCGTACGCCTTCTCCCAGTACATGTCCCCGAGCTCGTCGACGGCTGCCTCCGCCCGGGTCTTCGGTTCGCCGTCCGGAAACGCCTCCACGCGACCGCCGCCACCGGCGCCACCGCTTATGTTCTCGGCGGGTTCCTCGGCCATGCACCGCCGTATGGTTTCCACCGACGAGAACGTTTTCATCGGCGAAATCTAGCTCGATCACTCGACGGAAAGTGTCAGAGTCGCTTCGGCCCCCGCGGCCAGCGCAGCCACCAGCTCCCTGTCGACGTCGACGGCGGCGGAATCCGCCTCCACGAGCACCGTTCGGTCGTCGACGTAGTCGCTCGTGCGCCCAACCAGGCTCCGGTCGCTCTCGAAGGTGAGTTCCGGATCGCCACGTCCGGTGATCGTCTCGACGAGCGGCTCGGCGCCGTCGTTCGAACCGACCGGAGTCACCTCAAGCCGGGCAGTGATCGTGGCCTCCCGGCTCCTGCAGGCCTCGACGAACTCCGGGGAGAACTCCGCCGGCGTTCGGTCGGCCTCGACCGCGAGGATGCAGTCGCCCGCCGGCGTGAGCCAGTCGTCGCTGGTCACCTCGAAAGTGCTTTCGTGTTCGCCGCGGACGTTCTCGTGACCCCTGGCCCGGATCGTCTCGGTGAGAGCGTCGTCCATACCGAGTATCTTCGCCTGAGAACCAAGTCCCTGACGACCTTCGATCGAACCGTCTCCCGAAAAAACCGAACCTCACCACATCGATCGCGTGTATTCGAACGCCAGTTCGTCGACGTGTCCGGGATCGAGGCCTACGTCCTCGAACATCCGCCGGAACGTCTCCCGATACTCGGCTTCGGGAATTTCCTCGCCCGCTGGAAGTTCGATCCGGAGGTTGAACCCGCCGAGCCGATCCAACTTGAGCCGGTACTCGCGGTCCCCGTCCTCGTGGACGACCGCGAGGCTCTGGACGACGAAGTCAACGTCGGCGAACTGCACCTCGTCTCGGAACGAGCGCTGTGTGTACCAGCCGTTGCCGCCGGTTTCGGATCCCTCCACGGCGGTCCGTTCCGCCTCCATGTGGGCGTACGCGTTCTGGAACGTCACCGGATCGGAGACGTCGATTCGCGGGGTTCGCGTCCCTGCAACCACCTGCTCCCGGAGATCGGCGGCGTACGTCTCGGCGGTCGATCGCCCGACTTCGAGCGATAGCATGATTCGTTCGACGATCCACTCCGCGGGCGGGAACGATTCGAGGTCGAAATCTTCCATCACCGTCCGCCAGTCGAAGAGTGCGATCGAGGTTCCGCCCGTAAGCTCGAAGACCATCACGATCTGTGGAGTGTGGTAGAACGCGAACTCGAACACACGGTAATCCGGCCCAAATCGATCGTCGAGGGGCGCGATACCCTCCGGATGGATCCCACCTGGATTCCGCGAATTCACGTAGTAGGGCTCCTTGACGGTGTACCCGGCGTCCCGCGCGTTCGAGAGCACCGACTCGTAGTCGGCGTCTCCGGGCCCGAGCTGTCCCGGATCAGACCAGTATACCGCCGCGTCGTTCCAGGGACCCGCACAGCCGGCGAGCGAGCCGAGCACAGCCACTGCTGTGGCTCCGACCGCTCGCTTACAAAACGATCGACGCGTCGTCATTTCGGTCATGAGAACGCTCGCATGAACCACGCAAGCAGCGCAAGACCAAACAGGACGAGCACCGTCCCGATCCCGAGAACGAGCGTCGCCTGCTCGTGTTTCTGGCTCCGCAGGTACAGCCCCAGCGCGAGCAGCACGATTCCCAGGCCGATCGACACGTACGAGGTAAGGATGACTACCATACAGAACTGTTCGTCTACATCGGTGAAAAAATGTATGTGAGCTATGATGTCTGTTCTCTCGCCGAAGGCCTCCGGAATCACTTACTTTGATGATCCCGTGAGATACCGCGATCGTCGCTCAACCCAGCAACGTCGCCGCCGCGTCCGACAGGAAGTAGACGCCGAACCCCGCGAGCACGAGCGCCGACAGCACTGCGACGACGGGCGCCATGCTGTCGATCCGTCGCTCGGCGTAAACCAGCGCCGCCGGGTAGGCGACGATCCAGATCCCGATTCCGACGAACAGCCCGCCGACGAGCGCCGTCGAGCCGGTCTCGACTATCACGGTCCCCGAAAGCGCCTCGCCGACGTACGGCACCTGCGCGAACAGGTCGACCCGCCCCGGACGCAAAAGCGCCGTGCCGATCGTGAGCCAAAAGAGGATCTGGTAGGGGTTCGACAGCCCGAGGACGAGCGCCTTCCGGAACCCGCGGCTCTCGGGAAGCGTCCCGTCGGTCGGTCGAAACGACGCGCGGGCGCTCCGCGTCGCGTCGTACGCGAAGTACAGCATGAACAGCCCACCCGCGCCGATCATCACGCCCTGCAGGGTTTCGAACCGCTCGATCACCGCGACGACGCCGACGGACGCCAGGACGAAAAACAGCAGGTCGGCCACGCCCGCCCCCAGTCCGGCCAGCACGCCTTCCCGCCACCCCCGGACCACGGACTCCTCGGCGATGATCGCGTTCATCGGGCCGGGGGGCGCCGCAAGTGCCAGGCCGAACAGTGTTCCCAGCAGTAGCGAACTCAGTGTCGATACCACACCGTATCGGCTGACAGCAGTCCCGATAAATGGATTGATTCGATCCCGTGGATCGTCCCGGAGCTGATCGAACACAATATTATTGACAGTTCGATGCGTTCCCGTTCGGTATGCCGCGAGCGTGGATCCGACGCAACCAGGTCCCCGCCTTCCTCCTTGTGACGTTCGCCTGGACGTGGTTCTGGCACGGAATCTTCTTCCTGTTCGGCCTGTGGGACGAACTCCTTTATACGGCGATCCCGTCCGTCTGGGGTCCGCTGATCGGCGCGATCACCGTCGTCTGGGCGGGTGAGACGACGTTCCGGTCGTGGTTCCGGCGACGACTTAACTGGCGGCTTCGGCCCACACTGTATCTCGTCGCCGTGCTCGCGCCGCTGATCGTCACTAATCTGCAACCGGTGATCGGGGCCGTCGGCGGGGGGATGTTGCGGTACGATCCGCCGGCTCCTGTGGGCCTGATGGTGGTGTGGGTACTCGTGAACGTGTTCGTCTGGGGCGGAACCGAAGAGATCGGTTGGCGAGGGTTTCTGCAGCCGCGGCTACAGGAACGGACGTCGGTGTTTACCGCGGGACTCGCGATCGGCGTGATCTGGTGGGCGTGGCACCTGCCGATGTTCCTTACGGGAGATCCGAACTACTCGCTCGCGCCGTTGGCGTTCGCGTCGTACGGCGCGATGATTCTGGGAATCTCGGTCGTCCTCGGAGCGCTCGTAAACGCGACTGACGGGTCGGCGCTTCCGGCGATGGTGCTGCACGGAACGGCCAACCTCGGCGCGGTGCTCGCGGCTACCGGCGGCCTGCTCGGTGGCTCTCCTGTCCTCCCGCTCCTCGGAGGCGGTCTCTGGTGGGTGATCGTGCTTTCGCTTCTGCTCAAGAACGGTCCGTCGATGGTGTCGGACCCCTCGATCGAGCCACGGGTGTGATTGGACCCCTGATCGACACCCCGGTACCGGGACTACGTCTCTTCGACGTGCCGGACCGCGGAGGCGACGCCTCGCGTCGATTCGACCATCTCCGGGCCGGACATCGCCGCCCGCCCGACGGCGAACGCCTTCGGCCCCTCGATGACGACCTCGTCGCCGACACGGATCGCGTCGTCGGCGTCGACGACCCCCGGTGCGAGCACCGACCCGTGGGGGACGAACCCGTCGATCTCGACCCGTTTCGTGGGGGCGTCACTGTCGACCCACTGGCGCGCCCCGGCGAGGGTGAACGCCAGGGTACCGTACTGCGGCACCACTGTCGCCAGCTGGTCGCTGTCGTCGCCACCGCGGTCGACGTCGCGGGCCCGGATCTGGAGCTTCGGATACCGGCCGGTCGTCTCGATCGCACCCTCGCCGAAGACGTCATCGCCGGCAGCCGGCCCGAGCATGTAGTCGGCGATCGCCCGGACGGTGTTGTGTTCCCGCTGCCGCTTCGCGTACGCCAGTTCCCCGTCGAGAGCATTCCGGAGGTTCGACAGCGAGTCCCCCGACGTCGGATGCCCGTCGCAGGTGAACTCGAACGGGACGTCGGCCTCCTCGCTGACGCGCTCGCAGATGTCCCGGTAGCCCTCGTCGGGGACGTGTGCGATCACCCGCGGGTAGTCGTTGCCCTCGAGATACCGCCGCAGAACCTCCGAGACGAACTCCTTTTCGTCTTCGGACCACCGACCCGTCACCACCGTGTCGTAGTGCTGTGCCGGATACGTGAGCTCCAGCTCCTGTGGTACCACCCCGATCGGTGAGGTCATCGAGACGATGTGGGCCCGCCAGCCGATCGCGTCGTGGAACTGCTTGTGGCTCTGTGATTCGCTGTACGGCTTCCGGGCCGAGCAGGGGAGCAACACGAGCGGCGCGGAAAACCGGTTGCGGTACCGGGTCGTCACCCGGTCGGCGAACCGCTGAATCTCCACCCGCCGGATGGTGTCCTCGCTGGCGGCGAGCAGTTCGGTGTCGCGCACGACGGGCGTCCGCTGTTCGAGGTAGCCGTACTCCCCGTCGAACTCCCGGAACGTCGCAGTCAGCCACGCCTCGTGGCGGGCCTGCCCCTCGATGTAATCCCGGAGCCGCCCGGCGCGGATCCGCTCGCGAACCCGGCGGAGCTCCGCCTCCAGCGCGTTGACGTTGTGCTGGCTGCAGTCCTCGCGGGTAAACTCCTCCCGGGGACCCTGACACGCCGGACACGAACAGGGGAGTTCGGTCAGATCCTCGAGGAAGTGTTCGCCGTCGGCGGTGAGGTATCGGCCGCGGGCGCCGGCGATCCGGGCGTACGTCCGATCGAACAGGTCGACGCCGACAGACGAAAGCGTCGCGACGTTCGCCGGCGTCGCCACGCCGGAGAGAAACAGCGCTGTGTCGGCCGGAATCGCCCCCTTGACCGCGAGGATCGCCTCCTTCAGGCCGGCGGCATGGCCGATGAACCCCTGGACGTCGGAGAGAACGTACGAGTCAGGCGGGTGGTCGATCTCGTTGCCGGGAGCGATGTCGATCTCCGCCTCGCCCGACAACTCGACAGCGTCACTGGAGACGACTGCAGCGGTCGGCGCGTCGACGTCGGTCGGATCGACCGCGAACGCCTCTCGAACGTCCGGCGGCGTTCCGGACGGAAACGCCCGGTGGGGAAGCACTGTCAACACCGAGTCGTCCGGCTCGGGTATCTCCCGATCGGCGGCCCACAGCGAGCCGGCGTCCCGGAGCCGGCCGTCGATCGTCGCCGGCGTCACGACCGGCGGATCGAGCCGGAGCTCCCCGAGCCGGGCGGCGGCGTCCCGCTCGAGGACTTCGAAGTAGTCGGTCATGAAAACGGATCGCACCCGGAGGCGGGAAGCTTTTGCGTTCCGTCGCCGGGATCTTACACCGGCGCAGGCCGGGACAACCGACCGATCGCTCCCTCTCCTTGCGGCCGATCACCCGTCGTCGTTTCGGCGCTCGATCGCCGCGAGGCTTTCGAGTTCGACCCGGTCGGGAAGTCGATCGATCGCCGAGTCGACCCAGTCGTCGTGTGCAAGACGGATCCGGCTCTCCGGCGCCACCTCGGCCAGCCGGGCGACGCCGTCGGCGGCGGCACGCTGGGCGCTTTCCTCGGGTCGATCGGGCGTCTGGGCGGTGAGCGGATACGTCTCTGCGAGCTCGCGGGGATACGGCCCGAACGGCGGCTTGATACGCCAGACGGCGTCGTACTCGTGTGTTCTCGGGACCCCACCTTCGGTGACCAGTACGCTGTCGGGAACCTCGAGCCGATCGAGCCGCTCGTGGTGCCGGCGGACCTCGGGTCGGCGAGCGCTTTCGGGGGAGACGGCGAAGAACGTCCCCTTCGAGGTGGGATCTTCCCGCTCCAGCTGTGCTGTGCCGTCGAGCAACGCCCGGTAGCCATCCAGGAGTGCGGGATGTCCTCGGGCCCGACGTTCGACGAGTTCGAGCAGGCGCCCCTGCCGGATCGCCTCCTTGATCCGGCGGAGCTCCGCGAAGCTGACGTGGAGGTTGTGCTCGGCGAGCAGCCGCTCGGTCTCCGCTTCGTCGGCGTCTCGAAGTTCGTCGGGAGTGTGTTCGACGCAGACTGGACACGAGCACGGGAGATACGACAGCTCCGAAAGGTGCTCCGTTCCGGACGCGGTGAGATATCGTCCGTCGCGGGCGTAGATCGCATACGCCGCGGAATCGAACAGGTCACACCCCGCCGCGACCGCCAGCGCGAACGTCATCGGGTGGCCAGCTCCGAACAGGTGGACGGGGGCGGCCGGACCGAGCCCCCGCTTTGCTGCGAGGACGACCTCGATCATCTCGCCGTAGCGGTAGCTGTTCATCAGGGGGACGACGGCGCCGACGGGGAACACGTCGAGGTCGGTTTCGCCGGCGCGTTCGGCGGCCTGCTCTCGGAGATCCGGATACGTCGATCCCTGGATCGGTGCGTTGACGAGCATCTCTCCGGTGTTTGCGGCCTCGGCGTCCGACAGCGCCATCGCGGTCGTCTCGAGGTCCCGTTCGGCCTGCTCGCGGTCCACGTCCGGCGGCGTCGGAATGTCGACAGGGGTGGCGACGTCGGAGCCGATCTCCCGCTGGAACGCGAGGATCTCCTCGGTCGTCACGTCGATGTCGCCGTACTCGGCGAGCTGGAACGAACCCGAGTCCGTGGCGATGACGCCGTCGAATCCGAGCATTTCGTGGAGCCCTACCGACCGGGCCTGTTCCCGGAGGTCGTCGTTCGAGTGGATGATGTAGGAGTTGGTGATCAGCATCTCGGCGCCGAACTCCCCACGCAGACGGGACGGAGCGATCGTCTCCAGGTTCGGGTTGATCACCGGCATCAGCGCCGGCGTCTCGACGACTGCGTCGGCCCTGGGAACGGACAGCTCCCCGATCCGGCCGAGACAGTCTGCGTCCCGCAGCTCGAAGCAGTCGCGCATAATCGTCGTGGAACGGGCGCGTCACTAAGCCTTTCGAGTGGAATCGAACCGCCCGCGGTCCACGGTGCGGCCCCAACTCTCACCGGAACCGAGTCTGCCCGCGATCGAACTCCCGGGCGAGCGTCGCCTCCTCGATTCGCAACAGCGTGGGGCGTCCGTGCGGACAGGCGTACGGTTCCGCACACTCTGCGAGCCGATCCAGCAGCGCGTTCGCCTCCGGGTCGGTCAGCGTCTGGCCCGCTTTCAGCGACGGATGACATGCGAGATCCCGGAGCAGCCGGTCCCGTCGTCGGTCCGGCGAGCCGCCGTCTGCCAGTCGATCCAGCAGGTCGCAAAGCGCCTCGGGATCCGCCTCCCGTCCCAGTGGGGCCGGCACCGCCCGCACCCGGACTAGGTCGCCGCCGAACGGTTCGGCGTCGAAGCCGAGTTCCCGGATCGTCCCCTCGTTGGCTTCGAACACCGAGAGGTGTCCCGGGTCGAGCGATACGGTCGCCGGCGGCTCCAGCTCCCGGTTCGGAACCGGTTCCCCGGAGAGGGCCGCCCCGAGTCGCTCGTAGTTCACCCGTTCGTGGGCCGCGTGGCCGTCGACGACGAGCAGGTCGCCGTCGAGTTCGCACAGCAGGTACAGCTCCCGGTACTGGCCGATGACTTCCGCGTTGGTGAGCGACGACGCAGGCCCGGACGCGTTCGCGACGTCTCCGGATTCGAGTCGGGTCACGAAATCGGTCGGCACGGCGGCTGCACGCTCGACGTCTGCGGTCTCGAGTCCGTCGGAAACGGCGGTCTCGATGGCCGTCTCGACGGCTCCGGAGACGGAGAGCGCCACCTCCTGCTTCGCCGGGTGGACATTCGCGTCGACGAGCTGGGGCGGCAGCCGCACGTCGATCGCGCCGATCGGGTGACGGTTCTCGGGAAGCAGCGTCCCGTACCCGGATTCGACCGCCCGGACGAGCTCGCCGTTCGACACGGGGCGGCCCCCGATTGCGACCCTGGTGGCCTCCCGCGTGGCACGGGTCTCAGCCGGCGGGACGATCGCCCCCCGGACCCGGCACTCTGCTGTGTCGGCCCGGGATTTGTCACCCGCGTTGACCTTCCCGACGCCGATGTCGACGGTCCGATCCAGTTCGATCGCCCGGCGGGCTACCTCCCTGCCGTACACCGACAACAGTGCCCCTCTGACTCCGTCCCCGTTCGCCGAGAGCGTCTCGCGGCCGTCGTGAATCAGGGCGATCGCGACGTCCGGACGGGCGAGCGCATAGTCCGCAACAAGCGTCGAGATCCGCGAAAACTCCGTGTCCGGGTCCGCAAGCGACGCCAACCGGGCCGGCCGATCGGCGAACAGGTCAGTCACCTCCACGGTGGTGCCCCGGGCCCGGCCGGCGTCGGCGACGGTCTTTTCGTCGCGTTCGACCAGCACGCGTGTTCCTCGGTCGCCGCCGTCGTTGGTGAGGACGTCCAGCGTCGCAGACTCCGCGATCGCCGCGAGTGCCTCCCCCCGGAAGCCGAGGGTGTCGACCTCCCGGAGGTCGTCGGCCCCTCCGAGCTTGCTCGTCGTGTGGGGTTCGACCGCCAGTTCGGCGTCCCGCCGACTCATTCCGCGTCCGTCGTCGGCGACGCGGATCCGTCCGGGCCGGGCGTTGCCTTCCCCCGTCTTTTGGTTACTGCGGTCGGTCCCGTCGCCGTCGATCGTGACCTCGATCCTGGACGCGCCGGCGTCGAGGGCGTTTTCGACGAGCTCTGCGACCACCCGCGCCGGCCGGGTGATCACCTCGCCGGCGGCGATCCGTTCGACCGTGTCGGTGTCCAGTTCGCGGACCCTGGATGGCTCGGCCTCGGTTCCGGACTTTTCGTCACTCATCGTTGAGCCGTTCCTGGAGCTCCTGGAGCGTGAGCAGCGCCTCCATCGGGGTCGTCCGGGCCAGATCCACCTCCCGGAGCTTCGAGAGCACCTCGTGCTGGGAAGCTGGAACGTCACCCTCCTGACCGGTTTCGTTCCCGTCGGCGACGTCGGCTTTGCCGTCGTCGTTCACGTTGCTGTCCGCAGTCCCTTCGTCGATTCCAACCCTCGAGCGCTCTTTTGCGTCGGTTGCTTCGAGGAACTCCTGTGCACGTTGGACGACCGGCTCGGGCACTCCCGCCATCTCGGCGACCTCGACGCCGTAGGAGGACGAGGATGGCCCGCGGGCCACCCGGTGGAGGAACCTCACGTCGCCGTCCTCCCGGGTCGCGGTGAAGTGGAGGTTGAACACCCGCTCGAACTCGTCGGCGAGTGTCGTCAGATCGTGGTAGTGTGTCGCAAACAGCGTCGTCGCCTCGAGCTCGTCGTGGACGAATTCGACGGCGGCCCGGGCGATCGCCTGGCCGTCGGTGGTCGCGGTGCCGCGTCCGACCTCGTCCAGCAGGACGAGCGAGTCGGGGGTCGCATCGTGGAGTACTTCCGTCAACTCGGCCATCTCCCGCATAAACGTCGACTCCCCGCCCGCGATGTCGTCGCTCGCACCGACCCTGGTGAAGACCCGGTCGACGACTGGAAGCCGTGCCCGCTGGGCGGGAACGAAGCTCCCCGACTGTGCAAGCACCACACACAGCGCGATCTGGCGCATGTACGTCGACTTCCCGCTCATGTTCGGGCCGGTAATGACGGCGACGCTCCCCCGGGGGTGCGTGGCGTCGTTCGGGACGAACTCCGGCTGAGTTCGCTCGACGACCGGGTGTCGTCCGCCCTCGATCTCGATCTCCCCGTCGGATCGAACGGACGGCCGGACGTACTCCCGCTCGACTGCGGCGGTCGAAAGCGACGCGAGCGCGTCGAGTTCGGCGATCGCCGACGCGAGCGCCTGTATCCGGTCGGTCTCGGCGCCGACCTGCGATCGAACATTGGTGAACAGCTCGTATTCGAGGCTGTCGGCGCGCTCGGCGGCCCCGAGGATCTCGTCTTCGCGCCGCTTCAGCTCCGGGGTATAAAAGCGCTCGGCGTTCTTCAGCGTCTGTCGTCGGCGATAATCGTCCGGAACCCGGTCCAGGTTCGGGTCGGTCACCTCGATGTAGTAGCCGTGGACCTGGTTGTGGCCGACCTTCAGCGAGTCGATCCCGGTGCGTTCCCGTTCGCGGGCCTCGAGATCCGCAACCCAGGCCCGTCCGTCGCGTTCGGTCGCCCGGAGATCGTCGAGCTGTTCGTCGAATCCCTCGCGAACGATTCCGCCTTCCGTGATCTCCGTGGGCGGGTCCGGGGCGATCGACTTGTCGATCAGTTCGCAGATCTCCGAGAGGGGGTCCAGCCGGTCTCGGAGCTCTTCGAGGGGGTGGCTTTCGCGTTCGCCATCCGTCCCGCCGTCGTCCGAAAGCGCCGCCCGGAGTTGGGGAACGATCTCGAGGGTGGCGTGTAGCGACCGGAGGTCGCGTGCGTCGGCCCGCCCTCGAGAGATCCGACCGACGAGACGCTCGAGGTCGTACGCCGACGCGAGGCGATCGCGGATCTCCTCGCGGACGATCGGTCGATCGGCCAGCTCCGCGACGGCGTCGTGACGGGCCTCGATTCGGTCCCGGTCCACGAGGGGTCGCCGGAGCCAGTGTTCGAGACGTCGCCGCCCCAGCGCCGAGACGGTTCGATCGAGGCTGTCGAACAGCGTGGTCCCGTCGGCGCTGCTTCGGTTTTCGAACAGTTCGAGCGATCTAAGCGCCGCCGAGTCCAGCCGGAGATGATCCCGTGTGTCGTACCGCCGAATCCGGGAGATGTACTCCAGCGGCCCGTCGTCCCCCTGGGTGTACTCGGCGTACGCGAGCACCGCACCGGCGGCGCGGCGCTGTGCCCGTGAGAACCGGCGTTCCGGCGCGGCGACGTACGCCCCGAGCCGTTCGCTCGCGGGGTCGAGTTCGAACGCCGCCGGATCGTACTCGTTTTCGTCCCAGTCGGCGCCGACCGTGTCGGGCGGGAACTCGGGACCGTCGGGTGATCTGAGGAGTTCAGCGGGGGCGATCCGCTGGAGCTCTTCGGCGATCGTCTCGCGGTCGCCGTCGGTGACCAGACACTCGCCGGTGGAGACGTCGACGGCAGCGAGCCCGACGAGGTCGGCGGATCTTCCGTCCGCGCCCCCATCTGCTGTCGTTTCCCCGGCAACCGCGGCGACGTAGTTCGCCGTGGCGCTTTCGAGCAGTTCGTCGTCGACGATCGTTCCGGGCGTGATCACCCGCGTGACCGCACGATCGACGAGTCCGGTCGCCTCCTCGGCGTCCTCCACCTGGTCGGCGATCGCGACCCGGTAGCCCGCCTCCAGCAGCGCTTCGAGGTAGGAGGCTGCGTTGTCGATCGGGATCCCGGCCATCGGGTATTCGCCGGTCGAGTCCTCGCGTTGGGTCAGGGTCACCTCACAGATCCGCGCGACCGCCTCGGCCGCCTCGCAGAACGCCTCGTAGAAGTCGCCGACCTGGAACAACACGAGCGCATCCTCGTGGTCTGCACACAGTTCGACGTACTGGGTGAGCATCGGCGTCAGTTCGTCGGCGACGGGCGCCATCGACGGCGGCATCCCGGTCACGCGCTCCTCGTCGATCCCCGCTTTCGCCATCGTTGTTCGATCACGTGCGCGGCAGGGAGATAAACGCCACGCCGCCGGTCGCGACTCGAGCGTTTAAGGGCCGGGACGACCGAAGGGCCCACAGGTGATCGAACGTGGACTTTGATGGGAGTTTGAACGGATCGACCGGCGTGTTCGCCCGGCAGTTCGAACGCATCGGTCGCGCGGTCGAGCTCGGCCTCGCCAGCGGGCGCGTCATCAGCGTCTCGTTTCCCGAGTCAGCGCCGGCGGACGCCGACGCGGACCATCCGCTCCTCGACCGGATCGGGGCGTATCTCGAGGACGAACCGGACGACTTTTCGGATGTCCAGGTGGCGCTGACGCTTTCGACCGATCGACGCCGCGTCCTGGAGGCGACCCGGAAGATCCCGTACGGCGAGACGGCGACCGTGAGCCAGATCGTCCAGCTCTCCGGACTCGATTCCGACGATCCGGAGGACGTCGAGCTGGTGAAAGACGCACTCGAAGAAAACCCGACGCCGCTTTTCGTCCCGGATCACCGGGTCGAGGCGCGAACGGCGACGCCCGAGGACGTCGCCGAAACACTACGCGCAATTGAGCGCTGAAGAGCGGGCGAGGGACCCGGCTACTCCGAATCCAGATCGAACCCTTCCGAGACCCGGTCTTCGATCGTCTCCCGATCCCACGACCGGATCGCCTCCCCTTCGACTTCCGCCTGGATCTTCTCTTCGAGCAGGTTCACAGCGACGCTGTTTGCCCCCTCCGGAACGATGAGGTCGGCGTGTTTCTTCGTCGGCTCGACGAACTGCTCGTGCATCGGCTTTACCGTCGAGAGATACTGGCGCATCACACCCTCGAGGTCGCGCCCGCGTTCGACGACGTCCCGCTGGATCCGTCGGAGGATACGAACGTCCGCATCGGTTTCGACGTACAGACGGAGATCGAGCATCTCGTTTATCCGCTCGTCGTACAGCGCGAGGATCCCTTCGAGCACGATAACGTCAGTCGGTTCGACCCGGATTCGCTCGTCTTTGCGGTTGTGGATCTCGAAGTCGTACTGTGGCATCTCCACCGTTCGCCCCTCGAGTAGGTGAGTCAACTGCTTCCGGAGTAGTTCCCACTCGAACGCCGACGGGTGGTCGTAGTTCACGGTCTCGCGCTCCTCCATCTCGAGATGCGAGAGGTCCTCGTAGTAATTGTCCAGCGGAATCCTGGTGACCGCGTCCTCGACGTTTTCGGTGACGAGCTGTGCGACCGTCGTCTTGCCAGCTCCCGTCCCCCCGGCGATGCCGATCACGAACGACGGAATGGTCATGATCATATGAGCGACAGCCGGGAGCAAAAGGACGACGGGTTGCCGGCGATGAAATCCCAATCGACTCAGAACCTGAATCTACGTGAAGGGCCGATATAACCGTACCGGGGGCAGTTTTTACAGGATGGACGGTAAGATACGGATATGAGAGACGAACCGACCGTCAGGGACGTGATGCATCGGGAGTTCCTGGGGGTGAGCGAGTCGGACGCGCTCGAAGATGCCGCCGAGCTGTTGATCAGGGAGAACGCGGACCATCTCGTCGTCCTGCGGGGACACGAGCCGGTCGGCTCGCTTTCGGCCCGCAACGTTCTCGCTGCAGTGCTCTCCGAGGAGGCACTCGACGACGATGTCGCCACGGTCATGCAGCCCCCCGTACCGACCGTGTCGTCCGAGGAGCGCCTCGCGGATGTCGAGGAGCGACTGCTCGGGGAGGACGCGGGACACCTGATCGTCACCGAGGAGGGGGAGGCGATCGGCGTTATCACCGAGCGGGACCTGCTTGCGGCGACGACGACGGCCCGGGAGCCGACGCATCTCCACGAGGGATCGGATCCAGCCGTCGAAAACAGTATCTGTGAGGTTTGTGGGTCGCTCTCCCCGGAGCTCACGTCCGTGAACGGTCAGCTCGTCTGTCCGGACTGTCAGGGCGGCCTGTGACCGGCGTCCGGACGGCGGGCTCTGTCGACGATCGTCGGGCGTTCGTCTCGCGTCAGGCGTACGCCTCGAACTCTGTTCCGTACACCAGGAAGTAGCCCGTGCCGACCACACCGATTACGGCGGCGATCGTGAACGCGACTTCCGGACTCACGAACTCCCAGAGGGCGCCGCCGATCGCCGCACTCGGGATCACAACCGTGTTCCGAAGTAGGTAGTAGGTCCCCGTCACCCGCCCGCCGGCGCCGCTTTCGGCGGGGCCGACGATGAGCGCCTTGTGCGATGGGAGCCCCGCAAAGCGCAGTCCAGAGAACGCAAACACCAGGATCAACGCGGCGGCGCTCGCAGGAGTGTTTATAAGCACGATCGGGAAGATCGCGTAGACGGCGAACCCGACAGCGACGACAGGTTTGAGGCCGACCGACTCGGCGAACTTCGCGGCCGGCGCCATCACCAAAAGCGCGATCAGCATCTCCACGCCGAGCAGGTAACCGAAGAAGGCTGGCGGTGAGAGGCTGACATCGTAGCTGAACCCGCCGACCGCAATAGTCGTGTCCAGGCCGACCTGGAGAATCTGCGTGACCACGAGCACGAAGAAGACGTACACCATGCCGTTGGCGAATCGAACGAGGGTATCGCCGACGAGCAGAGGGCGCAGCTCGTCAGGCATCTCCCGGAGGTCCCGTCGAATGCGCGCGATTCCCTCGAAAGAACCGCCGATCGTGTCCGCGCTTGCGTCGTACAGGAAATGCTGGGCGACGGTGCCGACGACGCCGAAGATCACCGCCACCGCGAGTACGTACCGGAAGCTCACCGTGAAGTCGGGGTGGAGATCGATGAGGATCGCCGCGAGCACCGGCCCGACGAGAAACGCCGTCCGCCGGAACGTTTCGGTGCTGGCGAAGCCGACCGCCAGCCGCGATGAGTCTGTCGCCTGCTTTACAACCGCGAAGGTCGCGCCGAGCCCGAACGACTTCCACGCCTGGGCGAGCAGGAGGCCGACGAAGATCCAAATCCACGGCTCGATCGTGATGTCCCCGACGGTGAACGCCCCGATGGTCGGCGCGAACAGCCAGACGATGAACCCGAGTGTCGAAACGAGCCCAAAGACCGTAAGCGCGTATCGGGAGCCGATACGGTCGGAGATAGCGCCGCCGGGATACGGGTAGAGGGCGGCGATAACGTTGCCGAACGTGCCGAACAGCCCGATGACGAATCCGGTCGCCCCGAGCGCGACCATGTACTCTGGGAGGAATCGGTTCGTCATCTGGAACCCGAGGCTGAACGCGAACATCGCAAGCGAGAGCACCAGCACGTCCCGCTGGAGGGCGAAGAACTGCCGAAACGCGTCGATCGCGCCGGACGCTTCCGCCGTCTCTTTCGCCATGACCCACAGTTGCGAGGAATCCAATAAAAAGGTCCCTTCGGAAACCCTGCTCGGGGTCGCTCACGGATTTTCGATCGAGATCCGTCGGAGGTCGCGAGGCGACCCACAGCGACGCGGCTTCGAAAGCGCCCTGGAACTGAACGAGATGTGCTCACAAATGGGCGTTAGACGGCCTCAAAAGGGCAATTTCACTTCCACCACGAGATCGGGGAACGGTTAAGTGACCGGCGATCAGTGATACAGCCGATGGGAGACGGCCACGACGACGGGATGCTCTCGTGGGATGAATCGGTGTTTCGCGACGAGCACGTCTTCGAGATCGATTACGTTCCCGAGACGTTCAAACACCGCGAAAGCCAGCTCGAGAGCCTGAAGTACGCGCTCCGGCCGGCTGTCCGGGGCTCGCGCCCGCTCAACACGATGGTACGTGGCCCTCCGGGGACCGGGAAGACGACCGCCGTCCAGAAGCTGTTCGGGGAGCTTCACGCCCAGACGGACGTCAGAACCGTCCACGTCAACTGCCAGGTGGATTCGACCAGGTACGCCGTTTTCTCCCGGCTGTTCGAGGCGATCTTCGACTACGAGCCGCCCTCCTCGGGCGTCTCGTTCAAGAAGCTGTTCCGCCAGGTCGCAGAGCAACTCGTCGACGAGGACGACGTCCTGGTCGTCGCGCTCGACGACGTGAACTACCTCTTTTATGAAAACGAGGCGTCCGACACGCTGTACTCGCTGTTGCGCGCCCACGAGGCTCACTCCGGCGCGAAGATCGGCGTGATCTTGATCTCCTCGGACCTGAATCTGGACGTCGTCGAGTCGCTCGACTCCCGGGTACAGAGCGTCTTCCGCCCCGAGGAGGTGTATTTCCCGGTGTACGACGTCGACGAGATCTACGACATCCTCCGGGAGCGGGCAAAGCGGGGATTCCACGAGGGCGTCGCTGGCCGACCGGAGCTGGAGCGGGTCGCCGATCTGACCGCCGAGAGCGGCGACCTCCGGGTAGGGATCGACCTGCTCAGACGCGCGGGGCTCAACGCGGAGATGCGCGCCTCCCGAACCGTCTCGACGGCGGACATCGAGGAGGCGTACGACAAATCGAAGTACGTGCATCTCTCGCGGTCGCTCCGCGGGTTGGCCGATTCCGAACGGACGCTTCTGGCCGTGGTCGCCGATCACGACGGCGAACAGGCGGGCGAGGTGTACGAGGCGTTCCACGAACGGACCGACCTCGGCTACACGCGGTATTCGGAGATCGTCAACAAGCTCGATCGCCTCAACCTTATCGAGGCCGAGTATACGGATGTCGACGGGCGGGGTCGCTCGCGCTCACTGGAACTCCAGTACGACGCCGACGCCGTATTAGCGCGGCTCGAAGACGGCTGATCCGTTTTTCCCGTCGTACGGTTGTTCGACCCCGGAACCCTTTTGAGCGGGACTCGTCTATCTCGACTCACAATGGGACTGGGCTCGGACATGTATCGCCAGCAGATCCTGGATCACTACAAGAACCCCCGTAACTACGGGGAGCTGGAAGATTCCGATTTCAGCCACGTCGGGGAGAACCCCTCGTGTGGCGACACGATCCGGATCGACGTGCGACTCGATGACGACGGCGAGACGATCGACTACGTGGCGTTTACGGGTGACGGCTGTGCGATCTCGATGGCGAGCGCGAGCATGCTCTCCGAGCGCCTCCAGGGGATGACTCTCGAGGAGCTCGAGGAGCTCGACACGGACGCCGTCACCGACATGCTGGGCGTCGATATCTCCCCGATGCGGATCAAGTGTGCCGTCCTCGCGAGGCAGGTCGCCCAGGACGGCGCCAAACTCCACCGCGGCGAGGTCGACGACCTGGGGCCGACCAGAACCGAAGACTGAACGCCCAGATCTCTGCGTCCTGCTGGCTACTGTTTCCGTCGGCGTCCCGGTTTCCGTCGTCTTTTTCCTTTTTAGGCTCGTTCGTTCCCCTATGAGCGATTTCGACAAGGAAGCAGAGCGGGAGAAACTCCGCGAGAAGTACGAACGCGACCGAGAGAAGCGTCAGTCGACCCAGGTGATGAGCGATCTCCTCTTGAAGGGGGCGACGATGACCAACCGCCACTGTGACTCCTGCGGCGATCCGATCTTCCGATACGACGGCCAGGAGTTCTGTCCGACCTGCCAGCGTTCGGAGGCTGACGAGGGCGCCTCCGAACCCTCCCCTGGAGACGGGGATGAAGTGGACGAGACTGCCACAGACCACCAGTCGACCGCGAGTGGAGGGGTCGGCGCTGACGGCGTCGATCAGCGGAAGCCCTCGCCGGGAGCGTCCGGACCGAGCAACGATCCCGGTCGAGGCTATCCTTCAGATTCCGTCGACCCCTCACCCGTCGATGGGGGGCTCTCGGAGGCCCACGATTCGCTCGTCCGGACGGTCGTGAAGTTCTCGCGAGCCGCCGAGTCTACCGACGACCCGCGGCGTGCCCGGGAGGCGCTGTCGGCGGCGCGGGAGGCTGCCGAGACCCTCGAAGCGCTGCGACGATAATTGTTCTCGGGACGCGGTCGCTCCACCGGACTGCGATCTTTACTCGCCATAGAATAAATCTTTTGTCGGTGCTCCACTTGAGTGTATACATGGAAGCCATAGCGGTTCGGCGCGAGGGCGGGAACGCGACCGTAGAGCGCATCGAAAAGCCCCGTCCGGAGCCGTCGACAGGGGAGGCGCTGGTCCGGACGCTCCGCGTCGGCGTCGACGGCACCGACCACGAGGTCATCGAGGGGGTTCACGGGGAGCTTCCCGAGGGGGAGGACCACCTCGTGCTCGGTCACGAAGCCGTCGGAGTGGTCGCGGACGCGAACGGGACCGACCTCGAGGAGGGCGACCTGGTGGTTCCGACAGTCAGACGCCCGCCGAACGGGACGAACGACTACTTCGAACGCGGGGAACCCGACATGGCCCCGGAAGGGCAGTACGTCGAACGGGGGATCGTCGGCGCCCACGGGTTCATGGCCGAGTATTTTACCTCCCCTGTGGAGTATCTGGTGACGCTGCCGCCGGAACTCGCGGAGTGGGGGTTTCTGGTCGAGCCCCTCTCGATCACCGAGAAGGCGGTCGAACACGCCGAGGCCGCGCGGTCGGCATTCGACTGGCAGCCCGAATCCGCGCTCGTGCTCGGCAATGGCAGTCTGGGACTGATCACGCTTGCGGCGTTCGAACGGGAGTACGAGCGGACGTACTGCCTGGGCCGGCGCGAGCGTCCGGATCCGACGATCGATATCATCGAGTGGCTCGGCTCGACGTACGTCAACTCCACCGAGACGCCGGTGTCGGAGATCCCGGCGGCGTACGAGCCGATGGATCTGATCTACGAGGCGACCGGCTACGCCCCGCACGCGTTCGAGACAATCGAGGCGCTTGCACCCAACGGTGTCGGGGCGCTGGTCGGCGTTCCCGAGGACTGGTCGTTCGAGATCGACGGCGGGAAGCTCCACCGGGAGTTCGTGCTCCACAACAAGGCGCTCGTGGGGAGCGTGAACTCCCACGCCGGCCACTTCGAGGCGGCGATCGACACGCTGGCCGGGCTGGAGGAGGCGTTCCTCGACCGACTGGTCACCGGTGTCTACGGGCTCGACAAGTACGAGTCGGCGTTCGCGGATGACGACACGACTATAAAAACAGCCGTCGAATTTGCCTCCTATGAAGAACGTTGACGACCTGATCGAAAGCGCAGCCGAACTCGCAGAACGCGGGCTCTCGAAAGGGGAGATCGCGGACGAGCTGAACGTCTCCCGGGAGACCGCGAGCTGGCTGGTGGAACGCAGCGGCGCGAACCAGATAGAACCCACGCCCGAGCCCGCTACCGCTCACCCGGCCGACATCCACGTCGACTGGAGCGCGATCGGGCGGGACTCCGCCCGGCTCACCCACGTCGGACGGGCGATGGCGGACCTGCTCTCGAAACGGGGCGAGGAGGTCGACCTCACGATCGGGATCGAGAAGGCCGGCGCGCCGATCGCGACGACCGTCGCGCGCGAACTCGACACCGACCTGGGAACGTACGCGCCGGCGAAACACCTGTGGGACGAGGGGGACATCGCCGACAAGGGTGGCGGGTTCTCACAGAACTTCGCGACGATCCGCGACCGGGAGTGTTACGTCGTCGACGACACCATCACCTCCGGGACGACGCTCACCGAGACGATCGAGGCGGTTCGCGCGCAGGGTGGGACCCCGGTCGCCTGCTGTGTCCTCGTCGACAAACAGGGCGTCGAGGAGATCGACGACGTGCCCGTCTACTCGCTCGTGAACGTCGTCCAGGTCGCCCGCGAGGGCGACGAGGAGTAATCGAGGAGGAAGGGATCGAGGAGGAAGGGATCGAGGAGGAAGGGATCGAGGACGTGAACGTTTGTGCACGTTCGGCGGCGGAACGCATTTCCCTATCAACTCCTAACGGAAGCCGATGACGTTCCAGCCAGGCGGAAATCTGTCTCAAGAGGAGGTCGACGAGCGGGTCGACCGAGCCATCGAGGAGAACGACGTCGTGCTGTTTATCAAAGGGAACCGGTTGATGCCACAGTGCGGCTACTCGAAGCGGGCGCTCGAACTCGTCGGACAGTACACCGAAGAGTTCGAGACGGTCGACGTGTTACCGGCACTCCCCGAGTACCGGAACGCGCTCGAATCGCACAGCGGGTGGGAGACGATCCCGCAGACGTTCGTCGGCGGCGAGTTCGTCGGCGGGAGCGACGTGCTCGCGGAACTCGACGAGCGAGGGGAACTCGAGTCGACGCTTCCGGACGCGTGACGTCCCGGACGCTCGGGGGACCGGGAGGCTCGCGACGCCGTGAAGGATAGGTCATATAACCCCTGGGTGCGTATTAGGCAGTAGATACCGTCGCCGTGCGGGGTTCCGTTGCCCCCGACACGCCGGAATTCGATCGACCAACGACCGCTTCAATCCATGTCAGGCCGCGTATTCAGACTGCACTCGACGCTGGAACTGCCCCTCGAAGACGTCGAATCGTTCTTCGACGACGACCCAGAACTACCGCCGGAGGTCGAGGACGTCGATATCACTCGGCGGAACAACACGCTGATCTTGAAAGCCGTCTCGGCGGACGACAGCATCAGCAAGTACACGCCGACGGCACAGTTGAAAGCGAGCGTCACCGAGACGCGAGTGTACGAAGAGGAACCGCCCCGGGCGGGCGGCCCGCAGTGGGCCCGCGAGGAGGAAGAGGAGATCCCCTCCGAGCTCGTCGAGTTCGCCTGTTTCAAAGGTGACCGAGAGACGGTGTTGCAGAACACTGCCCTCCAGTATCCGATGTTCCTGGTGCTTCGGGAGATCGCGCTGCTGTCCGAGAAGGGGACGCTCACAGCGATCACCGAATCCGACGGCGAGCTCCAGGCGACCCGGATTGTCGAGGGCGAGGAACGCCCCGCGAGCGTCGAAGTCGTCGAAAGCCCCCGCAGCGGCGACGGGGAGGGCGGCGTGAACTGGCGGGACAACAAGTTCATCAGCGAGTGAAACGCGACACTGAAGGGAAGTAACTAGTTGCGCTACCGAAAACGATCGGGAGTTCTTTACGAGACACCCGAGTAGAGTCGACTCGAGAGGTCAAACTACCAGCCACGATGATTCCATCCGATCCACAGACGCTCCTGATAAAGTTGTTCGCGGCGATCGTGCTGATCTGGTTTCTCAGTCTCTGGTTTCCCGCCTTTATGGATGCGCTTTCGGCAGTTCCAGTGTAGGGCTGTTTCTCCGACAGCTCCGGTTTCCTGTGTTGGTTGTCGACCGTCGGCGAAACCAGGATCCCCTGCCGGCGAAACCGGAGTATTCTTTAATGAATATTCATAATATAAGGGCATGGTTCTCGATCGGATGACCGAGTACGGCCACGAGACGGTAACGTACCATACGGATCCGGAGACGGGTCTCCAGGCGATCGTCGCCGTACACGACACGACACTCGGTCCGTCGCTGGGCGGAACGCGAATGCTCCCATACGACACCGAGGCGGACGCCCTCCGTGACGTGTTGCGCCTGTCGGAAGCGATGACCTACAAGGCTGCGGCTGCCGACCTCGATCTCGGTGGTGGGAAGGCCGTCATCCTGGGCGATCCGGAACAAAAGACCGAGGAGATGATGGCCGCCTACGGTCGGGCGGTCGACGCGCTCGGCGGGCGGTACATCACCTCGGTCGATATCAACACCGGCGTCGAAGACCTGGACGTCATCGCTGAACAGACCGACCACGTGGTGGGCGTAAGCGACGGACTGGGCGACCCCTCACCGGTGACGGCTTACGGGGTCTTCCGTGGACTCGAGGAGACTGCGAGAGACGAACTCGACCGACCGGTCTCGGAGCTTTCGGTGACGATTCAGGGGATCGGGAAGGTCGGAACGGGGTTGGCCGAGCGTTTGCTCGAACGGGGGGCAGACGTGACGGTGTCGGACGTCGACAGCGACGCAGTGGAGGCGTTCGCGGAGGAACACGGCGTCGACACGGTCGGGCCCGAGGACGCGTACGCGAAGTCGTGTGACGTGTTCGCACCGTGTGCGATCGGCGGCGTGTTGAACGACGACACGATCCCACAACTGAACTGCGACGTCGTGGCCGGTGGGGCGAACAACGTACTCGAACGCCCCGAACACGCGGAGATGCTCCGCGATCGCGGGATCAGATACGCGCCGGATTACGTCATCAACGCCGGCGGACTGATCACCGTCCACACCGAGTACGTCGGCGGAACGATCGAGGACGCCTTCGAGAAGGCCGACCGAATCGGTGAACGCCTGGTCGAACTGTACGAGCGCGCCGACGACCGCGACGTGACGCCCCTCCAGGCCGCCCGGGAGTACGCCGAGGAACGGCTCGAACGCGAACGCGACCCGCTCGCGACGCCGGCCTGAGATCTCTCTTCCGCTCTGGGGCGTTCTTCTTCCCGACGACGTGACTGTTAACTGTTAACTGATGCCGTGACCTTGTAAGAGACATGCGCGTCGCGATCGTCGGCGGCGGGATCGTCGGGCTGGCGAGCGCGTACTACCTGGCCGACCGGGACGTCTCGGTCACCGTCTTCGAGAAGGAGTCGGTCGGTGGCGAGACTACCGGACGGGCGAACGGGGGGATCCGGGCACAGTTCACCTCGCCGGTGCACGTGCGGTTTTCCCGCGAGAGCATGCGGGTCTGGGAGTCGTTCGAGGGGACGTTCGGCGTGAATATCGGCTACCGCCGGACGGGCTATCTCTTCCTCGCGAGAACGGCCGACACCGCCGAACAGCTCCGGGAGAACGTCGCCAGACAGAACGACCACGGCGTCCCCAGCGACTGTCTCTCCCCGGCAGAGGCTACCGAGTACTGTCCCGGCCTCGACGCCGATCGGTACGTCGGTGCCGCCTACAGCCCGACGGACGGCTTCGCGGATCCGCATCTCGCTCTCCAGGGGTTCCTGCGGGGTGCCGGGGAGGCGGGCGCCGAGATTACCACCGGCGTCGAGGTGATCGACGTCCACACGCGGGACGGACGGGTCGACCGGATCGAGACCGAGGACGGCGTCTCGGACGTCGACTTCGTGGTCAACGCTGCTGGACCGTGGGCGGGAAACGTCGCGGCTATGGTCGGCCTCGAACTCCCGGTTTCACCCCGTCGTCGACAGTTGCTCGTCGCGGAACCGGCGCCGGCGCTGCCGTCGGACGCCCCGATGACCGTCGACGTGGACGCAAGCGTTCACTTCCGACCGGAGTCCGACGGCGCAGCGATCGTCGGCGGCCGGGATGCCGACGGGGATCCCGAGCGCGATCCCGACCGGTACCGAACCTCGAACGATCCCGACTGGATCGTCGACACGCTGGACCGCGCTGCCGACGTCGCTACCTATTTCGGTCCGGAGACAGCGGTCGTCCGCGGCTGGGCGGGGCTGTACACGGTGACGCCGGATCACCACCCGATCGTCGAGGAGACGATACCCGGCTTCGTAAACGCCGTGGGATTCTCGGGACACGGGTTCATGCACGCTCCGGCGACCGGACAGGTGGTCGCGGAACTGATCGTCGATGGAACATCGGAAACAGTCGACGTCTCGCCGCTTTCTGCCGATCGGTTCGAACGAGACGCGGGGTTACGCGAGGGAACTGTGATCGACTGACGAGGAACCGTCGAGCGGGGTAGTCGAATGATCGTTCCAGCGAGACAGAGTGTTCTGTCGACCATACACTTACGTCGAGTTGCGGCGTGTCTCGGAGCATGACCGACGAATCCGACGACCACACGACAGACACCGAATCGACACCGAAACGACTCGTCGCCGGCTGGCACGGGCGCTACTACGAGGACTTCACCGTCGGCGACGTCTACAAACACCCGTTCGGTCGCACGGTTACCGAGACCGACAACGTCTGGTTGACGAACCTGACAATGAACCTAAATCCGATGCACTTCAATGAGGCGTACGCCGCCGAAACCGAGTTCGGCGAGCGTCTCGTCGACGGAACGTTCGTCATCGCCCTGGCGGTCGGGATGAGCGTCATCGACGTCTCTGTCAATGCGACAGCGAACCTGGGATACGACGACGTGCGGCACCACGCCCCGGTGTATCACGGGGACACGATCTTCGCCGAAAGCCAGGTGCTGTCGAAACGCGAGAGCAGCTCCCGCGACCACGTCGGTATCGTTACGACCGAGCTGCGTGCGTACAACCAGGAGGACACCAAAGTGCTTTCCCTGAAACGGACACCGATGGTGCTCAAACGCGAACACGCGAAGCCGACTGCGGCGCGTCCGCCGGGATGGCCGCCGGATGTCGGAACGCAGCCGGACGACCTCTTCGGCGACGACTCACTCTCCAATGACACGGGAACGACGGTCGACGGGGAAGAGACGGACGGCGAGGACGGCCCATAATGACGCGAACGACAGGGTTCGATCCGGAGGCCGGGCGCCTGCAGGGTGTCTCGTCCGTCGTAGACGCTCAGACCGCCGCGTCAGCGATCGATCCAGATGACGTCGTCCTCGTCAGCGGTTTCGGAGGAGTTGGCTATCCAAAGCGGGTTCCGGAAGCGCTGGCATCAGGCTACAGTGGCCTGGGCCTCACTGTCGTGAGCGGCGGCGGCGTCGGTGCGGAGATCGACGACCGGCTCGTCGAATCCGGGAATATCGCCCGTCGGTATCCGTTTCAAACGAGGCGAACCTCTCGAAACGCCATCAACGACGGCAGGGTCGGGTTCCACGACAGGCACATCTCGAGATTCGGCGACGAAGTTCGGTTCGGCGAGTATGGAACGCCCGACCTCGCGATCGTCGAGGCCGTGGCGGTCGGAGACGGCTGGCTCGTTCCGTCGACGTCGATCGGACACACGCCCTCGTTCGTCGCGGCCGCCGACCGGTTGATCGTCGAGGTGAACCGAACCCAGCCGCTGGAACTGGCACGAGTCCACGACGTGTATCTCCGAGAGCTTCCGCCGAACAGGGAGGCGATACCGCTCGAGGGGCCGACCGACCGGATCGGCGGCCCGGCGATCTCGTTCGATCCAGCAACGCTGGTCGCGGTCGTCGAGACGGACCGCGCCGACGATCCCTACGAGTTTCGGGATCCCGACGACACCGACCGACAAATCGCCGAGGGGCTCGGCACCTTTCTGGAGGCGGAACTCGATGGGAACCCGATGCTCGCGGAGACAGTTCACCTGCAGTTCGGCGTCGGGAGCATGGGAAATGCGCTGATGGGGACGCTCGGAGCAGTCGACTTCGGGGATAGGGACGTCGTCTACTTCGGGGAGGTGTTCCAGGACGGTCTCCTCGACAGCATCGATAGCGGGCTCCTCTCGGGAGCCAGTGCCACGTCTCTCGCGCTGTCGGAAACCGGGCAACGCCGGCTATTTGCCGACATCGACCGCTACGCCGCAGACGTCACGCTGCGCCCGGCAAGCGTGTCGAACAACCCAGCACTCGTCGAACGCTTCGGCGTTGTCGGAGTGAACAGCGCAATCGAGGTGGACCTGTACGGTAACGCCAACGCGACTCACATCGGCGGAACCCACCTCGTAAACGGGATCGGCGGCGGCGGGGACTTCAACCGCAACTGCCGGTTGAGCGTTCTCGCACTCCCCTCGACGGCCGGGGACGGAGACATCTCGCGGATCGTCCCCATGTGTCCCCACGTCGACCACACCGAACACGACTTCTCGGTCGTGGTCACCGAACACGGGATTGCCGACCTGCGCGGGGCGACTCCGAGGGAACGCGCCCGGGCGCTCGTCGATATCGCCGACCCGTCGTTCAGGAGGGACCTCCGCGCATATCTACGGCGTGCCAAAGAAGGGGGAGGAAACACGCCACACGACCTCGAGACCGTTTTTGAATGGCAGAACAGTCGGGATTGACTGTCGGGTCGTGGTCAGGGAACCCGGTTCGCGGTGAATCCTGTGTCGGATGTCCGGAACGAGTGGTTTGATATATCATGACAGTAGAGAAATGAGCATGTATCGAATGCTCGTGCCGGTAGACGTAGACGAGACCCGTGCCGGAGCACAGGCCGAGGCGGTTCTCGACCTCGCAGCGGAGATGGACGACCTACAGGTAGAGGTTCTGTACGTTCACGAGGAGATCGACGCCCCTGCAGACGAGGCGGGAACGGCGTACATCGACGCCATAAACGAAAACCTCCAGAACCTGCAGGGGCTCCCGGACTCGACAGCAACTTTCGTCGATCGACTACGGGAGGCTGGCGTCGACGCGGACGTCCACAGCGTCACCGGTGATCCGGCCACAGCAATCCTCGAACTCGCAGACGAATTCCAGGTCGACACGATCGTTCTCGGTGCTCGTCGGCGGTCGCCGGTCGGAAAAGTCCTGTTCGGGAGCGTCACCCAGTCGGTCATCCTCGATAGCGACTGCCCGGTGACAGTCGCGCCGGAGCCGAGAACCGAGCAGTGACCGCGGCTTCGATGGAGGCGGAACCTCGTTTCCTCCGCACTCGCCACAGCGCGGTTCCGGAGCCGTAGCCAACAAATGACCAGTGAATCGACCTCTCGCGGGTGGAAAGTAAACACCGTCCTCATTCTGCTGTGGCAGGTCACGGCCAGCGTGTGTTTTTACACTATTTACGCGGTGACTCCGTTCGTCAGGGACGAGTTTCTCGTGTCCGCGACCCTGGTCGGAGTGATGTTGACGACGTTGACTCTCGGCTACACAGTGTTTTTGTTCCCGGTGGGTTCGCTGGTCGACGAGTACGGGGAGGGATTGATGCTCGTCGTCGGACTCTTCGGACTCGGTCTCGCGGCGGCCGCCGTGACGGTTGCCCCGACGTACCTCGGGTTGCTTTTCGTCGTGTTTGTCCTCGGAGCGTTTTACGCGACAGCGATGCCAGGGACGAACAAGGCGGTGTTCAATGCCATCCCGACGGAGCGACTCAACCTCGCGATGGGGATAAAACAGGTCGGCGTAACCGCAGGAAGTGGGATCAGCGCGATCCTTATCCCGTGGTTCGGAGCGACCCGCTTCGGATGGGAAGTCGGATTTTTGCTCGCGTCAGTGGCCGCCGCAGTGGTCGGCGTCCTTTTTTACTGGACGTACGAGGAGGGCGGTGGCGGGGACGGCGGCAGTCGACACGGGATCCGAACACACTTTCGCAATCCCTCGTATCTCGTGGTGACCGGTGCGGGCTTTTTCCTCGGCGCCGCGCTTTTTACGACAGTCGGGTACACGATCCTCTACGTCGACGAGTCCGTCGGCGCAAGCGTGGTGTTCGCCGGAGTCACGCTCGCGTTCGCTCAGGTGTTCGGCAGCGTCGGCCGGGTCGGATTCGGCTGGCTTGCCGATCGACTTTCGGCCCCGCTTACGACGTCGACGCTGCGGATCCTCGTGGTGCAGGCGGGAGCTTCGACCCTGCTTTTCCTCGCCGTAACACGTGTCGAGTCGCCGCTCGTCACACTGTTTGCCTTCTCGTTGCTCGGAACGTTCGTGCTGGGATTCACCGGCATCTACTACTCGTGTATCGGATCGCTCGTTCCGACCGAGCAGATGGGGAGTGCGACTGCAGGCGGGCAGATCGCGCTCAACTCCGGGGCGCTCGTCGCCCCGACGACGTTCGGATTTCTCGTCGACGTCCGCGGTTACAGCGAGGCGTGGACGATGCTCGCGCTGGCGACGTTCGCCTCCTTTCTCCTGCTGTTTGCGCTGTTGCGACGCTACTGAGCTCTCGAGGCGCCTCTGAAAGAAACCGACGGTGGTTACTTCATCTAAACTATCAAACGCCTTTCGCCAACCATTCCGCAATATTTACTTTTTCAAGAACATTCGCTCACAACGAAAATAATTGTACACGAATGTAACCATGCGATAAATAGATTTAAATATTGGTGAGTTAGCTATTAGGTAATGGTAGTGAATAACAACCAATCACGGCGTGACGTTTTAAAAACGATTGGAGCAGCTAGTGCAGTTGGGGCCACAGGTATCGCGGGTTGCCTCGGGGACGGTGAGGAAGTCGTCACGATCGGTGCCACGTCGACCGGAAGCTCGACGCAAGCGGCCGCACAGGCGCTCGCGAGGGCCGCAAACCAGCACAGCGAAACTGTCCGCGTCGACCCGCAGGAGACGGGGGGATGGACGGCGAACCTCTACGAGTTCGAAGGTGGAGACATTCCCGCGATGGGAGTCGACAACAACTCGCTTGCAAAGGCCATGGCGGGTGAAGGGCCATTCGAGGACGAACCGGTAGACACGCTTCCGATGCAGGGGTTCATTTTCACGAGCCTAGAGATGTACTGGATGGCCATCGAGGGGTCCGGCATCGAGTCCACACAGGACATCGAGGATGGCGGGTACACGATCTATCCGATTCAGCCCGGGTTCGGGACACGGCTGTTGACACAGGAGGTCATCGAACGCGCGGGATTGTGGGAGCAAAACGACATCAACAACCTGGACACGGGCGACATCGCCGGCGCGGTCGAAGAGGGGCGGATCGACGCGATGGTCGTCTACGGCGCCAACGGGGTCGACCTCACGGGCTGGGCCCAGGAGGTCGACGCCAGGGCGGAGGGCGAACTGTACGCGATTCCGATCCACGACACGTTCGAGGAGGCGATCGACAACACCCCGGGCGCGCTGAAGACGGAGTTCGAACCGTACGGCTGGCTCAACCAGGAGGCGGTCACGAGCCGAACGGACACCGTGACGAGCTGGGCACTGGCGGGTCAGTGGGCGTTCGGACCGGATATCTCGGCGGATGCGACCTACGAGCTCTGCCGACTCGCGGTCGAACACGACGACACGATCCGGGAGTCCGACCCGACGACGCTCGATCACACTCCCGAGAGTATGACCGACGCCGTCATCGCTGACCTCGAAATTCATCCGGGTGTGGCAGACTTCTTCGAGGAGCACGGCGTCTGGGACGACTCGTGGATCCGTGGTGAAGTCTAGACAGCGTCGCGTCGAAGGGCGTCGAACGTCAGTATCGTTCGCTCGATGACACATCGGCGGACACGCCGCTTCCAAATAAGTTCGAATGAAAACTCTCAACACCGATCGCAATCAAAACGTACTCGAGTTCATACTGACGTACGGTTCGATCCTGCTGTGGGCCGTCGTCATATTTTACGCGTACACACAGCTCATCGAACGCGCGCTGTACGGCGTCATGTTTCTTGGCGGAATCCTCCTTTTGTACATCGTCCACGAGTACATGGACGTCTTCGAGGAGGACGACTACCTGTCTGCGATCCTGCTCGGCATTTCTGCGATAATCGTTCTGGTCACCACGGTCTACATTGTCCAGAACTTCCAGATGTTGTTCGTCGAACAGCGGGGGAGGGCAACCGATCTCCAACTCGCACTCGCGGTCGCGTTCACCCTGGCGATGATCTACCTCACCTGGCGGTCGTTCGGGATGACGTTCCTCGTCGTCCTGCTCGCCGGGATCGGCTACGGGCTGTTCGGCCAGTACATTCCCGGCGTTCTCGGTCACGGGGGGATCTCCTGGGGTCGGATGCTCCGTCTCCTCGTCCTCGAAGTCGAGGGGTTTTACGGGTTCTTGAACCGGCTGGTTGCCGCGTGGATCGCGCTGTTCCTGTTGTACGCCGGTCTGCTCAAGGCGTACGGGGCGTTCGACCTGATCCTCAGACTCGCAGTCAGGTCGGCGAAGTACGTCTCTTCCGGCGTCGCCCAGACGGCAGTGATCGCGAGTGCGGTCATCGGTTCGGTCAATGGGAGCCAGACCGCAAACGCCGGAATGACCGGCTCGTTCACGATCCCGATGATGATAGAGAACGGCGTCGAGCCGAAAACTGCCGGCGGAATCGAGTCGGTTGCCTCGACGTCGGGACAGGTCCTGCCGCCCGTCATGGGTGCTGGCGCGTTCATTATGGCGTCGTTGATCACGGGCGTCACGTACATCGACGTCGTCATCGCCGGCCTGATCCCGGCTGCGATCCTCGTCGTCTCCGTCGTGGTCGCGGTCCACTACATCGCTGCCCCACAGATCGAGGACCCGTCGATGGACGACTTCTTCGAGGACAAGAAGACTGCCGTAGAGATCGTTCTGGAGACGCTCAAGTACGGTATTCCACTCGTCGTTCTCATCTACGTCCTCGGCGTCCTGCAGTACACGGTGATGACCGGCGCGCTGTGGACGTCGGTGTCGATGATCATCACTGGCACAACGATTCCCGTTGCGAAGGCAGCCTACGATCGACGAAGTATCTCCGGGGAGATCAGAACCGTCATCGACCAGACGATCGAAGGGTCCCGCGAAGGCGTCGTCGTGCTCGCTCCGGTCGCGATCATCCTCGCGGCGATCAACGGCGTCGTCGACATCCTGATGGCTACCGGCGTGCCGACCGCCGTGTCGCTTGCGCTTTTGGATCTCTCTGGTGGGATCATGATCGTCGCGGTAATCCTCTCGATGGCGATCTGTATCCTGCTCGGGTTGGGCATGCCGACCACGGCGGCGTACACCGTGGTCGCGTTGCTCGTAGCGCCGACGCTGATCAACCAGTTCGACATCCCTCACCTGGCTTCCCATTACTTCGTGTTCTACGCGGCGATCCTCGCGGGGCTTACTCCGCCGATTGCGACGTGTGCTGCGGTGGCGTGTGGAATTGCTGGCGCTGACTTCTGGGAGACGATCTGGGAGGGGCTCAAGATCTCTGCGCCGCTGTACATCCTCCCGTTCACGTTCGTCTACCACCCCGAGATCGTCTCCGGGACCTTCGACGCGACGACGTACAGCATCGGCGTGCTCGCCCTGATCGGCGCGCTGTCGATCATTCACGGGATCAACTACCGGTTTTCGTTCGACCGCACGGTGACTTACGCCGCCCGCGCGGTGTTTTTCGCACTGGGCATCGTGGCGATGGTGTTCCCGAATCTCGTCGTACAGCTCGGTGCAGTTGCAGCGATCGCTCTGCTTTACCTGCTCCAGGCGTTCAAAGGCAAGCCCGATCCCGTCGGCGCGTTCCGATCTTTCTTCAGGAACCTCCTCGGATACATCAACGGCCGTCGAACGGTTCCGGAGGAACAGTAGCTGACTCGCCCGGATTTCGATCACTCTCCGTGGCTGTCCTCCAGGTATCTCACTGAATGAACCAGAACGACCGCCGAATCGTTTTGTTCACTGCCGGATCACACGGCCTCGTTCACACCTACGAGCTGTCGATTCCGATCCTGATGACGATCTGGCTCGTCGAGTTTTCCGTGACTGCGGCCGTTCTGGGGGTGGTCGTCACGCTCGGATACGGGCTGTTCGGCGTCGGTGCGTTACCGGGAGGTATCCTCGTAGACCAGTTCGGATCGAAGCCGTTGATCGTCGCCTCGCTTCTCGGGATGGCGGCGTCGTTCGTCCTCGCGAGCGCGTCTCCGACGTTTCTCACGCTCGCGGTGGCGATCGCCCTGTGGGGGGTGGCGGCCTCCGTCTACCATCCGGCAGGTCTCTCGCTCATCTCGAAGGGTGTTTCGAGTCCGGGAGTGGCGTACGGCTACCACGGGATCGGTGGCAATCTGGGTATCGGCCTCGGTCCGCTGGTCACCGTGCTGTTGCTCTTACAGTTCGGCTGGCGGACGGTCGCTTTGGCACTTGCTGTGCCGACCGTCCTGGTCGTCACCTACGGCCTTGCCGTCGATCTGGACGAGACTGCCGGCATCGACCATACAAAGACGGTAGACGACGGTGAAACGAAGGGGCAACTCACCGTGACCGCGATTACGACCAACACGCGGGCGCTTTTCACAGTCGCGTTCTCGCTTGTCTTCGTGGTCGTCCTGTTGAGCGGTCTCTACTACCGGGCATTTCTCACGTTCCTGCCGGATCTCCTCTCGGATCTGCTCGGCGGACTAGTCGATATCCAGCTGTTCTCGGAGGGGAGCCAGTATGCCGAGGAGTTCGACGTCTCGAGGTATCTCTACGTGGCGATCCTGATGGTCGGCGTCGTCGGGCAGTATCTCGGGGGACGGCTCGCCGATCGGTTCGACCCCGTCCGGGCTCTCTCGACTGCACTGGGGGTGCTTGCCGTCCTGGCGGTGCTTTTCGTCCCCGCAGTCGCCGTCGGATTGCTGCCGTTCCTTGCGGTCGCACTGTTTCTCGGGATCGCACTGTTTACGATCCAGCCGCTCCAGCAGGCCACAGTCGCGAGCTACTCCTCACAGGAAACGCGGGGGCTTTCCTTCGGCTACACGTTCCTGGCCATCTTCGGTGTCGGCGCTCTCGGGGCCGGACTGGCCGGAACTGTACTGACGTACGCCGACGTCGGCGTTCTGTTCGTGGTGCTCGCAGTGATCGCGGGAAGCGGGTCGGCTCTCGCGTTCGCCGTCCGACGCATCGACCGGTGAACGTTCCTCCAGTGGCCAAACCGAGTGGACACCGAATCACTCGGAATCGGTCTCGGGCTGCGGCCCGCCGCCGGTCTGGGCCTCGTGGGCGTTGCTCCACCCGCCAGCGTCGACTATCTCGAACAGCTTCCGCCAGTTTTCGTCGTCCTCGCTTTCCGGCAGCATGTCCCGGAGCTGCCGAAAGTCGGATGTCGGTATCTCCGAGTGGACGAGGTCGACGACGATTCTCGCGTGGTGGGCGGCTTCGGGCGGGTCGACGTTTTCGATCTCGCTTACCCGGTCGATGAACTCCCGCCAGTCGAACCGCTGGCCGTGTTCCTCTACAGCACCGGTCAGGTACCACTTGATCTCCATCGGCAGCGAAGCTGCCAGGTCCTCGGCGTTCTCCTCCGGGATCCGAGAACCCAGCGTCATCAGCGTCGCCCGGATCGCGCGCACTGCACGTCCCGTGTCCGGGAGTTCGAGCCTGTGTTGTACTGTCCCGGTGAATTCATCGAAGTTCATACAATTGATAGAAATCCCGGAACTATCATTAATTTAGGTGTGGGTTCTTGCAGGTTGGGAACGGGGTCACTACCGCCGAATTCTGAGCCGGCTACGCACGCACCACCATCTCGTCCATCGTCCCTATGTACTCCATGTCATCCACCCTTAAGTTATGCCGTCCGGGGTCGGTTGTCAACTCATCTCGAACGAGTTGCCGATGAAAACCTGCCGTCACGTCGATTCGGAAACTTCGACGTCGCTTGCGACTCTCCGTATTCCCGTTTGTCGGGAACCTTCGATCGGTACATGGTGTCACGGGACTAACCATTAGATATGTCCGGGCAGACTCCATTCCAGGATCGAACGGATGCGGGCGAGCGTCTCGCGGCGAAACTCCGCGAGCGCGAGGTCGAGGCCGACCTTGTCCTCGCAATCCCGCGGGGAGGCTTGCCGCTGGGGCGGGCGGTCGCCGACGAACTGGGAGTGCCACTCGACGTCGTCGTCGCCAAGAAGATCGGCGCACCCGGGAACCCGGAGTATGCCATCGGCGCGGTCGCGAGTGACGGGAGCGTCTGGCGCAACGAGGAAGCGTTCCGGGGACGCGAGATCGACGAGGAGTACTTCCAGCGGAAGCGGGAGGAGGAAGCGGAAAACGCGCGGCGAAAAGCCGAGCGATACCGCGAGGGGGGACCCGAACCGGCGGTTGCCGGAAAGCGGGTCGTCCTGGTAGACGACGGGGTAGCAACGGGCTCGACCGCCCGTGCGTGTATCGAACAACTGCGAAACGCTCAAGCCGAACGGATCGTCCTCGCCGTACCGGTCGGGCCACCCGAGACGATCGAGGAACTCGTGCGGATTACCGACGAGGTGGTCTGTCTGGAGAGCCCGGAATATTTTATGGGTGTCGGCGGGTTCTACCGACGGTTCGATCAGGTGTCCGACGAGGAAGCGATGGCGTACCTCGAGTAGCTTTCGGACACTCCCCTCATCGCCGTCGATTCGGACGGAGAGCGGGTGACTCAAAAGAGATACAGCAGGAGCGAAAGTACCCAGCCCAGTCCAGTTATCGTCGACGCCGTGACGTCGGCCGCCGTCGGCTCGATCGGCGGATTGCGAAGGATCGCTTCGTACAGTAAAATCGACGATGCGAGACTTCCGAGTGCGAGCCCCTGATGGAACGCCAGGGGCCCGAGGAGACCCGCGAGGGCACCGAGGGCCAGTACGGCCGGAACGGCCGCGAGGAGTTTGTCGTAGTAGTCGACCATTCCCCGTCTGGAGAGACGGTGCCGAACGGTAACAAACTGCTGTCAATTCTCGCGCTGCCGGAATAGCGTCGCTTCGACAACGACGGAGCAAGAGAGAGTCGTCGGATGGTCGTCTCGATCACGAACCGTCGCGTTCAAACAGCGTCGACGCTGCCCCGCCGGCCCCCGCGAACACCAGTGGATAGACGATCCCCGCGAGGACGACGCCCGCCAGCCGATCGGGTGCAGCGCTGGCGCCGCCGACGGTGATTTCAAAGAGGAACAGCCCTGCGACCGATAGCACCAGGTAGCCGATCACAACGGTCACTCCGGCGATCGCCCCGTCGGTCGGATCCGACGCGCCCCGATAGTAGCCGACGGCCAACCCTGCAAGCAACAGCAGGACGATCGGGACCACGTACAGCAGGACAGCAAAGCCCTCCTCGCCGCCGATGTAGGAGGTGGTGTGGCTACCGACGAAGGGCAGATCACTGAAGACGGTGTTCACGAAGTGGGCGTTGTAAAACACCCACCCGACCATCTCGTAGGTCGCGGGTTCGCCGTCGAGCGCCTCGATAATCTGGTTCAACGGCGAATCCCGTACGCCCGGTGAAACCACGAGATACGTGGCGAGATAGCCGAGCAGCCACGCGAGGAGGCCAGCCGCGGCCCCCTCGACGATCGGAACGCCGCCGACGCCGGAGTCGGAACCGGTAGCCGGGCCCCTCTCGTGAGTTTCTGTTCGAGTATGTTCTTCCGCGTTGTCGTCGGAGGATCTGTTTTGACTCATGGTATCGGATATGGCGGGGTCGTTCGTATCGTTCGATCTCGGCTCACTTCGTTTGGTCGGTCGGCTCGTCACCGCTGCTGTCGGCTGATCCGGTTCCCTCGCCGACAATCTTGTCGGCGATGAGGTCGGCACTCGGGTCGAGTCCGACGTAGAGGCGGCCCACGATGACGACGAGCACCGGGAACGCAACGAGCAGGAACATCGCGTCGTACACCCACCCGAAGTCGTCGAACAGTGGAGTCGCGATCCCGGCCAGCCCGCTGTGTGCCACGAGGATTGCGGCCAACACCACGACCCAGTGGACGACGGACGCGACGTTCTCGACTACCTCGCGCGGGCCATCGAAAGCCAACCGAACGAGCGAGGCGAGCTTCGGGGCGGAGTACACGAGCAGCCCGACGACGGCGACGGTCGCGATCGCGGTTACGACTGCCGCGAACGTCACGGGCGTCTGTGGCACGAGTCGGTCGACTCCGGGCAGAAGCGTCACCAGATACAGGACGAACAACAGTGCCGCAGCCGAAAGCAGGAGCTTGCTCGCAGATCTGACTTCGGTGCGGCCGATCGCCTTTCGGAGGGTCGTCGAATCTAGGTTCATGATCGCAGTCTGTTCGGAAGGCCTGGTAGCTTATAGGTAGTCGAGGCCCTCAAGGCGGATTTGACCGAATTAAGCGGGATTGAACTCGCCCAAAACCCCCGGATAGTTTCTTGCCCCGGGCGTGTGACCGTCCAGCTATGGAGCTCTGGAAGCGCCGAGCGGCGAAAACGATCGTCGCCGTCATCGTGCTGATCCTCGTTACGTCGGTGCTATACCACTACATCATGGTCTCGTTCGAGGGCGAATCACCGACGTATCTCCACTCGCTGCAGGTGGTCATCGAGACCTACACCGGGACTGGCTACGGTTCGGACTCCCCGTGGGACTCCCCCGTGGCGAACGTCTTCGTCTCGCTGATGGATCTATCGACGTTCCTCATCTTGTTCATCGTCGTCCCGTACGTCTTTCGCCCGGTGCTCGAGGAGGCGCTGTCGCCGGAGGTTCCCGCGGAGACTGCTCTCTCGGGGCACGTGGTAATCTCCGGTGCAGTGCAGCAGGGCGAACGGTTGGTGGACGAACTCGAAGCGCGCGGTACCGACTACGTGCTCCTCGAACCCGACGAAGAGCGTGCGCTCGAACTCCACGGTCGAGGGATCACCGTTGTTCACGGCGACCCGACCTCCGCAGAGTCGCTGGAGCGCGCGGGCGTCAACAGGGCGCGGTCAGTCGTCGTCGACACCGTTGACGAACGGACAGCAAGCGCAGTACTCGCCGTCAGGGAAGTCAACGAGGACGTGCGAACGATCGTTCTCGTGAGCGACATCGGGTACGAACAGTACCTCCGGTACGCCGGAGCTGACACAGTCATGACGCCGCGGCACCTCCTCGGCAAGCGGATCGCAGAACGGATCCGGGCGGAAACGCGGTCGGGCGCCAGCGACAGAATCTCACTGGGGGAGGACCTGTGTCTGCTCGAACTGTCCGTGTTCGAGGACAGCCCGATCTGTGGGGAATCGATCGAGTCGATCGACACTGATCTCGATGCCGACGTCAGGATCCTCGGGCTCTGGACGGAGGGTGAGTTCCTCGACGAACCGGCTCCCGATACCGTCGTCGACGAGGACACCGTCCTGCTCGTCGCCGGTCCCACCGACGCGCTCCGGGAGATTGAAGAGGAGACCTACCGGGGCCGTCCGATGGACGCGAAGGCCATCGTCGCAGGGTATGGAGAAGTTGGCGCTACCATCGTCGAGGAACTCGACGAGTTCAGGATCGAGTGTACGGTTATCGACCGAGCGGATCTCGAGGGAGTCGACGTTATCGGTGACGTCACCGACGAGGAGACGCTTCGACGCGCCGGAATCGAAGAGTCGACCGTGCTGGTCCTGGCAATTGCTGACGACGACGAGACGATTCTCGCGACGCTTTTGGCTACGGAGCTATCCTCGGACCTGGACACGCTCGTGCGTATCGCAGATCCGGCGAACGCGACCAAGGTCCGCCGCGCCGGCGCAGATTACGTTTTGAGCCTTCCGGAAATAAGCGGGCGGATACTCGCACTCGAGGTTCTCAGGGAGCAGATACTTTCCTACGACAGACAGATGAAGGTCGTCAGGATCGAGGCAGACGAGTTCGTCGGACGCACAATCGCTGAAACGGAAATCGGCGACTCGGGTCGGCTGGTGATCGCGGTGGAGCGCAACGGGGAACTTGACCCCGACGTTTCCCCCCACTTCGAACTCGAGGAGGGGGATCACCTGCTGGTCGCCGGGACGGATCCGATGATCGACGAAATCGAACCCCACGTGGTAACCGACGAATAACAGGAATTATCCCCCCGTCCAGCGTTGCGCCGACAATGCGCCAGGGACTGCGGGCGAAACTCCACCACGCTCGGGTGACACAGACTGAAAAGGAGTACGAGGGGAGTATCACGATCGATCGGTCGCTGCTGGAGGCGGCCGACATCGCGGTACACGAGAAGGTGCAGGTCGTGAACGTCGACAACGGCGAGCGGTTCGAGACGTACACGATCCCCGGCGACGCCGGCGAGGTCTGTCTCAACGGCGCGGCCGCCCGGCTGGCTGCGGTCGGCGATCGGGTCATCATAATGGCGTACGGCCTGTACGACGACGAGATTCCTGACCCGACGGTCGTCAGGCTCGACGAGACCAACGATCCGGTCGAGTAGTCAAGCCCGTCGAACCGACCGAGTAGTCAAGCTCGACGAACCGACCGAGTAGTCCGGTTCGACGGTCCGGCACAGCTCACCGGACGTACTCGCTCGCGACGACCTCCCGAATCCTGTCTGCCGTGACCTCGCCGACGCCGTCGACCTCACGGAGGTCGTCTTTCTCTGCAGTCATCACGGCTTCGACGCTGCCGAACGCCTCCAGCAGTCCCCTGGCCGTGATCGGACCGATGTCGGCGATCGCGGAGACGACGTACTCCTGCTGTTCGGGAAGCGTTTTGCTCCCCTTCTCCCCGTGGACGCTTACAGCACGGTCGCGGTCCTCCTGTTCCCGCCTGGCGATCGTCTCGAGCATGTTTGCCGTCCCCTCGGCGTCCTCGGTCCGGAGCACGCTCACGTCGAAATCGATCGCCAGACTCGCGAGCGCCCCCCGGATCGCGTTGGGATGGACGTTGCGCGCTCCGTACAGGTCGGTCTCGCCCTCCAATATCACCACCGGTCGCGAGTAGTTGCGAGCCAGGTCGCCGGCCTGGTCGAACAGCGACCGGTCGCCGCCCGTCAACGTATCGAGGAAGTCGTCGACTGACTTCCGCTCGACGGCGACCCGGTCCGACAGCACGTAATCGCCCACCGACAGCGTCTCCAGCCGGGTGTGGATCCCCTCGCGAGTCGAGAGGTCCCGGGCGATGTGAGAGTCGAGTTCGCGCTGGTCGATGACGATTTCGACCCCGTCGTCGCGCTCGGCGGTCGCGACGATTCCGTCCTCCTCGCCCGCACCGCCACTGCTGTCCGCACTGGCGCTACCGCGTTCCTCGTCGTTGTCGTCTCCGGTGGCTCCGTCTTCGGGTGTTTCGCCGTCGCTACTGTCCGCTGGCGTTCCCGACCCGGTTGTGAAATCGGAGAGTCCAGGCTGCCTGTCCCCGTCGTAGTCGCCCTCGGCTTCCTTGCCCACGTGTTCGTCGCCGTTGCCGCCGTCGTCGTCGCCATTGCCGCCGTCGTCGTCGCCATTATCGCCGTCGTTTCCGCCCTCGCCCGGAAGCTCCTTTTGAATCTCGTTGGCCGACTCCTTGAGCTCCCGGAGTTCCGATTCCATCCGCTGTTCCCGCCGCCGGGCGATCCAGAAGAACGCCTCGTCGCGGGTGTCCTTCGCCATCAACACGACCACGCGCCCGGCTGCCTGCCGTCCAGTGCGACCCTTCCGCTGGATCGACCGGATCGCCGTCGGGACTGGCTCGAAGAACAACACGAGGTCAACCTCCGGGACGTCCAGCCCTTCCTCGGCGACCGACGTCGAGACGAGAACCTCGAACTCCCCGTTCCGGAACGCCGAAAGCGTCTCGGCCTGCTGGGTCTGCGTCATGCCGTCCGAGCCCTCCTTGTCGCCCTGTCCGACGAACCGGTGGACGTCGAAATGTTCCCCGAGGAACTCCGTAAGCGCCTCCGCTGTGTCGCGTGACTCTGTAAACACGATGACGCGCTCCCCACCGCCGATGCCCAGGGTTTCGGCCAGCAGAATGCGCGTCCGGGAGAACTTCGGGTGGGTGCCGTCGAACGACTCGGCCTTCCGCATCGCCTCCCTCACTTTCGGCTCCGAGACGAGACGCTGGCTCGCCTTCGAGGCGCCCGACGAACGGGCGGCCTGTCGCTGGCGCTCGAAGTACCGACATAAGGCGTCGACGCTTTGCGTCTCGACGAGTTCGACCGCCCGACGGAGCTTCATCACCTCTGCGTGCGTGGAGATCCCCTTGTAGCCTTCCGACTGGTCGGCGTCCATCATCTTCTGGAGCTTCCCCCGCATCCGGTTGAGCTGCTTCTGTGAGAGGTCCGGGGAGGTCGACTCCGTCACCCCGAGCGACTTCAGCTTCTCCAGCCGGTCTTCGATCACCTCGTTGAGCGCGTCCCGGATCTCGATCACCGTCTCCGGGAGCTCCACTTCGATCCACTCGACGTCCGTGTCGTGTGTGTACTCGTCGACGTCCGCGTCCTCCTCGGTCATCACCGCCACGTTCCCGACGCCGAGGTTCTCACAGACCGTCCGAATCTCCTCGCCGTCGCCGCCGGGGGATGCCGACATCGCCGTGACCAGGGGATCGTCGGCGTCGGCGTGGTACCGCTCGGCGATGTACACGTACGAGTAGTCGCCGGTCGCCCGGTGACATTCGTCGAAGGTGAGGTGTGTGACGTCCGCGAGGTCGATCCGATTGCCGACCAGGTCGTTTTCGATGACCTGCGGCGTTGCGATCACGATCCGGGCGCGCTCGAACAGCTCGCCGCGGTCGTCTGGACTGACCTCGCCGGTGAACACCACGATCTCGTCGTCGGGGATCTCGAGTGCCTGGCGGTAGAACTCGGCGTGCTGTGTCACGAGCGGCTTCGTCGGCGCGAGAAACAGCGCGGTCCCGCCGCGCTCGTGGAGCCGCTCGGCGGTCACGAGCAAACTCACCGTCGTCTTTCCCAGACCGGTCGGCAGACAGACAAGGGTGTGTTCGGACCGCGCCTGGCCGGCCAGTTCGAGCTGGTAGCGGCGGCGCTCGACGAGCCCGGGGGGCAAAAGGGGATGCTCCACGTACGCGACGTCTTCGGTGGCCGCCATCGTCGGGTCTATGGCGGCTTCCTCGAAAAGGGTTCCCCAAGCGCGGCGGAAGTGAACCGGCGGCTACCTCGAACGTCGGTGCAGTCCACGTCCGTCCCCCCGGGGGTTTCGGGTGTCTCGGCCGTCCCCGTCGTCCTCGCTGTCCGAATGGCCGTCCGGGAACGCCGACAGCGTGGGACGTTCGAGCGCCCGTTCCGGTAGTTCCTCGTCGACGAGATCGGCCCATTCGGCGAGCCGCAACCGGCGCGAACGCTGATTCATGGTCGTTTTGAACCATTCAGTCAGTCGTAAAAACCGTTGCGCCGATTCCGTCCGAACGAAAGCACCGGGGAAGAAACCTACAGTTCGCCGAGCTTCCGGAGAAGCTGCCCGCGGTACTCCTCGTCGGCTTTGAATCCCTTCATTTCGAGGACGTTGCGTTCGAGTTTGTCGAGTGCGACGTGGAACGCGTGTTCGGAACCGTATCCCTCGCCCGAGCCGGCGACCTGTCCCTCGCTCGTTCGGAGCCGGATCTGACACTGGAGCAACGGGGTGCCGCGAAGCTTCTCCTTGTGCTCGTGGAACCGCACGTGGGCGTGGTGGACGGCCATCTCCTGGTACTTCTCGGAGACGGATTCGATCGACTCGACGATGTGTTCCCGGGAGATGGTGTCCAGAAGTGCGATGTTGGTGATCTGGACGTCCATCGACTCCTCCTCCGTGAACGTCAGTGCCCTGAGGACGTCCGTCTTCGTCACGACGCCGTCGACGGCGTCGCCGTCGTCGCTGACGATCAGGCCCGCGATGTCGTTTTCGAACATCCGCTCGACGGCGGCTTTCACGGTCTCCTCTGGCGTGGCCGTCAAGACGGGGTTGGACATCAGATCGTAGACGGGGATGTCGAGCATCCGGTCGGTGTCGCCCGACCGGTCGTGCCGTCCGAGCCGGTTCTCGCCCCGGATCACGAACTCGACGATGTCGTGGGTCGTGATCACCCCGGTCAACCGATCGTTCTCGTTGAGCACGGGCAGCCTGGAGATGCCGTTTTCGCGTAGCCGATTGATCGCCTGCCCGACGTGTCCTTCCTCGGTGATCGTGACGACGTCTTTCGTGTAGATCTGCTCGACGGTGATCGCATCCAGGTTGTCGAGTACGGCCTCGAGGATGCCGTCTTCCGTGACGATCCCGTAGAGCTTCTCCCCCTCGTAGACGGGCGCGATCTTGACGTTCCCCTCGACGAGGATCCGCGCAACCTCGCGAACGTGCTCGGTTCGCTTCACCCGCGGGGCGTTTTTCATCACGACCGACGCCTTCGTGTCGTCCTCGATCCGCGACTTGATGAGGTCCCGTTCCCCGATGACTCCTGCGTACTCCCCGTCCTCGGTGACGACGATCCCTTTGGGGTTCTTTTCTTCGAAGATAGACCGAATTTTCCCGAGGCGAGTGGAGGCATCGACCTCGACGTACTCCTCGACAGCAATATCAGTGATATTCATAGCGGTATTCGGCGGTTGGATGCGTGTGGTCTTGAAAGTTGGTTCCTGTCGGCGTCACCTATGAATCTCAGTCGTCCCACCCGATTTGTCCGTCCGGGGAGCCGTCCGGTTCGTTCGTCCCGGTTGTTCCTCTCACTAGCCTGAACCCCAACTCGAGTGTTGTACGTTCCGACACACCGCAACGTATGCGTGGAGGCAACTATTGTGTATCGCTACCAATAAACACGAAATACCCGACGACGGCGATCACCACTGATCGGGGAGCTTTCCGGGTGCGGAAACGTCCACCGTCCCGTTGTCCCGTTTGTTCCATTCGACGGGAGCCCCGAACGTCTCGAGCAGTTTCAGGTGGGTCTCGAGATGCTCGGTGAGCCGCGGTGCTCGGAACGCTCCGCCGGCGACGGCGAGAAACGGGAGCAACTGGTCGGCGAGGTGGACGTCGACGGTCGCTCCGGCGTCGATCGGTTCCTGGAGGGCGTCGACCGCGTCGCGCCCGACCCGTTCTGCGGGAACACCGGGTTCCCCGAGCGCGCTGGTCCCGAACCGACACGTCGGCCCGAATCCGGCGTCGGCCGCTTCCGATGCCGGTGGGTCGGTCCCGGCTTCGTGTTCTGCGACCAGCACGATCACCGCCCCTGTGGCGTCGCTGTCGACGTAGCTCACGGTGCGTTCGAGCACGGTCCAGTCGTCGTCGACCTGTTCGAGTGCGGCGTCGGCGAGGCGCTCTGCGACGTCAGCGTCGGAAAGATCCTCGGAGACAGTCGAAAGCGCCCTGATCCCTCGGCGTTCGCCAGATTCGTCCAATTCGAGCGGTGCAGGGGTTGAAGGGCCGATCGACAGCGTCACGTCCCCGCCGCCAACCGGATAGAATCCGCGCCTCCCGACGTCAACTGACGCCAGCAGTCCCGCCTCACGGAGGAGCGGCAGCTTCACCCGGCGGAGATACGAAAGCGGCGGTGACCATTTCACGTCGGTTCCGCCTGTTACCCGCAGTCGTACTGGTCCCCGAGCGACGAGTGAAAGGGGCAACACCGCGTCGACGACCAGCGGCGCGCTGCCGGCGGTTTCGATCTCGACGGTGTACCGTCCCGGACGTACTTCCCCCGGGACGAACGAGACGGTTCGACTTCCACGTTCGACACCGTCGATCTCCGCGCCTGCGATCGACGACAGCGCCTCGGCAGCGGCGACGTGCTGTGGTTTCAGGCCCGGATTCTCGCGTGCTCCGCGAACGTCCCGTATCTCGACGCGCCGGCCGGTCAGCACCGAAAACGACAGCGCGGACCGGAAGTACTGTCCGCCCCCGACACTTCCGTCCAGCGTCAGCCCCGGTTGTTCGGAATCGCCCATACGGGATTCGCGTTCCGGCACCGACAAAGCCGTGTCGGCGGGGAAAACAGAACGTGTCGCTCGAGCGTGTACCGTCCACTACGATTCGAGGAGGCGAAACGCGGTCCGGGTGTCGCCGTCGAACCGGGAGAGCAACCTGCGGACGTCGCGTTTCACCGTCTCGGTGACGGCGACGTGCACCATCCCCTCACCGGGCTGTCCGTACACCACGCTCGATCCGACGGGGACCGCGAGCACGGCGGGAAGCGCCGCGAGGTCCTCCTCGCCGTCGACGCGAAGGATCGTGGGGTTCGGCGAGGAAAGTCCCTCGTGGAGCGCCTCGAGCAGTTCGCGGCGCAACACTGCGGCGGGGTTTTCGACCGTTCGGCTGTCGGCGTCGTTGCTCGCCCCCTCGATCGCCTCGAGCACGGGCTCGGGTGCGGTTTCCCGTTCCGTCCGCCCGTCGACCACCGCGAGGTCCGGACGACGGCCGGCGTCCAGCAGGTGGGCGGTGACGACGTCGCCGACTGCGACGAGCCTCGGTGTCCGAGTGACGGACTCGGTGGCGCCGTCGGGCTCACTCTCGTCGCCCTCCCGGTCGGCGTGCTCGGTGGCGAACTCGTCGATCGCAGCAAGTAGCTCGTTCGCGTCGGTGTAAATCGGCCCGAGCGGGTCCTTCAGCTCGGGTCGAAGTTCGTCCGGAAGACCCAACAGGGGGGCGCCGGTACCGCCGTCGGACAGGAGGTCGACCACGGCGGACACCTACCGGACTTTCAGGGCGTAACTTCCGGGTTCGGTGACGTTCATCTCGTCGGCGATCTCGCTTTGTTCGGGGTGGGTGATGACGACGTAGCCGGCCCAGTCTTCCGTCAGCGACGAGGAGCCACACAGCTTGCAGCTCTGGGCGTCGCCGTGGTTGACGAAGTGACACTCCCGACACGCGAGGCGATCGGAGGCCATCTATTCGTCCCCCGCCGAGGCTTCGCCCTCCTGCTCGCGGCGACGGCGGGCCTTCTCGAGCCACTCGTGTTTGCCCAGTCCGGGCTGTTTCGCCGTCAGACCGATCTTCGAGTCTCGGGGGTTCCGCTCGTCGATACTCTTGGTGACGATCCGGACGCGGACGGGATCGTCGACCCCGAGCGACTGGTCCGACTCGCTGGAGGCGAGCTGCTGGTTCGCTCCGTCGTAGGCGAGATACTCGTCGGAGATCTGCGAGACGTGCAACAGCCCGTCGACCGGACCGATACCGACGAAGGCGCCGAACTCGACCACCTCGACGACGGTGCCGTCGACGACCTCCTGCATCTCCGGATCGTAGGTGATGGCGTCGAACTCCGCCTCGTAGTACACTCCCGGACGGTTCGGCAGCACGGCGCCGTCGCCGATGTCGTGCACGTCGACGACGCTCACGACGCTCCCGACGTCCTCGTCCATTCGTCCCTCGAGCTTCTCCTGCAACAGGGCCTTCACCCGCTGGGGGGTGACGTCCGCCAGATGTTTCGGCGGAACTTCGACCGTGTCCTTGAGTCGTACGCGTTTGTACATTGATCAGATACCTCGCATTCCTGTGACGTTCGTCATCTCGTACCGTTCGTCTCCCCGTGACCGTCTACCTGTAGGGTTGCTGTCTCGTCGCCGCCGTATAACCTCCCTGGTTTCCGCGGATCGCTGCGTACCGCCTCGCTTCTGGCGACGCCGAACCGCCGCCGACGGGCTCGGCCTCACGGCTCCGTTATTGCCAGTGTGTTCCGACCCCTTAAACCGATTACTGGAACACCCGAGTCCAGGAGCCGGTCCCGCAGGGGGAGATCGTTGGTCACCGCGTACGCGCCCTCGGCGACTGCCAGCTCTAACACGGCGTCGTCGGCGTAGCGGGCCTCCGTCTCCCGGACGTCGCACCGTTTCGAGAGGTCCAGTCCGACACTGGCGGCTGTCGCCTCCTCGCCGGCGCCCGAGGCGAGCGACTCCAGCTCCGCGACCACCGGCTGCGGCGCGAGCGGATCGACCTCGCCGAGGAGTCGATCGAGTTCCTCGAACACGCGAACGCCACACTCCACGGGCATCATCAGGGAGCTCGTGTCCATCACGACGGTGGCCACGGGTTCTCACACTCACGTTCACTTGAGCGTCCCGACGCCGATGAGCCGCCACCGGGCACCGACGCGCCGGTTGATCGCGATCTTGGCGCCGTCTTCGGCACAGACGGGACGCTTGAGGTTTACCTCACACTCCCCGCCACGGGCGCTCGTCACCGCGCCGACCGTCGTGGCGGTGCCGACGGTGAGCATGAGCGGTTCACCGGTGGAGATTTCCTCGACGTTACCGTCGCCGTCGCCCTCGCCGACGACCCGATCGAGCAGTTCGACGTCCATCTCGAACGACTCGCGGGTCGGCGGGAGCGTGCCGGGCTCGCCGGCGACCTGTCCGGCGAGGGCGTCGCCTTTGGTGAGGCTCGGATCCAGCCCGGTGCCGACGCCGAGCAGCCCACCCGGCGACGCTTCCTCGACTGGGGATCCCCCGGCCTGCAGCGACCGGACGGTCGTCTCGAGGGAGCGCCACTCGGACTGTCCCCCTTCCTCGACCTGTCGACCGGGTCGGAGCTCCAGTTCGTCGCCGACCGACAGGGTGCCACGCACGAGCGACCCGCCGACGACGCCGCCGACCAGGTCCTCGTGGGTCGCGCCCGGCCGGTTGATGTCGAACGAGCGGGCCGCGAACATCCGCGGGGACAGATCGGGGTCCCGGTCCGGCGTGGGAATCTCCTCTTCGACCGCCTGGATGAGCAGGTCCATGTTCACGTTCTGCTGGGCGCTCACCGGGACGATCGGCGATCCCTCGGCGACGGTTCCCTCGATGAACCCCTGGATCTGTTCGTAGTGATCGACCGCCCGATCTCGATCGACGAGGTCGATCTTGTTCTGGGCGACGACGATGTTGTCGATGCCGATGATGTCCAGCGCCATCAGGTGCTCTTCGGTCTGCGCCTGGGGGACGTCTTCGGTGGCGCTGACCACCAGCACGGCGCCGTCCATGATCGCGGCGCCCGAAAGCATCGTCGCCATCAGGGTCTCGTGGCCCGGCGCGTCGACGAACGACACCGTACGCAGGGGCTCGCTTTCCTCCCCGTCGGGGCACTCCTCTTCGACTGTGTATCGTTCCGGTTCGTCCATCCCCGGGCACTCGCGGAACGTCGCGTCCGCGTACCCGAGCCGTATGGAGATACCGCGTTTCATCTCCTCGGAGTGCTGGTCGGTCCACGACCCCGACAGCGCCTGTACGAGCGTCGTTTTGCCGTGGTCGACGTGGCCGACCAGTCCGATGTTCACCTCCGGTTGTTTGTGGTTTCGTGTCACCGTGTACCTCCTGGAGTAATCTTGTGCGTGATTCGCTCTCTGCGAGTGATAAAGTTGCTGTTATGGATCTCCCGTCGGGCACTGGACGCGGGCGGGCCGGTGGCGAAATCCGCCGGCTGTCACTCCGCGGTCGGATCGGCGACCCGACCGTAAAACAGCAGCGCGTCTGTGGGCCGGTCGCGGATCAGGAACAGGAACGGTCTGTCGGCGACGAATTCGAAGGGATCCGCCGGCGCCGAATCCGCGGAGACGACGACCGCCGTTGCAGCGGCTGCTTCGGTTCCCTCTTCGTCGACTGCGACGTAGCTGTCGTGGTACACGTCGTCGACGAACAGGTTCTCGCCGCCTGCGGCGGGGTCGTCGGGATCGTACATCCCCGTGAGGTCGGCCTCGTCCGGGTCGAACGCTTCGACCATCCCCAGTTCTTCGAGGGCGGGCCGCAGCTGGAAGCCGGACTCGAACTCGAATCGGGGGAGTTCGACCCGTCCCTCCCGTCGGTCCAGGTCCTCGAGGATGGCGGCGAGATCGTCGCCGTCGAAGCTGGCCGCGACCGATTCGAATGCGCCCTCCTCGGGGAGGACGACCAGCATGGAGACGTCGTCTCCCACGTACGGAAGCTCGACCGATTTTACGTCACCGCCGGACAGGTCGGTCTGCGCGTACGGGACGCTGATCTCCGTGTGGCGCATCATCGGGACCTCGACCGACTCGTCCTCGAGTGTAGTGAACGGCCCGATCTCGGTCGCCTGTTCTTCGAACGGCTCGGCCCAGTTGGCCTGGAAGTAGATGGCGTTTGTCAACACCAGCCGGGTGAGTTCGTCCAGCGCACCCTGCGGGAGTAGCTCGTCGATCCGGTCTTCGGTCTGGCCGGCCACCCACTCGTTTATGTCCTCGCGGGCGCCGTCCGCGTCGCTCACGTAATCCACCTCGCGAAGCCCCGCGCCGTAGAAGGTCTCGAGCAGGTCCAGATACTCCTCGCGGAACGGGTAGCTCTCTTGCCCCCAGATCGCGTTGACGATCGACAGTTCGAACGGGACGGGATCGTCTTCCTCGTCGTACGCCGACGGGAGGTCCTCCGGGTCGATCGCTTCACCACGTTCGTTCAGCCGGGACAGCAGCTCGGCGATCGCCCCGTGGAGCGCCTCGTTCGGGACGTCGGTTCCAGCGTCTTCGTCACCGTCGTTTCCGTCAGTGTCGTCATTCCCAGCGTCCCCGGCGGTATCGGCGTCGCCCAGGTCGTATCGCAACGCTGCACGCATTTCTTCCCGCGTCACTCCCCTGGCCCCGGCGTACGTCATCGCAAGGGCCGTCGACACCGACAGCGGGGACGCAAACAGGTTGGGGGCTCCGTCTTCGTCGGCAGCGTGGGAAAGTCGGTCGAACAGGTCGAACGTGAACCCGTTGGCGTTCCGAATCGTCGTCGCGAGCGTTTCGTCGTCCACGTCCGGGAGCGGTCCGGCGGGGGTCATCGAGCCACCGTTGTCGCCGGGACCGTCGCCGACACAGCCGGCGATCCCCCCGACGGCGAGGGCGGCAGACACGGCGAGCAGGCGTCGTCGGTTCATGGTAACAGGTTCGCTCCGTCTACTTGAATCCCTTCTGTAGGCACAAAGGCCGATTTCACACATCCCATCAGCAGGAATCCGGCCTGGCGTCGGGTGTGCGTTGGCCAGCGATATGGCTACAACCGATTCCGATAGATCTCGCCGAACGCCTGCCGTCGAACCGTCGCAATCGCAGCCTCCCGAGCGTCCTGGAAGGTCGCCGCAACGACCCGCTTTGCGAACGGTGCGGCGTGCCAGACGACCCGGTCGACGTTCTCCCCGCCGACGAGCCGGCTGTCGTACGACGGTCGCTCCCCACACCACTCCTCGAACTCCTCGCGGCTCCCGATCCGGACCGAAAGCAGAGACGCGAACAGCGCGTCCCGGGCGGTCTCGACGACGTCGCTCGTCACGCGTGATTCGTATTCGGCACTGTCGAACTCCATCGCGCTGGCCGTCTCGCGAACGATAACTTTCGCCGCGGGGCCGGCCTCCCTGTAGGCTTCCTGCGCCTCCTCGATCGTCTCGGGTTCGTACACTCCCGTCGTCTCCATGGGTTCTCCTCGGGACGGGGATTCAAAAGGCCCGTCGGTCAGTCCTGGATGTCATTGCTGTCGTTTTCGTCGCCGTCGCTATCAGCGTCCGCTTTCTCATCCTCTTGCGTCGCCACTTTTTCTTCCTCGTCGTCCATCATCGCTCGGGTGAGCGCCTGCGCCTCCTGCAGGATCGCTGCGGCCTCGTCGTCGAATCCGCCGCCCCTTGAAGCAGGGCGACGCCGCTCGCGGGTCGGAACCGACTCCCCGTGGGAGTGCGTCTGCTCCACTTCGGGGCCCTCGGTCTCGGACGCCTTCTCGACGATCACCTCGGCCAGTTCCTCGGGGCCGCAGTCGCCCCACCCCGGCGCGTGCTCCTCGAGCCACGCCTCGTGGTCGTCGCCGTGAAGCATCGCCGTAAACGCCAGGTGATGTGCGAGGTGTTCGCCGCCGGGCTGTGTGACCGCGCAGACTGGACACGCGTATCCCATCGTCCGTCCGATGGCGCTCGACGCTGAAAACCGTTGTCCGCGCAGTCGGCGGCACGTTTACGATTGATAGGCCCGAACGGGACGACATGACAGTTATCGCCCTGTTGAGCGTCGCACCGGTGACCGAAGAGAGCATGTCTGGCGAGGTAGCGAAGGCCGTTGCCGCCCTCGACGACTTCGCCGTGAGCTACGAGACGAATCCGATGGGCACAGTGGTCGAGGCCGACGACGTCGACACTCTGCTCGATGCGGTTGCCGCAGCCCACAAGGCGGTCGACGGGGACCGGGTGAGCACCTTTCTCAAGATCGACGACAAACGGACGCGGGACCAGCGCGCGAGCGAAAAAGTCGAGGCAGTCGAACGCGAACTCGGTCGCCCCGCGAAATCGGAGTGAGCTATTTAAATCGGAACGTTTCGAGGTTCTTCGGCGCGAACGTCCGCATGTTGTATTCGTGATACAGCGCGGAGGAGAGGTCCTGGACGGAGCGCTCGTCGCCGTGGACACAAAGCACTTTCTCGGGGCGGGGGTTCATCGTCTTGACGAAGTTCTCGAGGCCTTGTCTGTCTGCGTGACCGGAGAAGCCGTCGACCGTCTCGACGTCCATTTCGAGCTTGAGCGTCTCCCCGCGGCCGTGGTTGCCCCGGGTGTTGATCGGGATCTCGTCCCAGCCGTTCTGGATCCGGCGGCCGAGGGTCCCTTGGGCCTGGTAGCCGACGAACACGAGCCGCGACTCCGGTTCGGTTCCGACGTGACGGAGCCAGGACATGATCGGTCCGCCGGTGACCATCCCCGACGTCGAGAGAACGATGCAGGGGCCGCCGTCGGCGACCTCCTGTCGTTCGTCCTCCCCGCCGTCGATGTGGTTGAACTGTTCGGCGAGGAACGGGTTCTCGTCGTCGTGGAAGATCCGGTTCTGGAGTTCGTCGCGCAGATACTCCGGATAGGTGGTGTGGATCGCCGTCGCCTCCCAGATCATCCCGTCGAGGTGGACCGGCATCTCCGGAATCTCCCCGTTGCGCATCGCCTTCTCCAGCACGAGCATGATCTCCTGTGACCGCCCCACCGCGAACGCCGGGATCAGCACTTTCCCGCCGTCGTCGGCTGTCCGGTTGATCACATCGATCAGTTTCCGCTCGGAGTCCTCCTGGTCGGTCTGGTAGTCGTTTCGCCCGCCGTAGGTCGACTCGAGGACGAGCGTCTCGACGCGGGGGAAGTCGTTGACCGCGCCGTTGAAAAGGCGGGTGTCGTCGTAGTGAATGTCACCGGAGAACGCGACGTTGTACAGTCCGTCCCCGATGTGGAAGTGAGACACTGCAGAGCCGAGGATGTGGCCCGCGTTGTGGAGCGTCAGCTTCACGTCGGGGGCGATGTCGGTGACGTCGCCGTATTCGAGGGGGATCGTGTGTTTGATCGCCTCCCGCACCATCTCCGACTGGTACGGCGGCGTCCGACCCTCCTTTGTGGCGACGTCGAGGTAGTCGAGCTGCAACAACCCCATGAGGTCCCGCGTCGGCTCCGTACAGTAGATCGGCCCGTCGTAGCCGTACTTGAACAGCAACGGGATCAGCGCGGAGTGGTCGAGGTGGGCGTGGGTGAGCACCACCGCGTCGATGTTCGTCGCGCCGGCCCCCAGCGCCTCGGGCACCTGGAGGTACGGGACCTCCCCTTCGGCGCCGGGCTTGTCCCCACAGTCGATGAGGATGCGCGTCTCAGCCGTCGACAGGATGAACGCGGCCCGACCGACCTCCCGACAGCAGCCGAGTGTGGTGATTCGCACCCACTGTTCGTCGGCCATCTCCTCGCGGTGGATCTGCCTGCCGACGCGCTCGAGAATGTCGCGTCGCTCCTCGCGTTCCTGTTTCAGGAAGTTCCGGACGTTCGACACGGTCGCCGACTCGATCGGCGGCGTTCTGACGACCTCCGGGGTCCAGCCGACTTCCTGGGTGATCTGCCGCAGCGTCGACCCGTGTCGACCGATCACCATCCCCGGCTTTTCGGCCTCGATCACGACCTCGCCAGTGTCGGCGTGGAAATCGAGGTCCGTCACGCCGGCCTCGTCGGGGATGACGTTCTGGATCGCGGCTTCCGCCTCCGATGGCGGCGTCAATACGTTGGGGTCGGGGCGGACGGTGATCCGCTTTCGAAGTTTCGACGCGAGCCGGCGAACGAGGTCGCCGTCCTGGGCGAACTCCTTCGGATGCTGGGTGTACACGACGACCTCCGGTCCTTCGTACTTGACGTCGGAAACGTGGATGTCCGGCGGTACTTCCTGTTCGATCTCGTCTCGTATCTGCTCGAGTTGTTTGTCGACTGCGCTCATAGCTCAAAGAGGTTCCCCGCCGCGACCGACCGCCGGACGGCACTGCTCGATAGCGGTATCGCCGGGACGGTCGAGCCACGAGGGTACATAGTGGTAGTCTGTCCGGGTTCGTATCCGGGGCTGCAGTGCGGGAACAGTGCAGGAAAACCCGCTCGAACGAACCTTAAACGCGATTATTATAAAAGCCTTCGCAAAGACGCGGTTCGTGGCGATCCCTCGACGGCCGGCAATTTAAGAGGACAGCGGTCGATCCGGTCGTATGCGAATAACGCCCGAGACGGTCGCAAGCGAGCGCGACTGGGTCCGCGACCGCGCGCCGATCGTCGTTCCACTTATAAACGACACCCGGACTGCGCTGGGGGAACTGTTCGAGACTGACGTGGGTACGGTAGACCGCGAGCAGTATCGCCGCGAGGTCGCGACGGTGTTTGCCGACGGGGACTGTGCGGTGAACGTCGCCGGCTACGTCGGCCTCCTCCGGGACCTGGATATCGAAGGGGACTATCCGGGGTTCGTCGTCGACGAGATACTCGGTCGGAAACTGGCGTCGACGATCGCCGGCGGTCAGCCCCTCGCGCTGCTGGCGGAGGCGACGTTTCACTTCGCGGACTCGCACGTTCACTACGCGGAGCCGGACGTAGACGACGGGCGCCCCGACCTGGACCCCGGGGACGACGCCGCCGGGCTGGACGACCTCGATGCGGCGCTCGCCGCGGGGTTCCAGACGCGGCTGCCCGGATGGAAGTGGCGCGAGACCGAATCGCCGTTTTCGGTCGGGGGCTGATTTCGGGAGGGGAGAATGCGGCCGAGGACTGATCTTCGAAGACTTCAAGCCCGGGCCTACAGAACCAGGAAGTATGCAACACCTCATCGTTCGGGGGGACCCGGGGATCCGCAAGGACGCCATCATCGAGTACGAGGGTGAGGAACTCGTCTGTTTCACCGTCAAACGCCAGGGCGACTGGCACGGTCCAGACGAGGTTCAGCTGTGGTGTACGATCGGAACGGAGGACGAGCGGGAAACCTTCGAGAAGCGGGAGTACGTCCCCACCTGGCTCGAGGTGGACACGATCGAGGCCGAGGAGTTGACGGTCATCAAGGCGAAAGGCGAACTGGCGGTGTAGTCGGCCAGGACGGGAGGTCTCTTCCGTCGAGCGCTACTGTCGTCGAGCTGCAGCTTCCGGACGTTACAGCCGCCGGACGTTACAGCCGCCGGACCTTTTCGACGGCGTCGCCGATCGGGGGTGCGTCGAACCACTCCCGTCCGGTGTACGCGTTGGCGCCGGCGGCATACAGTTTCGAGACCGCGTCGAGTACGTCGGGGGGAAGCGACGTCGGTTCGGCCGAACAGAGCCGCCGCCAGTCGGCGATCTCCCGTTCTGTGACGTCCCGCTTTGCCGCGGCGACGGCGTCGACCCATTCGGGCTGTTCCCGTTTGTACCACTGTCTCACGACCTCCTTCGAGACTTCTTGCCCGCCGTAGGAGAACCTGTTTTCGTCGAACGTCCCCACGACATCGGCCACGCGGAGCGCTCCGCCGTGGTACAGGACCTCTATTTTCCCGTCCTCGTGGACGAACCCCGCGTCCGTCGCCCGTTCCGTGACGACGTCGTTCACCTCGCGTGCGAGCGTCTCGAGGTCGTCAATGTCGGCCTTCCCCGCGATCTCGTCTGCTGTGATCCGGTCGAGATATCGGTCCTGTTCCTCGTATTTCGTGGAGAACTCCACCACCGGCTTCGGGAGGTCGACGGTCTCGTCGGGCCAGGTGTCGAAATCGAGTCCGAGATCGGCAGGGTCGGTTCGGGATCGCAGGCTGGAACCGACGGGAACGGTGTTGCGAAACACGACCTCCAGGGGGACGAGGTAGTTGTCGCCCGCCTCGGCGTGGTACGCACCGTAGTCGTACGATTCACCGTCGTACGGGAGGTCTGGAACCTGTGTGAGTTGGATCTCCATCTCGCGTGGGGGTTCTGCTTCGCCCGATTCGACCGCCTCGGCGGCAGCCGAAAGCGACGTCGACTCGCGATCCCCGGCCGCGTCGTCGGTTCCGGCAGGCACGACTCCCCGGTAGTGGGTCGGAATCCCCGCAGCGTCGAGACGCTCGAAGTTGTCGGCACCCATCACACAGAGGCTCGCCCCCTTGTTCGGAATCGGATCCGGCATCTGCCCCCAGTCGAACACCGAGTACGCGTCGGTGAAGTAAAACCGTCCGCGTCCCGTCTCTGTCGCGGTCGGCTCGGTTTCGATCCGGAACTCCTTCACGCTCGTCATGTGCGAGTACGCGAGGGCCACCCGTATCAATGTGTCTCAATCTTCCCACCTCTATGCCGCTACGGGGGCGGCTACACCGCAATCTTGCCCACGATCATGCGTATCCCCCGGCAGAGCAAACATCGCTTTCGCCGCAACCCACATACCGGCGGACACCGTTCGCTCGTCCATGACTCACTCGCGGACAGTCGAACTGGAGGGGCACATCATTGACTCCGGGACAATGCAACAGTGTTTCGGCGCGATCATGGAACTCGGGGGGATGTTCGAGGTCGAGCAGTTCGACGTCGGAAAGCACAAAGACGAGACCTCCTATTGTCGGATGGTCGTCACCGCCGAAGAGGAGTCGACCCTGCAGTCGATCATCCACGAACTCCACCAGAACGGGGCGACGCTTGCGAACCCGCGGGACGCGACGCTCGAAGCGGCACCGGCCGATCAGGTCGTTCCGCCCGGCTTCTACTCTACGACAAACCATCCGACTGCAGTGCGGTACGACGGAGAGTGGCTCGACGTCGAGCGGATGGAGATGGACTGTGCGATCGTGGTCGATCCCGGTAGCGAAAAGGGGACCGACGAACCGCGAGCGTACACGAAGGTCCTGAACGCGATCGAGGAGGACGACCTGGTCGTCGTCGGGGAGTCGGGGATCCGCGTTCGACCGCCGGAACGTCCGCGCGACGCGTCGGGACCGTTCGGCTTCATGCAGGGGGGCGTCTCGGCGGAACGCCCCTCGGAATCGACGATCCGGGAGGTCGCAGAGGAGATCGAGGCCACCCACGAGTCGGATGGAAACGTACTCGTCGTCGTGGGGCCGGCCGTCATCCACGCGGGCGCGGGCGGAGACCTCGCGCGGCTCGTCCGTGCCGGTTTTGTCGACGCGTTGTCGGCCGGGAACGGCTTCGCGACCCACGACATCGAGCGCAACCTGTACGGGACGTCGCTGGGAGTCGACGTCGACACCCTCGAACATCCCCGGAAGGGACACAAACACCACATCTACACCATAAGCGAGGTGATCAGGCACGGCGGAATCGCCGAGGCAGTCGAGGCGGGCGTGATAACGGACGGCGTGATGTACGAGTGCGTCGAAAACGACGTGCCGTTCGTTCTCGCAGGGTCGATCCGGGACGACGGCCCCCTGCCCGACACGATCACCGACGCCGTCGAAGCACAGGACGCCATCCGGGACCAGGCTCACGAGGCGGACCTCGTGTTGATGCTGTCGACGCTTCTCCACTCGGTTGCCGTCGGGAACTGTCTCCCATCGACGACGAAAACCGTCTGTGTCGACATCAACCCCGCGACGGTGACGCAGCTGCTCGATCGGGGGTCCTCGCAGGCGATCGGGATGGTCACCGACATCGGGACGTTCGTGCCGACGCTCGCGGAGTACCTCATCGAGGAGTAAGGCCGAAGTTCGGAGGCGACGGCGGCCGGCTCACTCCCGCGGGACGACGACGACTGGTCGGTCCGTATTCAAAAGGAGCTTCTGTGCGACGCTGCCGAACAGCGCCTTTCCGGCCGGAGACCGTTCACGAACGCCGATGACAAGTTCGTCGGCGTCCACCTCCTCGGCGAACTGCAGGACGTCGGCCGCCGGGGTATTGCCGCGGATGAACTGGTGGGTATCGACGGTCGCGACTGTTCCCAGTCGGGCGGAGACGACGTTCAGCGCCTCCTCGCCGTCTCGGACGGCCTCGGCGCTTGTGGCGTCGCCGCCGCGCTGTGAGTTCACCGCGTGAACGGTGTCTTCGGCCTCGATCCGCTCGTCGAGATAATCACACAGCGTCGAGCTCACGTGAACCCCATTCGTTGCCAGAACGAACGTCGTCATACGAGTTGGTGTGTGGCCGGAGCATATAATCGGTCCGGGAGCCGGGGGGAGTAGCGTACCGACACTGTGGATCGTCACAAAAGACTTATCCCCCGATCGTAAACGTCCCATCGCATGAACCGCGAAGCCCTCCTTGCGGCGACCGCAGTCGGACTGCTCGCGGTCGTCGCGATCGCCGCCCTCGCCGGTCCGGGCGTGCTCGCGGATCCGGATCCCGAAGAGCCGGTCCGTCCCGGGCACGTCGGCATCGCCGAGGTGGCCGTCTCCCCGGCCGAGGTGACCGGCGAAACCGTCCAGCTCCAGCTCACCACTGCGCTCGCCCACCGCGGTAACGCTGCGGACAACGTGACCGTCCGTCACCGCGCCTACGACGCCGACTCCGGGCTCCTCACCGCCGAGGAGACTGTCGACGTAGGCGAGGTCGACGTCGACGGCGAACAGTCGGTCGAGGCGTCGCTTACGGTCCCCAGGGACGGTGGCTACCGCCTCGAGACGACCGTCTTCCGTGGGTCCGAACGGCTCGACACCACGTCGACGACGGTTCGCGGGGTCGAAGCGCTGGAACCGCCCTACGAACGAACCACCGTCTCCTTTGCAGACAGGCCGGTCTTGCCGTCGCTGTCGGTCGGCGTCGAGGACGCGAGCGACGGGACGGCGACCCTGCGGATCTCGGCGCTGGTCGCCAACGGCGGGGACGACCCCGTCAACGACGTCGAGCTCCGGATCGTGCTGCGGCAGGCCGACTCGAACGTCGTCGCCGACGAGGGGGTCGAACCGGTCGGCGAACTGCGTCCTGGCCGAACCCACTCCGTCGACGCGACCGTCGAGGTTCCCGACGGCTACAACTACTACGTCGATGCCGCGCTGGTTCGCAACGACGTCATCCTCGACGAGACGCGCGAGGCGGCCAACCTGAATCCCCAGGAGACACTCGACGTGAACGAGACGCGCGAGGAGATCGCGTTCGAGATCGAGGAGTTCACAGAGGAGACGGCCGAACCGCGGCCGGAGGCGACGCCGGCGCCGGAGGAACTCGAGGAAGAGACGCCCGGATTCGGCCCCCTCGTCGGGGGCGTCGCCGTGATCGCGCTTGCGCTGTTGTTGGCTCGCTCGCGTCGGACACCAGGTAACTGACCTCGACCCAAACGGAATTCCCAACGATGACCGACCAAAAATCCCTCGCAGGCGAACCGAACGGCGGACAGTCTCCCGACGAACAGTCCACCGACGAACAGTCCACCGAAGCACAATCCACCGAAGCACAACCCACCGACGAACAGCCCGACGAGGAGTTTGTTGGGACGACCAACCGGCTCAGGCGCTACCTCGACAGGGCGTTACTCGTCGCGTTCCTGCTGCTTGCAGCGGTTGCCGCGCTCCAGTTTTACTTCCAGGTCGGCGCCGCGATCGAACTGTGGATCTCGGAGCCGTACGAACCGATCGTGAAAGCCGGATTCAACCTGGCTGTACTCCTGTTTGCGGCAGCCGGCCTCTCCTATCAGCTCCGCCGGGTCGACTCGATCAGGCCGGGCGGCGATTCGGCCGACCCGACCGGCGAGTGAGCGCTGACTGACGCGTTACCCACGGGGGAATCTTCGCCGCCGGGCGGAGAGGAAGTCAATGGAAGCCGCGGTCGACCTCGTCTTCCTCGATCAGGTCCTCGAGTTCGCTGTTCAACAGCTGCTCGGCCTCCTCGAAAGTGTCCGACAACTCGTCGAGTCGGTCCGGTCGACCGGCGAACTCGTACTCCATCGGCCCCCAGGCGGGGGAGTCGACGGCCTCCATAACGTCCTCGAAGAAGTCCTCGGGTGTCGTGGGGGCCTCGGCGTGTACCTTGACGGTCTCCTCGAGCCGTCTGGCCATCCGTTCGGCCTCGTCTTCGTCTTCCGGGGGTTGTCGTACCGCGAACCGACCGCCGTCTTCCTCCCCGTGACCTGGCAACAGGGGATCCAGTTCCTCGTCGATCCGGCGGGCCACACGGGTACCCACACCCCGTAGATCACGGGGGTTCTTGGCGTACGTTTTCAGCTGGTAGACGCCGGTCGCGGGATGGCCGAGATAGAAGTCTTCGCCGACACCAGCGTTCCGGCGGCCCGCAACGGCCCGCCAGCCGTCGGGATCCGCGTCCTCGGAGGCGACGTCCTCGAGAATGTCCTGCCAGTCCCTGACGCGCATGTCCGTCGGTTGTGGCGGGACGGAAATGAGGCTGTCGGGTCCTCCCCGGCCCGGGATATAGCGGTCTACAAGAGCCGGTATCGACCGCCGGATTCGGATGCGTCCCCGCTCCGGACGAGCCGTTCGAGCAGGGTTCGGGCGGCGTCTTCGGGAACGCCACGGTCGGTCGCGTACGCGAGGATCTGGGATTCCGTGGGTTCCTCCACGCAGTCGACGGCGTCGCGAACGATCTCCTCGCGTGATCGGGCGGAGGACTGGCCTGCCCCGACGCTCGCGTTCTCGCCGGCGGATTCGATCTCGGCCACGTCCAGCCCCGACTCCTCGAGGTACTCCCGGTCGTCGACACCTGCGTCCTCGAGTTGCCGTTCGAGGTCGGCGACGTGGGCCACCTCGGCGAACGACTCGCTTTCGTCCCGCTTGTTCGCCAGAAGCGCCGCCCGTGCCTGTCGTGCGGCCGCGCGGTCCTCGTCGGTATAAAAGCGCTTGAGCTTCCGCACGCGGTGGCGCTTGCCACACCGCGAGCAGGTGGCCGACTCCTGACCGTCGGGGTCGGAGAGCAGCCAGAGGTTTCCACACTCGTTGCAGCCGACGACCGCGTACATGGTACCGGGTTGTGCGGTCGGGTATTTTATCGTTCGGCTCTCAGGTGGTGTCGTTGTGAACATTGTTGTGATCCGTGGTCGGTGGCACGTTCCGGCCCGCCCTGAATACAGGGGGCGAATTCAGCACCTGCTTCCCGTTTCTGTCCGGCGGGAACCCGTCACGGAGCCCCCATGCTACTCGTTACCGTGTTCCATGGGATTTTGGGGATGCTGGTTGTGAGCACTATGTATGTCCTCGGTCATGGCCTCAGTAGTGTTTCAGACAGTAACGCTCGAACTAGATGGTCTGATCAGTGGAACCGTTGATTTCTGGCCACACCTCGTTCCAGCCGGATGGTTTCTCGGTGGATTTGCCGTCGTCTTTCTCCTGGGCTGGTACATCGTAGAACCCGCGATTGCACGAACTATCCGTCGTCGCAATCCGAACAATCCGACCATCCAGGAGGCCATCTCCCGATACGTCCGGTTGCTGGTCATCATCGCGGCAGCTTTGTTTGGCGTGAGTGTCTCTGGATATGACCAGTTTCTGGGCAACTCCGCACTCGTCATCGCCGCCGGAACCCTCGCCATCGGTGTCGCCGCACAAACGGTCATCGGCTCGGTCGTAAGCGGGGTGGTGCTCGTAACAGACCCGGAGTTCAACATCGGGAACTACATCGAGTGGTCGGACGGGGAAGGTGAAGTCAAATCGATCACGCTTCGAGTCACTCGCGTCCACACACCTGGCGGGCAGCTCATCACGGTTCCGAACACGACGCTCACAAGCGAGACGATCTCTCGTCCGTACGGTTGGGGACGCTATCGAGTCGTCGAACACATTGGAATTGCCTACGAGGACGACATCGACGACGCACTTGATCACCTCCGAGAGACGGCGACCGAACTCAGCGGCGTTCTGGCTGATCCGCCGCCGCAAGCGTACGTCGACGAGTTCGGTAGCGATGCGATAATCGTCCGCGTTCACTACTGGATCGAAGATCCGGAACATAAAACCACCTTCCGCATCCGGTCGACGTACGCACGAGCTGTCAAAGACCGGCTCGAACGAGCGGGTATCACGATTAGTCCGGCCTCCGAACGCGAGCTTCGTGGCCGAATAGAGATCGCGGACTCGGATTCAGCCCCGTCCTGAGGACGAAAAGCGACTGTTTTGTACTGATTCGGCTTCCGGAAAAATCGAGGCGAAAGCCCCGATTTCAACGCGGGGAGGATGTCAAAGTCGCTCTTGGAAGGGGGCTCGCGCTACGATCGATCCTCCAGCGCCGAGTTCGGGAGTTCCTCCCCTGCAACGCCGGCGAGCAGGTTCTCTGCGGCCATCGTCGCCATCTGGTTGCGGGTCCCGATGCTCGCGCTCGCGATGTGCGGGGTGACGACCAGCTTTTCGGGACAGTGCCGGAGGATCTCGTGGTCTTCAGGAAGCGGCTCAGGATCGGTCACGTCCAGCCCCGCACGCTCGATCCACCCTTCCTCGAGCGCCGTATCCAGGGCGCCGGTGTCGACGATCGGACCCCGGCTCGTGTTTATGAGAATTGCACCCTCCTTCATCCGGCGGAGTTCCGCCTCGCCGATCAGGTGGTGGGTCGACTCGAACAGCGGGACGTGGAGGGTGACGAAGTCGCTGCGATCGAGGAGTTCGTTCTGATCCACGTAGGTGACGTCGACGCCGGCGGCCTCCAGGTCGGCTTCCGCCTCCTCGTTCGGCCCGACGTCGGAGTAGAGCACCTCCATCTCGAAGCCGGCCGCGCGACGGGCGACAGCCTCGCCGATGTTTCCGAGACCGATGACCCCCAGCGTTGCGTGGTGGACGTCCGGGCCGGTCAGGAGTTTCGGCCCCCACGTCTCCCACTCGCCGTCGAGGACGTACTCCTGGCCCTCGACGGTCCGCCTCGCGGTGGTCATCAAAAGCGACCACGCGAAGTCGGCGGTCGTCTCCGACAGGACGCCCGGCGTGTGGCCGACTGCGATCCCGCGGTCTGCTGCATCGTCGAGGTCGACGTGGTCGTATCCCACGGAGAAGGTGCTCACGACCTGCAGGTTCGGCGAGGCGTCCATGATCTCGCCGTCGACGTCGTCGGAGAGGAGACACAACAGGCCGTCGGCCTCCAGCTCCGCGAGTCGCTCGATGATGTGATCCTTCGACGGCGGGAGCTTGCCGTCCCAGACGTGGAGATCACACGACTCCTCGAGCAGTTCCAGGCCGGCGTCAGGGATCTGTCGGGTGACGTACACCGTCGGGTTGCCGTTCGGATCCCCTGCGCTTCCGTCCCTCATATGAATCCCTCGGCGTCCAGCCGATCGACGGCTTCACGGATCCGCTCTTCCGTGTCGACGACGGAGGCACGCACGTAGCCGGGCGTCCCGAACGCCTGTCCGGGAACCAGGCCGACACCGGCCTCCCGCACCGCGTCCTTGCACCACTGCATGTCGTCGTCGGACTCGATCGGGATCATCGCGTAGAAAGCGCTCTCGGGCTCGGGGATATCGACCCCGCGCTCGGCGAACAGATCGACGAGCGTCTCGCTGCGGCGCCTGAACGTCTCTTTCATCTCCCCGGCGATCGCGTCGGTGTCGGCGTTGCCGAGCGCCTCGGCGGCGGCGTGCTGGACGAAGTTCGAAGCACACGACACCGAGTGGCTGTGGACCTTCCCGGCCTGGGTCGTGTGGTCGGTGGGTGCGGCCATAAAGCCCAGGCGGTAGCCGGTCATCGAGTAGGTCTTCGAGACGCCGTTGATGGTGATCGTCCGGTCGAACATCCCGTCCAGCGCCGCCAGGCTCGGTTGTTCTTTCTCGAAGATCAGTTCCTTGTAGATCTCGTCGGAGATGACCGGAATATCGTGATCCACCGCGAGGTCGCGAACTCCCTCGAAGGCGGCGCGGGAGAACACCATCCCGCTGGGGTTGACCGGCGAGTTGAGCATGATCAGGGCAGTGTCGTCGGTGATCGCCTCGGCGAGGTCGTCCAGGGCCGGCTCGAGCCGGAAGTCGTACGGCGCGAGATCCACGTGAACTGCCTCGCCGCCGGCGAGTTTCACCATCGGCTCGTAGGAAGACCAGACCGGATCGAACACGATCACTTCGTCGCCGGGATCGACGATCGCCATGACCGTCTCGAACAGCGCCTGCTTGCCTCCGGGCGTCGCGATGATGTTCTCCGGGGCGTAATCGAGTCCGTGGCGCTCGTTGAGATACCCTGCGGCAGCGCGCCGGAGCTTGGGGATCCCGTCCGAGGGCGTGTACGTCGTGTGTCCCGCATCCAGCGCCTCGTGGGTCGCCTCGAGGATCTCGTCGGGCGTTTCGAAGTCGGGCTGCCCGACGCTGAGGTCGACGATGTCTTCTCCCTGCTCTTGAAGTTCGGAGACGAGGTTCGTGATCACGAACGGTGCGGCCGGTTCGACTGCGTTAACTCGGTTTGAAAAATTGATCATTGTTCTGTTGTACGATAGCAGTACACAAGTACACGTTCGAGTGCTGCTTAAAGCCGGCGCGAATGGTCAAAATTGAACAACCGAGGAGAGTGACCTCCGCATTTGCAGGTGTTTAAGTCACGCACGCCCGCAGAGGGGGGTATGGAACGGATCACGGCCGACGAGGCCGACCCGAGCGAAGCTGTCGAGGGCGTTCACCTCTCGGCGCTTGCGGCTGGCGAGCGAATGAGCCTCCAGGAGTTCCGGATCGAACCGGGCAAGGAAGTCCCGACGCACAGTCACCCCCACGAGCAGGCGGGCTATCTCGTTCGGGGGGAACTCACGTTCGTCGTCGGCGAGGAAAACGCAAAGAGAGAAGAGCTCGTCCTCCAGGAAGGCGACAGCTACGTGCTCCCGGGCGGGGAGCCCCACGAGGTGTACAACGACGGCGACGAGCCTGCGGTGGGAATCGACGTCTTCTCCCCGCCGCGGACGGATCCAGACTGGAAGGACTGATCGGTCGCGGCCGGCGAACTCTCCTACACCAGGTTTCGCAGCGCCGGACCGTACCACCACCACGCGACCAGCCAGAGGCCGACGGTGCCGACCGGAATCGCGATCACATCGCCCACGGTTCGGGTTGCAAGCCCCAGCGAGATCCAAAGCGCCGCGATCCCCGCGAGGACGAGCAAGCCGCCAGTGACCCGCGGATCCTCTCGCCGAAAGACGGCACCCACCCCTGCGCTCGCAAGCGCCGCCCCGTACAGGAGCGTCCCGACCGGCCACACGCGCAGCGAGTGCGGGAGCAGCCAGTAGGACGGCCACGACTCCGTGAGCAACACGTAAAGCGAGTGAACGTGGAGATCATTCGGATGGAACAGCCCCCAGACCATGACGAACGCGACGTCGTCTCCCTGCCAGAGCACGCTCCAGGGGAGCAACCCCAGTAGAAGGACGGCGATCGCCGCCCGAGCAGTTGAACCCGGCGGCCGAGAGACGGCGTCGTCCATGGAAGTTCGAGGGGATCGAGTCGCTTGAACCTCACGGGAAGGAGTCGGTCTCCCCAGCTCACGGGACGGCGATCAAAATTCGGTAATCACTTCCACGCCGACGGTCTCGTGGTCGGTCATCGCTGCAAGCCGGTCGGAGACGTTCTCGAGGGAGATTTCGCGGGCGACGAGGTCCGCAAGGTCGATCCCGGAGGCCGCCACGAGATCGAACAGTTGCTGGTACTGCGTCGGTGGCATTCCCCGGGATCCGACGAACGTGATCTCCCACCGGGTCATCCAGTCGGTCGGCAGCGACACCTCGCCGCGTTCGGCATCCGTCGTTAACCCCACCTGCGCGTGGGTGCCCCGCTCGCGGAGACATCGAACGGAGTTGCGGCAGGTCTCGGCGATGCCGAGCGCGTCGACAGAGACGTCGGCGCCGCCGTCGGTAATCGAGTGGATCTCCTCGACGGGATCGCTGGCTCCCGGATCGATCGTCGTGTCGGCGCCGACCGACTCCGCCCGATCCCGTGCCCGGCCGTCAGGGTCGACGGCGGCGATGCGGGCCCCGAGTGCGTCCGCGAGCTGGATCGTCGACAGGCCGACCCCGCCGCAGCCGTGTACCGCGAGCCAGTCACCACCCGATAGGTCGGCCCGGTCTGCGAGCGCGTGATAGGCGGTCATGTACCGGCAGCCGAGCACGGCGGCGTCGATGGGTTCGAGGCCGTCCGGAAGCGGGACCAGGTTGTAGTCTGCCGCCGGAACCGCGACCTGCTGTGCGAACGCTCCCGGCGCCTCCGGCTGGAACCCGAGTGCGAGCCCGTCCCGGCAGACGTTCCCGTGTCCGGATCTGCAGTTGTGACAGGTTCCGTCACCCAGCGAGAACGGGACGACGACGCGATCGCCCACGCCGATTCGGTCGACCTCCTCGCCGACCGCGATCACCTCCCCTGCCGGCTCGTGTCCTAACACCTGTCCGAGGGGAACGTTGTCGTCGGCCCACTCGCCGTGCCCCTTCCAGGCGTGCCAGTCGCTGCGACACAGGCCACAGGCTTCGACTGCGACGACCGCGCCGTCCGGATCGGGGTCGGGTTCGGGAACCGTCGCTATCTCGAGCGGTTCGCCGTACTCTCGGAGAATCGCTGCGCGCATGGGTCGAGAGAACCGACGCCGACGCCCGACCTAAAGCTTTGGTGGTAGTTCGATCACTTCCGGGCGACGATCCGGAGGACGTCCTCGTCGTCGAGGTGGTGGTCCTTCCCCACCTGCTGTTCGTCGTGTTTCGCGCTCGGACCGGTGACCCGGGCGAACTTGAACCGCTCTGTGAAGTTGCCGCCGATCTTCCGACAGGCGTCCCCGACCGTCTGTCCCTCTCGGAGGATCAGCGGCTCCTCGTAATCGACCCCGCGACCGGGCTTGTCCATGTAGATGCGAATCAATCCCAGCTCCTCCCAGATCCGGTCTTTCAGGGCGTCGAGCCCTCGTTCCTCTTCGGCAGAGATGAACGTCACCGCTTCGGGATCGAGGTCGCGCTCTTCGAGTTCCGACTCCACGGTCGGCAGGTAGTCGCGGTCGATCAGATCGGCCTTGTTCACCGCCGCAATGGACGGGAGATACACCCGGTTGTCCATCACGCCGTCGATCAGTTCGTCCAGGGTGAGGTCATGGGGAATCGTCACTTCGGCGTTCACGAAGCCGTGCTCACGCAGGACGCTTTTGACGGTCCCCTCATCGAGCGAGACTCCGTCGCCCATCGTGACGCGGATCCCGTCCTTGTGGGTCTTCCGGACCGAGATGTTCGGCGGTTCCGTGTCCAGGCGGATCTTGTTTTCGTACAGTTCCCGCTTGAGTCGGTCGTACTGGTCGATCTCGAACACCGAAAGCAGGAAGATCACGAGGTCCGCCGTTCTCACGACCGAAAGCACGGCCTTGCCGTCGCCCCGACCCCCTGCGGCGCCTTCGATGAGCCCGGGGACGTCGAGCATCTGGATGTTTGCGCCCCGGTACTGTAGCATTCCGGGATTCACGTCCAGTGTCGTGAACTCGTAGGCGCCGGTCTCGCTTTCGGCGTTCGTCATTGCGTTTATCAGCGTGGACTTGCCCACGCTCGGAAAGCCGACGAGCGCGACGGTGGCGTCGCCGTGTTTTTCGACGGCGTACCCCTGGCCGCCCCCCGGGGAGGACTGGTTCTCGAGCTTCTCCTTTTTCTCCGCGAGTTTCGCCTTCAGACGGCCGATGTGCTCTTCGGTCGCCTTGTTGTAGGGGGTTTCGGCGATCTCCTCGCGGAGGTCCGCGATCTCCTCCTCCAGTCCCATCACCGGATCGTCGGGTTCGCCCGGCGAAAAAGCTGTCCTTCCCTCCCGGACAGTCGGATGGAGTCTTCTCCGACCCGTCTATCGGATCCGCTCGCCGGGCTCCGCGTCGCCGTGGGTCGTAAGCAGGTCCGCCTCCTCGCCGGCGGCGAGGATCATCCCGTTCGACTCGACCCCGAACAGTTCCGCCTTCTCGAGGTTGGCCAGCAGAATCACCTTCTTGCCGGGGAGCGTATCGAGGTCGTGTAGCTGCTTGATCCCGGCGACGACCTGCCGTATCTCGACGCCGATGTCGACCTCCAGGCGTGCGAGTTTGTCCGCGCCCTCGATCCCTTCCGCGGAGATGATTTCGCCGACGCGCACGTCGAGTTCCTGGAACTCTTCGAAGCTGATCCGCTCGTCTGCAACCGGCTCGAATGCTGCCATGTCGTCTTCGTCGTCGGCCACCGTCTCGTCGCTTTCGGTTTCCGTCCCGGCCGCCGCTTCGGCCGGCTCTCCGTCCGACTCGGCGTCGTCCGCAGTCGCGGCCGCGACACGCTCTTGTAGTTTCTCGTTGAGCTGATCGACCCGCTCTTCGGGGATTTTCTCGAACAGTTCCGTGGGCTCGTCGAACGTCGACTTCGGTGCCTCCAGCGCCGCGTCCACTGTCACGGCGTGGACGTCGCTCTCCTCGCCGATCTGGTCCCAGAGGCGTTCCGCGGCTCGGGGGGCGATCGGCTCGAAAAGCACTGCCACCGCCTTCGACACCTGCACGCAGTCGCGGATGACCTGCGCTGCTGCTTCGGGGTCGTCGTCGGTCAGCTTCCAGGGCTCGTTGCGCTGGATGTACTCGTTGCCGAACCGCGCGAGGTCGACCGCGGCCTCGCCGACCTTCTTGATCGAGTAGTCGTTGACGCCATCGCGGAACGCGTCGATCGCATCCTCGATGCGGGCTTCGACCTCGGAGGAAAGCTCCGCCTCGGGGGTGCCGCCGTACTCCCGGTAGGCGAACAGCAGCGCCCGGTACCAGAAGTTGCCGACGGTACCGACGATCTCGTTGTTTACCCGTTCGCGGAACCGCTCCCAGGAGAAATCGACGTCCTGCTGGAATCCGCCGTTGGTCGCGAGGTAGTATCGTAGCAGATCGGGTTCGAACCCCTCATCGAGGTATTCGTCGGCCCAGACCGCCCGGTTGCGGCTCGTCGAAAAGCCTTTCCCGCCGAGCGTGACGAACCCCGACGCCATCACCGCACGGGGCTCCTCGTAGCCGACGCCCCGCAGCATCGCCGGCCAGAAGATGGTGTGGTGCTGGATGATGTCCCGGCCGATCACGTGGACGATCTCGCCGTCCTCCTGCCAGACCTCCGCCCAGTCGTAAACGTCCTCGCCAACGCGGTCGGTGTACTGCTTCGTCGAAGAGACGTACTCGATCGGGGCGTCGACCCAGACGTACAGGACGAGGTCGTCGGTGTCGTCTTCGTCCGTCCCGTCGCCTTCGTCCGTCCCGTCTCCCCCGTCGCCTTCGTCCGTCCCGTCTCCCCCGTCGCCTTCGTCCGTCCCGTCTCCCCCGTCGCCTTCGTCCGTCCCGTCTCCCTTTTCGTTTTCCGAATCGGGGTAGTCGATCCCCCACTCCATGTCGCGGGTGATACACCAGTCCTGGAGCCCGGATTCGATCCACTCCCGGGGCTGGTTTTGCGCGTTGCTCGTCCCCTCCAGTCGGTCGAGAAACTCGCTGAGATAATCGGCAAACTCCGAGACCCGGAAGAACTTGTGGGTCCGCTCGCGGTACTCCGCAGGATTTCCGGTGATCGTCGAAACGGGATTCTCGATTTCGCCGGGTTCGAGGTGGCGTTGACAGCCCTCGTCGCACTCGTCGCCCCGGGCGTGGGCCCCGCAGTACGGGCAGGTCCCCTCGACGTAGCGGTCGGGGAGGTACTGATCCTCCGCCGGATCGTACGCGACCATGATCTCCTTCTCGTAGACGTATCCCTCCTCGTCGAGCGTCCGGACGAACTCCTTCGTCGTTTCGGTGTTCGCCTCGTCGTGGGTGTGGCCGTAGTTGTCGAAGTCGACGTCGAACCGCGGGAACGTCTCCTCGTAGGTTTCGTGCCATTCGAGGGCGAACTCTTCCGGGGAGACGCCGGCCTGCTCTGCGTTGACAGCCACCGGCGTCCCGTGCATGTCCGAGCCGCTTACGAACGCGGTTTGCTGTCCGAGGCGTTCGAGTGCGCGGGAAAAGACGTCGCCGCCGACGTACGTCCTGAGGTGACCGACGTGGAGATCGCCGTTGGCGTACGGCAGCCCACAGGTGACGACCGCGGGACGGTCGGTCGGAAAGCTCTCGTGACTCATGCTCTATCGTACCTCTCGGCGATGAGCGCCTAAAGCGCGCTGGTTTCCGTCGGGGTTTTCGATCCGCGCGAGGCTGCGAAGCCACTCCCTCGGCGCCGTCCGAGACCAAACGGGTTTTAACGACCGACCCAGTAGAGGCCTGTAAGGTAATCAGCCATGCAGATTCCACGACGCTTCAACACGTACTGTCCGTTCTGCAACGGACACCGGGAGCACGAAGTAGAGAAAGTCCGTACCGGTCGCTCGACCGGAATGAAGAAGGTACAGGACCGACAGCGGAAGCGCCAGACGGCCACCATCGGCAACACGGGGAAGTTCTCGAAGGTGCCCGGTGGCGACAAGCCCACCAAGAAGGTCGATCTTACCTACCGCTGTTCCGACTGTGGAAAGGCACACAACCGGGAAGGCTGGCGCGCCGGCCGGCTGGAGTTCCAGGAGTAACCCGGAGGGGATTCAGATGGCAGGAAACTTCCTTCGCGTCCGGTGTACCGACTGCGAGAACGAACAGATCGTCTTCGAAAAGCCGGCCTCGAAGGTGAACTGCGCGGTCTGCGGGACGACGCTCGTCGTCCCCAAAAGCGGCAAAGGCCATATCGAACACGAGGTCCTCGAGACCGTCGAGGCCCGATAACGGGGGGTTCCGGGCATGAAGTACAGCGGCTATCCCGACCAGGGCGAACTCGTCGTCGGCAAGGTAGACGAGATCGCCGACTTCGGCGTCTTCGTCGACCTCGAGGAGTACGAGGACAAACGTGGCCTCGTCCACATCTCCGAGGTCGCGTCCGGCTGGATCAAGAACGTCCGGGACCACGTCCGTGAAGGCCAGACGGTCGTCGCGAAGGTGCTCGACGTCGATCAGTCCTCCCAGCAGATCGACCTCTCCCTGAAAGACGTCAACGAACACCAGCGCAAGGACAAGATCCAGGAGTGGAAAAACGAGCAGAAGGCGGACAACTGGCTGTTGCTCGCGCTGGGTGAAGACGTCGACGACGAGACGTACGGCGCGGTCGCGAACGCGCTGCTCGCGGAGTTCGAAACCCTGTACGACGCTTTCGAGTCGGCGGCGATCCGGGGGACGGAAGCGCTTTCGGACGTGGATCTCGACGAGGACGAAATCGAGGCGGTCGTCGAGACCGCCCGCGAGAACGTCTCTGTTCCCTACGTCGACGTCACCGGCTACGTCGACCTGGAGTGTGCGGCCGGCGACGGCGTCGACGCGATCAAAGCGGCGCTCGAGGCAGCAGAGGGGAACGGCGAGGTGCCCGAGGAGATCGACCTCGAGGTGACGTACGTGGGCTCGCCCGAGTACCGGATTCGGGTGCGTGCACCCGACTACAAGACCGCCGAGGACGAACTCGAGGCCAGCGCTGCCCGCGCACGCGAATCGATCGAATCTGCCGGCGGAACCGGGGAATTCCACCGCGAGCGGCGAGAAGACGACGAGTGACCGGCGTCGCTACTTTTGAACCCCGATGAAATCCGACATCCGACGGTGTTCGGTGTGGCGCGACCGTCACGACCGACCGGTGTACACGCTCGGCGAGGAGTGTCCCCGCTGTGGCGCTCCGGCGGAAAACAGCGCCCCAGCCAGATTCGATCCGAACGACAGGTACGGGGAGTACCGGCGGCGGCGGAAACGCGCCGCTGGCGTCGTCGAGTTCGAAGAGTAGCGGAAACGGAGTTCCGGGCGGAACACCACGTAAACGCCGCTTCAGGCGACGATGCCTTCTTCGGCTTCCAGCAGTTCGTGATACCGGTTCCGGATCGTCACTTCCGAGATGTCCGCGACCTCGCTTACGGCCGCCTGCGTGGTCTTTTCGTTGGTGAGTAGCGCGGAGGCGTACACGGCGGCGGCGGCCAGTCCCACCGGCGACTTCCCGGAGTGGACGCCCTTGTCCTTCGCGTTCTTCAGCAGCTGTTTCGCCCGGAGCTCCGCCTCGTCGCTCAACTCGAGCGAGGACGCGAACCGCGGGACGTACTGCTCGGGGTCGGCGGGCTTCACCTCGAGGGAGAGCTCGCGGACGACGTAGCGGTACGTCCGAGCGATCTCGCTTTTCTCGACCCGCGAGACGTCGGCGATCTCGTCGAGGCTACGGGGAACGCCGGCCATCCTGGCGGCGGCGTAGACACAGGAGGTCGAGACGCCCTCGATCGAACGGCCGGGCAGGAGGTCTTCATCGAGCGCACGGCGGTAGATGACCGAGGCGGTCTCGCGGACGTTGTCCGGGAGGCCCAGCGCCGAGGCCATGCGGTCGATTTCGCCGAGCGCCTGCTTGAGGTTGCGCTCTTTCGAGTCGCGGGTACGGAACCGTTCGTTCCACTTGCGGAGCCGCTGCATCTTCTGGCGCTGTCGCGCGCCAAGTGACCGGCCGTAGGCGTCCTTGTCGCGCCAGTCGATGTTGGTCGACAGCCCCTTGTCGTGCATCGTGTTCGTCGTCGGGGCGCCCACCCGGCTCTTCTGGTCTTTCTCTCGGGCGTCGAAGGCGCGCCACTCCGGGCCACGATCGACGGATCCCTCGCTTACGACCAGCCCGCAGTCGCTACAGACGGTTTCCCCGTGCTCCTCGTCGGTGACGACGTTGCCACCACACTCCGGACAGGAGAGCGACTCGCTGGTTCCACTCGTTCGTTCGTTCTCTACAGTTCTCGTTCGTGTCGTTACTTCGTCACTCATTGTGTGTCACATCACCCACAACCGAACGTGCTGGGTGGTAGTCTGTACCCGGTGGACGGAAGTGAATCACTTAAAAGATTTGGTGTCGGGCGAGGAAACCGTCGATCCGGGACGGTTCGGGAGGTTTACAAGGGCCGGAAAGGCGTACTTAAATAGTTCTTCGGTTTCGTCCCGGGTGGTGCTTCCGAACGAATCACTCGTTGACCGGATCCGGTTCGTTCAGTTCCCGACTCTCCTCTGCGGCGGTCGACAAGGAGACGTTCAGCGCGAACATCGATATCCCGCCCCCGACGAGGGTGACCACGTTTTTCAGCGCGTGATCCAGGATCGCCGCACCGACGGCGACGGCGGGGCCGATCGGCGTGAGTCCGACAACGAGCAACGTAAACGCTGCCTCGTACAGACCGACTCCGCCGGGCGACAACGGCAACACCTTCGCGAGGTTTCCGACACTGACTGCGAAGAAACAGACCGCGAGCAGCGACGCCGTCGTCAACCCGACGCCGAACGCCGCGAGGACCAGCGCGGCGGTGAGTACGTCGAGCGTCCAGATCACCACACTGGCGGCGCCGACCCGCGCGAACACCGTCGAGTCGGCACCGACCCGCTGGACGTCGGCCACGAACCGTTCGAGCACTCCGGCGACGTACTGGCCGTAGGAGTCGTCGGTAATCCAGCCGACGAACTGGCGGATCCGGTTCCCGCCGGATCGCGCGGAGGCGACGATCGCGGCGACGGCCAGAAGCGCCGCGCTCCCGACGCCGACGGCGCCCGCGACGGCGATCTGTCCCGGGTCTTCCCCGCCGGAGACCGTCGCCGCGACCTCGCCGAACTGACCCGACATCGCGTAGCCGACGAGCACGAGTCCCGCAAGCCCCGTGATGGTCAACAGATCGAACACCCGTTCGGCCGCGAGCGACGCAAAGCCCGAGGGGTACGGGATGTCGCGTCTGACCTTCACGATGTACGCTCGAATCGCGTCGCCAGCCCGTGCCGGGAACACCAGGTTCCCGGTCTGACTGACGAAGATTGCTCCCGTCAGGAACCCGAGGTCCTCGCGGAACCCGAGTTCGGCAAGGATGTCCCGATACCGGTAGCCGCGAACGGGCCAGGAAAGCACGTACACGCCCACGGCGAGTCCGATAAGCGTCGGATCCGCACGTCCCATCTCCGCGAGTACCTCCCGGGGATCCAGATACCGCGTCATCAACAGCACGGCGAGGGCGACCAGCAGCGTCCCCGCAACGAGCGTCACCCGCGTCGTGATCCGCGGGCGAACCGACAGTTGCCACCACAGCCGGACGATCTGCGAGCCCATCCCGAAGACGTCCCGCACCAGGTCGACCTTCGTGTCGCCTTTCGGCTCCCACTCGACGGGGAACTCCGCTACCGACAGCCCCCGCCGCTGCGCCCGGACCAGGAGTTCGGTGTCCCAGAACCAGTGTTCGTCCTGGATCTCGCCTTTCAGCTGGTCGAACGCCTCCCGGGACACCGCCTTGAACCCGCACTGGTGATCGAGCACGTCCGAGCGCAGCATCGTCCTGACCAGGAGGTTGAACCCCTTCGAGGGGATGCTCCGCTTTACTGGGCGGTCGGCCTCGTGGCCGGGCATCCACCGGGAGCCGGTCGCCACGTCGTACTCCCCGGACCGCACCGATTCCACGAGCTCCTCGAGGTGGCCCATGTCCGTCGCCAGATCGGTGTCGAAGTAGACGAGCGTCCCGCCGTCCGCCGCGTCGAACGCCCGTGTCAACGCCCCGCCCCGTCCCAGCCGCTCGTCGCTGTGGAAGTGACGGACGCGCGGATCCGACTCGGCGAGCCGCGTCGCGATCTCCGGGGTGCGATCGTCACAGCCGTCCTCCGCGACGATCACCTCGAAGCTGCCCGACGGAAGAAACTCCGAGAGGGTCGAGAGCGTCAACCGAACCGTCGACTCGATGGTCTCCTCCTCGTTGTACGCCGGGAGGACGACGCTAACTTCGACGGCCGCCGGGTCCGGCCGTGGACCGTCGCTCATTGGGTGACCATCGCCGGGGCGCGGATAAGTACCTTCTGAAGCACTCTGCGCGTTCGACCGTCCGAGCTCTCCTCCCCCGTCGGCGTTTGCGACCCCGTAGACAGCCGTACCCGTTCTGGGGGACACCCGGCCGCTATTGTGGCAGTTTCTCGGGTGAAACCACAGTATAGCGGCGGGTTAGGCCGACGTACCAAACCCGTTTTAGTCGGTGCTCGCCTGGTACCAGTATGAGCAGCACAGCCGCATCGGCCGGCGCCGAGACGTCCGTCGACACCGAACCCGTTCGCGAGTCCGGATCGCTGCCGGAACCAGTCCGCGGCTCGCTTTCCGAGAAACAGCTGCGCATTTACGAATACCTCCGGTCGAACGCCGACGACAAGACGTACTTCAAGTCGCGGCTCATCGCAGAAGAGCTCGAACTCTCCGCGAAGGAAGTCGGTGCGAACATCCGGGCAGTCCGGGAGGCCGAGACGGACCTCACGATCGAGAAGTGGGGGTACTCGTCGGGGACGACCTGGATGGTCGAGTGAGGAAACCGACGCGGTCTGTTCTTGACGAGATCCGGTGGAACTGTCAGCGACGTGGATCGTGGCGGACGTAGTCGGCGAGCTGATCGGCGAACGCGACCGCCTCCGGCCCGAACGAGTCGGCGTACCGGACGACGAGTGCGATGATTCGTTCGGGCTCCTCCAAGCGATAGCCGTCCTCTCGATCGAGGATTCCGGCCTCGGATAGTTCGCCTGCAGCTGCGCTTATCGTCGGCCGCGAGACGCCGATCCGGTCGGCCAGCGCCGCGCCGGTGAGGTCTGGTTCCGAAAGGAGTTCGAGGATCATCAGCCGCGGCGTTTCACGACGGAGATACCCCAGCGCTTGCTTCTCCCACCGGTCGAACCTGTCGGCCGGGTAGTAGCGTCGGTAGTCGCCGTCTTTAATCGATTCGACGGCACCGCCGTCTTCGAGCCGACGGAGGTGATACTGAGTTTCGCCCGTCCCGAGCCTGAGGTCGTCTCGGAGTTTCGAAAAGTGGGCCCCGGGCGTCGTCGAGACGTATCCGCAGATCGCCTCCCGGGTCTCGTTGTCGTCTTGTCCGGACGGATCATCCGTGGTCCCGTCGTCCGAGTCTGCTGTTGCCGATCCGACGAACGGGGCGGCGGCTCCAAGCGCGGCGAACCGCCGCAGCGTGTCCCGCTTCCGTTCGTCGACGCCGTCTGTCACTACCCGTTCGTAGTCGGTTGGCGCTAAAAACACTTCGCTTGGTCGAGCCGATTCTACCGCCGAGAACGGCCGATCGTGTTCACTCCTTGTCGGTCTCGACGGCGGCTTCCCCTTCCATCTCCTCGTCCATTTCCTCGATCACTTCGTTCGCGGACTTGATGCCCCCGCCCGTGTCGCCCGCCTTGATCGCTTCGGCCGCCTCCTCGAGTTGCTCGACGTCCATCTCTGCCGCCTCGTCGATCTGTCCGAGAATCTCTTCGATGTTGTCGAGGCCGAGAAGTTCGCGGGTTTCCTCGTCGAATTCGAGGGCGTCCAGTGCCTGCATCTCCTGGGTGTCGGCACCCGAGAGCTGTTTGCCGTAGCGACCCACGAGGCTGGTCAGCTCCTGGGGTAGCACGAACGTCGTGGATTCACCCTGGCCGATCGCCTCCAGCGTCTCCATGCCGCGTTCGATGATTGCGCGTTCGCCCATCGCTTCCGCGGATCGTGCCCGGAGCACGGTCGAAATCGCGTCACCTTGCGCCTCGAGGATCTGGCTTTGCTTTTCACCCTGTGCCCGGATGATGTTGGACTGCTTGTCACCTTCCGCCTTCTCGACGGCAGAGCGGCGTTCACCCTGCGCTTCCAGGATCATCGCCCGGCGGCGGCGCTCGGCGGACGTCTGCTGTTCCATCGCCTGCTGAACGTCCTTCGATGGGTTGACTTCGCGAACCTCGACCGATTCGACCCGGATTCCCCACTCGTCGGTCGGCTCGTCCAGTTCGGTTCGGATCTTCGCGTTGATCTCCTGGCGCTTGTTGAGCGTGTCGTCCAGTTCCATGTCTCCCAGCACCGCACGCAGCGTCGTCTGAGCCAGGTTCGAGACGGCCTTTTTGTAGTCGTCTACCTCCAGGAACGCTTTCTTCGCGTCCATCACCTTGATGTAGACCACAGCGTCGGCGGTCACCGGCGAGTTGTCCCGCGTGATCGCCTCCTGACGCGGGACGTCGAGCGTCTGGGTCCGCATGTCGAACGGGTACGTCCGGGAGACGAACGGCGGGATGATGTTGAATCCCGGCTCGAGGAGTTTCCGGTACTCTCCGAACACGGTAAGCGCCTTCTTCTCGTAGGCGTCGACGATCTCGACGGACTGCCAGATGACGATGACGACGAGCAAGAGAAACAGTAATCCGATCGTCGCCGCGCCCGTTTCGAGACCGAACTGCAGTACGGGGTCCATACACCGCATAGGGCGACGCGCCACATAAGGATTGGCCAGCACTCTCCCGATTCGACCCGCGCAACCGGGGCAGGCACAGGACACGCCGGGACACGCCGGGACACCACCGCCGGGGGAAGCGATAACCCTCCCGAGTCCCGAGCGGGAGTATGAACCACGGGGATCAGCCGCTGTTGCGCGAGGGGACAGAGCTGTCTGCGGCGTCGGCCGCCGTCGTGTTGCTCCACGGTCGGGGGGCCAGCGCGCGAAGTATCCTGGGGCTAACCGAGGAGTTCGACGCCGAGGGCGTCGCGTACTTCGCCCCGCAGGCGGCACAGCGAACCTGGTATCCACAGTCGTTCCTGGAGCCGATCGAGCGAAACGAGCCGTGGCTTTCGGCCGCCCTCGATCGGGTCGGCGAGGTCGTTTCGAAGGCCGCCGATCGGGTGAGCACAGAGCGGGTCGCACTGATCGGGTTCTCGCAAGGGGCGTGTCTCGCCTCGGAGTGGACCGCACGAAACGCGCGCCGATACGGGGGGCTCGCGGCACTCTCGGGGGGTCTCGTCGGTCCCGACGGAACGCCCCGCGACTACGGGGGCACGCTCGACGGAACGCCGGTGTTTCTCGGTTGCAGCGACGTCGATCCGCACATTCCAGTCGAACGCGTCCACGAGACTCGCGACGTCTTCGAGCGTCTCGGAGGCGACGTCACCGAGTCGATCTACGAGGGCATGGGCCACGGGATAAACGCGGACGAAATCGAACACGTATCGACAATGGTCAAGAGACTCGTGGGGTAGCGAGGCCGACACCGGGAGAGGTCACCGTTCGCGTTCGGGTTCCCGTTCCGAGTCGGGTTCTTGCTCTCGATCCGAGTCGCGGTCGTCTTCCTCCTCTTTCGCCTCCTGCATGGCTGCGTCGACTGCGGCGTCTGCGGCGTCCGAGGCGTCGCGACCGCGGGCAAGTTCCCGGTCGATCTCGTCTTCGACGACCTCCAGCGATTCGACGGTGATGACGTTCCCGCCGCCCGGGTCGATCACGAGCACTTCCGCCCCCTCCGGGATCTCGCCGTCGATGCTCCGTGCCGAGTAGTACGGGTTGAACCCGCCGGAGTCCAGTTTCACCTGTCCGCCGGTCGGCGTGACCGCCTCCGTCACTCGTCCGGTTTGGCCCTTCAACGAGTCGGAGTCCCGCGTCTGTGCTTGCCCTTTCCCGCCGTAGATGTCCAGCTCCCGGTAACCGTAGAAGGCGACCGAACCGAACAGCAAGACGAGCACTGCCAGCACGATCGGGCTTGCGAGCGGCCCCAGTGCGAGACCGACCAGCCCCGCCCCGAGCAGGGCGATCCCGACGACGATGAAGTTTGCTCCCGGTGCGAGCGCCTCCGCCATCGAGATCAAAAGCCCCGCCGTTATCAACAGAAGCGGCAGCGTCTCGGGACCGAGAAGCTCCATCTGGAGTAGCATTGGTTGTAGTTAGGTCTCACGCCGATTAACAGTTGTTGTCACACTGGGGTGGCGATACCGGACGACAGCGAGACCGGCGAAACCGATGTCGGTCCCGCGTCGTTCCGCCTCAGAGAAGTCGGCGACTGGAGTTGAGCACGACGAGCAGGCTGCTTGTCGCCATCGCCGCCGCCGCAAACAGCGGGTTCAAAAGACCCGTGAGGGCGAGCGGAATCGCGATCCCGTTGTAGACGAACGCCCAACCGAGATTCTGTCGGATGCGACGGTTGGTCGCAGACGAGACCGCAAAGAGGGTCGGGATCGAAGACAGGTCTCGTCCGGTGATGACCGCGTCGGCAGCGTCGGCAGAGAGTTCGGTCCCTTCAGCCATGGCGACGCCGAGATCTGCGGCGGCGAGCGCGGGAGCGTCGTTCGTTCCGTCGCCGATCATCGCCACCACACCCGACGACCGGAGACGCTGGATCGCTGCGGTCTTTCCCTCCGGCGGGACGCCGGCAAAGACACTCGAGACGTCCGGGTGGGACTCGAAGTGGGTGGCGGCCGCCGAGTCGTCGCCCGTGAGGACGACGATCTCCCGACCGGTCCCGGCCAGTTCCGCGACGACTTCGTCCCACTCGGCCCGCGGGGCGTCCCCGACGACGAGGACGCCGAGGATCTCCCCCTCTCCGCCTGCGTCTCGCCTGCCGACCACGACCGGCACGTGGCCGGACTCGGCGGCGGCAGCCGCTCGCGTACGGGTTTCCTCGGGCAATGTCCAGTTCCGTTCGTCGAACAGCGACGGATGCCCGACGAGCAGGGATCCACCGTCGAGGGCCGCCTCGACGCCGCGTGCGTGGATCGTCACGTCGCCGGCGTCGACAGTTCCGTCGCCGGCCCGTTCCAGGCTATCGTGTCCGGGTTCGGACGCCGAATCGTCCTCCCCTTGCAGGCCACCCGGTGGATCGCTGTCGGCCGTGCTGCCGTCGACCAGGCCGCCGTCGGCGACCGCTCCGCCCTCGAAGGCGCCCTCTGCGGCGCGTTCGACGATCGCATCCGCGACTGGGTGTTCGGAGAACCGCTCGACTGCGGCGGCGACTTCCAGGAGGTGCCGTTCGGTTCCCTCGAAGGGAACAACGTCGACCACCTGCATACGCCCCTCGGTGAGGGTCCCCGTCTTGTCGAGCGCGACGATGTCGACCTCCGCTGCGTCCTCGAAGATCGTCTCCGTGGCGACGACGATCCCACGGTCGGCGGCAGTGCGGACTCCACTTGCCACCGCAAGCGGTGTCGCCAGCCCGAGCGCGCACGGACACGAGACGATCAACACGGTGAGTCCCACGAGGAACGCCCGGGTGGGCGAGGCTCCCGTGAGGAGGAAAAGCGCCGTGATCGCGACCGCAAGCACGGTCACGAGCGGGACGAACACCGTCGCGAGTTTGTCGGCGAGGTGCTGGACGCCCGAGCGGGCGCTCTGGATCTCCCAGAGCTGCTCGACCAGCCTGTCTCGGGTACTCTCGACGGGATCGGCGACCTCGACGACGAGTGGCGAATCCGCGACGACCGATCCGCCGACCACTTCGTCGCCCGGGCGCTTGGTGACGGGCAGCGACTCGCCGGTGACGACCGCCTCGTCGATTGCGGCGGCCCCATCCCGAACTGTCCCATCGAACGGGATCCGTTCGCCGGGCTTTACGAGGAGCCTGTCGCCGGGCGAGACGTTCTCGATTCCGAACTCGGTGCCGTCCTCTCTCCGGACCGTCTCGATCCGGTCGCCAGCAAGCGTCGAGAGCAGTCCCATCGCCCGACGCTTGATGTGGCTCTCGTAGTAGTTGCCCGCGGTGACGACCACGATTACGGCGACGGTGACGTCGAAGTAGAGGTCGGTCCGCCCGACGAGCATCGCGATCGTGCTGTAGAGATAGGCACTCGAGGCCGCAAGCGACACCAACAGATCCATGTTCGGCTGCCGGGCCCGGAGGCTGACGTACGCCCCTCGGAGGATCGGAAATCCCGTGTAAAACAGCACGACGGATGTGAACAGCCAGATCTGCGTAAAGAGGTACAGCCGGTCGAACTGTCCGAACTCGACGACCGGCTGGAAGCCGAAGTACGTGGGATACAGAAAGAGGACGTACCACAGCATTGCCATCATGCCGAAGAAGCCGCCGCCGATCAGGAACCGGACGACTGCGACGTCTCCCGACTCCGGCTCGCGGTCGACCTCCCGGAACGACGCGGTGTACCCGGTTCCAGTGACGACCGACGGGAGATCCTCCTCGTCGACCGATTCGGGATCGTACCGGATCCGCATCGTGTCCGTCGCGTAGCTGGCCGTGGCGTCGACGACGCCCGACTCGCGTTCCGACACGGCCTCGAGGAACGTCTCGCAGGTCGCACAGTGCATCCCGTCGACCGTCAGATACGCGGTCTCGCAGGCGTTTTCCGGAGGCGACATCTGATCGGCGTCGGCGCTTTCGTTCTTTTCGCCGGTGACCGCCCGTTCGATCGCCTCCCTGTCGAGTTCGTCCCCCTCCCGGCCCTCGAGGGCATCCGTTCCCAGCGCCTTTGCGACCTCCAGACAGCCGCGACAACAGAACTCCCCCTCGACGGCGTCGCCACTCACTGGCGGATCCGGGGTCGGGAGATCACAGAGGGAACACTCACGCGAGGACATCTACTGTCCGACGGGGCCTCCGTTCGCCGCTTTCGCTTCCGGCGGTTCCGACTCGGATTCGGTGTCGGACATCGCGTACACGAGACTCGCGACGATGAGAACCACGTTGACGATTGCGATCGCGGCGATGTACTCGCCGGTGCCGACCGCGAAGATTGCCCCCGGAACGATCGCGGCGAGTCCGATCAAAACGACCTGCCGTGGCGAGAGATCCATACCCTCCGTATGGACTACCCGGTAAAGAATCGTTCCCCGATTCGAGCCCCCCGATTCGACGCTACTTGACTCCGGAAGTCAAAAAGAAGCTTTTTGCGCCCGAACCGCGGGTAGGCCCCCGTCACGAACTGGACCTGGTGCCGATGCAAAACGACGAGTGATCGCGTTCATGTCGGCTGATTTGTGGATGCGTCTCGTAGTATTTATACAACCGTAGATCGAAGGCATACCCATGACAAACGGGGCGGCGTCACAGACATCCACCGAGTCGGCTCTGGTCGACGACTCGGACGGAGAAGAGTTCGATCCGAAAGGCACTCTGGCCCTCATCATGGTGTACTTCGGGATTCTCGTGGTGATGTGGTTCTTCATGTACTTCGTGGAGTTCCTCGGAAACGACCTGGTTGTGATCGGGTGACTATGCACGTTCACAAGTACGAAAAACTCTGGCTCGCGCTTTCGCTCGTGCTCATCCTGGCGTTCATCGCAACGGTGACGTACGGTGCCGTCGGCGCCGGCGTCTCGATGGTCGCCGACGACGAGGAACCGGTCAACCCGGACACGCTTTCCGACCATCCGAAGTTCGGTGAACCCGGTGTCGAACAGGTCGGCGAAAACGAGTACGAGGTGTACGTGATCGCCGAACAGTTCGAGTTCAGGCCGGACCCGATCGTGGTCCCCGAACACAGCACGGTGACGTTTTACGTCACCTCCCCGGACGTGATCCACGGCTTCGGGGTCGTCGGGACCAACGCGAACACGATGGTGATCCCCGGAGAAGTCGCGAAGGTCACCGTCGAAACGGACGAACCGCGGGAGTTCGGAATCGTCTGTAACGAGTACTGCGGAGCCGCCCATCACGCGATGGAGGGGAAACTACACGTCGTTCCCGAAGAGGAGTTCGAAGAACACCACCAGGGAGGTGACGAGGAATGACTGAAACCGCGTTCGTCGACGAGTATCCCGAAGAATCGCGGGTGATCAGGGCTGCGTTCCTGGGCTCGTTCCTGGCGCTTGCACTGGGTGCGTTCTTCGGGATCGTACAGGCACTCCACCGGACGGACATCCTGCGGATATTCAGTTCGGTCGACTACTACACGATCCTGACGGCACACGGCGTCTTCCTCGTGATCAGCTTCACCATCTTCTTCCTCGTGGGTGTGTTCACGTGGGCAACCGTTCGCAGTCTCGGGAGGCCCGTAGAGGACATCCGATTCACCTGGCTGTGGTACGGGCTGATGTCTCTCGGCATCACGATTACCGGCCTGACGATCCTGCTGGGCTTCGTCGGGAGCATCGACATCAGCGCGGACGTGCTGTTCACCTTCTACGCGCCGCTCCAGGCTCATCCGCTGTTTTACGCGGGACTGGTGGTGTTCATCATCGGAACGTGGCTCGCCGGCGCCGACTGGTTCCGGTCGTGGTTCGCCTGGCGGAAGGAGAACCCAGACGAGCGGATCCCGCTGCAGACGTTCATGGTGCTCACGACGATGCTGATGTGGTACATCGCCACGACCGGCATTGCCGTCGCCGTACTCGCGTTCCTGCTGCCGTGGTCGCTGGGTATCGTCGACACGGTGAATCCGCTCTTGACCCGGACGCTGTTCTGGTTCTTCGGCCATCCGATCGTCTACTTCTGGCTGATGCCGGCGTACCTGCTGTGGTACACCGTCCTCCCGAAGATCTCCGGCGGGCGGCTGTTCAGCGACCCGCTCGCACGCGTCGTCTTCGTGCTCTTCTTGCTGCTCTCGACTCCCGTCGGGATCCACCACCAGTACCTGGATCCGGGCATCGCTGAAGGGTTCAAGTTCATCGCGATGACGAACACCATGTTCCTCCTGCTTCCGAGCCTGCTTACGGCCTTTACCGTGGTCGCGAGCATGGAGTACGGCGCCCGACAGCGCGGCGGGACTGGCCTGTTCGGCTGGCTCCGCGCGCTGCCGTGGCGGGATCCGGCGTTTACGGGAATGGCGCTTGCCGGGCTCATGTTCGCGGCTGCCGGCTTCTCCGGGATGATCAACGCCGGGATGAACATCAACTACCTGGTCCACAACACGATGTGGGTGCCGGGTCACTTCCACCTCACCGTCGGCACCGCCGTGACGCTGACGTTCATGGCGGGGACCTACTGGCTCTGGCCTCAGATCAGCGGGAAACAGCTGTACAGCCGGCCGATCGCGCTTTTGCAGGTCGTGCTGTGGTTCGTCGGAATGGCGCTGATGGCCAACGCGATGCACGTCCAGGGGCTGCTCGGCATTCCCCGACGGACTGCCGAACCCCAGTACGCCGGCTTCGAGTTCGAGACAGTCTTCGGCAGCGTTGCCGAACTCAACCTCCAGATTGCCATCGGAGGCACGCTGCTTTTCGTCTCGACTGTACTGTTCCTCGGTAACGTCGTGTTGACGATGGGGAACCCCCGGGCCGACGGCGTCGGAGAGACGCTACCGCCGGCGCTTTCGGGCCCCGACGACGCTCCCCAGGTGCTCGACAACCTGGCGCTGTGGACCGGGATCGCGATCGTGCTCGTGGTTCTCGCGTACGCGCTACCGCTCGCGAGCATTGTCACCGACCGCGGGCTGTTCGGCCTCGGCGGCCGCGCGTTCCCGGTGCTGTTAGAACTCGGAAGCGGACTGCTCCCGGCCGGTCTCGGAGACTCGGCAGTCGCGCTCGCGGAGGCGATCCGATGAGCGGAATCTCCCGCAGTGGACTACTGGTCACGGCCGGAGTCGCCGCCGTGATCCTGCTGGAGCTGCGCACGCTGCTTGGCATGTTCGGGATCGACATCGATCCGCTCGTCCACCTGGTGGGTACGGTCGTCGCGGTCGCCCTGCTGGTCGTGGTTCTCGACTGGTATCCGCGGATCGCCGGCCGCACCGGCGGGCAGGACGGGACAGCGAACTGAGGCGTGAAGTACCTTACAGTTCCCAGTCCAGTTCTGCGAGCAGCGCGTCGACTTCCGCGGGCGTGTTGAACACGTGCAGGGAGATGCGTACCGCGTTCATCGGCGGGATCGACCGAACCGTGAACCCGGCGTCGTCGAGTCGTTCGACCGTCTCCTCGGGATCGGACACGTCGACGGTCACGAGTCCTGACTCGTACTCCCGGGGGCTCAACAGCCGTTCGTCGGGCACGCCGGCCTTGAACCGGTCCGTGAGATCGCGGATCCGACCCTGTATCGTTTCCAGCCCGACCGATTCCATCGTTTCGATCGCCTCGAGCAGTCCGACGTGGGCCGCCAGGTTCGTCGTCCCGATCTCCAGGCGGGGAGCACCCTGCTTGAACCGGAACGACGAATCACCGGGCGACTGGACGCTCCGATAGCCGATCGACCGCGGTTCGAGCCGGTCGGCCACCTCGCGCCGGACGTAGAGGAAGCCGCCGCCCCAGAGCCCGAGCAGCCACTTGTGGCCGGCGGAGGCGACGGCGTCGGCTCCCCACTCTTCGACGTCGAAGGGTGCCTGCCCCGGTACCTGGACGGCGTCGACGAGCGTGAGCGCTCCCGCCTCGCGGGCGATGTCTGCAAGCTCCGAGATCGGAAGCCGTGTCCCGTGGGTCCAGGTGAGCGCGCTGAAACACGCGAGCTTCGCATCCGAGACGGCGTCGGTAAACTCGTCTAAGTCGATCCGGCCGTTTTCGGTTTCGACGACGCGGACCTCGACGCCCTCGCGTTCGAGCCGCTGCCAGGGCAAGATCCCTGCAGGATGCTCGAGATCCGTTCTGACGACGATGTCCCCCGGCTCCCAGTCGATCCCGGACGCGAACCGGGCGATCCCGTCGGTCGTACTCTCGGTGAGCGCCAGTTCCGCCGGCGAGGCACCCACAAACTCCGCGATTTCCTCCCTGATCCGTTCGTATTCCCCGAACGTAAACTCGTAGATGTCGCCCGAGGCGTGAACGTCGTACTCTACACGCTTGAGGTAACCGTGGGCGGCCTCGACGACCCGTCGAGGGCTCGGACCGCTCGCGCCCGTGTTCATGTACGCCACGTTCTGTACGGCTGGAATCTCTGATCTGAGTTCTGCGGGTTTCATCACTGTAGTGTCCGACTTCCAGGTCACCCGGGTGATCGCGCCGGGGTGTGAAAAGATTAGGCGTACCGCTCGACGACAGCAGTTAGCTGTTCGGACGACTGGACACCGACGAGCCGTTCGACCGCCTCGCCCCCATCGAAGAGCAGCAGGGTCGGCACGCCGCGAACGCCGTAGTTTTGTGCCAGCGGCTGGTTGGCGTCGACGTCGACCTTTGCGACGACTGCGTCGGTGTCTGCGGCGATCTCTTCGACTACGGGCTCCATCATCTGACAGGGGCCACACCAGTCGGCGTGGAAGTCGACGAGAACGGTCTCTCCGTCCGCGATCAGCTCTTCGAACTCGGCGGTTCCGTTGACGATCACTGGTTCGTCGGATTCGAGTTGCGTTGACATCGACTGTCGTTTGGACCCTGGGATGTATTAGTATTGTGGTTTCTATACAATTTTGAAAAACCGATGGAACCGTTGCCGCCGGTGGGTCGACTTCGGTCACGGACTGGGACCAAAGACGGCACAGGAACGGGTGGTACAGGAACGGGTGGTACAGGATCGGGTGGCACAGACGATCGAGGACCGCGCTAACGAGAGACGTGACACAGTAATATCAGGGAACCTATATATAGTCGGGAGGTGTATAGACAATTGTCTCACGGTAACCGCTACGTATGGTGATTTATCGCCAAACAGTTCGCTTTCCGTGTCAGTACACAGAGAAAATACGTCATGAAATTACAGACATTATTTACGGAACGGCGCGCAGTTTCTCCGGTTATCGGCGTCATACTGATGGTCGCGATTACCGTGATCCTGGCGGCAGTGATCGGCACGTTCGTGCTCGGACTGGGCGACCAGGTCGGAGACACCGTCCCCAACGCGAACTGGGGCGCGGAATTCGATGCGAACGGGGGCGAAAACGGCACAGTGACGTTCACCCACCAGGGCGGTGACGCGGTGGAGGCGTCGGAACTCTCGATCACCGCATCGGACAGTACCGTGTTCGAGGCCATGAACGCCGCCGAACCCAGCGACGGTCGATTGGCCGCCGGTGACACGATTAGCAGGGAGATCAGCGATAATTTCGGCGGAACCACCACCGCGAACCTCGTCTGGGAAAAGGGCGACCGCTCGAGCATTCTGCGCTCGATCACGATCACCGTCGACTAGCTCTCCCGATCGAGGAACCCTTTTTTGGACAGCAGAACGACGACGCCAAAAGTACAACAGCCCCGGGACCTCATCCGACGACGCCGAACAGGAGCTGGGCAGCGATCACGGCAAGGAACAGCAGGCCGAGGGTTCCGACCCCGACGCCGACCGCCTGAGCGTTGCCGAGCCCCCGGCGTCGACTCGCGGCGTAAGTTCCCCAAAAGAGGTACGCCACGAGCACGAGCGCAAGCGTGGCTCCAAGCACCACCGCAAGCAGGTCGACTGGTACCCCCTCGAGGAACCCGTCGCCGACCGCGGCAACGACGCCCAGGCCCATTCCGACGGCCAAAAGCAGGAATCCCACCGCCAGAACGGCCGGATCCTCGGCTGCCGTTTTCATGCGGGACTGCAGCCGGCGCCATCCGCCCGGCCCCCGATCGTCCGAACTCCCGCCGGCTTTCCTGGAGCGCCGCGTCGCCGCCAGGAAGACGACGAGCAGTACCCCGGCCATCAAAACCGCACTGAGTAACTGGGCAGTAACCATGCGAATATGTCCCGTGCTGCGTACTCCGTTCGGTTGTACTTATACCCTTCGCTGCCTCCCTCGAGTTAATATCAGATTTTTTATCCATACTTAAAAATAGCCTTCATAACTCGGGAAAATAGCCTTATGGCAGCTTCGAGCTCCCCGGCTACATCCCCTATTTGCCAAAAGAGCTAAGTACGTCCTACCGTCAGGAATACCAAGACTCGCTACCCATGACATGTGTACTCTTATCGGGACTCCTCCTGCAGGTTCGACCCGGGGAATGGCGGTCTCAGGCGGACGTGTTCGAGGAGATCTTCTTCGTGTTCCTCGCGCTCGGGACGCTCGTGGGGATCGTCGTGGTCGCCTACACGCTTTACAACGCCTACAAGTACCGGGACAACGGCGAGCCCGAGGACGACGAAGAAAACCGACCGACTCTCGGTGAGCTCCCGACGGGAGACGACGGTGGAAAAGGAAAGAAGCTGTTCCTCTCGTTCGGCATCAGCGCCATCATCGTCATCAGTCTGGTCGTGTACGCGTACACCCTGTTGATCTACGTCGAATCGGGGCCTGACGTCGATCCCGAGGCCGAACTCGAGATAGACGTCGAAGGCTACCAGTTCGGTTGGGAGTTCGAGTATCCGAACGGGCACTCCGTGGACAACGAACTGCGAGTTCCGGCCGATCAGGTGGTGTACCTCCACGTGACATCACGGGACGTGTGGCACAACTTCGGCTCGCCGGAGTTACGCATCAAAACCGACTCCATCCCCGGCGAAACCTCCACGACCTGGTTCCTCGAGGAGGAAACGGGAACGTACACCGCCGAATGCTTCGAGCTGTGCGGAAGCGGTCACTCGTACATGAAAGCAGACATTATCGTAATGGAACCTGGCGAGTTCGAGGAGTGGTACGAAGGAACGGATCCGGAAGCTGACGAAAACGGCGGAGAAAACGCCGAAACTGACGACGCCGATGACGCCGAAACTGACGACGCCGAAACTGACGACGCCGACGACTCGGACGCTGACGATACGTCGTCTTCGCTGACCGGCCCGGCTCTCGGAGCCGTCGTCTCCTCCGGAGGTGTCGCTGCATGAGCGGCGCCCACGCCGGGGACGAACACGGATCGCCCGCCCCCGTCGAATCCGAAGGAGAAGACGACGATCACAGCCACCACCTCCCTCCGAAATCGACGCTGAAACGGTGGTTCGTCACGACGAACCACAAGGACGTCGGCATCCTCTACACCCTGACTGCGCTGTTCTTTCTGCTTTTCGGCGGCATGCTCGCGCTGCTCATCCGGATGCAGATGTGGGTGCCCGGCGACCAGGTCCTGACGGGGCTCGCGTACAACGAGGCGGTGACCGCCCACGGCCTGTTGATGGTGTTTTGGTTCCTCTCGCCGCTGGCGTTCGGCTTCGCGAACTACTTCGTCCCCCTGCAGATCGGCGCGGAGGACCTGGCGTTCCCCCGGCTCAACGCGCTATCGTACTGGCTGTACCTCCTCTCGGGGGTCCTGTTTGCGATCTCGTTTTTCCAGGGCGGAACGCTGGACGCCGGCTGGACGATCTACGCGCCGCTGAATCTGCCGGCGTACACGCCCAGCATCGGCTCGACGGGGGCGATCCTCGCGCTCGGCATGTTCCTCACCGCCTCGACCGCCTCGACGATGAACTTCCTCGTGACGATCCATCACTCGCGGGCGGAGGGGATGGGGCTGTGGGACATGCCGATGTTCACCTGGACGATCCTGCTTACTGTCTGGATGATGTTGTTCGCCTTCGCGACGCTGCTGGCGGCGGCGCTGATCTTGCTTTCCGACCGGATCTTCGGCAGCGTCTACTTCTCCGCGACCGAGGGAGGGTCGTTACTGTGGGGGCATCTGTTCTGGTTCTTCGGCCATCCGGAGGTGTACATCGTCTTCTTCCCTGCGCTGGGGGTGATGCTGGAACTGTTCCAGACGTTCGCCGGCAAGCGTCTCGTCGGCCGCAAGTGGGTGATCATCGCGATGTGTCTGATCGCGATCCAGTCGTTCCTGGTGTGGATGCATCACATGTTCCTCACGACGATCAACCTCGAGATCAAGACGCTGATGATGGCGACCACCATCGGCATCTCGCTCCCGTTCGATCTGCTCGTGTTCGCGCTTATCTACACCCTGATCAAGGGACGTGTCCGGTTTACTACGCCGTTTTTGTTCGCGTTCGGGGCGCTGCTTCTGTTCATCCTCGGTGGGATCACCGGGGTTTTCCTCGGTGCGATTGTGCTCGACTACGAGTTCCGGGGCACCTACTGGGTCGTCGCGCACTTCCATTACGTGATGTTCGGCGGCGCGACCGCCCTCTTCGGCGGGCTCTACTACTGGTTCCCGAAAATGACCGGGAAAATGTACGACGAGCTCCTCGGAAAGCTCCACTTCGCGATCTTCTTCGTCTCCTTCAACGTCGTCTACTTCTCGATGTTCCTCGCCTGGGAGACGCCCCGCCGCGTCTTCGAGTACAACGTCGACTTCATAACGTTCCATCAGTTCGGGACGATCGGTGCGTTCCTGCTGGGTGGATCGTTCTTCATCATGTTCTACAACTTCTTCAAGAGCTACGTTTCCGGCCCGGACGCGGCCGACAATCCCTGGCGGTACACCCGGACTGCCGAGTGGGCGGTTCCCTCTCCGCCGCCGCTGGAAAACTGGTCCGGGCGCCCCAGCTACGCCTCCGGAAGGCTCGAGTTCGTCTCCGACGCGGTGCCCGACGGCGGACACGCGGGTTCGACCGACTCGATAAACGCCAGTCCGGGGGACCACGCCTCTCACGCCAGCATCTGGCCGTTCTGGATCAGCGTCGGGCTGTTCGTGTTCTTCCTCGGACTGTCGGGGCTGGCCGACCAGATCACACTCGAGGCGGGCGCAAGCAGTATCGACGGCTACTTCTACCCGATCACGACCGCCGTCGGGCTCGCGGGGCTCATCTACGCGTGTGTCAAGTTCGGCCTCGAAGACTTCTTCGCGCCCGCAAGCGAGGTCGCCGAGCGGTGGCCCTTCGAGGGGATCGAGAAGAACAAACTCGGCGTGTGGTTCTTCCTCGCCTCCGACGTGATGGTGTTCGGTGCGTTCCTCTCGGCGGCGGTGTTCATCCGCGTCAACGCCGGCTGGACCGCCTGGGAGCCGATCCCCGACGCCACCTTCGGCCTCATAAACACGTTCGTTCTGCTGACCTCCTCGTTTACGGTGATCCTTGCGCTCGTTGCCGCACAACGGGGGGACAGTCGCAAGCTCGTCGGCGCTCTCGGAGCGACGATGCTGCTCGGATTTACCTTCTTCGGCATCAAGCTGTTCGAGTGGTACGAGAAGATCTACATCGACGGGATCACTCTCAGCTCCAGCGTCCAGGCGTCGACGTACTACGTCACCACCGGCCTCCACGCCGTGCACGTCATCATCGGCCTGCTCATCGCCGCGTTCCTGATCGCCAGGGCCGCCAGGGGCGCCTACCTGGAGGACGAGCGGTCGATCGAGTACTTCGGGCTGTACTGGCACTTCGTCGATATCGTCTGGGTGTTCCTCTTCCCGCTGTTCTACCTGATGTGACGCCCCGAACGACGTCGGTGTGACGCCCCGAACGACGTCGGTGTGACGCCCCGAACCACTTTTCCGGTCGGACGCGAACAGTTGCATCGATGGACGTCTTTTCCCTGATGGTGATGCTGTCCGAACTGCATCCGGTGCTCCGCGGGGTCCTCATCGGCGTGTTCGGAATCGGGAGCTGGATCGTCGGATTGGCGATCGCGTATCTCCTGTACCGTCGATATCGTGGATGAGCTGTTGTCGACGAGGTGACTGTAAAGGGCTACCCCCCACATTGGGGGAAGATATAAGTTCACACGGTCCCCCGGTTCGGACGCCAATGACGTCGGTACGACAGTACACACTCGTCTACGTGCTTCTCCTCGTGCTTGCTGCCTCGAAGTGGCTGTTCTTCAATCTCCCGGGGTTCGACTACTGGACCGCGATCGGCGCCACGATGGTCGCGGCGTTCCTCAAAACCGGCCTGATCGTCGGTTACTACCAGCATCTCAAACAGGAGCCGCGGTCGCTTACGTATCTGATGCTTTTGAGTGCCGCCCTCGTCGCACTGCTCGGCGTCGCTGCGTCGTTCTCGATCACGTAGCGGCTCCGGAGGCTCCGATCGACCGCGACCGACCGGTTGCGAACCGCCGAGTTCTTTTCGCGCCTCGTCGATAGCGAGCACATGGATCTCGACCGAGCCCGCGAGGACCTTCTCGTCGCGGGAGTCGCCGCGGCCTGTGCAGTCGCGCTCACGCTGGGGTTCGAATACGCGCTTTCGACCCCGATACCGCTCCAGTACCGTCTGACACCGCTTTTGGTGTACGTACTCTATGTGTTTTCCAGGAAGGGTGGACCGTACGGCCGATACGACACTCCGAAAACGTGGGCAATTCTCGCGGTTCTGGTGTCGGTCGTGACCGCCGTCGTCGTGGCGTGACTGGCCATCGATCTGGTCTACAGACAAAAGCAGACCGAGTGCCTCGGGGTCGTCCGAAAATCGAAGACTTTCGTGATCACGAGAATCGAAGATTCTCGAACGACTTGACCCCGAGGTACTCCACGACTCGTGCAACCGCTATACGATCCTCACAGACGGTCACCGTCGACCGGAACCACCCCGGCCACCGTGTATCCGAACCCCGTATCGAGTACCGACGGTTCGAAACCGGCAGCCGAGAGTTCGTCGGCCAGTTCCGCGGGCGTATAAAAGCGGGAGCGCATACCGACGGCGTGCTCGCCGGCGACCAGCAGTCGTCCGAGAGGGTGGGACGGATCGAACTCCCGGATCACGAGCACACCCCCCGGTGCGAGCACCCTGAACGCCTCCCGTAGTACTACTGGCCGGTCGGGAACGTGATGGAGTGCGTCGACCAGAAGCGCCGCGTCGAAGGCGGCGTCCGCAAACGGAAGCCGCCTCGCGTCGGTCAACACCCCGTGGACGTTCTCGCCGCCGATACGTCGGAGCATCCCCGCGGAGGCGTCGGCGACAACTCGCTCGGGGCCGCGGATCGACGCGATCGCCCGTCCGGTTCCTCCACCGACGTCGAGGACTCGATCGATCGGCCGGTCGGCCATCGCGAGCCCCGCCGACAGGTCCTCGACGGACGCCGGCGGCATCACGGCGTCGTACACGTGCGAGACGAGATCGAAAAAACGGACGTCGCCGGGGCCGAACATGGTTCCATCTACGATCCAGGGACGCATAAAGGATGTATCGTCCCAGTACTTGCGACACACACCGTGATTGCGAGAGGCAGACCGTACTTAAGAGAGCGGATCCTACCGAATGCGTGAAGTTCGAACTGCTCGGCTGGCCGCCGTCGGGGCCCACCCTCAGGCTCGATTTCCGAACGTTCAGCTACGCCGGCAAGTTCGTCATGACCACCACCGGTAAGGCCGTGATCCGCGGTGACACCGAAATCGAGGGCGCGGCAAAAGCGGAAGCTGACGCCGAGGATCTCCCCGACGGAGTCGATCCGTCGGCGTTCGAGGACGACGTCCTGGCAGCGGTGGCGTTCAACGAGGACCGAACAGATCCCGGAACCCTCTGGCTTCGGTACGTCACGGTCCACGCCGACCACCGGGGACGGGGACTGGGTCCCCGTCTCCTCGGGTTCGTCGCCAGAAGGGCCGAGATCCGGGGATACGAGCGCTGTCGAATCGCCGTCAACAACCCGTTCGCCTACGAGGCGGCCTACAGGGCGGGGTTCGCGTACACCGGTCGACGAACGGGGATCGCGGAGCTGGTTCTCGAACGCCCCGGCAGCGCCGATCCGGGAACCTACGAGAACGGTCTGAGACAGTTTCTGGACCGAGAGCTCTCGGTGGCCGAACGCGAGTTCCTCGACCGAAAGTTCGATTCCGAACCGCCAGAAACGATCGATCCGCCACCGTGACCCCTTCGACACTCCCTGCGAGAGCAAAACCCGCACAACCGTTATACGGTACAGGGGCGTACTCGCGCCCATGAGCGCCGACAGGGTCGTGCTCGAACGGGCCCTCGAACGTGGCGAACGGGAGGGCGGACACGTCGAGTTCAAAGAGCGCCTCTCCCGGGAGATCCACCTCGCGGACGGTCGCCTCCAGAGCCTCGCCGCCCAGCTCCGGCACCGCGTACTGTCGGGCAACGGCGAGGCGACCTACGTTGTGGGCGTCACCGACGACGGGGGGATCGCCGGGATCTCGCCGGACGCGTTCTCCGAGACGATGGACGTGCTGTCGTTGCTCTGTGAGGAGGCCGACGCACACATCGCCGATGTCGAGACATGGAGTGCGGGAAAACGAGGGAACGGCTCCGAGGAGGGGCTGGTGGGGGTGGCGACGATCCGGGACGGCGGAATGCTGGCCTCCGATGACGATCACATCGTGGTGGGGACGGCCGGCCACGTCGATCACGGCAAGTCCACGCTCGTGGGATCGCTGGTTACGGGCCGACCTGACGACGGTAACGGCGACACCAGGTCGTATCTCGACGTCCAGCCACACGAGGTCGAGCGGGGGCTCTCTGCGGATCTCTCGTACGGGGTGTACGGCTTCGACGACGAGGGGCCCGTCCGTCTGGAGAACCCCCACCGGAAGCAGGATCGGGCCCGGGTCGTCGAGGAGGCCGACCGGCTCGTCTCCTTCGTGGACACCGTCGGTCACGAGCCGTGGCTCCGGACCACGATCCGAGGACTCGTCGGACAGAAGCTCGATTACGGACTGTTGACCGTCGCTGCCGACGACGGTCCGACGAAGACCACCCGGGAGCATCTGGGGATCCTGCTGGCGACCGATCTCCCCACGATCGTCGCGCTCACCAAGGTCGATCTCGTGGACGAACAGCGGCTGCTGGAGGTCGAACGCGACGTCGAGTCGATGCTCCGGGACGCCGGGCGGACGCCCCTGCTTTTGGCCCGCCACGGCGTCACGACGGCCGTCGACGAGATCGGCGACGGCGTCGTGCCGATCCTCCGGACGTCGGCCGTGAGCGAACAGGGACTGGAAACGCTGGATCGACTGTTCGAACAGCTTCCGAACCGCAACGAGGAAAAGCGAGAGGCCTTCCGGATGTACGTCGATCGGACGTACGGCGTCACCGGCGTCGGCGCAGTCGCCTCCGGAACGGTCAACTCGGGGACAGTCGAGGCGGGAGACCAACTCCTCCTGGGCCCGATGCCGGACGGAACGTTCCGCGACGTCGAGGTCCGGTCGATCGAGATGCACTACCACCGGGTCGACGAGGCGCGCGCTGGTCGGATCGTCGGGATCGCACTTACAGGGGTGAGCGAACCCGAGATCGAACGCGGGATGGCGCTGCTCCCCAGGGACGCCGATCCAACCCCGGTACGGGAGTTCGAGGCGGAAGTGATGGTGCTGAACCATCCTACGCGGATCCAGGACGGCTACGAACCGGTCGTCCACCTCGAGACCGTCTCGGAGGCGGCTTCGTTCCATCCCGACGACGGACGCCTGCTTCCAGGTGACACCGGGACGGCTCGGATTCGATTCAAGTTCAGGCCGTACCTCGTCGAGGAGGGACAGAAGTTCGTCTTTCGGGAGGGACAGAGCAAGGGCGTCGGTACTGTAACTGATCTTACACCAGGAGCAGAAAACGACGACTGAGACCGAACGGGAGTGCCCTCGCTCGCTCGGTACATTTATGTCCGATTCGCTTCAGATCCCTGTATGGACGTACGGCACGGGGTGTGGCGTATCTACCGCGAATCCATCGCCATCCTCCTCGTGAGCCTTCTGGGGGGTGTGTTCGCAGGGTCGGTTCTGGGGACCGAGGGGATGATCGACGGGTTCGAGCGCTATCCTGGGCTGTTACTGCTGTTACCCGCGTTTCTGGCCACCCGTGGTAACGTCTACGGCGCGCTGGGAGCGCGGATCTCCTCCGGGCTCCACCAGGGGCTCATCGAACCACGGTTCCAGCGCGACCGGCGGCTACTGGCCGCGGTGATCGCCTCGTTTATCAACGGGATCGGAATCTCCGTATTCATCGGCTTCCTGTCGTGGGGGCTGTTACAGCTCGTTCCGGGACGGGATCCCGCACGGCTCGTCGAACTCGTCGGTATCATGCTCATCTCCGGGGTGTTGACGTCGATCGTTCTCATCGGTGGACTGCTGGTGCTGGTGTTCGCCGGCTACAAACACGGTCTCGATCCCGACAACCTGATCGGACCGATCGTCACCACACTGGGTGACATCTTCGGCGTCGTCTTCCTGTTCGTCGCGATCACGGTCGTAGGGGTGGTCGTGTAATGGTGTCGATCCCCGGTGACTCGCTGGATAGCTGGACCGTGAAAAGCATCGTCGGAACGATGTTCCCGATTCTGGTGGTGCTGTCGATCCTCGAGATGGGATCGGGGTTTGTCCTCGAGACGCTCGAGGAGACGTATCTCGGCAACCCGACGCTTCTGGTGCTCGTCCCTGTGATGATCGACATGGGAGGGAACCTCGGGGCGATCCTCTCCTCGCGGCTCTCGACCCGGCTGCATCTGGGACTGCTCGAGTTCGATCCCCGGGATACAGTCCTGTGGACGAACATCCTCGCGATCCTCGCGCTCGCTGGAACGATCTTCACGATCCTCGGGTTCGTCGCCTACGGGGTCGGCCACCTGATAACCGGTGAGCCGATGGCACTTTGGGACCTGCTCGTCATCTCGGTCGTCAGCGGGATGATCCTCGCGGTTGTCGCGATCGTGCTGTCGATCGCGGCGACGTACGTCTCCTACAAACAGGGATTGGACCCGGACGACACGACGATCCCGGTGGTGACGAACGTCTGTGACATCCTCGGCGTGATCATCCTGTCGGTCGTCGCCATCGCTGTGCTCGGCGGCCCGCCGCTTCACGTCGTGCTGTTGGAAGAACTCGGCGCTGTGCTCATTCTGTTGTGAAAGTAGTTTATCGAACCCGGACCAGTCCGGGCTAGGTCGCCAGTTCGGCGAACTCCACCGCTGAGGTTCGGGTACCCTTCGTGATCACGACGTCCCCGGGACGAAGGGCAGTATTCATGTCGGGACCGACGATCCAACCCTCCTCGGGACGTCGGATCGCGATGACGCTCGTCGAAATGTCTGTGTCGGGAACCCCCTCCGTGACGTCCGTCCCGTCGAGGGCGCTCCCGGCGGCGATCGTCGTTCGAGTGATGATCTCGTCGGATTCCCGTACCGCGAGCTCGACGACCGGGTGGACGTCCAGGTCCCGGAGCACCCCTTCGGTGATCTCCAGAGCCGCGTCGGACACCTCCTCGGTCGCGACGCCGAGATGGATGAGCCCGCGCAGGGCGACGGGATCCTCGGCGTTTTTCGCCGCCTGGAGCGTCCACGCCTCGAACCGCGACTGCAGCGCGTCCACCTCGACCTCGAGGTTCGACACCTCTTCGGCCAGTTCCTCGTTGTCGAAGAGCACGCTCCCGTAGGCCAGATCGACCGCCAGTTCCGAGAGGTTCTTCATCAGTACGATCGAGTCGACCGCTCGCTCCAGGTCGTCGATGTCGGACTCGACGGGCGGTTCGACCTCGTAGGGGTCACCGGTTGCCCGCTCGTACACCTCCTCGATGTTGGGTTCCGGGCCCCGGAGGATGGTGACGTCGCCGTCTTCGAGAACGGTCTCCGGGCCGGGGTTGAGGATCCAGTCGTCGTCGCGCCGGATCGCGATCACCCGGACGCCGGTCTCCGACTCGAGGTTGATGTCCAAAAGCGTTCGGCCGGCGTACGGTGAGTCCGGCGCGATCGTGCCGCGAACCAGCACTTCGACCGCCTCCGAGAGCGCACCCCGCATCGCATCCGGGAGCCCGATGTCCTCGAGGACGATCTTCGCGATGTCGCCGGCGGCGTCGGATACCTTGTCCGCGCCCGCCACGATCCCGAGGACGGGAGCCAGCTGTTCGGCCTCGGAGGGGTTCCGGGCCGCGAGGATGAGACTCATCCGGGCGCGCATCTGGAGGACGTCCATGCGGTGTTCGAGTTCGAGAACCTCCCGGGCGATGTTCTCGCTTTGATGGAGGACAGCCGAGTACGCCAGATCGATGAGCAGCTCCGAGGTGTCCTTCATCTCGACCAGAAGCTCCTTCACACTGGTGGGTTCGTACTCCACCGGTTCGGCCGGGTCTCGGCCCCCGAACAAGTTCATGAACGATACGTTCCGTGGAAGCGATAAAAGGGTTATTACGCACCTGCGGTCATCGGCGCGTCTTCAGTCGATAAGTCGGCACCGCTGATTTCTCCCCGGGCTCGATGCGGTCTGCCAGATCCAGCCGGACCGCCCACTCGAGGAGCAGTCCGGTTCGTTCCCGCCAATATTCGTCGTGGTGGACGCGCCGGTGACGCTCCCAGGTCGGCTCGCAGTGGGTAATTCGCTCGGCGATCTCTGCGGCAGTCAAGGGGCGATCCGCCGAGGAAACCACAGTCAGCGCCTCCTCGGCAGCGTACACCCGCCGTCGAAACGGTCGGTCGAGGGTTTCCGAAGTTTCCTCGCGGCGCGTTCGGCGATAGCCTCGGGCGGTACGTTCGACCAGTCCGAGCGCCCGGAGAAACGCGAGCCACGCCCCGGCTTCCGTTTCGTCGATGTCCAGTCGCTCACGGAGCCGACGCTTACAGTCCGGTTCGGACGCCGGGACCAGCGGTATCGCACGGCGGACGTCCTCGAGCGACGATCGCTCGGGCACCGTCGGGACGGGCTTGAACCGCATCGGGTCAGTTCGGGGTCGTATGTCCGAACGACTCCGCGAGCAGTTCCTCGTCTGTTTCGCCGTAGACGTACGTCGGCCCGTCCTGGACGTCGATCGTGACTACGGCGGGCGCAAACACCGACGCGTCGACCTCGTAGAGATCCCAGTCGACCGCCTCGAACACCTCCACGAACGGCGTGTCGTGCTCTTCGCGGGCGCTGGAGGGAACCTCCTCGAACCGATCGAACTCTTCGGCGACCTGGAGGTACACCTCCCCACCGTAGGCGACCGCGTCGTTGGTCCGCCCCATCGCCACGGATTCGTCGTACGAGACCGGCGCGACCGGCGCGGAGCCAGTCGCCGTGATGACGTCCCGAGGGTCGTATCCCAGCTCCGAGAGCCGGAAGACGGCGAGCTCGGCCGCGCGCGCGGCGGCCGTCACGCTGCCGACGGTCGAGCCGAGTGCGAAGGTGGGCAGGAACACCCCAGACGGTTCGACGCCCGCCAGGTCCGCGACGTGTTCGGCGATGTCGTCGCCTGGGAGATCGATCGCCTCCACCGCCAGCACGGTGAGGTCGAACTCGTCGAAGTAGCCGACCCGCTGGAACTCCGACTCCTCTCCGACGAGCGCCCGCGCGGGACCGGAGCCGAGCCCGTTGAACCCCTCGACGTCGATCTCCCAGCCCGCTTTCTGGGAGCACAACAGCGCGATTGCAGGGTGATCGCTCGACAGCTCGACGTACGGCGTCGGTGCGCCCGCCACGCGGTCCATCCGCGTTTGAACCGTCGCCAGCCCCGCGGTCTGTATCTCCGACAGCAACAGCCCCGCTTCGAGCCCGGCGTCGACATCGACACCGAAGTCGAGCACGGTCGCCCCACAGCCGAGTTCCCTCGCGACGATTCCCAGCTCCTCGGCGAAGTCCAGCGCCTCGTCCATCAGCTCGATGGCCGTCCGGTTGATGCTCTCCATAACCCCCCTTTCGAGCGCCATCCGGTAAGTGATTTCTCAGTCGCCGGCGCCCCCGAGGATTCAAACCGGACTACGAGCCACCCGGGCGTGCCGTGACAGAAAACCCACGCTTCACGAGACGCACCGGCCTCAAACTGCTCGCACCGCTTCTGGCGGGTGGCGGGACCACGCTGGCGGGGATCTACCGGAGCAGTCGCCCGGCGGTCGCAGTCAGCGATCCCGGTTCCTCCCGGTTCGAGGCCAAAGACGCCCCGACCGTCGAGCGCAACGACGGCCGCGTGAGCGCCGTGACCGTCGCCCCCGAAATCGACGTCGACTGGCGGAACTTCGGCGGCGGAGTGGCCGAGATCGGATTGACGCTGGGCGCCAGCGTCGACGGAAGGATGGACCTGCTGGCCGACGTGTCGGTCGCCCCCGACGAGCCGACTGAGGCTCCGATCGCGGACGTTGACGGGGAGTTCGACGACGTCGACGGGACGCTTGCATTCAGCTTCGAGACGATCGACGCGACGGCGGTCGGCGACGGTGTCACCACCGAGTCGTTCGGGGATCCGGAACTGGAGGCCGACGAAACCGCGACGACGACGGTCGAACTCTACGTCGGCGTCGAGATCACTGGTAACGAAGGCGAGTTCGAGGAGACTGTCGAAACCACAACGTTCGACGTCACCGTCCGGAACCCGGACGGCGAATCCGACGTCGGCGGGCAGGCGAATCCCGACGCCGGCTGAGAGGCGCCGGTGTACCGGGGCGCGGGAGCCGAGTTCGGGTGGTTTCGGAGGTCCAGCCGTCTCACCGGCAGTCCGATTTAAGACCTCCGCGGTAGATGTTGCAACTGTATGACACACCACGACCACGGAGACGGACACGGGCACGGCCACGGAGACGGACACGGACACGGGCACGGGCACGGACATGCACACGGGCACGCCCACGCGCACACTCACTGCCACAGTCACGAACACAGCCACGGCGGGCAGTCGCTGGAGTACGAGGTCGACTACCGGCTCTCGGACCGCGAGGAGAACATCCACCGGGTGTGGGACAACTCGCTGGATCCGATTTTGACCGTCGAGGACGGCGAAGTCGTCCGGTTCGAATGCCGCGACGCGGTAGACAGACAGGTCGACATCGAGTCCGACGTCGAGGACTTCGCGAACGTGAGTTTCGACCCGGTTCACCCCCTTACCGGGCCGGTCGCGATCGAGGGGGCCGAACCCGGCGACGTCCTCCAGGTAGAGCTTCTGGATCTCCAGCACAAGGGCTGGGGATACACCGGGTTCCTGCCCGGCGAGATGGGACTCGGATTGCTCCCCGAGGAGTTCCCCGACGCCGGTGTGCACTACTGGGACCTGGAGGGCGACGTCGGCCGGTTCGTAAACGGGATCGAGGTGCCACTGGATCCGTTCCCGGGCGTGATCGGCGTTGCCCCCGGCGAGGAGGGAGAACACGACACGCTGCCGCCCCGGTCGACCGGGGGCAACATGGACGTAAAGCACATGGCTGCCGGCTCCACCGTCTATCTCCCGGTCGAGGCGGACGGCGCGCTGTTTTCGGTCGGCGACTGTCACGCCGCCCAGGGCGACGGGGAGGTGTGCGTGACGGGGATCGAAGCGCCGATGTTCGTCACCGCACGGTTCACCCTCCGGACGGACATGTCGATCGAACAGCCGCAGTTCGAGACGTCCGGACCGTTCACGCCGACGGGTCACGACGAGCAGATGTACGCTACGACGGGGATCAGCGACGACCTGATGGACGCGACGAAGAAAGCGACGCTGCACATGATCGAGTATCTCGCCGGCGAGCGTGGACTCACCCGCGGGGAGGCGTACATCCTCTGTTCGGCGGCGATGGATCTCAAGATCAGCGAAGTCGTCGACGCGCCCAACTGGACTGTCACGGCGTACATCCCGGAGAGTATATTCCCGGAAACGGAGGACGAATAGGGCGAAAAGCTGCGTTAGCGACCGCCGTGGCCGCGGTCGTCATCGTCGTCGTGATCTGGCCCGCGGTCGTCGGCGCCGCCGCCATCGTGGCCGGGGCCGCGGTCGCCGTCACCGGGCGGGCCGTGTGACATCCCGTCGGGCGGACCTGGCCGGTCACCGGCGTGGGGGCCGGCGATTTCGCGTGCAGTCTCGGCGACGTTGGCTCCACCGAGTTCGCCTGCGCGATCCCGAAGCTCATCGATTTTCGCCACGTCGACCCCCTGCTCTTCGAGCGTCTCCTCGGGGATGTCCGCAGCCGTCGCGTTGGCGTCAGCCAGTGCCCGTTCGAGGCTCCGCGTTTCAGCGTACATCGTTGCCATCCGGGCGTTGTGCATCCCGTGTGAGAGGTCGCTTCGATGACGCTGGTCTGCGATCGAGGCGTTGCGGTTTTCCATCTCCTCGATCTGTGCTTCGGTCCGCTGGATCAGCGAGGCGATCAGCTGGGCGCGTTCCTCGTCGGTGTCGGCGGCGGCCATCGCTGCGGCGAAGGCGCGGCGGTCGAGTTCACCTTTGAACTCCGCGGCGCCGACGCCGACGACACCGCCGAACTGCTCGCCTGGCGCGACGGAGTCGTTCCTCGCGTCGCCGTCGGCACCGTCGTCCGCGTCGCCGTCGTTCGTGTCGGTACCGTCTTCGTCGTCACCAGGAGTGTCGTCGGCCTGGAACTGGCCGACGACTGGAACGTCGCCGTCCAGCACAGTCCGATCCTCGGCGTCCAGCGCCGCACCTCCCGTCGCACCGAACGCCGACGTCACCATCACGATCGCCATCGCGATCGCCACGATCTGATTCATGTTCGCCACATAGCGAGCCCATCGCTTATACGTTCGACATACTCGCCCGGAATCAGCCCGAATTAAGCCGAGTTAAGCGAACGACATCGCGGTACTGCATCCGGGTCGGTGTCAGGGGCGAACCCCGCACCGCAGGAGCTAAGTTCCGACCCCCGGAAGCATCGTGCATGGCAGAACACACAGCGTCGACCGATATGGGACTAGGACTCATGCTCGCGCTGTCGGCGGTCGCGATCGTCGGCGCCGTCGTCCTGTACGGCGGACCGACTCAGCTCGACCGGGCCTGGGGGTTCCTCGTGGCGATCGTCGCCGCGTCGCTTGCCGTAAGCGCCATCCACCTCTTCGACGGCTGAATCGACACTGTTCCACGCGGCGCCGGACCGTCCGATCGGCGAAGAAATCGTTAAGGCTCACAATCCCCTACCTACAGTGAAGATGACCGAGCTGACCGACGAGGAACAACGGATCCTCGCGTACCTCTACGACAGCGTCTCGCGCGGACAGCGGTACTTCCGCGCGAAGACCATCGCGGAGGCGATCGGACTCTCCTCGAAACAGGTCGGCGCGCGTCTACCCCAGCTCGCAGAGAAGTCCGAGGACGTCGAGATCGAAAAGTGGGGTCGTGCCCGATCGACGACCTGGCGCGTGACTCCCGAGTGAGGAAAAGACCGTTCGTGTGGAGCATCTACGTTTAAGTAGCCCGAACGGGTCGTTTTATATATGGATATCGCTGGATACGAGTTCAAGGGACCGTTCACCGACGTGTCGAAGGTACCGCTCGACCGCCGAGGCGTCTACGTCGTCGTCTGTCTCGTCGACGGTGAGGTCGACTGTTATCTGGACGTCGGGGAGTCCGAACAAGTCGGCGAACGCCTGCGAACGCACAACAGGAGCGGCTGCTGGGAGGAGCACGCCCACGGAGAGATCGCCTACTGCTACCGGCTGACCTCCGGGACGTGGGATCGGGACCTCGAAGTCAATCCACTCCAGCACGTCCGGAGCCACAGCCGGTCGGAACAGTTCGGGATCGAAGGAGAACTGAAGTGGAAGCTGGACGTCGCCTGTGGCCCGAACCCGTGGAAAGAGATCGAGGAGTACTGGGAGATCTACCGGGAGTACGAAGAGCAGTTCGGTCCGAGGGCCGGCGCCGACGCGGAGTGAACATCTCGAGGGTACGTCCTCGAAACTGTCGACGCGAGCGCCACGTGACGGGGAATTGCCACCCCCTCTTGAATACCTGTTTTTGTCCCCCCGACGCTTTTCTTGAGTGGGAGCCTACCGTCGGACATGACCGTTCGCGTCTCCCGGACCTTCGAGTTCACTTCCGATCCCGACGATGTCTGGGCGTTCATCTCCGATCCAGACAAGCGCGCCGCCGCGATAAGCGTGGTCGACTCCTACGAAGTTCACGAGGACGGTTCGGCGACGTGGCACGTGGCGTTGCCGATCCCGGTGATCTCCTCGACGGTGACCGTCGAAACCGAGAACCTGCGGATGGAACCCCCGAACCGTGTGAAGTTCATCGGGCGGTCGAAAGCGCTCCGGGTGACCGGCGAACACGAGATCGAACCCACCGAAACCGGCTGTAATCTCCACAACGAGTTCATCGTCGAGGGGCGACTGCCCGGCGTCGAGCGGTTCTTCAAGCGGAACCTCGACGAGGAGCTGTCGAACCTGGAGCGGGCGCTGCGCGCCGAACTCGATCGAATCGAAGAGGTGGACCCGTGACAGTCTCGCTCGCGCTGTGTCAACTCGAAATCGAACCGGACGAGGTGGCCAGGAACCTCGAACGCGCCCTACAGCGCATCGAGGAGGCGGCGGCAAACGGTGCGGACGTCGTCGCGCTTCCGGAGCTTTTCGACGCGGGCTACTTCGCGTTCGACGCCTATCCGCGGGTCGCCCAGGGGCTCGAGGGGGCCCGGCTGGGCGAACTCGCCGACGCGGCTGCAGATCACGGGATCTGGTTGCTGTCGGGTAGCGTCGTCGAAGATCTCTCTGCCTCCGCCGAGTCCGGGGTGGACGTGCCGGCGACGGACGGCTACGCGAACACGGCGGTGCTCTTCGATCCGTCCGGGACCCGGCAACTCGTCTATCGGAAACACCACCTGTTCGGGTACGAGTCGGCGGAAACCCGCCTGTTGACGCCTGGAGAACGCATCGACACGGCCGATGTCGGCGGGTTCACCGTCGGCGTGACGACGTGTTACGACCTCCGGTTCCCGGAACTGTACCGGGAACTCGTCGATCTGGGCGCGACGCTCGTACTGGTTCCCAGCGCGTGGCCGTACCCCCGTGTCGAACACTGGAAGACGCTGTCGCGGGCCCGCGCTGTGGAGAACCTCGCGTACGTGGCCACGATCAACGGATCCGGAGAGTTCGAGGAGGCGACGCTTCTGGGTCGGTCGGCGGTGTATAACCCGTGGGGAACCACGGTAGCGGCCGCCGGCGACGAGCCGGCGACGGTGACCGCCGACGTCGACCCCCGCCGAGTGAGGGAGATCCGCGAGGAGTTCCCGTCCCTCCGGGATCGACGTCGGTGACTCGACACCGGTGATTCGGCGCCGGTGACCGACGCCGGAGCCGGTGGCTTTATGTCCGTGAGTCGGTTACGAACTGACGCCGACGATACGGCGCTTTTCTCGCCGTTGGAGTCGGCACAATCCGGCCTGCTCCCACACTCCCGATCCCGTCGCGCTCGGGCTCCTCGTCCACCCGTCCCGTTTCCGTCCGTTTCGACGTCGCCGGGCCGATGCGTTTTCGTGACGCCGTTTTCAGTCCGAGGCCACCGGTACTTCGCCGGGGACGTCGTCGTCGGTCGCCGCGAGCAACCGATCGAGTCCCTCGACCATGGCGTCGACGCTGGCCCGCGTGATGTCCGCCTCCGATGCCGACACGGTCACCGACCGATCGCCACGCGAGATGTCGACCTCGACGGTGACGACCGCGTCCGTCCCGCCGGTGATCGCGTCCACGTGGTAGGAGTCGAGATCGAAGTCCACGCCGTCGAGCGCCTCCCGGACCGCCTCGACGGCCGCGTCGACCGGCCCGGAACCGGTACCGGCGGCGATGCGCTCGGCGTCGCCGATCCGGAGCCGCACCGACGCGGTCGGCACCCCTGCCCCGGAGGTCGCAGACAGATCCAGCAGTTCCACTGTCCGATCCCGCGTTCGCCCCTGGACGTCCTCGACGATCGCCAGCAGGTCGGCGTCGGTGACGCGTTTGCCCCGGTCGCCGAGTTCCTTGACGCGAGCCACGACGGCGTCGAGATCCTCCTGGGAGGTGTCGACGCCGTGTTCCGAAAGCGCCGCCCTGACGCCCGCCCGTCCGGCGTGTTTCCCCAGAACGAGCCGGCGCTCCCGGCCGACGCGTTCGGGCGGATACGGCTCGTACATCCGGGTGTCCTTGAGTGTGCCGTCGGTGTGGATCCCGCTCTCGTGAGCGAAGGCGTTCGCCCCGCAGACAGCCTTGTTCGGCGGATGGCCGACACCGGTGACGTCGGCAACCCTGCGGGTGAGCTCGTAGAGCCCCTCGAGGTCCACCGTCTCGACGCCGTACCCCTCCTCGAGGGCGACCGCCACCTCCTCCAGGGCGACGTTGCCGGCGCGCTCGCCGACGCCGCCGACGGTGGCGTGGACGAAGTCCGCCCCGGCGCTCACTCCCGCAAGCGCGTTCGCGAGCCCGAGCCCGAGGTCATCGTGAGTGTGAACGCCCGTGGGCCCGTGTGTTTCGAGCCGCGCGACCGCCTCGGCAACCTCGTCGGGGGTCGCCGCGCCGACGGTGTCACAGTAGCAGATCCGGTCGGCGCCCGCCTCGATCCCCGCCGAGAGGAGCCGCTCGAGGAACGCCGGATCCGCCCGGGAACCGTCCTCGCCGAGCACCTCGACCCAGAGGTCGTGGTCTTTGGCGTACTCGACGAGTTCCCGTGTTCGGTCGACGACCGCCTCGCGGGTCGTCCCCACCTTCGTCTCCACGTGGCGATCGGAAGCGGGGACGACGAGGTTGATGCCGTCGACGTCACAGGAAAGTGCGTGATCGACGTCGGCGCGGACGCCGCGGGCGAAGCTGGTCACCCGTGCGTCGAGGCCCTCTCTTGCGACCCGGGCGATCGCCTCGCGCTCGCCCTCGGAGGTGCAGGCGCTGCCAGCCTCGACGGTCGAGACGCCCACCGCGTCGAGCGTGCGGGCGATCGACACCTTGTCCGTCGGGGTGAGCGAGACGCCCGGCATCTGCTCGCCGTCGCGAAGCGTCGTGTCCAGAAGCGAAACCTCTCCCGAGAACGACTCGGGACCGAATACGTCTCGTGCGTTACCGGAGAATTTCTCGGCCAGCCGCCGTGAGGCGACTTGGTCTATCCTCCGTGCCGGTGTTGGAAAGATCCGACATGGTACCTTCCCCTCTGGAGGCAGGGTACTTAAACTGGACGATCTGGCAGGTATTGCCTGGCGGAGCAGCGACAGCTATACGCCGTTTCAGTGTAACCATCGCCCGTGACGGACCGAGACGAATACACCGGAACGGCAGATGAAGACGGCGACACGGACGCCGACACCGGCGACGGCGAATCGAGACTGACCGCACACCCGATCGAGCCGTCGGTCCCCGAGGAGTTCGGCCTGGTACAGGCGTGGTGGGGCGACGGAAAGGGGAAGACCACCGCCGCCCTCGGCATGGCGTTCCGGGCGGCTGGACACGGCTACCGGGTGCACGTGCTCCAGTTCCTGAAAGGCGGAACGGAAAGTGTCGAGGACGTTCGGGGCGAGTACAACGCGATGGCGATGGTGCCCGGGATCAGCTACGAGAACACCGGCCACTACGGCTGGTACGGATTTCTCGACGGGACCGCCGACAACGAACACGAGGCGAAAGCACGGGGGGCACTGGCCCGGGGTCAGGAGCTCCTGGAGTCGACACGGGAGACGGATCTCCGTGAACCGCTCCCGCTGGACGGGCCGCCGGAAGACGGGATCCACATGCTCGTGCTCGACGAGATCCTTTATGCGGTCGACCGGGAGCTGCTCTCCCCCGACGACGTTCTCGGACTGATCGAGGACAAACCCGAGAACCTCGAGTTGATCTGTACCGGCAGCCACAGCCGACCCGACTACCTGTCGGAACACGCGGAACTGATAAGCCAGGTGAAAAAGGAGAAACACCCTCTCGAAGGTGGCTACCCCGCCCGCAAGGGCACCGAGTTTTGAGACCGACCGTCGAACCGCTTCGAGCGGAGAACAAATCGAGTTGTGATCTCAAAAGTCGAGTTGGAAAGCTTTATTGAATCACCCGCCGGCAGCCGAACCGATGGAGTTCGACATCCCGCAGCTGGACGAATCCGCGATGGACCGCGCGAGAAAGCGACAGGACCAGCTCACCAAGCCGCCCGGCAGCCTGGGCCGACTCGAGGAGCTTTCCGTCCGGATCGCGGGGATGGTCGGCGATCCGACGCCGTCGATCGACTCCCCGGTCGTCGTGACGATGGCGGCCGACCACGGTGTCGTCGAAGAGGGAGTGAGCGCGTTCCCGCAGTCGGTGACGGCGGCGATGGTCGAGAACTTCGCCCACGATGGCGCCGGCGTCAACGCGCTCGCACGCACCGCGGGCGCAGAGAACCTCATCGTCGACGTCGGCGTCGTCGGCGACTACGACGGCAACGGCCGAGTGATCCGAAAGCCCGTCGCCGACGGGACCGCAAACCTCGCAGAGGGGCCTGCAATGAGCCGCGAGGAGGTGATCGAAGCGATCGAGGCGGGACGAGCGGTCGTCGCCGAACACGCCGCCGACGCCGACGTGATCGCGCTCGGCGACATGGGGATCGGCAACACGACCGCGAGCGCCGCCGTCACGGCGGCGATTACCGGCTCGGATCCCGCCGACGTGACCGGTCGGGGGAGTGGCATCGACGACGAGGGGCTCGATCGAAAGGTCGCGGTGATTCGGCAAGCGCTCGCCGACCGCGAACTGGACCCCGAGGACGGCGTCGACGTGCTCCGTGCAGTGGGCGGGTTCGAACTCGCCGGACTCGCCGGCGTCGCGCTCGAGGCGTCCAGCCGGCGGATTCCGGTCGTCGTCGACGGGTTCATCACCGGCGCGGCGGCGCTTTCCGCGTGGGCGATCGACGAACGCGTGAGCCGCTACCTGCTGCCGTCCCACCGTTCCGTGGAGGACGGCCACGACGTCCAACACGACGCGCTCGGCCTGGAGCCGTTGTTCGACTTCGACATGCGGCTCGGGGAGGGCACCGGCGCGGCGGTCGCGATCGGCATCTACCGCGGCGCCTGTAGGGCGCTCCGGGAGATGGCGACCTTCGAGGAAGCCGGGATTCCCACGTAGGCAGGTGCGCGCGGCCCGGGCGCATTGGCCGGCAGCGACTCGGGCGCATTGGCCGGCAGCGACTCGGGCGTCACTCGACGACGTGTATGGCGCCTTTCATCCCGCTGGTTCGGTGGGGCGTACAGACGTACTTGTACACCCCCGCCTCCTCGAACGTGTGGCTGAACTGTCGTCCGTCCTCGAGATACAGCTCGCTTTCGAACGCCCGATCGACCTCGACGACGTCGTGTTGCCCCCCGATCCCGGTCCAGTCCCAGATGACGGTCGTGCCCGTCGAAACCCGGACTGCAGCGGGATCATACGAGAGGCCGTTTCCGGTTCCGACCTCGACGACGACCTCCGGTTCCCCGGTCCGATCGACGGTGCCCTCGAAGTTGTTGGCGCCCCGGAACCAGTCCCCATACGTTTCCTCCTCGATGTCGCCGTCCCCGAGACAGCCCGCGAGTCCGGCGGCCGCGACAGCCGCACCCAGCCCTTCGAGGAGGCGACGGCGGGAAACGACACCGGAGGGACGATCCGACTCCCCCCGGTCTGCCGACTGCGTTTGCATACCGGCGGTACGTGCCGATCGCCAAAGAGCGGTTCGTTCCCGTCGGGAGATTTTTTACGGCGCCGGAGGACCCATCCCCATGAACGACCGCTCCGAGGGCGCCCGTCGAGACACCGACCGCAGAGCCGACGGCGGCTCCGAGGCGATCGATCGGCCCGATCCGACAGACGTGACCGTAGACAGCGACGTCATTGACCTCGAAGCCCACCGAGCGGGCGATCCGGAGGGCGTCGTCAGACTCGTGCTGGACGACCCGGACCGGCGGAACGCCCTCTCGCGGGAGATGGCCGACGGGATCGTCGATGCGATCGACGCGATCGAAGGTTCAGACATCCGGTGTGTCGTCCTCGAGGGACGGGGTCCCGCCTTCTGTGCCGGCGGGGACGTCGCCGCGATGGCACAGCTTCAGACGACCGACCTCCCGCTGGAAGCGGCAGTTCGACACGTCATCCGGAACACGGCCAGATGCGTCAGGCGGACGGCCGAATGCGAGTTCCCGACCGTTGCCGCGATCGACGGCCCGGCGATCGGCGCCGGTGGGGCGCTGGCGCTTGCGTGTGACCTCCAGCTGGCTCACGAGGACGCCCGGATCGGGTTCGGGTTTCGGGAGGTCGGCCTCGCGATCGATTCGGGGGTGTCGTACTTCCTGCCCCGGTTCGTCGGCGACAACGTCGCCCGCGAGCTGGTTTTCACCGGCGAACAGCTGGACGCCGAACGCGCACGGGAGCGGGGATTGGTAAACCACGTGTACACCGACGGCGAGTTCGAGAAGGGAGTTCGGGAGTTCGCCGAACGCGTGGCGAGCGGCCCGCCGATCGCGCTTCGCGCCTCCAAGCGGCTGCTTCGGGACACCGGCGGGCGGTCGCTTTCGGCCACGATCGAGCGCGAGGCCGAGGCCCAGGCCGCCGCACTGGCCTCGCGAGACCACAGGGAGGGTGCCGAGGCATTCCTCGAGCGGCGGGAGCCGGAGTTTTCCGGCCGGTAGCCGCCGAGGACAGCCCGACGAACGTGACGATCGCGAGGGCGAGCACAACGCTTTCCTCCGATGCACCGAACCTACGGGTATGAGTGACTGGACCGACGCGATCGTCGGCGAGCGAATGGCCGTCGACAGGGAGTTCAACGACCGGGTGCAGGCATCGGAGTTCTCCAGCCAGGAGTGGGGACTTATCATGACCGCCACGGAGTTCGAAATCGAACACGCCGACGATCCCGACCGGGCACGGATCGTCGCCGACACGGAGAAATTGCCCAGCATCATGCCCGAACTGGACAATATCCAGGATCAGATGGCCGCGATGGGTGGCGGGGCAGGCGGTGGATCCGGCGGATCGGGCTCCGGCGGGCTACTCGACGGGATAAAAAGCGCGCTCGGACTCGGCGGCGAGGACGGTGTCGATGCAGAGCGGCTCGAGGCTGCAGAGCAACTCACCCAGGAGTACGCCGACGAACTCCAGGCACACCTGGAAGCGAACAACCGCTTCGAGCAGGTCAGAATCGCCTATCAGGAGTAACCCCGACCGCGGATCCCTTCAGAACTTCTCGAGGTACCGGTCGAGCTCCCACTGGGAGACTTCCGCGACGTACTCGGCGAACTCCTGTGTCTTCGCCTCGATGAACTTCTCGGAGACGTGTTCGCCCAGCGCGTCCTGGACAACTTCGTCGTCCTCGAGGGCGCTTACGGCCTCGCCGAGATTGGCGGGAAGCGTGTCGATGCCGTACTCCTCGCGTTTGGCTTCGTCGAACTCGTAGATGTTCTCCCGGACCGGGTCGGGCGCTTCCAGCCCCTGTTCGATCCCGTCGAGTCCGGCGTGAAGCATCGCCGCGATCGCGAGGTACGGGTTACACGAGGGATCCGGCGACCGGAGTTCGATCCGCGAGGCGGCCGGCACGCGCGCGGCGGGCTTGCGGATCAGCGCCGACCGGTTGACGTCCGACCAGGCGACGTAGACGGGGGCCTCGTAGCCGGGGACGAGCCGCTTGTAGCTGTTCACCGTCGGGTTGCACACCGCCGTAAGCGCCGGTGCGTGTTCGAGCACCCCCGCCAGGAAGGACTTCGCTTCCCCGGAGAGGTTGAACTCGTCGTCCGGGTCGTGGAACACGTTCTCGCCGTCGTCGAAAAGTGAGAGGTGGGTGTGCATCCCGGAGCCGTTGATGTGAGCGATCGGCTTGGGCATGAACGTCGCGTGCAGGTTCTTCTCCTCTGCGGTCGCGCGCACGACCGACCGGAACGTGGCGATGTTGTCGGCGGTGGTGAGGGCGTCGTCGTATTTGAAGTCGATCTCGTGTTGCCCCTCGGCGACCTCGTGGTGGCTCGCCTCCACCTCGAATCCCATCGCCTCGAGGTTGTAGATGATATCGCGGCGCAGATCGGAGGCGTGGTCCTTCGGCGCCAGATCGAAGTATCCACCGGCGTCGTGGGTCGTCGTCGTCGCGCGGCCGTTCTCGTCCTTCTCGAACACGAAGAACTCCGGCTCCGGACCGACGTTCAGCGTGTACCCCATCTCTTCGGCGCGATCGATCGCCCGCTTGAGGACGTACCGCGGGTCGCCCACGAACGGCTCACCGGTGGTGGTGTCGATCACGTCACAGATGAGGCGGGCGGCCGATCCCGAGTTGGTGTCCCTCCAGGGTAACACCGCAAACGACTCCGGATCCGGCTTGAGCCGCATATCCGACTCCTGGATCCGGACGAACCCCTCGATCGAGGAGCCGTCGAAGTAGATCCCCTCCGCGAACGCCTTCTCCGCCTGGGATGCCGGAATCGAGACGTTCTTTACGGTGCCCAAAATATCGGTGAACTGTAGCCGGAGGAAGTCGACGTCCTCCTCTTCGATGGTCTCTACGAGCTGCTGTTCCTCGGCGGAGAGTCCGCCGTCGGGTACGCTGTGTTCGTCCGTCATGTTATGGACGGATGAACGCAATACAGCCAGTATAAAGACGTTGTTGTTTGATGCACAATCCGCCCAGGCTGCTCAGACAGTGGACATTCGTAAAATTATAGGCCTCCCGTCCCCAGCGTGAATGTAATGACGTACGAAAACCTCGACGCCAAGTTGGTAAACGAGCTATTGGGCAACGGTCGCGCGAGTCTCCGGAGCCTCGCAGAGGAACTGGACGTCTCCGTTACGACTGTCTCGAACCATCTCCGCGATCTCGAAGAGGAAGGAGTGATCCGGGGATACACGCCGATCGTCGATTACGGTGCGCTGGGGTACGACGTCACCGCGATCCTCCAGTTGAAGGTAGAAGGGGACGCACTCCCGGAGATTACCGAACGGTTACGGAGCGAACGGCAGATGATCTCGGTGTACGAGGTCACCGGCGACTACGACGTGATCGCCGTCGGGAAGTTCCTCGACACCGACGGGATGAACCGCCAGATCAAGAAGCTGCTCACCGACGAGAACATCCGCGAATCGAACACCGCCGTGGTGCTCAACGCGGTGACGGAAAACGAGCAGTTCGAACTCGACGTAGACGAGTGAGCCGACGACGACACGAAATGTCGTTCAGGTAATAGCTATTCGGTCGGAACGGCTTTCCCTCCCGGGCCCGCAAGCCCGGGCATGGAACTTTTCGGGTCCAGTGGAACGCGCGGCATCGCGCTCTCGGACCTCACGCCGTCGCTCGTTTTACGGATCGCACAGGCCTCGGGGTCGGAGTGGGAAACCGACAGCGTCGCCGTTTCACGCGATACGCGAACGACGGGGGAACTGTTCGAGAACGCGGCGGCTGCAGGGCTCGCCTCCGCCGGCCACGACGTCGACCGACTCGGCGTCGCCCCGACACCGGCTGTCTGTCGGTACTGCCGACGCGAAGGGGTGCCGGCAGTGCTGTTGACCGCCTCGCACAATCCGCCGGAGTTCAACGGAGTGAAGCTGGTCGGTGCAGACGGTGTCGAACTGTCCGTCGACGCGCTCGAAAGCGTCGAAGAACGCGTCCTCACGGAGTCGTTTTCGGTGGCAGCGTGGGACGAAGCCGGACGCACGAGGGACGTCGACGGCGTCAACCGGATCTACGTCTCGGAGCTCCTCGAGGAGATCGACCGCGATGCGATCGCCGACGCCGAGCTGACTGTGGCGCTGGATCCGGCACACGGTGCCGGTGCGCTCACCTCGCCGACGTTCTTCAGGCAGTTGGGTTGTAACGTAGTGACGGTGAACGGCCAGCCCGACGGCCACTTCCCGGGTCGGCTTCCCGAACCGGTGCCGGAGCATCTCGACGACCTCCGGCGACTCGTCCGCGCCTCCGACGCCGACGTCGGGATCGCCCACGACGGCGACGCGGACCGGGCGATCTTCGTCGACGAGAACGGCGAGTACGTAGAGGGTGACGCCTCGTTTGCGGCACTCGCTGCGTCGGCGCTTGAACCGGGCGATGTGACCGTGTCGGCAGTGAACGTCTCACAGCGCCTGGTCGACGTCTGCAACGAGGTCGGCGCGGACCTCGAACTCACGCCGATCGGGGCGACAAACATCATCACGCGCGTTCGCGAGCTGTGGGGGATCGACGGCGTCTCGGACACTGCCAGCCCGAGCGAGGGCGTCGACGAACCCAGGCGCGTCCCGATAGCAGGCGAAGGGAACGGCGGGCTGTTCTTCCCGGAGGACGCCCTCGTGCGGGACGGTGCCCTCATCGGCGCGCGGTTCCTCGAACTTCTCGCGAGAACGGACGCGACGGTGAGCGAACTCGTCGCCCCATACCGGGAGTACGTGAACGTCCGGCACAACCTCGAATACGACGACGACCGGCAGCTCGAGGCGATGCTCGAAGCCGCCGCGGAGTACGTCCGCGAGGCCGACGCCGAACCGGACACGACCGACGGCTACCGGCTCGACTACGGCGACGCGTGGGTGCTGGTCCGTCCCTCCGGTACCGAGCCGAAGATCCGCATCTACGCGGAGGCGCGTGATTCTGATCGAGCACACGAACTCGCGGACGACCTCTACGCGACGCTCGAGCGCGCTCGCGAAGGGACCGCCACAGCGGCATAGTCGACGCTCAAAACTCGCCGAGAGACGACTGTTCGGCCGCCGCGAGGACGTCCGCACACGTCGCCCACGACCGACGGGCGCAGTCGGGGACGTCGCCGTGTTCGCGGACGTACGCCCGGAGGAACTTGCGAGTCGCCGGATCGCTCGGATAGCCGCTTCCGATCGTATCGATCCCCTCGTCGGTCACTCGAGGAGCGTACTCCTCGTCGATCAGTTCCATTCGGCGGTCTCGTTCGACTTTCGCGACGACGCTCGCGGCCGCGACGATCGGATGTCTGTCGTCCGCGCCGTGCTCGGCGGTCACCTGTATCCCCACGCCGCGGTCTTCGACGCCCTCGCGGACGCGACGCGCGAACCGCGACTCCGAGACGTCGCCGGCGTCGACGATCGCCACGTCGCCGTCGTCGACGACCGCCGAAAGCGCACGGGCCTGTGCCGCGACCGTGAGGCCGTTCATGTCGGTTTCGAGGCTGTCGATCCTGACGGGCTCGACGGCGGCGACGGCGACCTCGACGTCGGGGTGTTCCCGGAGCTGCCGGTCGAGCAGTTCGCGGCGATCGGATGAGAGGCGCTTGGAGTCGGCCACGTCTTCGGGAATGGCCTCGGTGGGCGACCGCACCGCGGCTGCGATCATCGGACCGAGCACGGGCCCTTTTCCGGCTTCGTCTGCGCCGACGTGCACGGGTGGCGAGTTGGATGGATCCCCTCAAGTGTGTTTCCCTCGCCGTCGGCGTCGATCGGACGCGGATCCACAACGGCGGAGTTTTCCCGGTCCCGCCCGCAGCCGGAGTATGGACGACGACCTCATCCACGCCGAGGACGTTCCGCTCTCTCGACGGTCGCGGCTCCCCGGGGCGGGGTTCTTCTATCCGGACTCCCTCGGAAAACAGCGGGCACAACAGCGCGCGAAGGAAGCGATCGAGGGCTCCGAAGTCGTAGTCGTTACCGACTCCGACGCCGACGGGCTGGGCTGTGTCGCGCTCCTCCGGGAGCTGTACGACGCGGCACTGGACGTCGCCGACTTCGAGGCGGAACTGGAACGACAGCTCTCCGAGGACCCCGAACCCGACGACGGGGCGGTAGACGACACCGACGAGGACCCGACCGCGAACGCGCACGCCGAATCGACGGTGGCGCTTCTGGCCGCCAGCCCGTACTCGCTTTCGAACGCGCTCGAACAGGTCGCCGAGTACGCAGATCCCGAAATCGACCTGTTCGTGTGTGACCTCTGTCCCGACGAGTACGAGCCGATCGCCGATCCGCTCGAGACGCTCGTCGGCCGGTGTGATCGGGTCTCGTGGTACGATCACCACCAGTGGGACGACGACGTCGCTACCGCTGTTCGGGAGGCCGGCGCACAGCTCGTCGTCGGCGAATCCGACGAGGAGTGTACAGTCGACGTGGCGTTGCGATCGCTGGAGTACGAGTTCCCCGATCGGTTCCGCGAACTCGCGGCAGTCACGCGGGATCACGACCTCTGGCTGAAGGAGGATCCCCGAAGCGACGACCTCGCAGATTACGCCCACTGGGCGGATCCCGAGGAGTACGTCACCGTGGTGGGCGCCTACGGGGTCGACCTCCCGGGGCCGGTCGAGGGGTTCCTCGAGGAACGACGGGTCGAAAAGCAGCGACGGATCGAGGCGGCGGTCGACCGGGCCGTCACGACCGATGTGGGCCCCTGGACCGTCGGGGTCACGTACGGCCGGTGTTCGCAAAACGAAGTCGCCGAGGCGCTACGGGAGGCGGGCGCCGACGCGGCCGTGATCGTCAAACCGGCCGGGAGCGCGAGCATCCGGGGCAGCGATGGGTTCGAGCGCGCACACGAGGTTGCCGGGCAGGTGCAGGGGGGCGGTCACCCGCGCGCCGCCGGCTGCAAGCCCGACATCTACGACGACATGCTGGATTACGCCCACCACTGGACCACGGAGGGACAGGCAGCAAAGCGGGTGATCCTTCAGGCGTTCGAACGCGTCGCGGAGCAAGCGGAGGAAAGCGTCGACCGGGCGGCAGACTCGAACGACGGGGACGTCACGAACGACGAGTAGACGGAACGGAGACGGGACGGAGACGGGGAAGGACGGAGACGGGGAAGGACGGAGACGGGGTCACTCGACGCCGAGGCCGTCGAGCAGGCTCCGCAGCGACGCCAGGTCGTACTGACCGGGAGCGGTGGCTTCGTCGGGATCGACCGGCGCGTAGCCGATCAGAGAGCCGTAAATCGGCGTCACTGCCCGGGTGTGTCTGCCCGCCTCGCCCATACACATCGTGGCGACGTCGTGTCCGGCTGCCGTCGCCCGGTGGGTCGCAGAGAGCATCGCGAGGGCGTCTACCCTCCCCTCTGCGGTCGTCGCGAGCTTCGCGACGTCGCCCTCGGCGGCGGCGTCCGCGAGTAGCTCTACCAGCACGTCCTCCTTGGGAGTGCTCTCGAAGTCGTGGACCGACGCGATCACGGTGACTCCCTTCTCGCGGGCGGTCTCCCGGAGCGCGACGGCGTGTGGCTGTTCGCCCTCGGGAGCGTTGCCCCGTAACGCGGAAAGTTCGATGTCGACGGCGACGACAGCGTCGTGGGCGACGGCGTCGGTCAGTTCGTCGTACCGGCCGAGATCCTCGGCACCGCCCCCCTCCCACTCCGCGCGGTTCGTGACGACGATCGGCAGTTCGCCGTCGTACGACTCGAGATCGGCGGTCGGCTCGTCCGCGAGGTCCATTCGGAACTCGACTGCGTCGGCGCGATCGCGGGCAACAGGTTCCCGGGAGAGGTCGGCCGTGCTGGCACACAGGGTAAACCCGTCGAGGTCGGCGTCCATACCGGTCCGGTGGTGGGGTCCGGACAAAAATGGTCGGCTCTCCGCACGCGCCGGGGCGGGCCGGACGCGAGGGAATCGGCGACTACTCCACGACGTCGAAGACGTCTAGCCGGCTGAACGCGACCCGCAAAACGTCGGTCCGGGCGTGGATGCCGTCGGCGATTTCGCGGGCTGCACGCTCGTCGTCGTCGGTGTCGATCTGGGTGAGAAGCGGGATCACGGACGCGTCGTCCGGGACGTCCTTCAGCCCGCCCGAGTCGCTTGCGAGCACGGTCGCGACCGTTTCGGGAGTTACCCGATCGCCGACCGACAGCCCGGTGAGTTCGGCGACCCGTTCCGGCCTGTGGACCCACTCGTCGGTGAGGGGACGGCCGACCACGCGGACGCTGGTGATCGGAACGACCACGTCGACGGCCGACGGAAGCTGTGGTTCCCGCTCGTTCGGGGCCTTGAACGTCCGGGTTCGCGCGCCGTCGGCCTTCACCAGCACCGGTCCGTCGTGTTCGGCGGCGATCTCGTCGACCGTCTCGGGGCCGTAGCCGAGATACCGATCCGACCGCTCCTGTGTCGGAACCAGCCCGAGGGGGAAATCTTCGGGATCGGCTTCGCGAAGCACTTCGGTCGGCGACCGGGTGACGGCCACGCTGGCGACGTGTGAATCGAAGATCGGAATGCGGACGGTCGAGGTGACGATGGAACGTTCCATCCGGGCAGAAAGCGCGTACATCGTCGTCTTCTTGCCGCCGGCACCGACCATGCAGATCGTGGGATCCTCGCCGACCGCGAGTGCGTCGACGAGCCCCTCGTTTCCGGTCATTAGTGGTGATCGAATCGCCAGGCGTGTGTACGTTTCGATCGCTAGCCCGAACTGCAGTCCGGGCGCATTCAACTGCGCTATCTGAAAAACCCCGTTAATTCGAGGACCGAACCCACTCTTCGAGGGTAAAATCGTCGTACTCGACCCGGTCGACCAGCTCCCACTCGTCGGCGTCCCACTCGGGGAAGTACGCGTCTCCGTCGTATTCACCGGGAATCCGACTCAACACCATCCGGTCGACGACTGGCTGGAAAAGATCGTAGATGACGGCACCCCCGATTACGTACGCTCGGTCCCCCCCGAGTGACTCGGCGACCGCAATGGCGTCGTCGACGTCAGAGGCGTGGTGAGCCGTCTCGACGTCGAACTCCCGCTGGGAGCGACTCAAGACGACCTGTGCAGTTCCCGGGAGGTCGTCCACCATCGATTCGAACGTGACGCGGCCCAAAATCACGGTCGCGTCCGCGATCCGATCACGGTACTGCCGTTTGTCCGCGGGAACGCTCGGCCACGGAAGTTCTCCGTCGTTGCCGATCACGCCGTTTTCTGCCACCGCAGCGACTGTAACGAGTTCCATGGTCGACGCCTTCGAGTCGCGGCGCCTTAATCGCCTCCGTGGATCCCGTAATCGTCCCCGTGGATCCCGTAATCGTCTCCGTCTGCGGCTGTTACCGAGAAGAAACCCGACACGATGCTGTGCGATCGGGGGCCACGGACACAGCGTGCAGCGATTCGACTGACGGAACAAGAAGGCGGGGAAAAACCCCGGATCGCCACCGGGAGGGCTACGGGTTCGAACTGGATTCGAGGCCGACCTCGAACCGTTCCGCGTCGAACCGCACCAGCCCGTCCAAAACGTCGGCGATCGCGCGGTAAAACTGACTGTCTGCCGAATCGCGAAGGTCTGCAGCCAGTTCCGGAAGCCACCAGCCGTGATCCCGGAGGAACAGTCGCTTGTCGTCGGGGCTCTCCCCTTCCCGTCGACTCAACACCGAAAGCGCCGCGAGTTCGACGGCGGCGTGGTCGGCCTCCTCCTTGAGGTCCTCACTCGGTTGGATACCGAGGCCGGCGTAAGTGCCCTTCACCGCCGCCAGCGGTTCACCCAGATAGTCGTCGGCGTAGTACGACTCGTGGACCTGGAGACTCGGTCGGGGACCGACAAACAGCCGGGTGTGTTCCCGCTCGAGCTCCGCCGCCGCCTCGGCCGGAGCCTCGACCCCGTCAGCCCACTCCCGGAGGGAACCGAACCCCTCACGGAGCGCTCCGGGTGGGAGTCCATCCGGCTCGGGAATCGCCCCGGCCTGGAACTCCTCGATGGCTGCCGCGGACGGTGGATCCGCCAGGACGCCCGAGACGAACCGGTACAGTTCCGAAAGCGTCTCGCCGGTGTCGGGTTCCCGGTCTCGAGGGGCGTTCGTCGGTTCAGACATCGTACTCACCCCGGAGCCGTTTGCCTATTCCGTAGATGATCGCGGCGCTCCCGCCGAGAACCATCAGAACGGCGACGTTCAGTCCGATGAAGTAGACGACGCCGGTCACCCCCTGTGCGAGGACGTCTCCCGACACTGCGAGCAGGTAATCGCGGGTCGGTAGCGGCGAGAACACGGCGGCAAACAGCGTCGCCGTCACGACCACCGCAAAGAACACGAGCAACGCGAAGGTGATCCCGGCCAGCGTTTTCTTGGAGGGAGCTGCGGTCTCGGCGTGGCCCGGAAGCTCGCCGAGCTTCTTTTTGACCCACGCCGGCCAGTGATGCGCCGCGCGGTCGACGGAGACGTCGCCGGAGAACATCGTCTCGTTGAACGGATACTTCTCTTTGACGTTCACGATGTAGAGGTGGAACGCGATCCCCATCAGGAACGTCAGCGCGAAGATAAGGTGGATGTCCCGAGCGATAAGGAGCATGAAGTCCGCCAGCGGCTCGTGACCGCCGAGCAGTGCCCGGAACTCGGGTGAAACGAACAGCCCCCTGTACCAGAGCAGCAGGCCGGTGAGGCTTATAAGCGTGAGTTCGGTAACGATCACGCCGACTTCGGCCTTCTGGAGCCAGCCGTACTTGTCCGCCTCGGGTTTGTTCGCTCTCCCCCCCAGATACTTCCCGTACTGTACCGCCTCACGGGCGTCCTCGAGGGTCGGCACCGCCGGGATGCCAGCGCGTCCGGAAAGAACTCCGAGCAGGAGATACGACACGTAGTAGATACCCACCAGAATGAGCGCGACGCCGGCAATAATGTGCAACAGCACCACGTTACCGTAGCCGAAGATCGCAAAGAGCCATCCGAGGTGCTCGCTGAAAGTGATCGGCAGCCCCGTCAGATACAGGAAGAATATCGACAGGGCCGCGGTCGCGTGGACGTACACCTGAACGTCCGAAAAGCGATTGATCCGTCCGAACGCGCCGGAGTCGGTTTCGGTTGCCATTATTCGAGCACCTCCTTCCAGGTCGCGAACGCGAGCACCGAGATGAAGACCGCGACGAAGACGATGTAGGCACCCATGGTCGCCCGAACCGCCAACCAGAGACCGGCGTACTGGTTGTACACGGAGTCGCCGCCCGCAATGGCGGCGCTGCCGGCGACGCGAAGCGTCTCCCCGGTCTCGAGGGGTACCGCGATCGCGTCGAGTGCGAACAGCACGACGGCAACTACCACTACTGTGAGGACCGCCGCGATCTGCGAGCGGTACTGGGCGATCGTGCCCGAGATCCCGCCGCCGTCGACGTCGATTGTTTGACTGGCCATGGTTGCGGTCAGTGACGGTTACAGCGACCCGCCGAACACGACGTCACCGAGGTCTCCCCGGAACATATCCGCGCTTCGGTCACCCCGGAGCTCCTGTGCGATCTCCGATGGCGTTCCGTACGCCAGCGCGTCCGTCGCACACTGGTCGAAGCAGACCGGGTTTTCGTCCTCCTCGATCCGCTCGACGCAGCCGGTACACTTGTCCATCGTCCCGGCGTTGCCCGTCGATTCGATCTCGTCGGGGAACTGGGTTGCACCGAACGGACACGCCCAGGCACAGTACGAACAGCCGATGCAGTCGTCCTTCTCGACCTGAACCAGTCCGTGCTCGTCACGATAAATCGCGTCAGTGGGGCACACCTCCTTACACGGTGCCTCCGCACAGTGGTAACAGGACATCGGGACGCTGGTTTCGCCCGCACTGAACCGGCCACCTCCCGTTCCTTCGTTGTGGGTGACGACCGCGATGCGGTCGTTGTTGTCCGAGAGGTCCCACTCGTCTTTACATGCGACGTTGCAGGCGCCGCAGTCGATACAGGCTCCCACCTTGGGAATCACTCTAAGGGGTGTGTTTGCGCTCATTGGAGATCACCTCTTTTTGAATCCGCGCTGCTTCTGGTAGGCTTGCTGCTTCTCCGGAAGCTCCGGAATCTCGTCGGCGCTCGCCGGCTCGAGGCCACACAGGGTCACCTTCGTCGCCTGCATGTTGGTGACGGCGTCGTAGCCGACCGACGTCCCGATGTTCGCCGAATCGCCGATCACGAGCGGTTCCGTTCCCTCGGGATACCGGTCGGTGTAGGACTCGCCTTCGAACAGGCCGCCCCAGTGGAACGGGAGGAACACCTCCTCGTCGTTCACGCGTTCGGTGACGCGAGCCTGCACGAGCATCCGTCCGGGATCGGTCTTTACCCAGATCCACTCGCCGGTGTCGACGTTCAGCTCGTTCGCGACGTTCGGGTGGATCTCGGCGTACATCATGGGTGCGCGGTTCGCGGTGCCCATCGTGTTCCGCGTGGTGTAGCCGCCGCCCTGGTGTTCCACCTGCCGGCCAGTGGTGAGGACGAACTCGAAGTCGTCGACCAGGTCCCGGCGTTCCTCCTGTGCGCCGCGGTTGTCGAGGTCCAGGCGGTAGAAGTCCTCCTGGCGCTCGTAGTTGGGGTACTCGTCGATTAGGTCCTTCCGGGGCGTCTCGACCGGTTCCCGGTGTTTTGGCACGTCGTCAGGGAGGTTCCAGGCACGGGCACGGGCACGACCGCGACCGGTCGGTGGGTCGGGCTGTTCGTTGTCGAACTCGGCGAACTCCGCGGCGTCGACTCCGTCGACCGCCTGTGCGGCGTCGTACACCGAGTGATCCTCGCTGAGCGCGTATTCGATCGGGGTCGTCGGAGCGGCGGGTGTCGTTCCGTCCGGCAGCTCCGTCGCGTACCCAGGGTACTGCGGGACGCCCTCGATCTCGCCGTCCCACCAGTCGGGATCGTAGCTGTTCCGGAGGAGGGTCTCGCCGTCCGGGGCCTCCGTCCCCCACCGGGCACGGAAGTCGAGCCCGCCCTCGGCAGGATGCACGCTGTCGCGGTAGAGGATCGTAGTTCCGGGGTGATCTTCGTGCCAGCAGGGCCACGGCAGCCCGAAGTACTCCCCGTGGAGGTCGTGGCTCTCGGTGACTTCCGCCTGGAGCGTCTCCGAGCTGAACACGTGGCTGTTCTCCATGTGGGCCTTGATACGCTCGGGTGTCTGACCGATCTGACCGATCGAGCGCATGCCGAGGTTGTACTCGTCGGTCACCTCCTCGACTGCGTCGTAGTCGAAGTGCTCGGCGAAGCCGAGTCGCTCGGCCAGGTCGGTGAGCATGTCGAAGTCGGTCCTGGAGTTGTGCCGCGGCGTCACCGCCTGGTAGCGCCACTGCACCGAGCGGTTCGTCGCCGTAACGCTGCCTTCACCTTCCTGTCGTGTTGCAGCCGGCAGCAGGATGATCCCGTCGTCTCGGTCCGCAAGCGTTCCCGACAGGCCAGGGAAGGGGTCGACGCCGACGACCAGATCGACGTTCTCGAGGCCCTGTTTAACCCGCTTCATCTCGCTGAGGGAGTTCAGCGAGTGACCCCACACCATCACGGCCTTCACTGGGTTGGGCTGGTAGAGACCACCCTTCCGTTCGTCGTCCTCGAGGGCGCCCTCGAACCAGCGGCTCACCGTGAGACCGTTCTTATTCATCAGGTCCTGGCTGTGGAAGTGATCCGCCAGGAGTTCCTCGCGGGTGATGGTCCCGCTGGTGCTCGGCGTTTCCGACCAGACGTTCGTCCAGTGATCCCACGCACCGTCGTCGAGACCGTAGTAGCCCGGGAGCGTGTGCGAGAGAATGCACATGTCCGTCGCACCCTGGACGTTGTCGTGGCCCCTCACCGGGTTATTCCCGCCGCCGACCTGTCCCGAATCGCCCAGCGTCAAGTTGAGGATCGCGTACGACCGGATGTTCTGCGTGCCGGTGGTGTGTTGGGTCGACCCCATCGACCACTCCACTGTACTGACGTCGGAGTCGACGAGCGTCTCCGCGACGTCTTTGATGTCTTCGACGTCGACCCACGTGATGTCCGAAACCGTCTCGAGGTCGTAGTCGGCGACGTTTTCTTTGACTTCCTCCCAGCCGTAGACGCGGTCCGCGAGGAATTCCTCGTCGTGGGCCTCGAGGTTGTAGATGATGTGATAGAGGAGACCGTTGATGAACGCGACGTCCGTTCCGGGCCGGAATCGGACGTACTCGTCGGCGTGAGCCGCGGTCTTGGTGAACCGCGGTTCGGCGACGATCACGTCCCCGCCGTTCTGACGCGCCTGCTGGATGTACCGCATCATCACCGGATGCGACTCCGCGGGGTTGTGTCCGATGATGAGGTTGGCGTCGGCGTGTTGAACGTCGTTTGCCGACTGGGTCATCGCGCCAAAGCCCCAGGTGTTCGCCAGTCCGGCGACCGTCGTCGAGTGGCAGATCCGCGCCTGGTGGTCGACGTTGTTGGTGCCGTAAAAGGCCGCGAGCTTCCGGAACAGGTACGCCTCCTCGTTGCTGATCTTCGCCGACCCCATCCACATCGTGCTGTCGGGCCCGTACTCCTCGCGGATTCGGAGTAGCTCGTCGGCGATTTCGTCCATCGCCTCATCCCACGAGAGGGTCACCCACTCGCCGTCAACCTTTTTGACCGGCTCCTTGAGCCGTCGCGGCGAGTTTACGGTCTGGGCCTGGCTTGCACCCTTCGAACAGAGTCCGCCCTGGTTGATCGGATGGTCCTTCCAGGCCTGTTGACCGACGACCGTGTCGTCTTTGACCTCCATTTTCAGTCCACACCCGACCGCACAGTGTGAACAGATCGTCTTCACCAGTTCTGTCTCCCCCTCCTCGTCGGCGTCTTCCTCGGCTTTCCCGGGTTCGACGAGCGTTCGCCCGCCGACGAGTCCAGCAAGCGCGGCGGCCCCTCCGAGCTTGAGGACTCCCCGGCGTTCGATGTCGAACTGTGACGGTGTCGTACTCATTGGTGCATCTCCACGCAGACGTACACGATTGCTGTTCTTAGTTCCAGCCGGGGAGCCCACGTACCTTAGAATAATGGGAAAAGTTAAGCACCAAATTTAATACCATAGACTAGATAAGCCTGAACAAGTTCCGACCTTTATTATGGGGTGTCTATCTCCATGTTCGGCATAACGATCCGTTGTGACTGGGACTTCGTCCGCGAGGAACTATGACGGAAAAATCGGACTCATACTGATTATTCTCGGCCGTAACCGGACGATCGGCCCACCGAGTGGCCGATCGCCCGGTAAATCGCTACAATAATCAGTATCAGGCTCACTCCACGTCCGACGAGTCGGTCCCGTCGGCGTCGGTCTGCTCTGCGAGCACCGACTGGATGAGCTTCGATTCGCTCGCGCGGAGGCGCTGTGAGACGGCGGACTTCGAGACGTCGAGTTCGTCGCTTATCGCCTCGAGATCCGTCTCCCGGGGCGTCTCGTAGTAGCCGCGTTCGAACGCCAGTTCGATCGCCTTTTGCTGTTTTTCGGTGAGTTCGTCCAGATCCACGATCGCGAGTGAGGAGTGGGCCCCCGCGTCGCTGATCCGGTTGATCTCGAATGGAACGTCCGACTGGACGAGCGATCGAAGCACGTCGTGAAGCGTCGGTCGATCGGGGACCTGCAAGGAGAGGTGGATACCGCCTTCGGGGTCGATGTTGTGACGTCCCCTGGCGTCGGTGGCGTCGGCGGTCGGCTGGCTGTCGTCACCGCAACACTCGGAACCCGCATCAGTCTGTTGACTGCTCTCGGTACATCGCTGATTGTGTCCTCCGTCCTCGTTCATGTGGTAGTAAATCGATCCGATCTGTTCTGGAAGGCAACCGACGTACAGTACCGGAGACATGGTAATAGACTTTCATCTTCACATGGTTGTTTTTTATCAGCGGGCAAGGCGAATACCCCGAGGCTTGACCTCGGGGATGAAGCCGACAACTCGTGATACAAACCATTAAGTCAATAGTTCCTAATCGAGAGACAGCGATGGAACACAGTCACCGCTACCACGCCCACCCGACACAAGAGGTAGCGGAGCGACTGGAACACCATCTCGACGTTCATCGCCAACTCTACAACCACGTCCGCTGGGACTACGAGAACAGTCCAGAGGACGATAAGCCGAGTGAGTACGACCAGAACAACAAACTCCCCGAGTGGAAGCGCAAGTGGCCAGTGTTCGGTGAACTACATTCGAAGGCCGCGCAAGCCACCGTCGCACGCTTCCATCGGAACCTCTCGAACCTCAAAAAGAAGAAAGAGAAGGGGTACAACGTTGGTCGGCTCAAGAGGCAAGCACCCACAGAGTACCGGAGTGTGACGTACACCCAGTCTGGTTTCGACCTCGATGAAAAGAGGGGCCGCGACAGGTATGCTTACGTCCGCTTCAGCAAAATCGGCTGGGTGAAAATCCGTTACCATCGCCCAATCCCAGACCACGCCACCATCAAAGAAGTCACGTTCAAAAAGGAGACGACCGGCGAATGGTTCGTCTCTTTCGGACTCGAAACTGATGCGGCTGACCTGCCCGAGAAAACCGACGTAGACTCGCTGGACGCGAGCAACAGCGTCGGTATCGACCTCGGCATCCTCAACTACATCCACACCTCGGACGGCAAGACCGTGGATTGGCTTGACCTCGAAGACGAGTACGAACGACTTCGGCGTGAGCAACGGAAGTTGTCTCGAAAGGAGAAAGGCTCGAACAACCACGAGAAACAACGCCGGGAAGTGGCGAAGGTCAAGCGTCACATCAAGCGGAAGGTTCTGGACTACCAGCACAAGATAACGACGTGGCTCGTCCGCGAGTACGACGCTGTATTCGTCGAGGACTTGGACGTGAAAGAGATGCTCGAACAGTCGCATAATACTCGGAACAAGCAGGATGCTGCGTGGCGACAATTCATCACGCTCCTCGAATACAAAGGCGACCTCTACGGCACGCACGTCGTGCAGGTGGAGGCTCGGGGCACAACCAAGGAGTGTGCGTCGTGTGGTGTGGAAACAGCGAAGCCCATCTGGGTACGTGAGCATTCGTGCCCGTCGTGTGGGTTTGAGTGTGACCGTGATACGAACGCGGCGATGAATGTTCTCAAGAGAGGCTTTTCTGAATTAGGGCTGGGATGGCCCGAATCCACGCCTGTGGAGACTGCGCTCCCTACGGACACCACTTCGGTGTCTGCAAAGCGCGTCGTAGAAACAGGAAGCCTCGGGGTCGTTCGAGAGAGCGAAGCTCTCTCATGATGACGAGAATCTTCGATTCTCGAACCACTTGATCCCGAGGCGATTCACCATTGCGTGTCTTTACTTGAACCCCCCATTTATTGTACTGCAAGAACAATACCGGTCCAGACGACCGATGACCGCCGACACGGACGCGCACTGGGAGGAGCAAACCGAAGAACAGCGCCGACAGCGGGAACGGTACTTCAGGGAGCATCCCCAGTCGCCGCTTCCCGAGGAAACATTCGCAGGGTTAGCATACTACCCGATACGCGAGAACTACCGGTTCGTCGTTCCTCTCGAGGAACACGACGATCCCGAACTGATCACCGTCGAGACGACGGCAGATGGGGAACAGCAGTACCACAGACACGGCGAATTCTCCGTCGAACTGGAGGGCACGGAGATCACGCTACAGGCCTATCGACCCCCCGAATCGGATCGGCTGTGGGTGCCGTTCCGTGACGAGACGAACGGTGACGAGACGTACGGCGCGGGGCGATACCTCGATCTCGACCCGGAGTCACACGAGAGGGAGGACGGCTGGATCCTCGATTTCAACGCCGCGTACAATCCCACCTGCGCGTACAACACCGCATACGAATGTCCGTTGATCCCGATGGAAAACTGGCTCGACGTCCGGATCGAGGCCGGCGAGAAAGACTACCCCGGCGAACCCGTCGATCCACACGGTCACAACCAGCAACGCTAAGGCGTAGGAACTGCGCTTCGGGTCAATCCCTCTCCGATCGTCCTGTATTGTATATACACCACAATACTTTATGGCGGGGAGACGAATCCTCTGGTATGGACGACACCACAGCCGAGGTACCCGGAGCAGCCGACGAAAACCCGGTCGTCATCGTCGGCGGCGACGCTGCGGGGATGAGCGCCGCGAGCAAACTCAAGCGGGAACGGCCGGACCGAGAGGTGATCGTCTTCGAGAAAGGGGACTGGGTGTCGTATGGAGCCTGCGGGCTGCCGTATTATATAAAAGGCGAGGTGGAGTCGCTCGACGACCTGGTGTCGATTCCGCCGGAGAAGTTCAGATCGGAGCGTGGGATCGACCTCCGGACGAACCACGAGGTCATCGAGATCGATCCCGACGACCGGACCGTCACCGTCGAACCACTGGGCAACGAGGACACTGAAACGTTCGTCCAGCCCTACGGCGAGCTTCTCATCGCAACAGGGGCTAGGGCGGTGGAACCGCCGTTCTCGGGGATGGATCTCGACGGCGTCTTCACCCTCCACGAGATGGACGCCGCACGCGAAATCCGAACGTACCTCGGCCTCGAGACCGGCGACGAGCCAGATCACGACGCTGTCGCGATCGTCGGTGGGGGGTACGTCGGCATCGAGATGGCAGAGGCGTTCGCCCACCACGGGCTGGGGGTACACCTCTTCGAGATGCTCCCACACGTTCTCCAGCCGTTCGGTAGCGACGCCGCGGAAGTCGTCGAGGACCACCTCCGTGAACAGGGAATCCGGCTCCACCTCAATACGGGCGTCGACGGCTTCCTGCCCCGCTCGGCAGTAGAGACCGACGCCGGGGACGCCGACGACGGGTTCGGCAATGGCGACGCGATCGGTGCAGTCGAGGCCGGGGAAGATCGCTTCCCGGTGGATCTCGCGCTCGTCGGCGTCGGCGTGGTTCCGAACGTCGAGATCGCCGAGAAGGCAGGAATTGAGACCGGCCCTACGGGTGCGATCGCGACCGACGAGCACGGGAAGACGAACGTCGAAGGCGTGTACGCGGCTGGCGACTGTGCGGAGGCCCGCCACGTCGTCACCGGGGAGCCGGACCACGTTCCCCTCGCGTTGACGGCGAACCGGGCGGGTCGTGCAATCGGGTCGACGCTCGCTGGCGATGCAACCGCCGTGGGCAAGATCGCCGGCACGGCCGTGCTGAAAGCGTTCGACCTCGAAGTGGCCCGCACCGGCGTGATCGACCCCGAACGGGCGCGATCCAGCGGGTTCGATCCCGTGTCAGTGACGATATCGGCACCCACGCGGGCTCACTACTACCCCGGTGGCGCCGAGTTGCAGGTCACGATGGTCGCGGACGCGACGACGAACCGGGTGCTCGGGGCGAGCATGGTCGGCGAGGAAGGCGCAGCAAAGCGGATCGATACCGTGGCGACTGCACTGTCCGCCGGACTGACGGTTCCGGAGCTCGAGCAACTAGATCTGTCGTACGCGCCGCCGTTCAGTCCGGTGTGGGATCCGGTGTTGACCGCCGCAAAAGTGCTCGCCGGAAAACTGGAGCCGGACGAAGACTGATTGCGACCGCTCACCGGTCTTTGAGGACGTTCTCGCCGGGTGTCGTCGTTGCGCCTTCCGAGAGAACCACCCCGGCATTGATGCTGGTGTCGATCGCCGTTTTGACGTCGTCCCCGCAGACGACACCGAACTTCCGTCGACCGGTCGAGATACGGTCCCCTTTGACGGTCACGCGAACGTCCTCGCCGTCGTGACGCAGGTTGGCGACCGTCGTTCCGGCGCCGAAGTTGACGTCCCGGCCGATCACGCTGTCTCCGACGTACGTCAAGTGGCCGGCGGTCGCCCCCGACATCAGGACGCTGTTTTTGATCTCGACGGCGTGGCCGACGTGGGCACCGGCGCCGATGGCAGTCGCACCGCGGACGTACGCGTTCGGGCCGACAGTCGCGTCCGGCCCGACGTACACCGGCCCTTCGAGGGTCACACCCTCCCGGATTTCGGCACCCCGGGCGACGAACACCTGACCCGACAGCGTGGCGTCGGGACTCACCTCGCCGCGTTGCACGTCGTCGATCTCTTCGAGCTTCCACTCGTTGGCTTCGAGAAGCTCCCACGGGCGGCCGACGTCGAGCCAGCGCCTCACCGTCACTGAACGAACGTCCGTCGACTCGCAGGTCCGCTCGAGGACATCCGTGAGTTCGAGCTCGCCTCGTTTGCTCTCGCCCACGTCGAGCCACCCTAGCGCTGTCTCGGGGAAGACGTACGCGCCGGCGTTGATCAGGTTCGACGGCGGATCGTCGGGCTTCTCGATGACGCCCGTCACCTGCTCCCCGTCGAGAAGCAACACGCCGTAACTCGTGGGGTCCTCGACGCGGTAGCTCGCGACCGCAGGGCCGCCGCCGTACAGACGAGACAGCGAGTCGACGTCGTAAAGGCTGTCTCCGTTGAGCACGACGAACGGCTCCTCGTCGAGCGAGGATGCCGCCTGCGCGACTGCGTCGGCGGTCCCACGCTGGGTCGGCTGCTCGGCGTACGCGATCGGCACACCGCGGTAGCTGTCGCCGAACTGGTCCCGTATCAGATCGCCGCGATAGCCGACGACGATCACGAGCCGACTCGCACCTGCCTCGACTGCGGCGTCGACGGTGTGTTCCACGAGCGGCGATCCGGCGACCGGAAGCATCGGTTTCGGGCGGCTCTCGGTCAGCGGACGCATCCGCGTTCCCTTCCCGGCGGCGAGGACGACCGTCTGCATGGGCCAACCACGTGGGGCCGACCTCAAAGCGGTTGCGGCTCCGGGGTGTCTGTCGGCCTGGGAGGCCGGATACAACAGCTAACAACCTGTCGAGAGTTCCCATTGTTTCGGTGGTCGAGATCGTGATTTTCGGCCGAGACCACCCAAAATAATACGTCAGATGGTTCCGTAGTGCCGACTGCGATGCCGGAATGCAGGAACTGTGGTTCGTTCGTCACGGAGCGATACGTCCGAGTGTTTGCGCCGCCGCATTACGACGACGTCCGCGTGTGTCCCTCCTGTGAAGACAAGGTACGGGACGGTGCAAACGTTCGCGAGGCGCGCTCGAAACGTGTGTGAACTTCCCCCAAACACAGACGACCGCATACTCAAGTCGGACCAAACCGTTTCACGACCGTGAACACGCCGACGCGCGTCGCAGCCGAGAGCGCGCACGCCAGGCTTCGACAGCATACCGCGGCCTGGTTTCTGACGGCGGGAATCGCGACCGGAGGCGTGGGCGCTCTCGGGGCGGTCAGGAGTGGGTTCGGCGCCACCTGGCTCGGCTGGGCCGCGATCGCGCTTGTCGTCCTCGCAGTCGAGTACCGACTGGTCGTCGTCCGCCTCCCCGCGAACCACCGTCCGGACGCCGAGGGACTTTCACCGAATCTGGGTGCGGCGAACCTCCTTACACTTCTTCGGGGCATTCTGATCGCGTGGACTGCCGGGTTCCTCGCGTTCGGAGGGGGGTGGCTCTCGACGGTCGGGTGGTTCCCAGCAGTGTGCTACGGCGTAGCCGCGTTGCTGGACGCGGGGGACGGCGCACTCGCTCGACATCGCGGACGGATTACGGCGCTTGGAGCACAACTGGACACGGAGTATGACGCGCTCGGAATCCTGGTCGCGACCGTCGTCGGCGTGTTCGGCGGCGCAATTCCGGCGTGGTACCTCTCTGTCGGGTTCGCCCGCTACGCGTTTGTCGGCGGCGTCCGCCTGCGGCGGCTCCGTGGCCTGCCCGTGTACGAACTCCCCGAGAGGACGCCCGCGCGACTGCTCGCCGGCGCCCAGATGGCGTTTCTGGCGGCCGCACTGTCGCCGATTCTCGGAACCGACGCCGTCGCCGTCGGCGTCGTGATCGTCGGCGTTCCGTTCCTGCTCGGCTTCCTGCGGGACTGGCTTCACGTTTCGGGACGGCATCCGGGACTCGACCAGTCGAAGATGGACGGCCGTTGAAAACCCCTGATTGCCAGATCTACCCGTGTCAGGCAGTCTCCTGCACGATTCGACAGAAGGCCCATATACGCTCGCAGCCAAAGCCGAACGTGTTCACACTCGCAGCCGAACTCACCACAGCGTTCGTCGTCCGCTACGGGCTGGGAGTGCTGTTTCTCGTTTTCGCACTGGAAGGAGCGCTGGTGGGGAAGTTGATCCCGACGCGAGCGATTCTCGTCGCGTCCGTGCTCGTCCTCGGTACGAGTCTCTTCGAGCTGCTGCCTGTGGCGGCCGCCGCGATACTGGGGGCAACCGCCGGACAGCTCCTGCTTTTCGGGCTCGTCAGGTACGCCGGAATGGAGTACGACACGCTTTCGGGAACGGGACTGAAGGAAAGCCACCTCCGGCGTGCCGAGCGCTGGTTCGACCGGTGGGGGCTGCCCGCCGTCGCGGTCTCGAACACCCTCCCGGTCGCGCGCGGATCGATGACGATTCCCGCGGCCGCGTCCCGGCAGTCGGCTGCGGGGTTTTCGGTCGTCTCGCTGGCTGGAACCGCCGTCTACGTCGGAGCGCTTGTGGCGATCGCCGAGGGGATCGCGGTCGCGCTTCCCCTCTGACGGAAACAAAAACGGGGCTTTTTCAGTGCGGGCCGCTTCGCTCCGTCCATGCAGGGTAATCTGCCGCCGGAGGCGCAGGAGAAACTCGAAGAGCTACAGGACCTTCAAGAGACCGCACAGAAGGTCGCACAGCAGAAAGGACAGGCCGAAACGGCCCTCAACGATGCACAGACCGCACTCGACGCGCTCGAGGACGTCGACGAGGACGCCGGAATGTACCGCGAAGTCGGCGAGATCCTGGTCGAGACCGACTACGAGTCGGCCTCCGACGATCTCGAAGAGAAGGTCGACAGCCTCGAAGTTCGCGTCGAGCAGCTGAACAAACAGGAAGAGCGCGTCCAGCAGCAGTTCGAGAGCCTGCAGGAAGAACTCCAGCAGCTCCTGCAGGGCGGCGCGGGCGGCGGTCCGGCCGGCGGTATGGGCGGACCGGGCGGTCCCGGCGCCGGCGGCGCGTAAACCGATGTCCGAAGACGCGAACGGTTCGGACGATCTCTCGGACGCAAACACCGCAGCCGATGGCGGTGGCCCGACCGACGCGGAAGTCGTCGAAACCGCGGCGGAAGCCGCCGAGGAGGTCGTCTTCGAGAACTACCGACAGTCGGAGGTCGTCGATCTCGACGTGACGGTCACGTTCGAGGACGGCGTTCTGGAGGTGGACGTCTACCTGAACGTTCCCGACGACGCCGACCCGGACCCCGAGGCCGTCGTCGACGAGGCGGCCAGAGCGGCCCAGGACGCGGTCGACGAACTGTTCGCCGACTGAGCCGGGCCGGTCCGACCGTTCTCTCCGACCTGCTGGGTTTTAAGACCTACAGAGCCAACTGTGGGCTATGGGAATCCTCTCGCGTATGTCGTACGTGGTCCGGTCGAAGATCAACGCCCTCCTGAATCGGGCCGAGGATCCGACGGAAACTCTCGACTACTCCTACGAGCAGATGCGCGACGAACTCCAGCAGGTGAAACAGGGGATCGCGGATCTCACCACCCAGAAAAAGCGCCTCGAGATCCAGAAGCGCCGGCTCGAGGAGAACGTCGAGAAGCACAACCAGCAGGCGCGACAGGCCGTCGAACAGGACAGGGACGACCTCGCCCGCAAGGCCCTCGAGAAGAAGAAATCCAAGATGCAACAGATCGAGGACCTGGAGGGACAGATCGCCGAGCTCGAGGGAACACAGGAGAACCTCGTCGAGAAGAAAAACGAGCTACAGAACCGCATCGAGGAGTTCCGGACGAAAAAAGAGACCATGAAGGCGCGCTACGAGGCCGCCGAGGCCTCCTCGCGGGTCTCCTCGGCGATGAGCGGCGTGGGCGACGAGATGGAAGACGTCGGCCGGGCGATCGAACGCGCAGAAGAGCGAACCGACGAGATGGAGGCCCGGGCGGCCGCGATGGACGAACTCCAGGAGACGGGCGCGTTCGACGACGCTCTGTCGGACAAAGACGCCATCGACCGGGAGCTCGAGTCGCTCTCGACGGACAGCGAGGTCGACGCGGAGCTGGAAACCATCAAAACCGAGATGGGCAAAGAGACGGCGGCGGAGCCGGAGGAGCCGTCGGACGTCGACGTCGACGCCGAGATCGAGGGGATCGAGTCCGAACTCGCCGAAAACGATCTCGAGGCCGAACTCGACGACTCCGAGGTCGAGTCCGAACTCGCAGACCTGAAGGACGACGAGGAGAACTGAGAGGCGTTCGCGTCGCCAGAGAGTAACCCCATTCCAGTTCGATGACGCCCGACGAGTACGCCGCAGCCGTCCACGAATCCCTCGCACCGGAAACCCGGCGAGAGTTCGACGACCGGGTCGAAACTCAGGCCGACGCCGTCGCCGCCGATCTGGCCGCCGGGCGGCTCGACAACGCGGACTTCTCGGTCGGCCTCGAACTCGAGGCGTACGTGACAACTTCTGACGGAACGCTCACTCGAGTTCCGACGGAGCTTTTCGGCGCCGACGGCACGAACCCGGAGCTGGGCGTCCACAACCTGGAGCTAAACACCGAGCCGGACGTGCTCGATGGGCCGGGAATGCGTCGACAGGCCCGACGCCTCCGGGAGCTGGTGTCGACCGCCCGGGAACTGCTTCCCGACGACCGTCGACTCGCACTGGACTCGATGTGGACCGTCCCGCCGGCCGAGGGTACTCGTCCGTATCTCTCGTCGGGGATCGAACACGACGGCGTCTTCCTCTCACAGAACATGCACGCCGACGCCCGATACTACGCCCTGGACAACGAGGTCCGGAACCGGGCCGACGGCGAGATCGAACTGTCGGTCCCGGGTGTCGACCTGACCGTTCCGTCGATTCTGATCGAGTCGCTGACGGCGTCGATACAGCCGCACCTCCAGGTGCCAAACGCGTCGTCGTTCCCCCGGTATCACGACCTCGCGATTCGGACGCTCGGGCCGGTGCTCTCGCTTGCAACGAACTCCCCGTTCCTACCGGCCGACTGCTACCGGCCGCTCGAGGACTCCTCGGCGGTCGAACGCCTCCTAGCGGCTGCACCTCACGAACACCGGATACCCGTCTTCGAAGACGCGATCAACGCCGGGCTCGCTGGCGAGAAACGGAAAGTGCGGGTGCCAAACGACCTGGAACGTCTCGATCGCCTCCCCGCCAGGGTGGTCGCCGACGTCACGTACGCCCCCCATCTGTACGACGACCTCCCGGCAGCCAGCGCCGCGACAGCCGAACAGTCGGTTCCATACGCCGACCGGATCCCCGAATACCGTCACAAGCGCGGGACGTACTGGCGGTGGGTCCGTGGCGTCGTCGGCGGGGACGTCCCGACCGGCGCAGACGGAGAGCCGACCGATCCCGGGAACGACACGGCGTCGCTCAGGCTCGAATACCGCCCGCTGCCGACCCAGCCGACGGTCCGGGACACCGTCGCATTCCAGGCGCTCGTGGTCGGACTGTTGCGGGGACTCGTCATCGAGGATCACCCGCTGGGGGAACTCCCCTGGAGTGACGCGAGAGACGCGTTCTACGCCGCCGTCGACGACGGTCCCGAGGCGGAGCTGTCGTGGGTCGCCGCCGACGGGACGTACACTGAAAACCGGCGGCACATCCGTCAGGAGCTGCTCGAATACGCCCGTCGCGGCCTCGCAGCCTCGGGGACCGACGGGACGACCGTCGACTGGCTGCTCGACCCGATCGAAGCCCGTGTGCGGTTGGGAACCACGCCGAGTTCCTGGCAACGAGACCGAGTGCTGTCTCGGGTTCGCGGCGGGGAGACACTCCCGGAAGCGATTCGGGGGACGAAACGGAGATATCTCGACCGCGCCGCAGCCTCGGAGTCGTTTGCAGACTGGCTGTGAGATGGGGGAATACCGCCCGTCTCCCTGGCGGATCTCTGTCTCTCGGGGATTCCGCACGAACCGATCCAGTTGGAACAGGATAGCACAAACTGACATTTGTGCCTCTGGAAGACACTTACATGGACCTGCCGTAGTGACGGCCATGAATCGACGCGCCGTGCTTGCGACCTCCGGAATGCTGGCGGCCGCGATCCTCGCGGGCTGTGTCGACGACGAGGGGCGATCGGGAGGCGACGAGAACACAGAGACGCCCACAGACCAGCCGGCCGACACACCAGGTGGCGACGGGGAGGAACAGAAATCGCTTCCCGAGGGCGACCCCGGGGCGGCCGACGAGCGGATCCGCGAACTCGTCGCCGGCAACGCGGAGTTTGCGATGAACCTCCACGAGCAGTTCGTCGCCGACGAGGACGCCGACAACGTGTTCTACTCGCCGTACAGTATCTCGATGGCGCTCGCGATGACGTACGCAGGGTCGGCCGGCGACGCCGAGACGGCGATGCGAGAAGCGCTCCGATTCACGCTGGAGGATGCGACCCACCCGGCGTTTTCGGATCTGCAGTCCGCGCTCGACGAGCGCGAGACGACAGCGGATCCCATGCCGGACGACGACGATGAAACGGATGAGGTGGACGCATTCACCCTGTCGGTCGCAAACGCGTTGTGGGGCGAGGAGGGCTACCCGTTCGACGAGGAGTACCTGGACCTCGTCGACGAGTACTACGGTGGCGGCTTCAACGAGGCGAATTTCACCGCGCAACCCGAACTCGAGCGCGAGCGGATCAACGACTGGGTCGCCGACGAGACCGACGACCGGATCGAGGACTTGATCCCCGAAAACGGGATTACTCCCCAGACGGTCCTCGTGCTCACCAACGCCATTTACTTCATGGCGAGCTGGGAGCAGGAGTTCGACCCCGACGACACTCAGGAGGCACCGTTTATCGCGCTCGACGGCACGGAGACGACAGTGCCGATGATGGCACAGAACCTCCGCACGGACTACGCCGATTTGCCGCGCGCCCAGGCCATCGAACTCCCCTACGTCGGCGGCGAGGTGTCGATGGTCCTCGTCGTTCCCGACGAGGGCGAGTTCGAGGCGGTCGAGTCCGACCTGGCGGGCGAGAACCTCTTCGGTGTGTTCGAGGAACTCACCGACGCCGCCGGCGACCTCCGGATGCCGCGGTTCGAATACGAGTTCGACGCCGAACTGCGCGAGGCCCTCTCGGACCTCGGCATGGAGTCCGCGTTCGGCCCCGGCGCCGACTTCTCGAACATGGTCGACGGAGAAGGTGGGCCGGGGATCGACGAGGTGTACCACGACGCCTTCGTCAGCGTCGACGAGGAGGGCACCGAGGCCGCGGCTGCAACTGCCGTGTCCATGGTCGAGAGCGCCCCGGCCGAGTCATTCGATTTGACGATCGATCGTCCGTTCCTGTTTTGTATTCGCGACCGACCGACCGACGCCGTGCTGTTCGTCGGTCGCGTCACCGACGCGGCTGCGGCACAAGGGTAGCGGCAGGAACGGACGGGCGTGGCCTCCGCTCTCGCCCGTCAGTCGACCCGTCGGACTCCCGTACCTGCTCGATCGGTTTCCGCAAGCCGGATCTCTCCGTCCGTGAGGTCGATCCCCGCGTACGGGTCCTCGGCGAGGAGAAGCGATCCGTCGAGGTCGGCGTAATCGAGCAACGGTGCGAGGTGACAGCCGGCCGCGATCGAGGCGTTCGACTCCACCATGCAGCCGAGCATCACCTCGAGCCCGTGGGCTCGTGCTGTCGCGATCATTCTCCTCGCTTCCGCAAGTCCGCCGCATTTCATCAGCTTGAGGTTCGCGATGTCGGCCCGGTCGGCGATTTCCGGTATGTCCGAAACCGTGACACACGACTCGTCGGCGGCGATCGGCAGCACCGAGCGCTCGTAGGCGAACCGCAGCCCCTCGGGGTCTTCAGCCGGCACCGGCTGTTCGATGAACTCGACGTCGTACTCTTCGAGCCACCGGCTTTTCGCCACCGTCTCGCGGGGCGTCCACGCCTCGTTGGCGTCGATCCGGAGCCGGGCGTCCGGGGCGGCCTCCCGAACCGCCTCGACGAGTTCCCGATCGTGGTCGGTGCCCAGCTTCAGTTTGAGCACGTCGTAGCCGGACTCGACGGCCCGTTCCGTCTTCTCTCCGACTCGGTCCACCGTGTCGAGTCCGATCGTGTAGGAACTCGTCGGCGCGTCGGTCGGGTCGAGCCCCCACAGCCGGTACAGTGGAACGCCGAGTCGCTTTGCTGCCAGGTCGTGCAGCGCAATCGACACCGCACACCTGGCTGCAGGGTTGTCGCGAACGACCTCGGTGAGTCGGCGCTCGACCTCGTGGATCGCATGGGGGTCGTCGACCTCCTCGACGACGTCGAGCAGTTCCGGAAGGACGGCACCCACGGTGTCTGCAGTTTCCCCGTAGTGAGGCGAGGGGGCAGCCCCGCCGATCCCGGTCATCCCGCCCTCGTCCGTGATCCGGACGACGACGTTTTCGGTTTCGGTCGTCGTTCCCCGTGAGATCGTGAACGCGTCGTCGAGTTCGAGGGAAACCCGTTCGAACTCCGCCGAAAGCGTCATCGGTCCACCCCCTCGAGCACCGCGTCGAGAACGTCTTCCGCGTCGAATCGAACCGGATCGGTTGCCGGGACGCCGATCGTCCGGGAGTACTCCGCGACCGCTTCCCGGGCGTCGTCGTCGCCGTCGATTTCCCTGGTGTTGAGCGCGCCCGCCACGACGGGTGACTCGTGAACCGGTTTCGCCAGCGACTCGTAGAGGTCGACGTACTCGGGAAGCGGCGGAAGCGAAAACTCCTCGTAGCCGTGAATCGCTTCCCGTCCGGAAGCGTGACACAACACGAGCGCGTCGGCCATCGCTCCGTGGAGGATGCCACACGTGACAGCCGAGTAGGCGGGGTGGACGATGCTCCCTTGCCCCTCGACGAACAGCACGTCGTGTTCGTCACCGAGTTCGAGGATCATCTCTTCGACTGAACCGGCGGTGAAGTCGCTTATCACCCGGTCGACCGGATTCCCCCAGCCGGCGATCATGATCCCGGTCTGTCCCGTCGGGACGAACCCGGCGTCGATCCCCCGATCTCGGGCGGCCGCCAGCAGCTCCAGCGAGACGGTCATCTTGCCGACCGAACAGTCGGTACCGACGGTGAGGACGACGTCGGCGTCGACGTCGGCTGCGACACCCTCACTCACCGTGAGATCCTCGTGGGGATTTCGGACGTCCCACAGTTCGACGCCCTCCTGATCGGCCAGCGCGGCGAACTCCTCGTCCTCCGAGAGGAAGTAGTGGAGCCCGGAGATGACGTCACAGCCCGCGTCGATCGCCGCCGTGACGTCCGGTCGCCACGACTCCTCGAACCCTCCGCCGATCGGCGCGATTCCGATCAACAGCGTGTCGAGATCCGATTCGACCTCGAGAGCCTCCTCGAACGAGCCGACGATCGGAGCGTCATCGAGGTCCCGCACGTGATCGCCAACGCTGGAGCCGGCTTCCTCGCGGTCGATTACGGCGGCGACGTCGTAGTTGCCGTAGCGCATAACGCCGATCGCCGTCTTCGCACGGTCGGGAAACTTCTCGTGGGCGAGGATAGCGATCGTCCGGTCCGATACCCGTCGGGTCCCCCTGTCGGAAACGTCGGTCATACCTGCACGGATGTCGAGGGGACTAATAAATCGGCGGCCACCGGCGAAACATCGGAACAACCCGGTCGCGTCCCCGGGCCGTCGACGCGGTCACTCGCCGTCCGCGATACGGTCTGCACACTCGAAGCCGGCCACCACCCCGCCGTTGAGCGACCGTTCGGGGTACTGCGCCCGAGAAGCCATCCCGGCGTAGTACATCCCATCGCCGACCGACTCGCGCAGGTCGTACGGGATCACCGTCTCGAGGTATCCTCGTTCGTAGACGGGCGCAGCCCGCGGGTTCCGGGAGAGCCGGACCGACTCGACGTGTTCGCGGGAGAACGACGGGAACAGTTCTTCGATCCCGTCGAGCCAGCGTTCCTCGAGTGTGTCGTCGTCGGCCTGCCACCGCCAGTCGTCACTGGACTGGACGTAGCTCGCGACATACAGGAGGTGTTGGCCGCCGTAACGGTCCGGCGGGACGAAGTTCGTGTGTTCGATGAGGGCGCCGAACGGCGCCTCGTCCGCGATGTTCAGCCAGTAGGTGTCCATGAGCGTCCGATCCATCGTCACGACCGCACACACTGCGCCCTGGAAGTCGATGTCGCATTCATAGCCAGTCAGTGATTCGAGCACGTTCGGCATCGCCGCCACGACGACGCCGTCGGTGTCGTGGGTTTCCTTCCCGGATTCCGTCTCGACAGTGACGGTTTCGACGCGTCGATCCGCAGACTCCTCTGTGTCAGTCGTAAATCCGACGTCGACCACCCGGGCGTTCGTGGTAATGTGATCGCGTCCGACGGAGTCTACGAGCGCGTCGATCAGGACGCCGAAGGAGCCGTCGAAGTAGCCGAGGATCTCCCCCCGTCTGAGGTCGCGTTCGCCGCGGAATCTGATCCGGCCGAGCAGCCAGGCCGCGCTGACGTCCGCCTTCCTGTCGCCGAACTTCGCGTCCAAAAGCGGGTCGAAGAACCGCTCGTACACGCCGCGAGTGGTGTGTTCTTCGACGAACTCCCGAACGGGCACGTCTTCGAACGCGGAGAGATCGTCGTAGGTGTCGAACCGCGGACGGCCGCCGCGCACGTCGACGCCCAGCGTGAGCATCCCGAGCCGAAACTTGTCATAGAGGCTCAGGTGGGGATAGGCGGCGATCTGGGCTGCAGTGTCGAGCGGGTGGACGACGCCGTCGACGTAGTAGGCGTTCTTGCCGACGATCCACTCCAGCCGCTCGTCGATCCCGAGTTCCTCGGCGAGTTCGACGATCGTCTCCTCCGACTTCGAAAGGTGGTGGTAGTAGCGTTCGATCGGGTCCCCGGCGGTGTCGTACAGCGCCGCGAGACCGCCGACGTCAGCGGTAGCTTCGTACACCGTGACGTCGAAGCCGTGTTCCTGGAGCCGGTGGGCGGCCGCCAGCCCGGCGATACCCCCGCCGACGACAGTGATCATGTCACCCGATGGGTTCGTCCGGCGTAAGGTGTTTTCCCTTCGACGGCCGCGGGTTCTGCCCGGCCGGACGGAGTCGCCGGTCACTCGTAGGGATATCTGGCGATCTCGCCGCAATCACACGTGATCACCACGTGCCCCGACTGCAGCCGCACCCGGGCGTTGCGTCCCGGCAGGAGGTACACGTCACAGCGATCGCAGGTGAACCGTTTGAACTCCCGGGGGACTCCACAGCGGTGCCGCTGGGCGATCCGACGGGCGAGTCTGACGTACTCCCTGGAGCGGTCGAACTCTCCGTTTCCGGCGGCCTCGCGGGCGAGAGCGTGCAACCGGTCGATCCGCTCCTCGGGGAGGCCCATACCGACAGACCGCGGGCTCGACGCAAAGGCGTTGCGAAAGAACCTACAGCTTGTTTTCCGCGTCCTCGGCGAGTTCCTTCATTCGCTTTCCGACCCGGCCAGCTGTCGAGAACTCGTCTTTGGCCATCGCCGACGCGAGGGCGTTGCCGAGCACGAACACCGCGTGTTTGTGCTCGCTTTTGGATTTGTGGACGTGGGACGGATCGACGTCGAGCTCCTCGTACGGTTCGAACAGCTCCGGATCGACGTGCTCCTTCTCGCGGAAGTACTCCATGATAGTGACCATCTGCTCGTGGAGCTCGAGCAATTCGTCTTTGTGCATACCCCGTTGTAGGCGCGTTCTCCGTTTAAATATTGCTCGGGAGCCGATGGCACACGCTGAAAGGACGAGCAGTTCGCCGCAAGGGTGCCTCGCGGGAGAAAACGCGGTGTCGACTAGAAGACGTACTCGTCCTCGTGTCCCATCATTCCGTCGTCTTCGAACCCCGGTTCCTCGTCGTCCATCGGGCCGCTCGTTTTGTACGCTTTCATCCCGGTGGACAACAGCTCCTCGATCGCTTCTTCGCGGTTGACGAACTCGCCCTGTTCGACGAGCTGGGCGATCTGCATCTCGAGGTGTTCCGGGATCGTAATTTCGACCTTGGGCATCTGAACAACCGGGGTTTGACGGAGGGTGTATATAAAGTTGCTGCCAGCTTCGCGACACGCGTTCCCGCGACTCACCCGTTCGGCTGTGGCTCGGGATTCGGCGCGACCCGACATTCATACGGTTCTGGAAGTCGTGGTGCCTTCATGGTCGTCGATCATACCGACCTCTACCGGGAGTTCGGGGAACAACGGCTTCCGCCGGGACAGCGGAAGACAGAGAAGTTCCCCGTCCTTTCGAAGGGAGAAACGCCCGACTGGAATCCGAATAGCTGGAGGTTCGAAGTGTGGGGGGCCGTCGACACCGGACTGTCTTTCGATCTCGAAGAGTTCCGGTCACTGCCGTCGGAAACCCAGCGACAGGACTTCCACTGTGTCACCGGGTGGAGCACCTTCGACCGGGAGTTTACGGGCGTGCCCTTCGCGGAAATCGCCGAGCGTGCCGGCGTCGACGACGATGCGGTGCACGTCATGTTCCACGCACTGGACGGCTACACGACGGATCTCCCGTTGGCGACGTGCATGCGGCCCGAAGTGCTGTTCGCGTCCGAACTCGACGGGGAGAAGTTATCGGACGACCACGGTGGCCCCCTGCGGGTCGTGACGCCACACAAGTACGCATATAAAGGGGCAAAGTGGGTAACCGGGGTCGAGTTTCTGACTGAACCCGAGCGGGGCTACTGGGAGAAGCGGGGATACTCCCGGACAGCGGATCCGTGGGCCGAAGAGCGGTACAGCTAGGATCGACCGTCGGTCCCTCGATTGAATCGCCATCCCGGAGTGGAACGCTTAAGTGGCCGGACGTCAGAATTCCATCGAGGGCCGATAGCTCAGCCCGGCAGAGCGTCTGGCTTTTAACCAGACGGTCGGGGGTTCAAATCCCTCTCGGCCCGTTTTCCTGCGAACGAAGTGAGCAGTGAAAACGCATACAGAGGGATTTGAATCCTACCAGTCGCGCACAGCGACCGGCGGGAGCGAGCACGTCTGGTTCCGGTTCAAATCCCTCTCGGCCCGTTTTCCTGCGAAAGACGAACTACAGACTGGACCGAACCGAAGGGCGAGTCGACATCACAAACCTGCCCCGTACGACACCTCATCTCCGGCGAATATTACTTAAAGAATCCGAGAGAAAACGGCGACCCGCGCCGCTACTGCTTAAATAACGTCCCGCCAATTCACTCGGGAGAGAAGAAATTCCCAGACTGTGAGAAACACGTTCCCCTTTTATTCGTCGAGATAGCCGAAGTTCTAACACGCGATGTCGGTCCGGAAGCCGACACAATATGAGGTGTAATAAATGAGTGATGGTTGGACAATCGTAGTGGGAGTCAAACAGGTTCCCGACTCCGACGAGGTAACGATCGATCCGGACACGGGTCGACTCGACAGGGCAAACGCCCCTGCCGTGTTGAACTCCCCGGATCGAAACGCGCTCGAGGCGGCACTCGCGCTGCGCGACGAGGTCGGCGGTAAGGTGATCGCAATCACCATGGGCCCGCCCAACGCCGCCGCCGTACTCGAGGAGGCCGTCGCGATGGGCTGTGACGACGCCGCCCTGATAACCGATCGGGCGTTCGCGGGTAGCGACACCTGGCCGACCAGCTACACGCTGGCGGAGGCGGTCAAGTACTTCGACGCCGACGTCGTCGTCTGCGGCGAGGAAACCACCGACTCCTCGACCGGCCAGGTTCCGCCGGGGATCGCCGCCCACAACGACTGGGCGCAACTGACCTACGTCGAAGACCTGGAACCCCGTCCCGAGGAGAACCGTCTCGTCGCCGTCCGCGACGTCGAAGGCGGCCACGAACGCGTCGCCGCCGACCTCCCGGTCGTCGTCGCGTTCGCCTTCGGCGAAAACGTGCCCCGCCCCGCGGGGCTCCACCGCAAGATCTACGCCGAAAACGAGTTCGAGCCAATGGAGATTACCGCCGAGGATCTCGGCATCGATCCCGACGAGGTTGGGCTCGACGCCTCGCCGACCCAGGTCGGCGGCATGGACACCGTCTCGCCGGTCGACCGGAAAGAACAGAAATTCGAGACGGCCGAGGAACTCTTTGAGGCGCTCGCCGAAACGGAGGTGTTCTCATGAGCGACGAAGCCGAGCAGGAACTGACCGAGGAAGAACAGCGGGTCGCCGATGCCGAGGACGTGTGGGTCTTCATCGAGGAGCACGCTGGCGACGTGATGAACGTCTCCTGGGAGTTGCTCGCGGAGGGACGCAAACTCGCCGACAAGATCGATCAGAAGCTGGTTGCAGTGGTGATCGGTGAAGACGTCGACGACGTCGCCGAGGAGGCGATCCAGCGAGGGGCGGATCTGGCACTCGTCGCCGACGATCCCGTCTTCGAGCCGTATCGGGCGGACCCGTACGGCACCCAGTTCCGGCACATGGTTGAGGAGAAAAACCCCTCGATCGTGCTGATCGGCGGCACCCACACCGGTCGCGACTTCGCCGGTCGGGTCGCCGTACCGACGTGGGCCGGCCTCACCGCCGACGTCACGGTTCTCGACGTCGAAGAGGACGGCCTGCTGCTCGCGAAGCGTCCGGCCTTCGGCGGCAACGTGCTCGCGACGATCGTCTGTGAGGACCACCGCCCGCAGATGGCGACGGTGCGTGCCGGCGTCTTCGAGGCTGCCGAGCCCGATCCCGACCGCGACGGCGAGATCGAACACGTCGAGGTCGTCGTGGGAGAAGACGACACCATCTCGGAAGTGCTCGAACGCGAGATCGGAGACACCGCCGACATCACCGACGCCGACCGCATCGTCGCCGTCGGCGGCGGAATCGAGGGCGACGTCGGACCCGCCGTCGAACTCGCGGAGGCGCTGGACGCCGAACTCGCCGCGAGCCGCAAGGCCGTCGACGAGGGATGGGTCGAAGCGTCCCGGCAGGTCGGTCAGACCGGCAAGACCGTCCGTCCGGAGCTGTACGTCGCCCTCGGCATTTCGGGGGCGATCCAGCACCTCGAAGGGATGAAAGACAGTGGCGTCGTGGTCGCGATCAACGACGACCCGAACGCAGCGATCTTCGAGCACGCCGACTACGGCATCGTCGGCGACATCTTCGAGATCGTGCCGGAGCTGGTCGAAGCGATCGAATCCGGAGCGGAACTCACGGAGGTGGCCCAATGAGCGACAGGGCCGAACCGATCGAGAACCCGAACTACGACGACGCGTTCGACGTGATCGTCGTCGGCGCCGGGCTGGCCGGCTGTGCGGCGGCGACGAAGCTCGCACAGGAAGACCTGGACGTGCTGATGATCGAGCGCGGTCGGTTCCCGGGCGCGAAGAACGTCTTCGGGGGCGTGATGTACACGCCGACCGTGCGCGAGATGGTCGACCTCTCGGATGCGCCCCTGGAGCGCTACGTCGCAGAGCGGCGGTTCAGTATGCTCTCCGAGCGCGACGAAACTGCCGTCTCTCTGCGCCCCGGTCAGTGGCACGAGCCGCCACACAACGACTCCTACACCGTGCTTCGCGGGGAGTTCGACCGCTGGTTCGCCGAGCAGGCCGTCGAAGAAGGGGCCACGCTCGTCACCCAGACCACCGTCACGGATCTCATCAAAGAGAACGGACAGGTCGTCGGCGTCGAGACGGACCGCCCGGACGGGCGGATCAAAGCGCCGTACGTCGTGCTCGCGGAGGGGGGCAACTCCCTGGTGAGCGAGGCGGGCGACCTCCGATCGGTCGAACGCGCAGAGAACGTGGCGGTCGGCGTCAAGGAAGTGCTGGAGTTCCCCGAGGGCGAGAACGTCATCGAGGACCGCTTCCGGCTGTACGACGACGCCGGTGTCTCCTACCACTACTTCGGTGAGGGCGCCGTCGGCGACGCGTTCGGCGGCGGCTTCATCTACACCAACGACGACACCGTAAGCGTCGGGCTCGCCTACCGCCTCTCGGACGCCCGTGGCGCCCAGCCCAAACCCGAGCAGACGCTGAACGCGTTCAAGTCCCACCCGGCGGTCGCACCACTGCTCCGGAACGCCCGCACTGTCGAGTACACCGCCAAAACGATCCCCGAGGGCGGCCCCGAGGCCGTCCCGGACCTTGTCCACGACGGGGCGGTGCTGGTGGGCGACACGGCCGGACTGGTGTTGAACAACGGCGTCCACCTCGAAGGAACGAACATGGCCGTCGAGAGCGGCTATCTGGCGGCGAAGGCGATCGCGAGCGCGGCCGCCCGCGACCGCACGGACGCCGCCGCCCTGCGGTCGTACCCCGAAGAGCTCGAGGAGTCGTTCGTGATGCAGAACCTCGAGCGGTACGACTGGATGATCGAGCGCGTGAAAGAGGACAAGGAGCTGCTGTTCGAGACACTCCCGCAGGCGGTCGCCGACGCGAGTACCGAATACTTCCGGATGGACCGCGAGCCGAAGGAAGCACACGCCGAAGAGGCGAAAGACCGCATCCTCGAGGCCGTCGGCGGCTGGACGGGTGCAGCGAAACTGGCGTACAGATACAACAAAATGATACGGTGACACAATGAGCGCAAACACTGACGCGGCCGACGAGACCGGACCGGACCTCTCCCCGAAGTCGTTCGGGGTCGAGAACGAATCGATGGAAGACAAGCTGTACACCGTCAAGTACGAGGATGCCGGCGAATCCCACCTGGACGTGAAGGTGCCCGGCATCTGCGAAGAGCGGTGTGTAAACGACGACTGCGTGAACGTCTGTCCGGCAGACGTCTGGCAGCGGGACGACGACGGCGTACCGCACATCTACTACGAGAACTGCCTGGAGTGTGGCAGCTGTCGGTGGGGCTGTCGCCACGGCAACGTCGTGTGGACCTACCCCGAACGCGGCGCCGGCGTCACCTACAAGAAAGGCTAGCGAACCGATCGTTCTTCGCCGGGATCGCAACCTACTCGGCGCTGTGTACTCGAGACGTTTTCGAGTGATGAGTGCGTGACGTCGCCGTTCCGGAACGCGATCCTGTTCGTCGTGCTCGCCGCCGTCTGGGGGAGCGCGTTCACCGCGATCAAGGCCGGACTGGAGTTTTTTCCCCCGGTCCTGTTTGCGGCGTTCAGGTACGATCTGGCCGGCCTGTTGATGCTCGGTTACGCAGTGTACGCCACCGATCGGTGGCGACCCCGGAGTCGCGACGAGTGGTTGCTCGTCGGGACCGGCGGGGCGTTCCTGATCGCCGCCTACCACGCGTTCCTGTTCGTCGGCCAGCAAGGGACCACGAGCGCCGCCGCGGCAGTGATCGTCAGCCTCTCGCCGATTCTGACGACGGGGTTTGCGCGTGCGCTGCTGCCGGACGAACGGCTCGCCATCCTGGGAGTCGTCGGCCTCCTGGTCGGATTTGTGGGTGTGGTAATCTTGAGCAACCCCGATCCGAACAACCTGCTGGACGCCCGGACCGTGTCGATGCTTTTGATCTTCCTTGCGGCGGCGTCGTTCGCGCTCGGCAGCGTGCTGACCCGGCGGTTCGACACCGGACTCCCGATCGAGACGATGGAGGCGTGGTCGATGCTGGTGGGCGCACTCCTGATGCACGGGGTAAGCGTCGCACTCGCGGAATCTGTGGCGGACGTCGAGTGGACGCTCGAGGCGCTCGTAGCGCTGCTGTATCTCGTCGTCGTCGCAAGCGCAGCCGGCTTCCTGATCTACTTCGACCTCCTCGAACGGCTCGGCCCGATCGAGATCAACCTCGTTTCGTATGCCGCCCCGGTCGCCGCCGCGGTCACCGGGCTGGTGTTCCTCGGAGAGGTGCCGACGATCCACACCTGGGTCGGCTTCCTGTTCATCCTGACGGGCTTTCTGCTCGTAAAGCGGGACGCGATCCGTGCGGAACTCGTTCGGCTGTAAGTCTCGGTTCCCGAGAAAAACGCGCGAAGCGACTGCTACAACAGGACGATGGCAGCCGCCTGTGCTGCCTCGTACGTAGAGTCGTACACGTGATTCAAAAGGAGATACGCCACGACCCCGAGAATCAGCGACAGTAGCCACGAACCGGCTGCGATCCGTCCGATCCGACGGTGAGGCGTCTCGGTCCGGAGCTCCCGTTCGGTGTGCGTGAGGCCGAGAACGATCGCATAGATTACCACCGGCACCGCGAGAATCGACAGCACGATGTGGATCCCGAGCATCACCAGATACGCGTAGAAGGCGGGGTCGGGGCCTTCGAAGTACTTCGTCCCGCCGCCGGCGACCCGCGGGAGATACATCCCGAGGAAGATCAGGATCAACACGAACGAGGTCGTCATCGCCGCGGCGTGTTTTTTCATCTCGCCGGCGCGGATCCAGTACCAGCCAAGCGAAAGCGTGAGGATCGTAAGGGAGTTTACGGCGGCGATCGCGTGAGTGAGAAACTCGACCTGGGGCTGTGATAGCCGGGGGAACAGTGCCGCGAACGACGGCGAGAGAAACACCCCGAGCACGGCGACGTAGCCGACGAGCGAGAGGGCGATCGTGACTGCGAGCGGACGGTCCCGAACCGGACCGCGAACGACTGGCGTCTCCATATTCGCCGTTGGGGAGGAACCGGTATTCCTTTTCGGGTTCCGACCGCCGGACGGAAAAGACACTTGTCGGCTGCTCCCTACCTCCCCGCGTGAACTGGGAGAACGGCCCGCGCCGACGGCTTGCAGTCCGGCTCCTGCAAGCGACGGCTGCGGGTCTCCGGCAACGCCCCCGGTGGGAGCTGTTCGCGGTGTATCTCGCGGTGCCGACGCTTCTGGTCTTCGTCCACCTCCTTCCGGGAACTCGGAGCTGGAGCCTCTCGCTTGCCGCCCAGTCGCCGTTTGCCGACGCGACGACGCTGTGGACGGCGTTCGCGTCGAGCTACGTCCACGTCGACACCTCCCATCTCCTCAACAACGTCGGCGTGTACTGGCTCACGATGGCGGCGATCCATCCGCTTGCGATCGCGGCCGACTGGCGCCGCGAGTTCGCCGGCGCCGCCGCGGGCTATCTCATCGCCGTCCCAATATTGGTCTCGTGGGTGTCGATCAACACGCTCGGGGAGTTCTCCAACTACCCGTCCGCCGGATTTTCCGGACTCAACTCGGCGTTTCTGGGCTTTCTCGTGGTCGTCTGGTTTGTCGCCCTCGCGTCGGAGTCGGAATCCGATCGACGGATCAATCCGACGTGGGCGTTCGTCCCGTTTTCGCTCGCGCTGGGCGTCGCGTTCGCCGTTCCGCGGAACGCCGGCTTCCTGCCGCCCGACCCCTCGATCGCAGCGCTTTTTTTCCTCGTCGCCGCCGCCAGTGCAGCCGGATTGTTCCGCCTGGACGGCGACCCTCGCGGGGTCGTGCTCCCCGCCGAACGGGAGTTCATGTTCGTGTTCGGGATCTCCGTGACGACCGCGGGCCTGCTCGGATCGCTCGTCCTCGTCGCCCCCGGGACCAACGTGTACGCCCACCTGACGGGGTTCGTCGTCGGCTTCGGCCTCCCGTTTCTCGGGTTCGTTCTTCCCCGACTTGCCACGCGCTGAACCGTCAAAACTCGATGGGGAACAGCGACAGGATCGACACGCCGATCGCCTCTCCCATGAAAACGGCGTTTTTCCTCGATGCGGTCAGTCCCAGAACGACTGCGTCCGGGCGTACTGTCGCTCCTGTTCGAGGATGTCCCGATAGAAGTCGTCCTCGTTCTCCCGGAGCTTCGCGATGATCCGCGCGGCGTTGTGCGGCCCCACGCCGCGGGCCGCCATCGCGATCACCGCCTGTTTGCCGTGGCTCTGGACCAGGTTCGCCGAACGATAGGCCCGCTCGGTGAGTCGGCGCTGTTCGTCGTCCTTCTCGCCGGCCCGGACTGCCGCTGGCGTCTCCTCGTCCCACGGGTTGAGGGCAGCGATCCGGGTGGAGCCGCAGTCGGGACACTCCGGCTGGTCTTTCACCCGACGGACGGGACGGGTTCGCTCCCACTCGAGACAGTGGAGACACAACAGCCTGACGCGGTCGTCCATGATCCGGTTCCGCACGGTGTCGATCACCGACGCGTCCGCGTTCTCGGGCACCAGGAACTCCCGTCCGCCGGATCGTCCCCCGGCCCCCAGCGGCGTCCGCTCGCCGACGATCGCGAGGTCGATATCTCGACCGTCGCTGTCGGCCGTAGTGTCGTCAGATCGAAGTCGACCGAGGAGGTCCGCGGTTCCGTCGATCTCGAGATCGCGGTGAAACACCTCCCGAACAGCTTCATCGAACACCGGCGTGTCCGAAAGCGCAGCCAGCAGCCGGTCGGCACCGAACCGGTGGTCGCCCTGGTAGCGCTTGAGCGCGCCGAACTTCGCGGCCACCTGCGCGAGAGTGAACTTCAGGGTGTCCGAGCGCTTTAAGGCGAGTTCGAGCAGCGGCTCGAGGTGGTCGGGGTCGGTTTCGAGAAGCACCTCCCGGAACGTCCCCGGCCCGACAGACGGGGGCACCTCGAAGGAGATCCGGTAGGGATCCACCTCCATACCGACCGACGAGCCGGTCCGCTGGCCGACAAGCGCCGCGAGCAGCCGTCCAAGCGTCTCGTTGATCTCGTGGCCGAACGTCGCGTTCAACGCCACGGTCCGCGCTTCCCCCTCGAGCAGGAGCCGGCGGTCGGTCGGCAGCGGTGCCCCCGACTCGACGTGGCGCTCGACCGGCTCGAGGGCGTTCGCGATCGTCCGTTCGTCCGCGGGGTATCGGCGTGACAGCTCTCGGGCGACGGACTCCCGGGAGCCGCCGGCCGAAAGCTGCCTGCCGGCGACACGGCGCAGTTCGCCGACCTCGCGTGCAACCGCCGCCGGCACCGGGATCTCCTGGCCCACCCAGGAGGGGACCTCCCCGCCGGGGTCCTCGACCGGCGACACCTCCACCCGACTCTCCTCGTCGTCAATCTTCGTGATCCGCCACATTTCCCCGCGCTGGATGAACGTCGCTCCCGGTTCGGCGAAATTGACGACGAACCGCTCGTCGAGGGTCCCCACCCCCGTCCGGGAGGAGACATCGTACACCTCGTAGGTCTCCTCGTCGGGGATCATCGAGAGGTTGGCGTAGAAGTACTGCCAGGAGCCGCCGGTCTTCTCGATCCGGTCGTGGTCCTCCGCGTACCAGACGAGCCGGTTGCCTGCGATCTCATCGATCACCTCCCGGAGCTGTGGTTCAGAGAGCTCCCGGAACGGATACGCGGCGGTGAGCATATTGTGAGCGTCGCCGACGTCGATCTCTCCGAAGTCCATCACGAACCCGACCAGCTGGTTTGCCACGACGTCGAGGCTGCCGTGATGGATCGCTGAGGGCTCCACCTCGCCTTCCCGCGCTCGTCGCGCGATGGCGAGCGCCTCCAGTGCGTCGTCAGGATCGCTCGTCAGGATCGTCCCCCGCGAGATCTCGTCCCTGCGGTGGCCAGCCCGGCCGACCCGCTGGAGCAGCCGGGCGACCTCCCGGGGGCTGTTGTACTGGACGACGTGATCGACCCGCCCCACGTCGATTCCGAGCTCCATCGAAGAGGTACACACGAGCGCGTCGATCTCCCCCGACTTGAACCGGTCCTCGACGTCGATCCGAACCTCCTTTGAAAGCGACCCGTGGTGGACTTCGATCGGCGCGTCGAGCTGTTTGAACCGCGAGCCGAGCGCCTCGGCGGTTTGTCTGGTGTTGACGAAGATCAACACCGACTCGTTGTCCGCGACGATGTCACGGATAAACCGGACGTGGCTGGCGATCTCCGGATCGGTCGCGAGTTCGCCCGCGAGATGTTCGTCTTCGTCGGTCACCGCTGGTTCGGTGACGGTAAACTCCACGCGGCTGCCGACGTCGATTTCGACGATCTCGACGTCTCGGTCTGCACCTCGGGTGACTTCCTCGTTTTGTACCGTCGTATCCGCGGTGGCGGCCGGGTGATCAGAATGTGGGGTGCCGACGCCGACGAGAAAGCGACCGACCTCTTCGGGATCGCCCACCGTCGCCGAGAGCCCGATCCGCTGTGAAGGGCCCGCGACCGCCCGGAGTCGTTCGAGTCCGACGGTCAGCTGTGCGCCGCGTTTCGCCGCGGCGAGTTCGTGGACCTCATCGACGACCACGTGATCGACGTCGGAAAGCGCCTCGCGCATCCGCGATCCCGTCAGGATCGCCTGGAGGCTCTCGGGGGTCGTGATCAGCACGTCCGGCGGGTCCTCTGCCTGCTTTTTTCGCTGATAGCTCGTGGTGTCGCCGTGTCTGACCGCGATCTCGACGTCGAGTTGCTCGCCCCACCATTCGAGCCGGTCCATCATGTCGCGGTTGAGCGCCCGCAACGGGGTTATGTACAGCGCCCGAATCCCCTCGATCGGTTCCCGCCCCTCGTCGCGGCAGCGCTCCCGCCGCCGGACGATCGCGTCGAACACCGGCAACATCGCAGTCTCGGTTTTTCCGGTTCCGGTAGGGGCGACGATCAGGGCGTTCCGACCGGCCGAAAGCGTCGGAATAGCACGGCGCTGCGGCTCCGTCGGCGTGGTGAATCCGCGGTCGGACAGCGCCTCCCGAACGGACGCCCCGAGCGCGGCGAACGCGTCCATCCCGGCGTCGGCCGATCGCCCCTCTGCCATCGCCGACGATAGCGGGGCGACGCGATTAAGGCCACCGTTTCGACGGTTCCGATTTCCGCCCCTGGCACCGCCCGACCTTATAAGTCGATCGCGTACAGCGATTCAGTATGGACCTCGGGCTCACGGTCGGGGACGAACTCGAGCGGATCGACGCTGCCGATCCGCGGTACGACTTCCTCGAACTCTCGATCGGGGACGGGTTCCTCCCGCCGGAATCGATCGATCGCGACCGTCTGGAGACGGCGCTGGACGGCCGCGAACTGTACGTCCACCTGCCGTTCGACCAGCCGGTCGTGACACACGTCCCGGAGCTAAACGAGGCGATCCTCGAGTATCAAACCCGGCTGCTGTCGTGGGCCGGGGACGTGGGCGCCCGGAAGGCGGTGTTGCACGGAACTACCGCCGACCGGGACGACGTCGACCTCCGGGACGGGTTCACGGAGCAGCTGGCTGGGATCGTCACCGCGGGCGACCGCACAGGGGTGGAGGTGGTCGTCGAGAACGTCGGCCACCAGCACCACGGCGTTCAACTGTCCGTCCTGGGCGAGGCTGCACGGGAGGTCGGCGCGTCGGTCTGTTTCGACGTGGGGCACGCGTACATGGAGGCCGGAAACGACGGAATCGAGCGGTTCCTCCGGAGCCACGGCGATCGAGTCACCCACCTGCACGTCCACGACGCGCGTCGCCGCGGGGATACCCACATCCCGGTCGGCGCCGGCGAGATCGACTACGAGATCTTGTCCGATCAGCTCGCCGGGTTCGACGGAAGCGTCGCAGTCGAGGTGTTCACCGACGACGCGGCGCTTCTGTGGGATTCCGGGAGGCGGGTGCGCGAGCGACTGACGCTCGGGTCGACGACGACCGACGAGAAGGGAAGTTCTTAGTTCCCACGCGGTGTTGACCCGGCAATGAATAGCGACGGAACGTCGCCGACCGACGAGCAGGCGACGAGATCCGGAGGCGGAATTCCTGTCAGGGGCGAAGTCATCGCCGACCGGTTCTCCTCCGACGAAGTGTTCCAACGGATCGTCGCCGACGCCGACCACGAGATCACCTCGAGCGTCCGCGAACTCTTCTTCAGCGGGGTCGCAGCCGGGTTCGCGATCACCATTACGTTCCTGCTGTACGCCTCGATGACGACCAAGACGGACAGCAGCATCGTCGCAGCCCTGCTGTATCCGCTCGGATTCATCTACATCATTATCGGTGGCTATCAGCTGTATACCGAAAACACGCTTCCGCCGGTGGCGCTGACGCTGGAGCGGCTGGCCTCGATTCCGGCGCTGTTGCGTCACTGGTCGATCGTGCTCGCTGGCAACTTCGCCGGCGGGGCCGTCGGCGCAGTCGTGCTCGCGTACGGCGGCGTGTTCAGTCCGGAGGCGACAGCCGTCGCGATCGATCTCGCAGAGAAGGGCGTTGCGACTCCGGCCTGGGATCTCTTTTTCAAGGCCGCCTTCGCCGGCCTGATCGTCGCCGGCGTCGTGTGGATAAACTTCGCCTCGCAGGACACCATCTCCCGACTGGTAGTGGTCTATCTCGCGTTTCTGGCGATCCCTCTCGGCGACCTGTTTCACGTGGTCGTCTCCTTTACCGAGGCGCTGTATCTGATGCTCGTAGGGGATCTCGGATTCGTGGTCGGCATGTGGGAGTTCGTGATCCCGGTGCTGCTCGGCAACACGATCGGTGGCGTGTTGCTCGTCACCGTCGTCAACTACTACCAGACCAGCGAGCGACGGCTCGAAGTCGAACGGTTCGAACACGTTCGCCGGCTATCGATCCGCGAATGGTTACTCGGTAATATCGCCGGGCGGTCGTACGTTCCGGTGGTCGATACCGTCGAGGACATCGTTCGTGATCCCGACTCCTACCGCGTTCTGGTTCCGATAGCGAACCCCCGCACGGAGTCGAACCTGATCAGACTGGCGGCTGCGATCGCCGAGAGTCGGGAGGTCGGGACCGTACACGCCGTCCACATCGTCCAGGCGCCAGAGCGCATGACAACCGGCTCGCAAGCGAGACGGATCACCCACGAATCGGAGCAACTACTCGAAGACCTCGAACGCCACACCGACGACTACGACGTGGCGTTCGAGTCGTCGACGATCGTCTCCTCCCGGTCCTTCGAGGAGGTGTTCGACCGGGCGAGGCGGACGCGTCCCGACCTGGTCGTCCTTGGGTGGGGGCCGGACCGTCTGTGGGATGCGGCTCGTGCCGAACGCCCGATCAACGAGCTGACCAACACACTTCCCTGTGACTTCCTCGTCGTGAAGGATCGTGGACTGGACCCGTCTCGCATCCTCCTTCCGACCGCCGGCGGTCCGGATTCGGATCTGAGCGGGGAAATCGCCCGGGCGCTTCAGGAAAGCGTCGGTTCGGAGCTCGAACTGTTGCACATCGTCGACGGCGAGGACAAGCGACAGGCCGGCGAACAGTTCCTCGAACGGTGGGCAGAGGAACACGACATCGAGGAGGCAATCCGGACTGTGGACACCTCCGGCGACGTCGAGACAACGATCGAACGGAGGGCCGAAGACAGCACGATGGTCATACTGGGTGCGACCGAACGCGGTATGCTCTCGCGGCTGGTGACCGACTCGTTGCACCTCAAGGTCGCAGACGAGGTCGACGCCTCCGTCCTTCTGGCGGAACGTCCCGCCGATAGATCGCTCGTACAGCGGTTGTTCGGTCGCGGACGGCGGCGAAAGTGAACCGTAAAGCGGTACAGCGACTGCGATCGCTAGTGGAGCAAAATCAGATCGTTTCGAACGGACCGAGACGGGTGCCGTCCAGGAGGTAGGCCTCACCGCCGGCGAGTCCTGCCGGAAGGAACGGCGAGAGGAATGACTGTCCCTCGACGTTCACCCAGGTTCCCCCCGATCGATCGTTGAAGGCGGGAAAGACCACGAGTTCCGTTCCCGAGCCGGCGGCTTCCTCGGCGATGATCCCCTCCCTCCGGAACGGTTCCGGATCGAGTGTCCCGCGTAGCCACGCCCGCTCCACACGGGTGCCACCCACCTCATCTCTGAGTCGGACCTGCGGGTGTTCGTGTCCCACGCAGACGACGTCGGCCTCGAGAACCTCGCGTGCGGGCCAGGTGTGGCCGTGGACCAGTCCCACGCTCCCGTAGACGGTTCCGTCGGTGGGAGCGACGTCGATCCGGTCGGCGAAGGCGGCCGCGACGCCGCCGTCGTGGTTCCCCTGCACGAGCGTCAGGGGAACCCGGTCGGTCACCGCGCCGATCAGCGTTTCGAGTTCCTCGCGCTCCTCGCCGTCGGGGGCGCGGAGCCGATGGGCGAGATCGCCCAGCACGATCACCCGATCTCCGTCCGTCCGGTCGAGCAGCGACAGTAATCGCTCGCGGCGGCTGTCGGCCGCCGAGTCGAGTTCGACGCCGCGTTCGTATCTGAGCCCGATCTCGATGCCGGCGTGGTAGTCCGCGACGACGAGTGCCCGCTTCCCGTCGCCGTCGACGATCGCCGCCGGCGCGTTCGGGATCGGCTCGACTGGCGTCGGCGCCACCGTCGTCAGATCGCCTTCAGGCGGTCGTCGCCGGGTTCATAACAGAGACCGCCCATCAGGGCGTCCTGGATCGCGTCCTCGACCGCGTCCGGATCGACCCCGTATTCGTCGACGACGCGGGCGACGACCGCCTCCCTGTCGGCGCCGTCGCCGTCGTCGATCGCCCCGATCGCGTCGACCGCCGCCGACTCCAGGTCGACGTCGGCCGGATCGACGTCGTCGGTCGCCTCGGATTCCTCGTCGGTGTCCGGCTCGGTTTTCTCCTCGGCAGGGTCGACGTCGGTCGCCTCGTCGCCGGCGTCGGCCTCGAGTTCGGCCGCCAGCTCGTCGGCGTCGGGCACGTCGATGTCCGCCTCGCCGGGGTCGTCGACCTCGGTTCCGGTGGTGAACTCCGTCCCGTACTCGTCTTCGACTTCCCTGCGCTCGTCCTCGTCGAGTTCGTACATTCCGTCACCGCCCTCGGGATCGTCGTCCGGCGACGCGTCGATGTCGGTGCCCTCGACCGACTCCGAGCCACCTGCACTCGCGTCAGTCGCAGCCTGCGTTTCGTCGGGTTCGGTTTCCTCCCCGGGTTCCGGCTCGGGTTCCTGTTCCGGATCGACTTCCGGCTCCGTCTCGGGTTCCTGTTCCGGATCGACTTCCGGCTCCGGCTCGGGTTCCTGTTCCGGATCGACTTCCGGCTCCGGCTCGGGTTCCGGTTCAGCTGTCGGCGGCTCTTCGGTCGCAACCTCGGCCACGTCTTCAGACGCGGCGGGAGCCGCCGAGTCGTCGTCGATCGGCTCGGCATCGGCGGCCGACTCATTGACTGCGGCCGGCTCGGCGTCCGTTTCGGCGTCGACGTACGCGATCGTAACGTTGGTCTCCGGCAACGGGCCGATCTCCGAGATCCCGACCTCGCCCCGTTCCGCCGGGGCCATCGAGGGACGGGTCACTTCCTCGCGCTCGCCGGCGACGAGTTCGAGTGCTTCCACCGCCGTCCGGCGGATCGCCTCGACGTACGCGGGCGAGGTGTCGTACGTCGCAAGCGCCTTCGGGATCCCGGCTGCAACCGCCGTGGAGGCCCCGCCCGCGGCCAGCGCCTCCCGGAGTCGGTCGCCGCGGAGGTCCGACTCCAGCGCGCGAACGAACACCGCGAGCCGGTCGAGAGTGGCCTCCGCAGTCGAGACCACCCAGCGATCGCGCGTCCGGGCGTCGACCGCGTTGAGGCTCTCCGGACGTACCGAGGTGAACACCCGGTCGGAGTCCTCCGGCTCGAACGTCCGGGCCTTCCCGGTGAGCGCGACGAACGCCGGGGGATCGGCGCGTTCGAGGAACGCCGCCTCGTCGGGCTGGTACTGCCCGGCGTAGGTGACGAACGCCCCTGTCGGATCCACGATCCGTCCCCGGCTCGTCTCCTCGTTTACGGCCTCCACCTCGGTCAGTACGCCCACCGCGAACAGCCGGTTGACCCGGGCACCGGTCGGCGTCACGACGTAGTTCGGTGCTCGCTCCTCGTCGCTTTCCGAATACGACAGCGTCGCGTCGTCGAACTCCGCAGCGAACAGCCTGTGGGCGATCTCCCGCCCGCCACCGCCGACGGGTCCACCGTCGCCGGAACCGGTGCCTCCCGAACCGCCGTCCTCGGCGCTCATCGTCGCTCACCTCCGTCGGCAGCGGGACCGTCTGCGGGGGCCGAACCGAGCCGCTCCAGGGCGGCTCTCGCCTCCTCGGCGGGGTCGACCTCGACTTGCTCGAACGCGTCGGCGTCGAGGTTGGCGCCGTAGTCGTCGACCGAGAGGTTCCCCCGAACGCGGAACGTCCGTCCTTCGATCCGGCTCGCGATCTCCGCGGCGACGACCTCCTTGTCCATCGCGTCGCGGGCGGCGGATTTCGCCTCCTCGATGCCGCCGCCGTACACCTCCGCGGTGAGTTCGGTCCCCAGGATCGCGGTCAGCGTTCCGGTTCCGTCGTCGACGATCGCCTTTATCCGGAGGTCGTCCTCGGCATCGACAGCGCCGTGGCTCCGACACTGGCCGCCCTGAACCACGCGTCCACACTCGGGACACCGCTCGATTAGCCCCGAGCCGTCCCGCACCTGGATTGCGGTTCCGACGACTTCGACGTCGTACATCCCGCCGGTTTCGACTGCGTCGCCCACCGACAGTCGAGGGGCGTCCTCCCGAACCGCGACCGGCTCCGGAAGCGGCGTGACCGTCGTGTATTCCGAGAGGTTCACCGACGGCACGCCACGGAACTCCCGAACGTACACGTCCTCGATCCGGAGGTCGGCGCCGGGCTCGACCTCGGCTCTGGGCGACCAGTCGGTGAACGGCAGCCGGCCGGTTTCGTCTCCGACCTCCCCCGAGAGGATCTCTGTTTCCCCGTCCCGACCGTCGATCGTCCGGCGCTCCATCTCGAGGACGCGAACCTCGACCGTCCGCCCGCGGTCCCCGGGTTCGAGATCGATCAGGCTCGACTCGCCGCCCACCTCGTACGGGACGTTGACGTCGTCTGCCACTGCGACGCTCGTGTTCTCGCCGAGGTTGAGCTCCGGCTGTCCGTCCCATTCGCGGACGCCGGCGTTGCCCACGGTGATCGAGTCGCCGGGTTCGAACCCGAAGTCCTGCCAGGCGGTGTAGGAGATCTTACCGGTCTCGTCTGCGAGTTCCCCTTCCTGGATCTCGACGTCCTCGCCCTGATAGCGGATCGTCCGTCTGCCGACGGTCAACACTTTCCCGGTGGCGGTGACGTTCGATCGGTCGGGCGTCACCTCCGCGACGTCCAGGGAGACGGGTTCGGCGGAGCCGCGACCACCGTCGCCGTGTTTGCGCCGGATCGACTGCTTGGCTTCCTCGATCGGAACGCTGTACTGGAGCAGGTTCTCCAGGTCTGATCTGACCTCCGATTTGTTGACGCCGAGAGCGGAGGCGAGCTCCTCGGCATGTTTGTCTACGTCCATCGGCCGAGGATTGGTCGCCGCGTCCTATAAATGATTGTTCGCAGAGGATCGACCGGACACGCGGGCGATCACACAGCCTGCGGGGATGAAATGAGAATTACGCCGTCCGCGGCGGCGGGACCAAGAAGACGTTCCCGTTCGCACGCGCGACAATGTCTTCGGAGACGCTCCCGAGCAATAGTCGTCGAAGGCGGCTGTGTCCCCGAGACCCGATCAACACCGCCGTCGGATCGTACTCGGCCTCGGCGGCGAGGATCTCGTCGGCGGGATCGCCCCGGCGAACGTCGGTCTCGGCGTCGATCCCCCACTCGTCGAGCTGTTCGGCGAGTTCGGTCAGCCGACCCTCCGGGGAGAGATCGCCCTCCGGACCGGGATCCTTCGGCGATCGTACGTGGACGAGTGTCGCCTCCCGAGTCGCGTGCCGGAGATACGAGAACGACTGGAACGCCCGATCCGCGTTCTCGGAGAAGTCGGTGGCGAACAGCACGCGCTGGAAGAGGTGTTGCCTGACGACTTCGGGATCCTCGGCCCCCCGTTCGACCCGGTTGACCACCAGGGGGACGACCGTCGTCCGCGCGAGGTTTCGGGCGGTCGATCCGATCACCCTGTTTTCGAGCGGGCTCTTCCCGCGGGAACCGACGACCGTCAGGTCGGCGCCGACCGTGCCGGCGATCCCGTTGATCCGTCGGTGGGGCGTCCCACGGACCACGTGCGTCTCGACGTCGAATCCCGCGTTCTCCATGGTGCGGCGGTATCGAGCCAGTCCGCGCTTTCGTCGGCCTTCGAAGTCCATTCCGGGCATACCCGCGTGAACGTTCGAGGGGATGACGGTCACCAGATGCATCTCCTCGATACCGATGCGACCCAGACAGCCGAGGCACGTCTCGTTTTCGATCGCTGCCTCGCTGGCCGCAGAGAGATCTGTCGCGTACACCGCTTTCATACTCGCCGTAGGGACTGCCGGTATAATATTGTTTTGTTTCACCAATACCGATGCGTCGGCCCCCGCCGTTTTGCGCGGAGGAGGTCGACGGGATGCCCCGGATTACGACCCGATCAGTACTTCAAAACCCTCCGTATTTCGGAAACTTATGTGGATATTCTCGTGGGATACCGATGGCATTCTTGGCAGTAATATTGTTTTTCAATCCCAAAACTGTTATAACACCGCGTCGGTTAGAAACGACCGAGTGAGAACGCGTGATCCGTACACGACCCGACGAAACGCGGGGTGGCAATGAATGACGACCGAACTGAAGCGAGGTGAACGCGAGTGATCGAGTCGCTCGGACTGCCGGCCTGGCTACAGGCGGCACTGCTCGTGGGCATCGTGCTCGTCGAGGCTGTGCTGCTGTACGTCGGCTACGGCTATCTCGAAGACTGGGCTGCAACGCGTGTGATCGAGACGATACAGAACGCCTGATAAATGGAGCTACTCGGACTTACCCCAGAGCTGCTGGCACTGTTCGTTAGCTTCGGGTTCATGGTCGGGGTGTTCTTCGGGTTCTTCGGTATGGGGGGGTCGTTTCTGGTCACCCCCGCGCTGTTGATCCTGGGATACCCCGCGCCGGTGGCGATCGGTTCCAGCATGGCGTTCGTCTTCGGAACCGCCGTCATCGCGACGCTGAAACACCACGACGTCGGCGAAGTGGATTACAAACTCGGCGCCCTGATGTTCGTCGGGATCGCGCTGGGAATCGAGGCTGGAAAGATGGTCGTGCTGTTTCTCGATCAGCTCGGCCAGGCCGAACTCGTAGTCGGGATCGCCTACGTCCTGTTACTGGCCGCGATTGGGCTCATCTTCACCCGGAACGCTCTCAAGGAGAACGGGAAAACCGACGAATCCGACGACGGAGAGGCGACGACAGACGAAGACGACATCCCCGAGATCGCCAAGAAGATCAAGTCGTACAACATCCCCCCCATGGTGACGTTGACCGACGGCAGCAAGGCGTCAATGTGGACGATTTCGGGGGTCGGCGGGGGTGTCGGGGTCGTTTCGGGCTTTCTCGGTGTCGGCGGCGGGTTCATCCGCATGCCCGCGATCTACTACCTGATCGGGGTTTCGCTTACCGCGGCGGTCGGAACCAGCCTGTTCGGCGCGCTGATGTCCGGCGCCGTCGGCGCGTTCACCTACGGGCTCTCCGGCGTCATCGACCTGGGCGTCGTCACGGCGCTTCTGGTCGGCAGCGCGCTCGGAGCCCGGATCGGCTCGGCGTCGACAGCGTACGTCGACGAGGGCGACGTCACGATCTACTTCGGGATCATGCTGCTTCTGGCCAGCACCGCCGTCGCGTTCGGCGAACTCGCAACCTGGCTCGAGATGCCGATCCTCGATACGGTGAGTTTCGTCCTGCTGATCGGCTCGTCGGTGTTCGTTACGGTCGTGATCCTCTATTACGGCGGCGTGGCGTTGCGGGAACGGAAGGTGACGACGACGACGTCGACTCCACGGGGTGACGATTAGATGCCGACAGGGCTAAAACGTGATCTCGGACTGCCGGCAGTCGTCGCCATCAGCATCGGGGCGATGGTCGGTTCGGGGATTTTCATCCTGCCGGCACTGGCCTACGAAATCGCCGGTTCGACGGTAGTGCTGGCGTACCTGCTGGCGGGACTGCTCGTCGTGCCAGCGGCGTTCTCGAAATCCGAGATGGCGACGGCGATGCCCGAGGACGGCGGGACGTACGTTTATATCGAGCGGGGGATGGGACCACTCGTGGGAACGATCGCTGGCATCGGAACGTGGTTTTCCCTCTCGTTCAAGGGGGCACTGGCTCTCGTCGGGGGCGTTCCGTACCTCGTGTTCGCGCTCGGTCGCGACCTCTCTTCAGGGACGGTCACGGCAATCGCACTGGGGCTTGCCGTCGTGTTGATCCTGGTCAACCTGCTCGGTTCCGACGTCACCGGACGGTTCCAGGTCGCGATCGTCGCAGTGATGCTCGCGGCGATGACCTGGTTCGTCGCCGGTAGCGGGTTCGCCGTCGAGGGAAGCCGCCTTTCAGGAGCGCTCGATCCGGGCACGCCGGGACTGCTGGTGGCGACCGGTGCGGTCTTCGTCTCGTATGCGGGCGTCACGAAGATCGCAAGCGTCGCCGAGGAGATCGAAAACCCCTCCCGAAACATCCCTCTCGGAATGATGCTCTCGCTCGGGTTTACGACCCTCTTGTATGTGCTTCTCGTGGCGATCCTCGTAGGAGTGACGCCGGGGGACGTCCTCACGGCGACAGACGCGCCGGTCGCGGTCGCCGCTCAAGAAACGCTTGGCACCCTGGGCGTCGCCGCTGTCGTCGCGGCCGCGCTGCTTGCGCTCGTGAGCACGGCCAACGCCGGCGTGCTTTCCGCGTCCAGATACCCGTTCGCGATGGCCCGCGACGATCTCGTTCCCGCGGCCTTCGAGCGGCTCGACCCTCGATTCAACACTCCCTCCAGAGCCGTCACGCTTACCGGCGCCGTCATACTCGTGTTGATCGCGTTCGTGCCGATCCTCCAGATCGCGAAGCTCGCGTCAGCCTTTCAGATTCTGGTGTTCGTCCTCGTGAACCTGGCTGTCATCGGCTTCCGCGAAGGCGCCGTCGAGGGCTACGACCCAGATTTCGTCGCACCTTTGTATCCGTGGCTGCAGGTCGCCGGCATCGTCGGCGGTTTCGTGTTGTTGTTCACGATTGGAACGATCCCGCTCGTTGGCGCAGTGCTCATAACGGCCGGCTCGATGGTCTGGTACTACGTGTATGCCCGTTCCCGGATCGACCGCGAGGGAGTCGTGCGAACGAGCGCCCGCAAGAACGTCGGTGACCGGGCGATCGAAGAAACGGAAGCGCTGTTCGATTCGGAGGAGCCGTTCGACGTGCTCGTGGCGATCACCGAAGACACGTCGCCGGCGATGAAACGGGAGCTGGTCCGGACCGCGAGCGACATCGGTCGACTCCGGAAGACGGCCATTTCCGTCGTCGAGTTTGTCGATGTCCCCCAGCAGATGTTCGCCGAAACCCATCCGAGCGTCTCGAGAGAGAACCCCGAATGGTTGAACGCGGTGCGTGCAGACGGCGGAACGCCGGGAACCGATATCGACGTCCAGTACCGCCGGATCGAGTCGGAGCACTCCGCACAGTCGATGGTCGACTACGCCACATACGAGGATCACGACCTGCTCGTGATGGAGCGCGACAGGGCCGACTTCCACACGCGGCTGTTCGGCAAGGGATCCGACTGGATACTCGAAAACGCCCCCTGTGACGTGCTTTTAGTCGACGAAGGCCCGGATCCCGCGTCGAAAGACCGCCCCGGCGTGAACGACGCCTCGGAGGTGGCGGTGGTCGCGAACCGCGGGCCGTACGACCCCGTAAAGCTCCTTTTGGCCGACTCGATCGCCGAGGAGGCGGGCGCGGGGATCCACCTCCTGCAGGCGGTCCCAGCGGACGCCCCCGAAACCAGACGACAGACGATCGAGGCGTACCACGACCGGTTGATCTCGACGTTGACCGTTCCGACTCGGTCGACGGTGATCGAAACCGACGACGAGATCACGGGACTCACACGGTTCGTCGGCGACGCGGAGCTACTCGTCACCGGAGTGGACCGGACGGGCCTTACCGCCCGCCTGTTCGGACGGCCGGGTAACAGGCTCGTCGACTCAGTCGACGCGAACGCCGTGATGGTGAAAAGCCACGGCGATCGGAACCCCGGTTTGCTCCAGCGGTTCCTGATGGATCACGTCTTCGGGTGAGCGATCTGACGATCGGTCCGCACCAAGCCTGATGTTTTTTTTCGAGCCGACCGCGCGGTGGCTTTTTCCCGTCCCGGCCGGTCGAAGCAGATATGCGGGTGAGCGTGATCGGCGGGAGTTCGGTCTCCGATCGAACGGCAGCACGGGCGGAAGCGGTGGGACGGTTGCTGGCTGAGCGAGGCCACGTTGTCGTCTGTGGCGGGCTCGGCGGAGTGATGGAGGCGGTCTGTCGGGGAGCTCGCGAGGTCGGCGGCGAAACCATCGGTATCCTCCCGACCGACCGTCCCGAGGACGCAAACGACTACGTCGAAACCCCGATCGCAACGGGTCTTGGCCACGCACGGAACGCGCTCGTAGTGATGAACGGCGACGCGGTGATCGCGATCGACGGTGGCCCCGGTACCCTCTCGGAGATCGGCCTCGCCGGCGTTTTCGATCGGCCGATAGCCGGCCTGGATACCCACGACGTCAGCGACGTGACCGGAATCGAACCCGTGAACACCCCGGAAGCGGCGGTGACGTACGTCGAAGGGGCATTCGAGTGAGAGAGGTCGGCGAACCGGTCCCGAACAACGGTTAACATCACGGAAGCCCAACTGTGAGGCATGCCGATGAAAGGATCCGGGGCGGCCGACCTCGACGTCATCGACCAGTGGGACGGCGGCGTGGGATGGCTGGCGTATCCCGGGGAGACGATGCAGCGAGCGAGTCATGCGGTGGCGGTCGACGGGGAGGTGTGGGTGCTCGACCCGGTCGACGCAGACGGGGTCGACGAACTGCTCGGAGAGTACGGCGACGTTGCCGGCGTGGTCTGCTGTCTGGATCGGCACAAACGCGACTGCGGGACGATCGCGAATCGCCACGAGGTTCCCGTGTTCCTCCCCGAGTGGATGACCGGCGTTTCGGACGCGTTCGATGCGCCCACGCGCCGGTTCGGCAGGTCGCTCGCCGACACCGGGTTCCGGGCGATCCGGATCCGGAACTCGACGGTGCCGCCCTGGCAGGAAGTCGGGCTGTACGCCCCGCCGGGGGACGGTCCCGAGGAAGACCCGGTTGCAGGGACCCTATACGTTCCGGAGGCCGTCGGCACGTGTTCGTACTTCCGGACCGAACAGGAACGGCTGGGCGTTCATCCGATGCTCCGGCTGTTCCCGCCACGGGCTGTGCTCGAGGGGCTTCGTCCCGAGCGAATACTGGTCGGCCACGGCGAGGGCGTGATGGAGGACGCGCACCGTGAGCTCCGGGCAGCGTTAGACCGGTCCCGGAGCGAAACGCCTTCGCTGTACCTGAAAACGCTCAAAAGCGCGGTTTTCGGCTAAACGGGTGACAGAACACGGGAACTGACGGACAGTCGCCGGTGTTTTTTATTCGGACGGCGTAACCCGTCGTCGATGGCAGTGAGACCGCCCGGCGACGGATCGGACCCGGATCACATAGAGTTCGGTATCGCCGCACTTGCTGCGAGGCTCGAGGAGGCCGATCTCGAGTATCCAGCGACGGCCGACGAGATCTGTACCGCCGTAGACAACACCGACGTTCCGTACGACGGTTCGGGGAACACGCTCGAGCTTCGGGAGGGGCTGGCGGAGCTGGAAACCGAGCAGTTCGAATCCGAGGCACAGCTCCTCGAGGAGATCCACCCCGTGTTCGAGCGGCGCCGTCGTGCAGCCGGCGGGATTTTCGATCGGATCCGGGGGCTGCTTCCGTTCTAGCGCCGTCGCTTCGAGCTCAGTCGCTCTCGATTCGTTCGATCCGGTCGAGCTGTTCGCGGTGGAGCGTGAGGATCAGATCCGACAGCACCCCGAACATCAGAAGCTGGACGCCAAAGAGGATCCCGAACGCCGCCACGAGCGCGAGGACCTCGTGGCTGACGCCGACGACGAACCAGCGATACCCCACATACAGCCCGACGAACGCTCCAAACACCGTCGAGGAGAGTCCGACGGACCCGAAGTAGAAAAGCGGATTGTTGGTTTTCGCCCGTCGGTACAGCTCCAGGAAGATGATCCCCCCGTCACGGATCGGATGTAGGTTCGTCTTCGACCCGTCGGGACGCGGGAGATACGTGATCGGAACGGTGGCCACCTCGAGATCCCGTTTTGCACACTCGACGGAAAGCTGCGTTTCGATGCCGAAGCCGTCCGCAGTGACGTTCATTTCCCGGAACGACTGCCGCGTGAACGCGCGATAGCCCGAAAGGATGTCCCCGTACGATTGACCGTGAATTGCCGCAAACGATCGGTTGATCGTCCGGTTGCCGATCCGGTTGAGCCGCGTCATCGCGCCCTCCCGCATGTCGGCGAACCGGTCGCCGACGACGTGGTCGGCCTCCCCGGAGAAAAGCGGCTCGAGCATGGCGTGAGCGTCTTCCGGACGGTAGGTACCGTCGCCGTCGACCATCAACACGTACGGTGCCTCGACGTGTTCCTCGATCGCCTCCCGGACCGCCTGTCCTTTCCCGGTGCCCGACTGCTCGATCACGCGTGCGCCGGCCCCGCGGGCGAGTTCTCTGGTGTCGTCACTCGAACCGCCATCGATGACGAGAACCTCGTCGAACCCCTCCCCCCGGAACCCGGCGACGACGTCGCCGATCGTCTCGGCCTCATCGAGCGTCGGAACGAGAACACAGACGTCGTCGGTCGAACTCATCGTGAGGGTCGTCGCCGCACGGGCGTATATCTCTGTTCGTTCGCAGTGCGCCTTCGTTCGCAGTGTGCCGATCGTCTGGCGGGTAGATCACTCGCCGTCAGTAACTTCGACGGACTCTTCGCCGTCGGCGGCTGACTCCACCGACTCCGGCTCGACGCCGATCTCTCCGGTCAGTCGGCGCTCGGCCTCCTCCCGGTCCTCCGGGTAGCCGACGTCGATGCGCCAGCCGTCCATCCGGATCGCGTCGATCGTCCGCCCGCTCTCGATCAGCAGGTCGATGGCCTCGCTGATCTCGTACTCGCCACGGTTGGACGGCTGGACGAGGTGACACGCGTGGAAGATCGCCGGCGTGAACGTGTAAAAGCCGGTCATTACGAGGTTCGTTGGCGGCTCTTCGGGCTTTTCGATCACGTTCGTAATCTCCCCGTACTTGTTCGTGTCACACACCCCGTATCGGGAGGCCTCGTCGTACGGGACTTCCTCGACGAGGAACGCCGCGTCGGCGCGTTCCTCCCGCTGTCGGCTGACCACGTCACCGAGGTTCGCCCGGAAGACGTTGTCTCCGAGCATCAACATGAAGTCGTCCTCGACGTGTTCTTCCACCGTGAGCAGCGCGTGGGCGAGTCCGTTCTGCTCCCGCTGGTGGGTGTAGGTGATCGGAATCCCGCGGAACTCGTCGCCGTAGTGGCTGATGATGTCCTCCTTTCGATAGCCGACGACGACGACGAACTCGTCGGCGTCCAGGTCCGCGAGCTGTTCGAAACAGTGGGTCAAAAGGGGCTTGTCCGCGACTTCGACCATCCCCTTCGGTTTGTCGTCGGTAAGTGGGCGGAGGCGAGTCCCCTTCCCGGCGGCGAGTACGACAGCTTTCATAATTTTGACTCTCTCGATTCGGACACAAATACTTTCGCCTCTGCAGCGAGTTCCTCCACAGTTCGAGAGCAACCCCTGTGGCTCGATACCACATAGCTTACGATTTTCGAAAATTTGCTGCGAGAATCGTACTATATCGCCGACCTTATTACGATGAACACACTGTAGACTGGTGATGACCGACGAGAACTCCCCGGGTGAAACACACACGGGGTCAGACGACCGGACCATCCTGCTCATCGGCAGCGGACCGATCCAGATCGGACAGGCAGCGGAGTTCGACTACTCCGGCGCGCAGGCCTGTCGAGCGCTCCAGGAGGAGGGTGCCCGAGTCGTCCTCGTCAACTCCAACCCGGCGACGATCATGACCGATCCGGAGATGGCCGATCGGGTGTACATCGAGCCGATCACGACGGAGGCGATCGCGGAGATCATCCGGATCGAGGAGCCGGACGGGGTGATCGCCGGCCTGGGTGGACAGACTGGACTCAACGTCACCGCTGAACTCGCCGAGCAGGGCGTACTCGAGGAGTACGACGTCGAGATCATGGGAACGCCGCTGGACACGATCTACGCCACCGAAGACCGCGATCTCTTCCGCCAACGGATGGAACGGATCGGCCAGCCGGTTCCCCGCTCGACGACAATCTCCCTTTCGGAGGGTGAGTCGCTGACCGACTTCGACGAAGGGGCGCTGAGAGATCGCGTCGAGGCGGCCGTCGAGGCGGTCGGTGGGCTGCCCGTGATCGCCCGGACGACCTACACCCTCGGCGGCTCCGGCTCCGGTGTCGTCCACGAAATGGACGAACTGGTCGAGCGAGTCCGGAAGGGACTACGGCTCTCGCGCAACCACGAGGTGTTGATTACCGAGTCGATCGCCGGCTGGGTCGAACTGGAGTACGAGGTGATGCGCGACGCCGGCGACTCGTGTATCATCATCTGCAACATGGAGAACATCGACCCGATGGGGATCCACACCGGCGAATCGGTCGTTGTCACACCCTCGCAGGTGATCCCCGACAGGGGCCACCAGGAGATGCGCGACGCCGCACTCGAGGTGATCCGCGAGCTGGGGATCCAGGGCGGCTGTAACATCCAGTTCGCCTGGCGCGACGACGGCACGCCCGGCGGGGAGTACCGCGTCGTCGAGGTGAACCCCCGGGTCTCTCGGTCGTCGGCGCTCGCGTCGAAGGCGACCGGCTACCCGATCGCCCGCGTGACCGCGAAGGTCGCGCTCGGCAAGCGGCTCCACGAGATCGAAAACGAGATCACCGGCGAGACGACCGCCGCCTTCGAGCCCGCAATCGACTACGTGGTCACGAAGGTTCCGCGCTGGCCCAAAGACAAGTTCGACGACGTCGAGTTCGACCTCGGGACCGCGATGAAGTCGACCGGCGAGGCGATGGCGATCGGCCGGACGTTCGAGGAGTCACTTTTGAAGGCGTTGCGCTCCTCGGAGTACGACCCGGCAGTCGATTGGGCGGACGTGAGCGACGTCGAACTGGAGCAGGAGCACCTGGAAACGCCCACGCCGGACCGTCCGTACGCGATCTTCGAGGCGTTCGAGCGGGGGTACACCGTGGACGATTTGGTGGAGCTGACCGGCATCAAAGAGTGGTATCTCGAGCGGTTCGAGCGCGTCGCCGACGCCGCCGAGCGCGCCCAGGACGGAGAGTTCACGCCGGCGGCAACCGCCGGCTACACCGACGCCGAAGTCGCCGCAATCGCGGGTGCGGACGTCGGCGACGTCGAATCGTCGGTCCCCGACAGGGCGTTCAAGCAGGTGGACACCTGTGCGGGCGAGTTCGAAGCGTCCACGCCGTACTACTACTCCTCGCGTCTGCCCGAATTTCTCGCGGGCGGTGGAAGCGACGACACCACGACCGGAACAGACGAGCTCCAGGTCGACCGGGACGCCGAAAGCGTCGTCGTGGTCGGGGGCGGGCCGATCCGGATCGGACAGGGCGTGGAGTTCGACTACTGTGCCGTCCACGCGGTGACTGGGCTGCGGGAGCTGGGAATCGACGCCCACGTGGTCAACAACAACCCGGAGACGGTGTCGACCGACTACGACACCTCGGATGGGCTGTTCTTCGAGCCGATCAGCCCCGAGGAGGTCGCCGACGTCGTCGAGGCGACCGGCGCCGACGGCGCGATGGTGCAGTTCGGCGGGCAAACGTCTGTCAACGTCGGGGCGCCCCTGGAGGCGGAACTCGAGCGTCGCGGGCTCGACTGTGAGATCATGGGCACCGGCGTCGAGGCGATGGACCTCGCGGAGGACCGCGACCGCTTCAACGTGCTGATGGACGAGCTCGGGATCGCCCAGCCGGAGGGGGGCACCGCGACGAGCAGGGAGGGCGCCCTCGAGCTGGCCCGCGAGATCGGCTATCCGGTGTTGGTGCGCCCCTCCTACGTGCTGGGCGGTCGGGCGATGCGAGTCGTGCGCGACGACGCCGAACTCGAGGCGTACATCGACGAAGCGGTTCGGGTGTCGCCCGACAAGCCGATCCTCGTCGACGACTTCCTCGAGAACGCGATCGAGCTGGACGTCGACGCGGTCTCGGACGGCGAGCACGTGCTGATCGGCGGGATCATGGAGCACGTCGAGTCGGCTGGCGTCCACTCGGGCGACTCCGCCTGCGTCATCCCGCCCCGGTCGCTGGATTCGGCGACGCTGAGTCGCGTCCGCGAGGTCACAGAAGAGATCGCCCGCGCGCTGTCGACGGTCGGGCTGTTGAACGTCCAGCTCGCGGTGACCGGGGTCGAGGACCCGGCCGCGGAACCGACGGTGTACGTGCTGGAGGCGAATCCCCGCTCCTCGCGGACCGTCCCGTTCGTCTCGAAGGCGACCGGCGTCCCGATCGCCAAGCTCGCCGCGAAAGTGATGGCCGGTCGATCGCTGTCGGAGCTCGAGGCCGAAGAACGGATTCCCGAGCACCACAGCGTCAAGGAGGTCGTGCTCCCGTTCGACCGCCTGCCGGGATCGGATCCCCGCCTCGGCCCGGAGATGAAGTCCACCGGCGAGGTGATGGGTACCGCCCGGTCGTTCGGCAAGGCCTACGACAAGGCGCAGTCGGCCGCCGGCGCGGGGATCCCCAGGTCCGGGACGGCGGTGGTCGACCTGTCGGCCCCCTCGGTGCTCGGAACCGAAACGGACCCGGAGACGGAATCGGCGCTCCGGGAAGGGTTCGCCGAGCGGTTCCATCTCGCGGAGTACGACGACGAGACGGCGCTTTTGGACGCCTTGCGGGCCGGCGAGATCGATCTTCTGGTCTCCCGGGACCGCGAGGCGCTTTCGGTCGCCGTCGAGGAAGATGTCCCGTACTGTTCGACGATCGCGAGCGCCCGGGCGACACTTGAGGCGCTCGTACACGCAGAGGAACCGCTGGACGTGATGGCGGTCTCCGACCGTCCGCGTCGGGTTGGCGAGTGGGGGCGGTAGGTCACTCGGTCCGAGCGAGCTGTCGTTGGATCTCGTCGTAATCGGGGAACTCGGGCCACTCCGAGGCCACCCAGACGTATTCGATGGTTCGGTCGGCGGCGAGCAAGAACACCGCCGGCCGCGGTTCTTCGATGCCGGCCATTCCGTCGAGCTCGTGGGCGATCCCGTACGCTTCGGCGACGCCGTTTCCCGGATCCGAAAACAACCGCGAGTCGATTCCACGGGCTGCGATGAACGACTTGTGCTCGTAGGGCGTCGAAATGGAGACGCCCACGACGGTCGCCGTTGTTTCCCAACCCCGATCGCGGATCTCGTTGTACAGATACGTCGCCGGGAACGAGCCGTCCATCGGATGAAAGACCAGAAGCGTCGGCTCCGGCCCGACCACCTCGGACAGCGACGTGTCTTCCCAGTACTCGTCGTTCACCAGCGGCCTGGTGAAGTCGGGGGCCGTCTCCCCTTCCGCCGGATGATCTGCCGGCGGGAGTTCGACGACGTCGAACTCGACCATCAGTTCTCCCCGTACGTTCGCTGGAGGTACTCGACGATGTTTCCGCTCTCGGACATCGTGACCCCCGTTTTCTCGTCTACGATCACCGGGACGCTCCGTTTCCCGGAGACGCGTTTTACCACGTTCCGGTCGGAGTGCATCGGTTCGACGAACCGAGACTGGTAGGAGACTCCGAGTTCCTCGAGGAGCCGCACGACGCGTTCGCAGTACGGGCACGCCTGAAGTCGATATACGGTGATGTCGGCCGAAGTCATGGCCGATCTGTCGGGTTGCATCCGGGTAACGGCTTCGACTGCGGAATTCAGCATCTTTCGAGTCGTGGGTTTCCCGCCGCAGCCGCTGTGTCGACGAGAACGTTCCGGGTGCGGAGGGCAATCCTTAATTTTCCCGCCCGGGAAGGGCTAACGGTATGGGCTTGTCGCTGCCGACTTCGTTTGCGCCTGCAGTGGTTGGTGATTCACCGGCCGTCCTCCAGCTAATGGGATCGGACCCGACCACGATAACGATCCTGGGCAGCATCGCGATCCTGGTGTTGCTCGGGCTGTCCGCCTTCTTCTCGTCTTCGGAAATCGCGATGTTCTCGCTCCCTCGTCACCGGGTCGACACGCTCGTCAACGAGGGTGTCAAAGGGGCAAAGACGGTCCAGCACCTCAAGGACAACCCCCACAGACTGCTGGTGACGATCCTCGTGGGCAACAACATCGTCAACATCGCGATGTCCGCGATCGCGACGACACTTTTCGCGATCTACATGAGTGAGGGACAAGCCGTGCTGGCGACGACGTTCGGTATCACAGCGCTGGTGTTGCTGTTCGCGGAGACCGCGCCGAAGTCGTACGCGGTTGAGCACACCGAATCGTGGGCGCTGCGGATCTCTCGGCCTCTCAAGTACTCCGAGTACGTGCTGTTGCCGCTGGTGATTGTCTTCGATCACCTCACGCAGGCGATCAACAGGATCACCGGCGGGCGGGCCGCGATCGAGTCGACGTACATCACTCGCGACGAGATCCAGGACCTCATCGAGACCGGGGAGCGCGAAGGCGTCATCGAGGAAGAGGAACGGGAGATGCTCGACCGGATCTTCCGGTTCAACAACACCATCGCGAAGGAGGTGATGACGCCGCGACTCGACGTGACTGCCGTACCACGGGACGCGACGGTCGAGGAGGCGATCGAGACGTGCATCCAGTCCGACCACGAGCGCGTGCCGGTGTATGAGGGGAACCTCGACAACATCGTCGGCATCGTCACCGTCCGCGACCTGGTCAGGGAGCAGCGATACAGCGAGGGCGAACCCTCGCTCACGCGGGTCGTGAAGCCGACACTGCACGTCCCCGAAAGCAAGAACGCCGACGAACTGCTCGAGGAGATGCAGGACAACCGGCTCCAGATGGTGATCGTCATCGACGAGTTCGGGACCACCGAGGGATTGATCACACTCGAGGACATGGTCGAGGAGATCGTCGGGGACATCCTCGAGGGCGACGAGGAGGAGCCGATCGAGTTCGTCGACGACGACGAGGCGCTGGTTCGCGGCGAGGTGAACATCGACGAGGTGAACGAGGCACTCGAGCTGGAGATCCCCGAAGGCGAGGAGTTCGAGACGCTCGCGGGCTTTATCTTCAATCGGGTGGGACGGCTGGTCGAAGAGAGCGAGGAGATCGAGTACGACGGGATCACGATCCGGATCGAGGAGGTCGACAACACCCGGATCAAACTCGCCCGGATAACCATCCACGAGCGGCCGAGCGACGATGACGAGGAGGACGCGACCGTGGAAGTCGAAGACTAGCACCGCCGTGGCATTCAGATCTGTTCGATAAGTTCGTGCCGAGCAAGCGAACTATGCGAAGATCAGTTCGGCTACCGAAAAGATCCCGAATCCGAGCGCGAGCGCGAGCGCGAGCGAGCCGACCCACGCGAGGACGGTGTACCCCATCTTCCGGCGCGACACGCCGGCCTGGCCGGCAGCGTAGCCGGCGCCGACGATCGCCGAGACGATAATCTCGTTGAACGAGACCGGAATGCCGAACGCGACGGCGGTCTGGGCGATCGCAAACGACGGGATCAACGCCGCAATCGACCGACGCGGCCCCATCGAGGCATAGTCCTGGGCGATCGCTTTGATCATCCGCGGGGCGCCGGTCCAGGAGCCGAGCAGCAGGCCGAACCCACCCCCGAACAAAAGCGCCCAGAGGGGAACCCCGCTGCCGTCGAACAGCGGCACGAGCGGGCCGATGGCGAGCCCGACCTGCGATCCGCCGGCCGAGAATGCGACGAGTCCCCCCATCACGAGGAGGAACCGACGCTGTCCACCCACGAAATCGCGTCGAAGATCCGCACCGAGGAGTCCCGCCGCAAGCAGGGCGACCCCGAGCGTCGCCGCCGGCACGCCGAGGTCGATCCCCGCGGCGCTCGGCAGCGAGACCGACGCCGCGAGTGTCTCGGCGATCGAGCCGTCCTCGCCCGCCGGCCCGAGCACGGCGAAGCCAACGTTGGCCAGAACGGCGCCGACGACGCCGGCGAGGCCGGCCGTCACCCGACGTTCGTCGAGCCACTCGGCGTCGAGCAGCTTGACGGTGCCATAGGCGACCCCGCCGCCGACGAAGGGGGTGAGGATCCACAGCGCAAGGATCTCGGTGTACTTCGCCCAGGCGGGGTCGCCACCGAGTGCGAGCCCGACACCGACGACCGCGCCGGTGACGGTGAAGGCGGTGGCGATCGGGTAGCCGCTGAACACGCCGACGGCGACCAGTGTGGCCGCGACGACGAGTGCGACGATCGCAGCGGTTGCGGTGAGGGTAACTCCGCCGATCAGCTCCGTACCCACCGCCTCGGTCACGTTCGCCCCCTGGAGGACGGCGCCGAGAAAGCCGAGCACGCCCACGACCAGCCCGGCCCGGAGGACCGAGATCGCGTTCGCTCCGACCGCCGGCGCGAACGGCGTCGACCCCGAGGAGCCGGCGCCGATCGCCCACGCCATAAAGAGGCTCGCGATCCCGGCGATCAGGAAGGTCGCGGCTGCTTCGATCCCTATCATCAGGTCACCGTTGCTGACCGTCGCGGTAGCCCTCCCGGAGCCCCATCAGCGTCCGGCGGACCAGGAGGTATCCGAAGAAGAACAACCCCAGCAGGAACAAAAGCAGGAGAATAAAGACCAGATCCAGATCGGTTATCATACCCGGCGATATCGTGGCCGACGGCAAAGGCGTTTCGCCACGGTTGCCCGTGCGAACACGACGAGGATCCGGTTACTCGGCGGGATAGGACGTCTCGTCGCTTCCACCCGTCGCGTGCGCGTCCGAGAGGATCTCGGAGACTGGCGGTTCGTAGTCGTAGCCGGGGATGATCCCCTGGACGTAGGTTCCCTCGACGTAGTCAGCGATCGCGGCGGCGTCGCCGACGCCCCGACGGACGTTCCGATCTTCAAGACTCGCTTCCACGACGGCGATCCGGGTTTCCTCGTCGTCGATCGACCGCCGAACCGACGGGGAGACGTCGCGGTCGGCTTTCAGGACGCCGCCGACGTCTGCAACGCGGAGTTCGAACGTCTCGTACCAGCCGTCCTCGACGACGTCGGCCACGTGATCGCCGGTGACCTCGTCGAGCATCGGCACCCGGACTGTCAGGTGAAAGGTGACCACGGCGTCCTCGCCCGTCCCGGACGCGGTAGGTTCGACGGTCGCCTCGAAGGGGGTCGTCGTGTACCGGAACTGGCGGGGGTCCGGCGTCGGTTCGAACGCGGAGTGGTCGCGGAACGCGCGTCGGACGCGTTCGGGGAGTTCGTTCATGTCCCGTTTCAGGAGATGGGACGGCAAAAGCGTCGCGTTCGGCCTCGACTGACGTCAGCCACAGCGTCATCGATCGTTGCGACGCTTGCCTCTCGCGAGACGTTTTACTGTCTGGATCCCCTGGCTGTGCCAATGACCGACAGGGAAGCCGATCGCGAGGAGCCGGTCGGGGAGCCGGTCGTGCGCTCGGACCCGGCCGTCACCGGCGAGCGAGCCGCGGAGGCGGTCGGGTTCGATCCGGACGATCCGGACGACCTGGCGGCGGCCGCGCGCACCGTCCGGGAGTTCGCGAACGACGCCATCGGCGACGACCACGTGTTGATGCTCCGGGGGGCGGCAGCCTGTGCGGCGCTCGTTCGCGGGCTGGACTCCTACACGGCGGCGGCCGAGCGTGCCGGCGATGAGGTGTCGGTGGCGTTCATCCGGAAGTGGGCCCGGGTGCACGCGCTCCCGCAGTCGATCCGGCGGCACGTCGCCCGCGGGGAGATCGCTCCCAGCGCGGCCAAACACGTCGCCCGGGTGTCCGGGGAGGCGCGGTACCTGCTTGCGTTTGCGATCCTCGATGGCGGACTCACCGTCAGGGAAGTCCGGGCGATCGCCTCGGAGGTGAACGACGGGCGGCCGATCGCGGAGGTGCTCCGGGAACGGGACGTCACGCTCGGCGAGGTTAGGGTGACGCTACCGGAGGACACGTACGTGGAGCTCAGGCGGCGGGCGTCGATGGAGGACACTGACCCCGACGAGATCCTTGTGGAGGCTCTCTCCGCGTACTTCGACGGGGAGTGACCGTCGGTTTTCTCGGGTGGGGATCGCGGTTCCGTCAGGCGACTGTCGGAGCGAGTCAGAAGCGTTAAACGCACGGCGGTGATATCGCGGCGTGAGGGCGCGTAGCTCAGCGGACAGAGCACTTGGTTCCGGACCAAGATGCCGCGGGTTCAAATCCCGTCGCGCCCGCTTTCTGTCCGAACGAAGTGAGGACGAAAGCGGTATCCAGGGATTTGAACCCTACCAGTCGCGCGCAGCGAAGCGAGCACGTCTGGTTCTGGTTCAAATCCCGTCGCGCCCGTTCGTTCGCTTTTCGAGGTCTCACTCCGTTCGACCTCGCAGCTCACTCACGGGCGCGACTTACCCCCGTTCGCTTTCCGAGGGGCTCCCGGTGGTCGCCCCTCGCCCCGCTCACGGGGATCCCGTCGCGCCCGTAGCAGCCTAATCGCCGTACAGCGTCGGGGTGTTACTGTTTTTGCGAGGTTGAGCGTTGCGCTACGTGACGAACGCAAAATAAACGTGGGCGAAACCGAACTCAATCGTCGCCTCTGTACGCGTTGCCTCCCCGTTTTCTGATCGCGACCACGTACAGTACTCGTTGGTCACGATCAGCGCGGCAGCCGAGCCGGAACTGTCCGACCCGAAGCTTCTGATGTGGGGCTCCCGCAAGCGGTTCGAGGTGGTCCGTTGGCTCCCGCCATTGATCGGTGACAACTTCCTCAAGCTTGGAGATGATCCGATCGCGAGCGTATTCGTCGAGTGCGTCGAATTGTCGCTTCGACCGATCAGTGAGCTGCCAGTCCCACTCCTCGCTCATCGCTCGTTTGCATCGTCACGACCGTACTCCGCTTTGATCTCCTCGCTGGAGTGTGTTCGGCCCTCTTGAATGTCGACCTCGCTCGCAGCGATCGCCTTGAGATCCGCACGGTTGAACTCGGGATGCTTGACCGCGTCACGAAGGACGTCGCGGACGAACTCGCTACGGCTGTTGTATCCGAGGTCTTCCCACGTTGCGTCGACATCGGAGAGAAACGTCTCCGTGATTCGGATGTTGACAGTCGTTTTTTCAGGCGGTGAACTAGCTTCGGACATACAGCTGTGTTGAAATTGTGTAGCAATAACGATTACGGGAGCATAGAGATTACCGATGCATCTTCGTTACTGCACAATTATTCAGTTCTTCCTCACCACACCAGCGTATGAAGTGACCGAGGCGGGAGCTGTGCGAGTACAGCGTCGCCTTCGACACCTCGGTCTCGCGGTCGGCGAGGTACAGTTCTACTCCGGTTTCCGGGTTGAGTGGTTCGAGCCTCATCGCTCTTGGTTCGCGAACCACGTTCTGGCCCCGATCTGAACTGTCCGAAATCAGGCGGCACAGGCCTGAAAGGACGATTCGTTACCGGCGGTAACGCGCGCCCGTACTAGGTTAATCGCCATACAGCATCGGGATAACGCTGTTTTTTGAGAGGTTGACCGTTACGATGCGGAACGAAAGCGAGAGTGATCCGAGTGACACGAAAGAACTGTACGACGCATCGATTTTTCGGGTTCGCGACGGAATATCTCTCCTGTACATGGACGTGACCGTGGACGACGTTCGCGAACTCTGTACGGACGCGGTCTATGAGCGCGGCGAGAACTACCTCGCAGAGGGCCGGATCAGGGAAATTCATCGCGTCAACAGTACCGTGACAGCCGTGTTGACATCCTCCCCGCGCTGAAGCGCAAGGATTCCCACGGTGGGATATTAGGGTTTACGGGACGACCTGTTCTTGTGGGGCTACTCGCCCCGTGGATGTGTCGAACAGGCGTACCGATGGCTGTGCCAAACAGCCGTTACTCCTATCCTCTCCAGGATTTGGAGTTACCGTCGCTCGCATATTCTCCGCCCCGTTTAAATCGCTATTGGCGACCAGACCACACTCCTCACAGACGTACAGCCCACGTTCAACACGGTTTGAGTCGGCTACCGTCCCACACTGACAACACGTTTTCGACGTTTTCAATCCCGCTTCATCGACCCGCTCTACGTCGATCCCGCGCTCTTCGGCCTTGTACTCGATGTGACTGAGAAGCGTCTCGAACGCCCAGTCGTGCAACCGTTTGTTGCCGTGGCGTCCCCAGTCTGTATCAGCACGAATCTCTTTTGGATGCCCAACTGCGATCGTACCGACGCCGTGTTGCACACACTGGGCTACAATGTCTTTCGACAGTGCGTGCAGGAAGTGGTCTTGTCGCCGTGATTTCTTCCGGCGGGCCCACTGTGCTTTCTGGCTGGGGCCGTTCTCGCCTTCCGTATCGTACTCTTCGTGTCGGAAGTAGTGCGCGTCTTCTTTCAGGGCATTCCCTGGATACAGCAGCGTCTCGTCTCCAAGCGAGACTGCGGCTGTGTTGCAGATGCCGAGGTCGATCCCTGCTGTCTTCTCACCGGGTGTCTCCGGTGAGTCAACCCGCATCTTGCAGACGAAATGCAGTTCCCACCGCTGGCCGTTCCAGACCGCACGCACAGTCTGGACGCTTTCGGCATCAGCCAGCGTCCGGTCTGTCTGTGGCGTGTATTCACAGAGAATGTAGTCAGCGGCGTACCGCGACTCTTTCATATTCGTCCCCTTGGAGAGCCGAACACGGTCGTATTGCGTGTCGAGTTTGAAGCCCTGATTTTTCCACGTCACCGTTGAGCGTGGATGTTCATCGCCATGCTTGCGGTAGCCGGGCGGATTCGCGTCGGGGTCATCCTGTTCGTACCATGATGTGAACGCTTCACCGAGTTCTTGAAGAACTCGCTGACTGGATTGAGAGTGCAAATCCGCGTAGCGGTCGTGGTATTTGAGATACGAACACAACTCGTCGGCGTCTGGAATGTCGTTACTTCCCAAACGAGTCGAGAGAGTGCTGCCTGAACGCCACGAAACAGTCACTTTCTGTATGATTAGGCTTTCAAGCTCGGTTGCTACCGCAGAGTAGATCGAGGCAGTTCCAAGATACCGCCCCGAACAGACCAGATCAACCAAATTTCGACGGTAGCTGTCGAGAGCTGTCGCTCACCGCCCAATAGGCAGGCCGTGGGCTGACCCCGGTCAGCCCGCGGCCGCCGCCTGTGACGCCGGTACGCCAACCCCGTTCGCTTTGATCTTCCACTGCCGACGCAACTGCTCTTCCAGCTCGTGACGAATCCAGTCGCAGAACGTCTTGAACGTGAACTCCTCGGGGAGGTCGCGCCCGCCCCGCCGTGGGCGGGCGACGACCGCCCACCGTAATACGAGCCACAGATTCTCCAGCAGTGCTGCGACCAACATGATTGCAAACCGCACGACGGGATCACGTGTCGTCGTGATCCCGCGTGCTTGCCGGAGCAATCGGTAGCTCGTTTCGATGCCCGACCGCTTTCTGTAGAGGCGTTCGACTTGCTTTGCTGATCGATCAGTAACGCCGCAGGCGACGTAGCCACGAACTACCTCACCACTCTTGCCTCGATCTCCTGCGTGATAGGAGACAGCGACCGCGAGCGGGAAGCGCAGTTCCCGCTCGCTGTCCTTGTACATGCGGTAGGTCGTCATGTACGACTTGTGCGTGTCGAGTTTGTCTTTCATCCGCTCGCCCTTCTTTGGTACGTGGACGACCGTTGCGGCGATCTCACGAGCGCGGCGGATGACGCGCTCGTTGTAGAAGCCGCTATCGGCAAGCAGAAGGTCGATCTCGAAGGGGTAGTTCTCGACGCGGGCGAGCACGCGCTCGACCGCGTCGGCCTCGTCTTCATCGTTGCGGACATACGTCATCGCCAGTGTCACCGGCTTCTCGTTGGAGACGACGTAGGCGGTGCAGTAGCGATGGCAAGTCGTCGTCCCGTCTTTGGGGGCCATCGAGCAGAGTTCGCCTTCCTCGGCGTAGTGATCGCCGTGATAGGGGTTGTCGATGAAGTCGATAGAGACGATTCTCGACCGGTCAGGGTCGAGAATCGTCATGGCAAAGCGTCCAAGCAGAAGGTTGGCGACGAACTCAAGCCAGTGACGGTCAAGGGTGTGAAGCCACGTGAGAGTCGTGTCGTCACACGGCGTCTCGTCGGTGTCTTTACACGTTTCCCAGATCGAGGTCTGGTTGACACAGGCCAAGATGACGACGAGCCAGATGTCGCCGGGGTCGAGGGGGCTCCCCTCGACACCCGGCAACGGGAGCGGAGCAATGACTTCTTCCGCTACGTCTTTCACGTCCGAGGCCGAAAGGTAACCGTCTGGATCGGGGATATTGAACACATCCAGATCCAGACACTTTCTCGTGGTCAATGCGGCGATTCAATTCTGCTGATTACGCCGATTGGGAAGTACCGAATGTGACCGATAGCGTCCCAGACGCGCTGAATTGTCCATCGCCCGACGTTCCACAGTTTGCTGGCGGCGAAGCCATGCGAATCGAGATCGTCACGGACTTGCGAGGGGTTGTCGATACTCGCTTTGATGGTCCGAGTGACGACTTGATTCGACACATGTAAGCATGATATTTTTAATTACATAATTGTTTGGATTATCCCTCACGGTGGACTAGCCAGTCGTAGCTATGAGCGTGGGTTGATTCCCAGTTGTCGGCTTCATCCCCGCGCTGAAGCACGAGACTTTCGCCTCGATTTCCCGTAAGCGGCAGCCGTCAGTACGACGTTCGCGTCGACCTCGTGGCCGACGGGTTCGCCCCATGGTGTGACTGTCCGTACGACGGTCCGGGCACCTGCAAACACGTCGTCGCCGTGCTGCTTCGGTGTGCCGACGAGTTCCCCGAGGATGAGGGTGGCGGACTCCATAACGCGCTCGATGATGCCGACGACGAACTCCGCGCATTCTTGCGCGAGGTGCTCGCTACTGACGCCGATCTCTGTAACCGGTTTTTCGCCCGCTTCGGAGAATCGACGACGCGGTCGGTCGACGAGCTCCGTGCCGCGATCGACCGAGAGTTCGAGGAGACGAATCCCGAGTACTACGTCGTCTTCGAGCCGATCGACTTCATGCAGTGGTTCGACCTCGCGAACGAATATCGCGAGCAGGGACGGTACGCGTCGGCGGCGACCGTCTACCGGGTGCTCGTCGAGTCGCTCGACGACAACATGGAGCGCGTCGACGGCGCGTACGACCACTTCTCGGATGCGTTCAGTCGGGCACTCGACGGGTACGTCGACTGCGTCGCGGCCGCGGAACGCGACGCCGGTGCGGTCACGGATGCTCTCGAGTTCCTCGACGAGCGGGCGGCGTCGGGGACCCCGTTCCTCGCGGAACACTTCGAGCGGGCGGCCGTCGGGCTTCGGGAGGAAGAGAGGGAACAGTCACGCGAGTAGCTCACGCGGCGTTGGCTAGTTCCGGAGCGCATCGACGACGTCCTCGAGTTCGAAGAGTCGAAGATCCCCGCGCTCGGCAGCAGTATCACGCAGGCTCTCGGTGAAGCCGGCGCGTGAGAACAGGGCGTACTCGATGTGCCGGGACCCACCACTTGGCGGCGTCCACCGGAGCTCTTCGACGTGCGACTCCAGCGAGCGGAGCGCGTCGTGGCCGGTCCGCGACGAGCGGTACTTGCACTCGCCGACGACGAGCGCCTCCGCGTCAGTAAGACCGACGACGTCGATCTCGTGGTCCTGATACCACCACTGTCCGACGTCGACGAGTGGGGTCTCGTCGTATAGCGTCCACAGGCCCCGACAACAGAGGGCCTCGAACGCCGGCGCGATAAAGTCGGCCATCTCCGGCTCGACCAGCCGCTCGTACGCGTTCTCGCCGAACTGATCGTACCGATCAGTGCTCCCGTACAGGAACCGGAACCAGAACCGGAAAAGCGGGTCTCGGAGCCGGTACTGGCTGCGTTTGGAGCGTTCGGGCTTCTCAGTGACGGGAACGTGTCGTTCGATGAGGCGTAGTCGCGAGAGCCGGTCGAGGTACATCGACAGCTGGTTGTACTCGATTCCGGTCGCACCGGCGATCTCGTTGCGGCTGGTCGCTCCGCCGGCGATCGCTTCGAGGATCGAGAAGTACCGGGTCGGCTCCGTCAGCTCCATCCTGAGAACATACTCCGGCTCGTTTCGAAGTGAGCCATGACGGCTGAGGACCAACTGCTGGACGTTGTCGCCGAGTGAGCGGTCATCGTCCAGTTCCTCGAGGTAGTACGGAACGCCGCCGAACACGCTCCATGCACGCACGATCTCGTCTGCTGACGCCTCGTCCGAGAGGAACGCCGAGACGTACTCGAACGGGAGCTGGCGGATGTCGAGTTTCATCGAGGTCCGTCCGTACAGGGGGCTGTCACCGAGGACCGTCGCCTCCTCCATCATGCTGATCGACGATCCCACAAGGACGAACGTGGTACTCGAGGAATCGAACTCGTGGTCGAACAGTGCCTGTAGTACGGACGGGAGACTCTCGTCCTGCTCAATCAGATACGGAAACTCGTCGAGGACGACGGTCGCGTCACGCTTGCCGAGGTACGTGAGCAACGGTTCCCAGTCGAGGCGGATATTCTCGATACCCGGGAACGAGTCGCTCGCCGCCTCAACAAACTGTTCGATCTGGAGCTCGGCGGTCTTTTGCCGTGCTTGATAGAAGATCGCGTCTTCGATGCCTTCGAGCGCCTTCTTCACGAGCCGCGTTTTCCCGAGCCGCCGCCGACCGTACACGACGCCGAGTTCGGCACGGTCCGACTCGAAGAGATCGTGCAGACGGGCGAGTTCCTCCGACCGATTCACGAAGGCAGTCATAACGGCCAGTCGTGCGGCCGAGAATAAAAATATTCTGGATAATCAAATTTCAGAATATCATAATCTCAGATATTGTTCGAGAGTTGTAAGTGTTTTCCGTAGAGTCAAATCACTAGTCACGATCGTGCTCGTCCAATCGTTTCATAGCGCAGTGTGAACGACCAGCCTCTCGATTCGACTCAGAAACTGTCGAAGAGTCCGTCATTGCCTCATCGGCCTGGCTCTCCACGCAGAGCCGATAGATCGGCCCGGTAACCCGCCGCGAGTTCGCGAACGACGAACCGGTCGCGGGGGTCGACGCCGAGTAGGTGAAGCGCACCCAGGTACGTCGCCACGCCGACGACGATTCCGGGGAGGACGGCGAGGCCACCCGGCAATCCGATCCGGACAGCCCACATCGCGATCCCGGCCACTACGCCGGCTGCAATCGGGGTGAGGAACGTCCGGTCGAACGGCCACAGCCCCTCGAACCGGCGCAACAACAGCACCTGGAGCCCGTTCTGGACCGAGATAGCGAGAGACGTCCCGAGGGCCGCGCCGACGAGCCCGAACCGCAGGATGAACGCGTAGGTCAACACCACGTTCAGCACCGCGAGCAGCCAGTCGAGGATCATCCGGGCGTACTGGTGGTCGGTCATCATCAACAGCCAGCCGGTCGCACCGACGGCGCTGCCCACGAAGACACCCCCCAGGTATACGACCAGCGGGACGTATCCCTGCACGTACGTCGGTCCGAACAGCGCGAGAAGTTCCCGTCCGTAGACGACGAGGACCGCGAGGAAGGGAACGACGGTGGTGACGATCAGGCGGGTCACGGAGGTGTAGATCGCGTTCAGCGTCTCCAGCCGATCGTTCGAGTAGAGGTCCGACGCGATCGGCGGCAGCAACTGGTTGAACGACTGCAGCGGGATCCACGCGATGGCGATCAACACGAGGAGTGCGTTGTACACGCCCGCCGCCACCGCCGTGAGCAGCGCCCCCACGAGCAGGACGTCGATTCGGTTCTGAAACACCTTGCCGAGGCTGCTCATCGCGACGGGTGCCGCGTGGTTGTAGAACCGCCGGGCTTCGCTTCGGGCGGCACGCACGGACGGCCGAATCGCCGTCACGCGTGCCGCGATCGGGACGGCGAACACGACGAGGAGGCCCGTCCCGAAGACGATTGCGGCGGCGACGCCGATCACCGAGTACCCGAGCGCGAGTGCGACGACCGCGGCGACGAGTCGAACCCCCGGCCGGAGCAGTTTGTTGAATAGCACCTCACCGCGTGCGGAGCCGACCGCCCGGAAAATGCCGGAGACGATCATGACGATACCGAGCAGCACCACCAGCGCACCGAACCACCGCATCGTCGGTACGAACGCCGGTTCTTCCACGGTGACGGCGTCGATCCAGGGCGATAGCCACCACACGCCCGCCGCGATGGCGACGCCGAACCCCACCGTGGTCGTGTAGGCCAGTCCGACGACGGTCGCTCGGCGTCCCGGCTCCTCGTCGTAGGCGGGAACGTATCGCTGAAGCGCCGGGACGCTCCCGAACGTGACCAGCCGGACGAGGATCTGTGCGATTCGCCAAGCTAGCGCGTAGACGCCGTAGGCGGTCGGCCCGAGACCCCGTGCGAGGACGACCTCCACGGCGGTGATTAGCAGTCGCTGGGCGGAGACACCGCCGGAGGTGACGACTGCGCCGTGGGCGATCGTAAGGAGGGCGTCCCGTTCGTCCTCCGGAATCGTCTCGTCGTCTCGACACACGAGTCGTAACCACCCGAACTCACCGGGCTCAAAAATAAAAGTAGGTCGATCCAGAGGACCGAGAACTCATATCTCGGCTGCGCTTCCGGCAGCAATAAGGAACCCAATCATCGCAGTGATGAACGCCACGGTTCCGATCGCAACTGATCCCACCTGTAGCAGTTCGCCCTCGAGCCGACTGGCGACGAGGAGGAGAAAAACGGCAGTGACGAACCCGATGAGGACCAGTGTCCGACCGAACCGACCGAGGGGAATACCAGGCTCACTAGACACGATTGAGTACCTCGAAAAGTACCCCGTTGTATTCGTCGTCTATCGCTGCGTTCCCGAGCGAGTGAATCGCGTGGGAGATCCACAGTCCTGCGGTGAAGTTGATGAACGCGACCATCGAGATCGTCCCGACCTGGCCCTCGATGAACAGTCCGGAGACGACAGCTCCGATGAACCCGACGGCCATTAACGCGTGCGTGACGAGCGAGCGGACACCGAAGTCAGCGAGCGTGGTAGAAACACGTGACCCGACTGGCATACATTTAATTTGGTTGACTGAACATAAGCGTTCGTGTTGTCTGAATGATACAGTGTGACGGAGATCGAAGGCGAAGGTGACGGCCGAGAGTCAGCCACCATCGGCTCGCTCGACGGGTTCAGGACTTGCCCGCGCGGATCGACGCGCCAGGACTTGCCCAAGTGAAGTTGACTCGGAAACGATCTTCACTGACTGGCAGATTCGGGCTAATCAAGCTGGCAATTTCCGTCACTCCCGACGAAGACTGTTCCGAAGCAACGCCAACGCACCGAGACCCACGACGGCGCCGACGCCGAGACTACCGAATGCGAGCGTGAACCCGGAGACGTCGAGCGCGGCCCCGAACACCACCGGCGAAATGATCCCCGGGATGAAGCCGAGCAGCGACTGTCCCGCGAGTGCCGTTCCCGTACTTTCATCGTCAGCCAGTTCCGTCATCATCGTAGACAGTGGGGCACTGTCGGCTGCCAAGACGAGCCCGTAAACGACGATTATGCCCCCGAGAACGAGGAGGGCCATCCACTCGACAACGCCAAGAGCGATAGTGAGACATCCGCTTAGCGCTAAGGCTCCGGCACTCGTTTTGAGACGACCGATCCTGTCACTCAACCACCCGCCGATCGCATTCCCCGGACCCCCCAACACGACCAAGAGTCCGGCGAGGAGTCCCGCTGTCGTCGTGGGTGACTCCGTTGCCACAATTGCCGGCGTCGCCACGAGGAACGCCACGATCCAGTTTTGAACGCCGAACAACTCCCAGTTGTGCCCAGCGTACGCCGTCGTCACGTAGAGGTACTGTCGATCCGTAAATATCGACAGGCCGAACGTGATGTCCTGGCCAGTCGTGCCGGGATAATCTGCCGCCAACCAGACGACAGCGATTCCGGCGGGAATGGCGATCCCGCCGGTGAGCGCGAGCGCCGTCCGCCAACCGCTGACCGTCGCGATCCACGACGTGATCGGAAACGCAATCCCGCTCCCGAGTGACAACACACCCACGTAGGTTCCGATCGCCCAGCCACGGGTACTCGGGTCGAACCAGTCGGCCAGGAGTCGCATTCCCGGGACATACACTCCGGCGAAACAGGCACCGGCGAAGAGACGGAAAACGCTGCCCGTGACGACACCGGTCGTCAGTACCGCGAACGCCACGCTAAAGATACCAGTTCCCATGGCAGTGAACCCGAACAGCCGGCGTGCCGAATGCCGATCGGCAATAATTCCCGCCGGTAAAATCGCCACCACATACCCGACAAAGTAGGCCGAATACACGATTCCTGCTTCCGTCCCAGAGAACGCGAGATCGTCAATGACGAGCGGGAGGACCGCAGAATAGTGTGCCCAACTGAACGAGACTACACCAACAGCCCCGCTCAAAACGATCAACACCCGCTGTGCCGTCCGCATTTTAGAACTGAATTACCCATCCGACTGTAATCCTGTCGAAAGACAAACCATCGGGGCGGGTCCCCTCCTGAACAAACGTTTTATTTGTGGACTCAAACGAGGCCCCATGCCCGAACGGAACGTTCTCGGCGGGGAACTCGCCGTCTGTGGTACCGATCCGACGACTGGCTTCGAGCGCGACGGGTGCTGTGGAACGCATCCAGACGACCGTGGGAGACACGAACTCTGTGCGGTGATGACGGACGAATTCCTCTCGTTCAGCAAACAGCGGGGCAACGATCTCGTGACGCCGCGTCCGGAGTTGCAGTTTCCGGGGCTCGAACCCGGCGATCGCTGGTGTCTCTGTCTCGGACGATGGCTCGAGGCCCTCGAAGCCACGCGGACCCGCCACCTTCCGGAGACGACCGTCCCGTTCGTCGTTCTCGAGGCGACGAACGAGGCGGTGCTGGATTCCGTGGACCTGGAGACGCTCGAAAAACACGCGTATGACGTGTGACTGCAGACGACCGGCGCGTACGAGAGAGTTCCGTCCGCCGCAGTGAGTGACTAGGTGCAGAAACGCGCTGATGCAGGCTCTGAAGGCTCAAGACGGATTTGTCACCAGTAAGACAACAACTTACTAATAGGTTTGGCACGTCTGTACACGGGTAATTATGTCAATTATACAACAGTCGTTCAGTATTGATCCACAGCAGTACGTCCCGGCAGTCATCAGTGCGATCACGACTGTCGTGCTGTTCGTCGTCGTGTTCGCGATTATCTACACCCTCGGGAAATACTTCATGACTCGAGCGGTGGAAACCAGCCTCAGACAGCGCAACTTCGACGAGTCGCTCGTCGGGCTCGCGGTGAGCACGACTGTCGTGATCATCGCCGTCGTGGCGGTCGCCCTGGCGGCGACGGTGGCCGGGTTCGGTGTCGTCCTCTCGGCGTTTGCGGTCCTGGCCGGTGCGCTCGCGCTGGCGGTGGGCTTCGCGTCGCAAAACATCATCGCCAACTTCGTCGCCGGCGTGTTCATCGTGCAGGACAAACCGTTCGTCGTCGGCGACTGGATCGAGTGGGACGGCAACAGCGGCGTGGTTCGCGAGATCAAACTGCGGGTGACGAAGCTGGACACGTTCGACAACGAACTGGTCACCGTGCCGAACCGCGATCTCGCGAACGCGGTGCTTTTCAACAACGTTGCAAACGACCAACGCCGGGTGTCGGTCGATTTCGGCATCGGATACGACGACAACGTAGAGCTGGCACGCGAGGCCATCGTCTCCGAAGGAGCGGAGATCGATGGCGTCCTGAACGAGCCCGAGCCGGCAGCCCCCGTCACGGACCTTGGTGACTCGGACGTCGTCCTCTCCGGACGGATCTGGATCGACCCGACCGAGAGCAGTTACGGGGCAGTCCGTGCGGAGTTCGTCGAGGCAGTCAAGGAACGGTTCGACGCCGAAGGGATCGATATCCCGTATCCGAATACGGAGCTGTCGGGGAATATTGGGGTTGGGGACGTCGGCGAAAGCGAGGGAGTCACTGGCGACTGAGAGGAATTTTCGAGAGAAACCCTGCGAATGGGCGATTGTACAGGAGAACGGATCTCAAAGAAGGATCGGAACGAGTACAGACACTGCGAAAACCACGAGCAGCAAAACGAGCGCGAATCGAACGAGAGTGACAACCATCTCACCGGTTGACATCCCTGTATTTCGACCGGAGAGAGTCCGAATAGCCACGATCGTCTCGTCGATGAAAGCAGCTATTTCCTCGGCGTCGACACTCTCTACGTCCCGGAACTCGTCGTTGCTCCATGCCGGTTGCACAGACGGTTGTGCGCCGAGGGAGCGGTCCGGGGCGTATCCGAGATCGCGGTTCAACTGCTCGATTTGCGCGTCCATCGCGTCCCACCGGTCGTAACGGTTCAGAACCGTACTCACGTACGAGGCGGAACAGTCGCAGTTCTCGGCGATCTCTGACTGGGTCGCAGTCGGGTTATTATAAGCAGTCAGAAGGATTCTTCGCTGGAGTTCTGTTTTGTCACCCATAGCTGTCAAATCAGACTACCGCTCCGAGTCGAATGACGGACAAAGCCATCGCTTCGCTCATTCTGTGACTGTTGATTAGATCTATTGTTAGAAATAGTACTTAAAACTATTGAATAATATACTTGAAATAGAGAACAACCGTTTCTAACTAGTTCCAGCCGTATCTGAACAGTACCCCGACGTATTTACCGAAAGAATGACACCAGAACATATGAGCGTAAACCGACGATCAGTCCTCGTCGGTGTGTTGACGGTGGTTCCGCTGTCGATTGCCGGCTGCCTCGGAGACGACGACCTTGTCGTGAGTACGAGCGTAGACGGGAGCCAGACGTTCCGCTTCGAGGCCGAGGAAGACGACGACATCGTCGTCGCGATCGACAACCAGGATGGCGATTTCACCGCCGTCGAGCTCACGACGGTCGACGATCGGGGGACCGCCCTCTCGAACCGCTCCGTCGAGGACGAAGCCGAAATCACCGTGGATGCGCCTGAAACCGGGCGGTACGAACTGTCTATCGTCGCCGCCGGGACCGCCAGCGTGACGGTGCGCTTGCAGCAGGACTAGTTAATCGGGACTGGTTCGGAAAGAGTACTTGCAGGTCGAGACTGGTGCAGAGCGAATACGGATCGGATTCGTTCACTCGAGTCCGGAGACACGGTTCGATTCGCGAGTCAGTGAGTCAGGTGTCCTACTCAGAGGGCGGTACCTTCGTGGACCGCAGCCGAAACGGAAGGCGGAGCGCGAAGAGATTTAAGGGACCGCTGCCCGTACAGAGGGAAAGAATGCTCTACGATCGCGTGGCGGATCTCGACCTGTCCATCGACGAGTTCGAGATGGCCCGTCGCGAGCGGGAGACATCGAGCGGCTTCACCCGAACGACGACGGTCATCTCCCTGCGAGGCGACGGCGAAATCGGGCGGGGCGAGGACGTCACCTACGACACCGAGGCCCACGACGCACTGTTGGCTTTCGGGGAGGAGATTCCCGTAACTGGGACGTACACCCTCGATGAGTTCTCGGAGTTCTTGACCGGTCTCGACCTGTTTCACGGCGACGAGCCGGGACAGTCGATCTACCGGAACTACCGACGCTGGGCCCTCGAGAGCGCCGCGCTCGATCTCGCGTTGAAACAGGCGGGAACGAACCTCGCAGAGCGCCTGGACCGGACGTACGACCCGGTGCGGTTCGTCGTGAGCACGCGCCTGGAAGAGCCGCAGACGGGCGATCGAATCCGTTCCTGGCTCGACCGGAACCCGGACCTCGAGTTCAAGGTCGATCCGACCTCCGACTGGACGTCGGCAGTCGTCGACAGGCTGGCCGAAACCGGCGCCGTGCGCGTGCTCGATCTCAAAGGCCAGTACCAGGGCACGACCGTCGATCAGCCCGCGGATCCGGCCCTCTACCAGCGGGTTCTGGAGGGGTTTCCGGACGCGCTCGTCGAAGATCCGGCACTGACCGAGGAGACACGCCCCCTGTTCGACGGGCACGCCGAACGGGTGACGTGGGACTACCCGATCAGGAGCGTCGAATCGATCGAGGAACTACCCTGGACGCCAGCGTGGCTCAATATCAAACCCTCTCGGTTCGGGACGGTACAGACGCTGTTCGAGACGCTGGAGTACTGCGACGACCACGACATCGACCTGTTCGGCGGTGGCCAGTTCGAACTCGACGTCGGCCGCGAGCACCTCCACGCGATCGCCTCGCTGTGGTACCCGGACGCGCCGAACGACGTCGCGCCCAGCGGGTACAACGACCCGGAACCGCGCGAGGACCTCCCGTCGAGCCCGCTGGCACCGCCGACGTCGCCGCGGGGCCTGGAGTGGAAATGAGATCGTGACAAACGACGATCGTGACCGCGTTCCGACCAAGACAGTCGATGAGTTCGCCGGCCGGTACGACGACTGCGCCCGGGAGTACGACGACAGGTACGACCCGACAGAAGACGCGAACGATTCCCAGAACAGTACGTACGTGCGTCTCGTCCGACTGGTCGCCCACTACGCAGATCCGAACCTACCGATCGTTCCGTATCAAAAGTTACTGTGGTCGGCTCCCTACCGGGTCGTGATGGAATCGCTGTCCGAGGATCCGGTCATGGCCGACCTGATCGAAACGCACGGGAAACTGACGATCGAACCGGCCGACGGCATGTTCCGCCGCATGGCCGCCTCGATCATCAATCAGCAGCTTTCGACTGCCTCCGCCCGGGCGATTCGAACCCGGGTGTTCGATCACGTCGAGGTGACACCCGAGGGGATGCTCGCTGCGGATCCGACGGAACTCCACGAGCTGGGGCTCTCCGAGTCGAAGGTCGAGTACCTCAAAAACGTCGCCGACGCTCACCAGACGCGGGGCTATTCGGTGGCCTACTTCGAGGGGATGACCGACGAGGAAGTAATCGCCGAACTCACCGAAATCAAGGGCGTCGGGACCTGGACGGCGAAGATGGCATTGATATTCTGTCTGGGACGGGAGGACGTTTTTCCCGTCGAAGACCTGGGGATCCACCGGGGAATGGAAACCGCCTACGGGCTCACACAGCGGGACGCAATGATCGAAAAGGCCGCAGAGTGGGCCCCGTATCGGAGCTACGCGAGCCGGTACCTGTGGCGCGTCGTCGACTGACTATTTTTCAGGCCGCCAGCGGCCACCGATCTCCTCGCGGGGATAGTCCTGATAGGTGCCGTCGAGGAACGTCGTGACTCGCCCGTCTTCTTCACTGAGCGTGATCACCCACAGGACTTCGTCACGGATCGACGTTTCGAGCGCGCTCATGTGTTTGGCACCCATCCAATCGCCGTATTCTAAGTTGCCTGCTTCCCTGATGGACTCCCGACTGGGGCTGCGGACCCGAACCATCTGCTCTTGAACCGTCCCGTCCCCGGTCACGACGACAGCCCCGTCGCGGCTGAACGCCACGTCTCGAGCGACCTCAGTGAACCTGTCGGACGACTCGGTGACGACCTGACAGCGCTCGATCGGCCACCTGTTGTCCCCCATCGGATCAGTGTAGGCATCGAAATTGATGTCGGCAACGATCAACAGATACAGACTTGGACCGCTTATGTACTGTTCGCCCCACCGATCGAATTCCAAGCTCAGGGTCTCGGCAGTGTATCTGATGTGGTCCATGAGCTCCTGACTGGTCGCATACCTGTCCAAGACGTGATCGAGTTCCTTCATGCTGACACAGGCATACATACGACACGTGGTCGGTTAAGTACGTGCCCGGGAAGCGGCAGGGTCACGATCGAAGCGTCCCCGATACGCGCATCGTATCTCGGTACCGCTCACTCCAGCACCTCACCCAGCACGTTCCGCTCGGCGCGCTGGAGGTGCTCGGCGACTGTCGAGGGGTCGAGATCCAGTTGTGCGGCGACCTCGTCGGTCGAGGCCTCCCGCGGGACCTCGTAAAAGCCCATCTCGTAGGCGGTCTCGATGACCTCTCGCTGGCGGTCGGTAAGCGCGTCTACGGGATCGTTCGGCCCGTCGTAGGTCCCGAGCTTCCGGAGATCCGGCGACACTCCCGCAGCTTCGTACTCGCGGATGGTTCCGGAGATCGACTCCTGTGACCCCACGAGCGACATCGTCGCCTCACGATCGGAGAGCTCCGGATCGCAGGTGCCGATCAGGTCCGCAGCCTCCTCGGCGAGGCTCTCCGGGAGCTCCGGCGCCGTGAACTCGATGACGTACAGATGACCGCCGTCCGTCTCCGAGACGTGTTCCCACTCGTCGACACAGGAGAGGTCCTGGAGACGCGTTTCGTCGTATCGCGATTCGACCGTCACCTGGACGATCCCGCCGGTGCCCCGGCACGCGAGTTCCTCGAACTTCCGGATCCCCGCCTCCCGACCCAGGGCGATCAGTTCCCCGATCCCCATCGCCTCGAACTCCGCGTCGTCGACCGAGACGTTCGCTTTTCGTATGAGTTATCCCGTGTTCGGACCAGATCCGCTAGAATTGTGCCCAACATACTGGGGACGCTTGCGACGGCAACGCGGCCGGTCAGGTCACTGCGGAACCGATACCGAAAGCTCACCTGCGTCGCCTCCGCCGTAGGTCGCGCTGGCGTACTCGTACAGCTCCTGCTCGTCGACCTCGGCAGGGTCGTACGGGCCTGGCATGACAAATACGGCGAGATGGAGGTGGCGTTCGGGTGCGCCCTCGTCCAGTTCGAAGGCGACGGAGACCTCGGTCGGGTCATCACTGTCGGCAAAGGAGACAGATCCGTCAGCGACGCGTACGTCCCCGAGCTGGCCGTCAGTCTGTTTCCGCCGGAACGACGGGTTCTCGGTAACGCCGTCGGCGGAGTTTCCGAGCGCTGCGACGACATCGTCGGGGTAGTAGCGGGGCGGCTCGGGCGGTTTCTCGCCCGCCCCGAAGTCGACCTGCCAGTAGACGAGTTCCTGATCCCCTTCACTGGACTCCTGGTCCTCTTCACCGGACTTCTGGTCCTCTTTTGCCTCCCCGCCTGTGGTCACGAACGAGCGAACGTCCCCGCGGTCGGTCGCGTCGTCAGCGTCCGCGATCGCACGGAACTCGTAGGCCATCTCGGGATCGAGTCCCGACATCCGAAGGTCGACGGTTCCCGTCGATTTCCGCGTTTCCATCTCCGTCGTCCACCACGTCTCCGTTCCCGACTCCCGCCACTCGAAACCGACTGTAGCACTGTCAGCCCCGTCGAGTTCCGTCAGTTCGGCGGCAAGCCTCGCAGCCGAATCGGTCACCTCGGTCGCGGCGAACGTCTCGATCGAGAGCTCCGGCTCGGCTGGATCGTCGGAACTGATCGGTACGTACTCCCCGGAAGTGAACGTCAGCAACTGGCCGACAGTGGTCTGGCCGTCGACGTCGGCGACGGCGCGGAACTCGTAGGCCGTCTCGCTTTCGAGTCCGGGGATCGGATGCCGGAACGTCTCGGGTGTGTCCACAGTCTCGACGTCGGAGGTCGTCCACGCTTCGGTTCCCGCTTCCCGCCACTCGAAATGGACGTCGACCGACTCGGCCTGGTCGAGATGCGTTACTTCGCCGATGAAAACCGCGTTCGAGTGTGTCACGTCCTTCACCTCGACGGTTTCGATGCCGACGGCCTCCGGCTCTTCGGTCGTCGTAAACGAACTGAGATCGCTCGTCGCTGCGATAGATTCCCCGTCGGCCTCGGCGACGGCCCGGAACTCGTAGGCCGTCTCGCTTTCGAGCCCGGACAGCGAGTGCTGGAACGTCGTCGGGGACTTCCGACTCTCAGTACCGGAAGCTGTCCACTCCTCCGATCCCACGGGCCGCCACTCGAAGCCGACGATCGCTTCCTCGAGGCCGTCCAGTTCCGTCACCTCGCCGACGAGGGTAACAGTCGAATCCGTCACCTCGGACGCCTGGCCTGTTTCGACCGCGAGGTCGATCCCCGTCTCCGTCGTAAACGTCCGCGTTTCGCCAACGTCCGTCTCACCGCGTGCCTGCGCGACCGCGCGGAACTCGTAGGGGGTATTCCGATCGAATCCGGTCGACCCGATGCTGAAGCTCCCGGGGGATTCGAGGACCTGCGAACTCGTTTCGTTCCACTCCCCGTCGGTCTCGCCCCGCCAGTCGAAGTGAACGGACGTCGAGTCGGCACCCTCGAGTTCGACCACCTCGCCGACGAACGTCGCGGCCGAGTCCGTCACATCGGTGGCCTCTGCCGTGTCCACGGCTACAGTTACCTCGGGATCAGGAGGTTCCCCCTCCTCGTCGACCTCCGTTTCCGGGTCGTCTGCGGCGGAGAACGTCGCTCCGGACAGACACCCGCTCGTTCCGGCGACGAGCACGCTCCCGGAAACCAGTGCGCTCCTCCGCGTGAGTGAATCGTCCATCACTCGCGAGCAGAACCCGAGGACTCTTTGGTAATTATCGGATAATGGACCGGTAGTTGTTCTATAACAGCGGTAGGCAATTCGATCCGTTTCGACTCCAAAACCGTGCAAACTGTGGCCGAAACATAAATTTACACGTATTGTATTATGTAAATAATATTGGGTTGCCAACGACTGATAACGAGGATCCGGTCCCGCTGCAGACGACGTCGAAAACAGGCTGCCTTCCGGCACGTCGGTTCATCTATCCGAGAATTTTTTGTAGCGTGTCACAATATACCGACTCGGTGGACAAAATTGGTTCGTAAACGACTCGTAGTCGCTTTCGCTCTCGTTCTTCTCACGGCGGGATGTACAGGAGCGTTGACAAGTGGAGACGCCCAGCCGGTCGAACAGATCCCCGACGGGTCCGAACTCGTCGTACACGTAGACTACGGTGAACTCAGCGAGGATCCAGAGACGGAGCGTCTCCTCGAGGCGTTCGCCGAGGAGGACCCCTCGGTTGAAGATCCCGCCGAGATCGAAGAGGAGTTCGAGGACGAACTCGACATCGACCCCGACGACGTCGACACCGTCGTCGCGTTCGTCGACGACCTCGAGGCGTCCGAACAGCCCGGCGAAGATCAGTTCGCGCTGATCGCCCACGGGGAGTTCGAGGGCGACAGCGTGATCGACGCCATCGAGGATGAAGAGGGCGACCTGGAGGAGACGGAACACAACGGTCATACCATGTTCACGTTCGAGGATAGGTCGGTGAGAGGGGACGCCGCCGCGATCGCTTCCCTCGGAGAGGGGCAGGTCGTCGTCGGTGACAGACAATCCGTCGAGGACGCCATCGACACCTCCGCCGGAGACCACGACGCGCTGAGCGGCGATCTCCGGGACGCCTACGACCGATCGACCGAGGACGGCCTCATCTCCGTCGTGGTGGACTTCCCCGGCGAGGAGGTGCCTGCAGACGACGCGGCGTTCGGCCTCGACACGTCGGTCCTACAGTCGGTCGAGACGATGTCGTACGAGTACTACACGACCGACGGTGCTGCCGGCTCCGAACTCCGGCTGTACACTGACCGCGCTGCCGACGCCGAGGACGTAAACGACGTCATCTCCGGGGCGCTGGTCGCCTTCGGCGACACCGGAATGGCGGAACTCGACGCCGAGATCGAGAAGATCTCCGCCGACCAGAGCTCCGAGGACGACACGGTCGTGGTCGTCACCTACGAGAGTGATCTCGACGACATCGAAGCGTTGCTGGAGACACTGCCCTGACCGTGGGAAAGCGAACAGCCGATACAGCGACCGCGGTACCCCCCGTTCAGCCACACACCCGTGATCCGTGACACACTCGTCTTTCTCTGGACGGAAGCGTACGGCGCACGGCGCAACATCGCGGTCCTACTGGTCGGCTTCGTGCTGCTTCCCGGCCTGCTGGTGGGAGGGACCGTCGGCTTCGATCAGACGCTGCCCGAGGACGTCCCGATCGGCGTCGCGCCGGGCGATGAGGCAACGACAGACGACGATTTGACGCTCGCCCAGGGTGGCGTCGCGCTGCTTGGCACGCCCGAACCGTACGATACGCGCGAGAAAGCGATCCGCGGCCTGGATCGCGAGGAAGTGTACATCGTGGTGCTGGTTCCGCCGGACGTCCTCGACCAGGAGACGACCGCGGAGTTTCGGATGCTCTCTCACGGCTCGGCGGTTCCGTTGATCGACGCGACCGGGCTGCTGGCGCTGTTTCTGGACGCCGAGCTGTCGTCGCTACTGTCGGGGCCAGTCGAGGTGACCCACGAACAGCGAGGGGTGGAAAACACGCTCTCGGAGTACCTCATTCCGACCGGGATCACGCTGTTCGTGCTGTCCGTGGCGCTGCTGTACGTCCCCTACGACGTCAGGGTCGACAGACAGGTGCTCGACCGGATCCGCCACCAGTCGCGGCTCGAAGCGTTCCTCGCGGCGAAACTGCTGTTTTACACGGCGATGATGGCGGTCGTGCTGGGCGCGATCGCAACGGCGAACCTGTGGCTGGAGTACCGAATCGACGTGGCGACCGTCGAGACGATGGCTGCGGTCGGCCTGCTGTTTCTTTCGACTGCCGCAATCGGGACGGGGGTGCTGTTCCTCACAGGCCTCGGTCGCGTCGCGTTGTTCGTCAACCTCGGCGTCCTGGTGGGGATCGCCGGGCTCGGGAGCCTGGTGTATCCGGTCGGGTTCTTCTCCCCGGTTCGAATGGAGATCGCCCGCAGCCTACCGCCACACTACCTCGCAGTCATCATCCGCGGGCACGTGCTCCGGGGCGATCCATTCGGCGTCTACCTCGACTGGTATCGGTTCCTGGGGCTGTACACCCTCGCGTGTCTCGGGTTCTGCTGGGTGTGTGTCCGCAGCTACGAATGGAGGGCCTGAACACGGATGACGGGAGTGACCGACCGTGAGTGACCGAACCGACCCGCACCGAGAATCGGTACGCGAGTCCGTACACGAACTCCTGACACGCTGGACGCGACCGCTTCGTCCGGGCGGCAACTATCGAACCCCGGCCGAGGGAGACGAGACGCCGGCGATCGAACTGGGGGGGATAACGAAGCGGTTCGGCCCGATACTGGCGCTGGATGGCGTCGACTGCCGATTCGAGCGGGGGAGGGTTCACGGCGTCGTCGGGCCCAACGGCTCCGGGAAAACCACGCTCTTCGAGATCGTGTTGCGACTGCGGCGACCGACCGCGGGCACCGTCATCGCGCCCCCGCCGGCGGAGATGGGATACTCGTTCCAAAAGCCACAGTTCTACGGCACGCTCACGGTACGGGAGAACCTCCGCGTGTTCTCGCGGCTGAACGCCCCGATCGATGCGGAGTGGCTGAAAACGCTCACGGGAGATCTCGGACTCGACAGGGTCGCCCACCGGCCGGCCGGGGAACTCTCCGGGGGGTTCCAGCAGAAACTCGATCTCGCACTCGCGTTCCTGTCGCACCCGGACGTGGTGATCCTCGACGAGCCCCTCGCGGACGTCGACGAACTGTCTCGGGGGCGGATCCTGAAGTTGATCGGCAACTACACCGACTACGGGGGGACAGTGCTCGTTTCGTCACACAACCACGAACTCCTGGATCCGGTCGTCGACAACACTGTCGAACTGCTCGAGGGAACGGTCGTGACAAAGTAAAAAACGGACAGGGGCGTCCCTTCGGTACTAGTCTCTGACCGACGCCTCGCCGAACGCGACGAATCCGGTGACGACGAGATCGGCACCCGTCCTCTCCCCAGTCGGATCAGCCCCCCCTCCGGTCGGATCAACCTCTTCCCCGGTCGGATCGTCCGCGAGCGCCCGGCGGGGACGCTCGTCTGCGGCCGACCCGAGCACGGGAACGACCTCCATCTGGACCACCCAGTCCCGCGGGACGATCAGCTGGGCCTCGCCGAACAGCACCGTCAGGTCGACCCTGGCAGGTCGATCGGTGAGCTTGGCGTCCCGGAGATCCAGCGTCGTCTCGCCGAAAATCGTCGTCAGATCGCCGCCGACGAACGCCTCGGAGGTGTTTCGCTTCTCGACGCCGCCGAACACCGTTACCCCGGAGGTGTAGCTCGCGTCGGAACGCCGGACGCTGGATCGATACTGTCCCAGCGCGATCGACAGGCCCAGCGCGATCACCAGCACCGGCCAGTAGACAACCAGCTCCTCGGCGGTAGCGTAGCCGAGAACGCTCAGCTGAACGGCGCCGGCGACGCCGACGATGACGACCGGTCCGACGATGCTCCGGTAACCGCTCTGGACGAACAGCCAGATCCCCAGCAGGACGAACAGCGACGGAACGTACTGCAGGAGGCTGCGGGTCTCGAAAATCCCGGTGGTCTGGAACAGCAGGAGTACGCCCACGAGAACGACTAGCGCTCCGAGGAGGAATCGGCCGGACGGGAGAGGTCGCGATCGGGTCGTGGAGGTCATAGTAGACATACAGTTCGTACGGCAGCCGAGGATATATAGTCGCAGTATCAGTTTCGTTCCGCGGGAGGCGAGCCGTGGCCACACGGCACACTCCCGCGCCACACGGCTGGGAACCGATCCCGGCGAACGTTCCCGGCGCCACACCACCTATTTATATACTACACGGCCTCCAAGCCGACGACAGAACGCCGAGGAGGCCGACACTCGCTGATGAGCTGGAACCGAACCGGAACTGACACCACACGTCGCACCGCAGAGCTCGCCGCACGACGCGCCGCAAATCACACGCGCGGCGCGATGGCGAGAGCGACCCACACCCACAGCAGGGGGAGATGACCATGTTCGCGACTGTCACTGGACTCGTCGTGATCGCGCTCGGTCTCGCGATGGCATGGTACGGCAGCCGGTCGCTGGTTGTGGTGCCGAAACTGTTCGCGGCAGAGATCCGCGAACCAGGGAAGCTCAGAGCCACTGGCGAGTTCGTCGCCTGCCGGGGACGTGCAGTCGCAGTCGGGGAGACGATCGAGGCGCCGTTTACGGGCGCCGACTGCCTGGGGCTCGAGTACGAGGTGACCGAACGGCACCCGTTCGGGATCGCCTGGCCCTGGACCGACGCGTATCTCGACGACGGGGTCGCAACCACCGCGTTCGACCTCGAAAGCGACCGGGGGACGATCCGAGTCGACCCCTCCCCGCGGCGGTTCTCCCTCGACCTCCCCGGCGAGGTCGTCACCGCCGACGCCGACGGGGGTGTGCCGGACCGAGTCCGTCGATTCCTCGAAGCCCGCAACGTCCCCGATGCACCCGAGTGGCTCCAGTCGATCCCGGGTCTCGGCCGCCGGCGCTTCGTCGAACGACGGATCGATCCCGGCACCGAGTACGTCGTTTTCGGACGGATCGAACGCAGGGACGGCACGGTCGCACTCGAGGGAGATCTCGTGATCGGCGAGGAGAGCCCCTCGAAGATCGCGAAGGCGCGGATCCGATCGGCGGCGTTTCCTCTCCTTGTCTCGCTTTCGTTTCTGATCGGGGGCGGCTGGCTGCTGCTTGCCTGAAGGGAAGTCGCCGCCTCACGAATCCTTTTGAATACCGGCGTGGAGTTTTACCCATGCATTACGCGCGATTTCGCGATCCGGCCGGCTCGATTCGTCGGGGGACGTTCGATCCCGGCGCTGAAACCATCGCCTTCGGCGGCACCACCTACGACCTCGACGATCCCGAAGTCGACGTTCTGCCACCGTGTGAGCCCTCCAAGATCGTCTGCGTGGGACGCAATTACGCAGATCACGCCGCCGAGATGGGAAGCGACGTTCCCGACCGGCCGCTTCTGTTTTTGAAGCCGCCGAACGCGCTTGCAGCCCACCACGACACCGTCACCGTCCCCGCCGGCAAGGAGCGCATCGACTGGGAGGCGGAACTGGCGGTCGTGATCGGCAATCAGTGCCGGAACGTCGACGCCGCCGACGCGATGGACGTCGTCGCCGGCTTCACCTGCATGGACGACCTCTCGAACCGGGAAGACCAGCGAAAGGAACAGAACTGGGTCCGCGGGAAGGCGTTCGACAACGCCGCACCTCTCGGCCCCTGTATTGCGACCCCCGACGAGGTGCCGGCTGACGCGACCGTCCGGTTGCGGGTGAACGGCGAGACCAAACAGGAGGGCTCACGGGCGCAGTTCATCTTCGACGTTCCGACGTTGATCCAGGAGATCACCGCCTACCTCACCCTCGAGCCGGGCGACGTCATCGCCACGGGAACGCCGGAGGGGGTCGGGGCGCTCGCGGACGGCGACAGCGTAGAAATAGAAATCGAGGGCGTGGGCACCCTCGAACACGACGTCGTCGTTCCCTGATACTGATTATTGTAGCGATTTACCGGTCGATCGGCCACCCGGCCCGCCGATCGTCCGGTTACGGTCGAGAGTAATCAGTATGAGCCAGATATCAGTCCGTTTCGGCCACCCGATCCGGATCGGACAGTCCCGCCCCGTTCGACAGGGCGTCGACCTCCGCCAGAAACCCGACGAAGTGCGTAGACTCCCCGGTTTCGTTGCCGATCGGGGCGACGTCGATTCGGGCCTCGAGTTCCGCCCCGTTCTCCCGGTAGCCGATCAGCTCCCCCGAGACTGGAACCTCCGCCTGGATCGCCTCACAGAGTCGCCTGACGGGGTGGCTCACGGATCCGTTCTCGAGGATCGACCGAAAGTCTTCTCCGAGGAGATCGCCCGGATCACACCCCGTGAGTTCTCGAAACCGCGTATTCGCGTAGACGACAGGCGTTCGTTTCTGGCGAACGTCGGCCAGGAGGACCCCGACGGGCGCAGCGTCGAGCGCGCGATAGCCACGCTTCATCCGCGTCTCCGCCCGATGTTGGGAGACGACGTTTCGGATGCGATTTGCGAGCACTTCGTACTGTTCCGTTCCGGTCTCCTTTTGCAGGTACTCCGTGACGCCCAGTGAGATCGCCTCGCTGGCGATTTCCTCTGACCCCTTTCCGGTAAACAACACGAACGGGACGTCGACCCCTCGCTCCCGAACCTCTTCGAACAGTTCGAGGCCGTCGAGCCGCGGCATCTGGTAGTCGCTGACGACGCAGTCGAACCGCCTCCCGGTCAGACGGTCGACCGCTCGCTCTGGATCCGTGGCCGTCTCGACGGCGATCCTGTCGTCGTGGCGCTCGACGAACGTCGCCGCCAGTTCGACGAACTGTTCGTCGTCGTCTACGTGTAACACGTCGATGTCGTCGCGTAAGTTGACCATGGTTTCTGAGTATCAACCTCGATTCGGAACAAACCCGAAACGGATAGCGTCGAGTGTGATCGCGGATTACCGTCTCTTTTGGAGTCTTCCTGGCTATCATATTTAATTTTTTGTAGAGAAGTAGTTAGAAATACTACAACTACAGGAAGAATAAATTACAGCTATCGCGGGACCAGAAACCGCGAGAGACGGGTCGGGAAAAACCGGCGGCGAAAGAGGAAGTTCGGTGCTCAGATCTGCTCTTCGAGGACGTCACCGTCGCTTTCGTCGGCGATCTCGATTGCGAGGTCCTCGCTGTCGCTGCGGAACCGGCCCACGGCGACGCCGATCAGCGAGACGATCGAGAGGACGCCGGCGATCGCCACGAGGGTCCGAAGGCGACGGCCCTCGGACGGTCGCTCCATGGTCCTCATCTCCGTCTCGGTTTCCATTTCGTCGCCCGACGCGTGATTTTCACTCGCGGGAGCCTCCTCGGCGAAGTCCAGACTGGCAGGGCCGATCTGGGCGCCGTCGAAGTGCAGTTCGAACATAGTGATTTTGCGTGCCATACAGAACGGATGCGTCCCAAATATAAATAGCAGTACTGACACGAGATAGCAGGAGTCTGGTTCCGCCCGTAAACATATCGAACTCGGACCCAGTTCGGTCACGAATTGGCCACTGGTTACCGAGGAGATTCACCGTTCCGGGACGTTGCGGTCCGGGAACTGTTCGTGGAGATCCGTCGCTCGGACGTCTATCTCCCAATCGTCCGGAGGTTCCCCCCGTCCATCCTGGATCGTGAGGATCCGGAAGCCGGATCCGCGTCGATGGATCGTCGCCCGATCGCCGAACTGCAAACGGTTGAACGTCCGGCGAGGTACACCGACCTGCCCCCGGTCGTTTTCGAGGGGGGACCTCTCGACTGCATCCGGGTCCGAAAAGCCGACCACGTACGCCACTCCATCGAACCGACGCTCGAGCTGGCGTTCGGTTTCTTCCGAGACCCGAACCGCTGTCGGCGACCGAACGATGTCGGGATACGCTGCGGGCTCCCAGCCGTACACTCGGCTCTGTCCATCGGACCACAGCCAACAGAGGTCGGCGCCGTATCCACGTCCGTCCGCTTCGAGCCAGCGCACGCTGATGGCTTTATAAGAAAGAGTGGCGTCCTCGATCCCGGGAATCCTCCCGAGACAGCCGCCGGTCGCCGTGAGAAGGGGCACGCCGAGCGCCCCCAAGACGGTTCGTCGCGTCGGCATTCAGTTCCACAGCCCGCGGAACGGCTTGAGCACCGCGAGCGTGTAATCCTCGTGGGGATCGTAGCCGCGGAACGCCAGCGAGTTCGCCATCACCGACACCGAGGACCCCGCCATCGCCAGCCCCGCAAGCGCCGGATTGAGCAGGCCCAACGAAGCGATCGGGATCAGCGTCGCGTTGTAGACGAACGCCCAAAAGAGGTTCTGCCGAACCTTCGAGATCGTCGCCTCGGAGATCCGCAGCGCCTTCAACACGTCAGCCGGGTCGTCGCGCATCAGAGTGACGTCCGCAGACTCGATCGCGACGTCGGTGCCCGAGCCGATCGCGATTCCGACGTGGGCAGCGGTGAGCGCCGGCGCGTCGTTGACCCCGTCCCCGACCATCACGACGCGGGAGCCGTCCGCCTGAATGTCGTCGACGACGTCCGCCTTGTCATCGGGGAGCACCTCCGCGCGGACGTTTTCGGGCGGGATGCTGACCTCCTCTGCCACCGCCCGGGCGGTACGCTCGTTGTCGCCGGTGAGCATGTGGACCGCGATCCCGCGGTCGGAAAGCGCCGCGACCGTCCGTTTCGCGCTCTCTCGGACCGTGTCGGCTGTCGCAAGGACGCCCAGAAGCTGTCCGTCCAGCGCGACGAGCATTGCAGTCTTCCCTTCCCGTTCGAGTTCGAGCAGCGTCTCCTCGGCGGGTTCGGGGTCGACTCCCTCCTCGCGAAGCAGCTTGCGGTTGCCCACGAGCACCTCGCCGTGGGGGATGGTCGCCCGGATGCCGTGTCCGGGGACGTTCTCGAACTCGACGGGCTCCTCGAGGTCGAGCCCCCGGTCGTGGGCGCCGTCGACGATCGCCCGCGCGAGCGGGTGTTCCGAACCCGACTCGGCGCTTGCAGCGACCGCGAGCAACAGCGACTCGGCGCCGAGCGAGTCGCCCGCGGAGTCGACAGCGGCGACTCCCTCCGGATCGGCAGCCGCCCCACCGTCGGCGCGCGCCTCCTGCACCGAAACGACGTCGGTGAGTTGCATCTCGCCGTGGGTCAAGGTGCCGGTCTTGTCGAAGATCACGGCGTCGACGTCGCGGACCTTCTCGAGCACGTCGCCTCCTTTAAACAGAACGCCGTTGGTGGCCGAGATCGTCGAGCCGACCATCGTCGCCGCCGGCGTCGCGAGTCCGAGCGCACAGGGACACGCGATCAAGATCGCGGAGGCGAGCACGACCATCGAGAACTCGATGACGGGGATCCCGCCGAGTTCGACGCCGATCGGACCTCCGCCCACCGGGCCCCACAGCGGAAGCGACGTGACAAACGCGTACAACGGGTCGGGAAACAGAAACCACAGGGTCGACCAGAGCACCGCGTTGACGATGACGGCGGGCACGAAGTACGCGCTCACTGTGTCGACGAGCCGCTGGATCTCCGGCTGCCGCGACTGTGCCTCCTTTACGCGCTCGACGATCTGCTGGAGGGCGGTGTCGCGGCCGACTTTCGTCGCCTCGACGACCAGCACGCCGTTTTCGTTCACCGTCGCCCCGACGACCTCGTCGCCGGGCGACTTCTCTACGGGGACGGACTCGCCGGTCAACATCGACTCGTCGACCGCAGAGTCGCCGTCCACCACGACCCCGTCGACGGGAATCTTCTCGCCCGGTCGAACCTTGATCCGATCGCCGACTTCGATCTCCTCGATCGGGACCATCTGCTCTTCGCCGTCCCGAATCACCGTCGCCTCGTCGGCCTGCATCTCCAGCAGTTTCCGCAACGCATCGCTGGCCTGCGCCTTCGAGCGCGCCTCGAGCCAGTTGCCCAGCGTGATGAACCAGAGGATGAACGCGACCGCCTCGAAGTAGAGCCCGCCGGCGACCTGGTAGCCGATCAATGCGGGGGCGGCAAGAACCGCCGTCGAGTAGACGTAGCCGACGCTCGTCCCCATTGCCACCAGCGTGTCCATGTTCGCCTGCCGGCTCTTGGAGAACGCGCGCCACGCGCCTCGGAGGAACTCGCGTCCGAGCGTCGCCATCAGGACCGTCGCCAGCAGGAACTCGAGCCAGCCGACGCCGACGGAGAAACCGAACACCGGAATGGCTTCGGGCAAAAATCCTGGATAGAACATGTCGATCATCACGAGGACGAACGGCGCGGTCAACACGCCGCCGCCGACCGTGAGCTTCCACTGCTTTCGCATCTCCCGGCGGGCTGCCGACTCGCGGGTTCCGGACTCGCCGTCCCCGGTGCCGTCGTCCCCCTCCGATTCCCGGATCGGCTCGTAGCCGGCGTCCTCGACGGCGGCATAGACCTCCGACAACGAAACGTCGACCGGGTTGTACCGCACCCTGGCCTCGTCTGACGCGAAGTTGACGTCCGCCGAGAGCACGCCCGGCAGCGCCTCGATCGCCGTCTCGTTCGCCTGCGAACAGTTCGCACACGACATGCCGGCGATGCCGACCGTTCGCGACTCCGAGAGCGGTTCGTACCCCGCCTCGGCGATCGCCTCGAAGATCTCCTCCAGGTTTACGACCTCGGGGTCGTACTCGACGGTCGCCTCGTCGGTCGCGAAGTTGGCGTCGGCTGCCGATACGCCCTCGAGTTCGAGGGTCGCGTCCTCCACGGAGGCAGAACACGTCGCACACGACATACCCGTGATCTCGATGTGCGCTCTGCGAATACCCATTACGAGTAGTACTATTGGGGGCCTCGTTCAACCGGCTTGTGGTTTCGTCCGTGAAAATGTAACCCGACAGAATCTCAGAAGTCGTTGCGAATTTCCCACCTAATATTTCATTTCCAAAGTGACCGCCGAAGAACGGGACGGGTATAGTTGTGTGCCTGCAGAACAATATCAAAACGTACATACGCGGGACGCACGAATCGAGATGTATGTCGGAAGACGTGGTCGAACATCGCACGCTGATCGTCGCAGGGACCGGAATCGCCGGCCTCAGCGCGGGCATTTACGCGGCCCGTGCGAACAACGACCCGCTGTTGATCGAGGGTGACGAACCGGGCGGACAGCTGACGCTTACAACTGACGTGGAGAACTATCCAGGCTTCCCCGACGGGATCTCCGGACCGGACCTGATAAACCGGATGAAAGAGCAAGCCCGAAAGTTCGGCGCGGACGTGAAAAACGGCATCATCGAGACAGTCGACGCCGACGACTGGCCGTTCCGAGTCGAGCTCACGAACGGCGAGGTGTACACCGCAGACGCGGTCATCGCCGCCTCCGGCGCCTCCGCCAGAACGCTGGGGATCCCCGGCGAGGACGAGCTCATGGGGTACGGGCTGTCGACGTGTGCCACCTGTGACGGCGCGTTCTTCCGGGACGAGGACATGCTGGTAATCGGCGGCGGCGACGCCGCGATGGAGGAGGCGAACTTCCTCACCAAGTTCGCCGACACGGTGTACGTCGCCCACCGGCGCGAGGAGTTCCGCGCGGAGAAGATCTGGATCGACCGGACGATGGAAAAGGTCGACGACGGCGAGATCGAACTCCTGTTGAACACCGAAGTGACCGAACTCCACGGGAGCCCCGAAGAGGGGATCACGAGTGTGACACTCGTGCAACACCCGGACGGCCATCCGACGGAGAAACTCGAGGATCCCGAAACCGCAGACGAGGTCGACGAGTTCGAGTTCGAGGTCGGCGCCGTCTTCTACGCGATCGGTCACACGCCGAACACAGGCTACCTCGAGGGGACCGGCGCCGAGTTCGACGAGGAGGGATACCTGCTGACGGAAGGCGGCCGCGGGGGCGGACAGACGAAAACCGGCGTCCCCGGACTGTTCGGCGCCGGTGACGTCGTCGACTTCCACTACCAGCAGGCGGTCACGGCCGCCGGAATGGGGGTAGAGGCCGCCCTCGACGCCGACGAGTACCTCACCGAACTGGACCGGGAACGCAGAGCCGACTCCGCAGTCGCGAGCACGGACGACTGAGCTCCCGATCGCGGGCAGGCCCTCCGACCCGTTCGGCGGTCGTTTATATACGAGCCCGAGCCAGCAGCCCCCATGCTCGCCGTCGCCGGCGGAAAGGGAGGATCGGGGAAGACGACCACGACGCTCGGGCTGGCACGAGCCCATCCGGACACCGTTCTGGCTGCCGATCTCGACTGGGAGATGCCGAACCTCCACGCCATGGCAGGCGTGAACCGGCCGAGTCGAACGGAAAACTCCCACCTCTGGGGGCCGGAGTGGCCGGGACGCAGCCGGGCCGAGGGGTTCGATTGTGACGTGCTTCCGGCACCACCCGTCTCCGGGGGCGAGCGTGCCGACGTGCTTTCGGGCTTGAGTCGTCTGCAAGCGACAGCGACGCCGGTGCTGCTGGACTGTCCCTGCGGGATCGCCCCCGACGCGGTGAAGCCGCTGTCCTTCGCCGATCGAACGGTGATTGTCACGACGCTCTGTCGCGCGAGCGTCAGGGGAGCGGTAAAGACTGCAGCCGCCTCCAGGGCGGTGGGAACGCCGGTATCCGGCGTGATCGCGACGCGGACGGCGACCGCCGGCTCCCGTCTCGAATCGCTGCTGGACGCCCCCGTACTGGCGACGATCCCGGAAACGGACGACAGCCCGCTTTCGTCACCGGCCGTTCGGGAGTCGTATGCCCGGGCCATCGACAGTCTGGTAGCCGAGAACCCACCCGATTATCAGACGTGGAAAACCCGGAACAACAGTTAACTTATTCCCCAGAGAAATCAGGTGCATGCCGAAGCGACTGCCGACCGGAATCACCGTCCTCGACAGACAGCTCGACGGCGGCGTCCCGGCCGGCAGTATCGTCCTTTTGAACGCCGACCCCGCGAGCCAGTCGGAGCTGTTCCTTCACGAGCTGTCCGCCACCCGTGGGACACTGTACCTGACGACGGTTCGCTCGGAAGCGGCAGTCAGGGACGCGCTGGACCGGTCCACCGCCCGCACCGGAAACCCGACAATTCGGGACATCGGCGCCGACGCGCCGCTGGATCACGCGAACCGCCTCGTAGGCGCGCTCCCGGAGGAGGCGAACCTCATCGTCGACACGCTAGACCCGCTGGAGTCGTCCGACTCGGCGCGGTATCGGAACTTCCTCAACAGCGTCCAGACCCACATGGCAAACACCGGCGGTCTCGCGGTCCTGCACGGATTGACCGGCCGCAGCGTCCCGGAGAACCGCGACATGACCGAACACATGGCCGACGTGGTCTTCGATCTGGAGACGGAGGTCCGCGGAAGCGAGATCGTAAACCGGCTGGCCGTGCCGAAGTTCCGCGGCGGACGAGCCCCCGGCGAAACGATCAAGCTGAAACTCGAGGAGACGGTTGCGGTGGACACGAGCCGGGACATCGCCTGATCGACGCGTCGGTCGTGCGATTCCGACGGACGACCACCGAACGTCGGGACGGCCTCAATCCAGTCAAGTCTTTATGTCCGAGCGTAAACTCCGGATATGGACGTTGCGTCGTTCCTCGAAGAGCGGATCGATCCCGGAACGGTACCGATCGCAGTCGGCGACATCGTGTTCCTGCTCGTTTTTCTCACGATCGGCGCCCTGCAACACAACCCCGGCGACTACCTCGCCGAGAATCCGCTGGTGTGGGCGGGTATCGTCGCACCCTTCATTATCGGATGGGTCGCCGTCGCCCCGCTGGTGGGTGCCTACTCTCCCGGCGCGGGCGAGTCCGCCAAATCGTCGATCCCGCTCGCCGTCAGATCCTGGATCCTCGCGGCGGTCCTCGGGATGGCGCTGCGTGCCTCGCCGCTTTTCGCCGGCGGGTTCGCCGTCACGTTCGCGGCCATCATGCTCGGCGGCGGCGCACTGTTCCTCGGTGGCTGGCGATATCTCTACTTCAAACTGTTCGGGTAGTCCGACCGGTAGGACCAGTTATCTCGACCGGGCCAGATACAGCCCCAGTAGCGACGCCGACGTCGCAAACGCCGCCAGCACGAAGAAAAGCGCCGTCGAGTCGGCGTACGCGAGCACGGTTCCGGCCACGGCTGCGCCGAGCGATCCGACGCCGAACACACCCAGATACGTGTAGCCGTACGAGAGCCCCCGCGTCCCCGGCGGAGTGTACTCGGCGACCGTCGCCTGGTACAGCGGCTGGACGACGAACAGGAACACGCCCAAGAACCCGCCGAAGACGGCAAGCGGGCCCAGACCCATCCCCGAGACGATCGGGAACGTCACCGCGAGCACCGCGAGTATCCCGAACGCGCCAGCGATGCCGTATTCGACGGGGAACCGATCGGTGAGTTTCCCGCCGATGTACTGTCCGACGACTCCGATCATCAACAGCCCGGCGTAGAAGTAATCGCTCGGTTCGAGCGTCTCGCCGTCCGCGGGATCGACCCCGAGAAGATCCGCGAGCGTGCCGGGCAGCAGGTCCGCAATCGGAATGGCCTCGAAGCCGGGCAGTGCCCGGAGCAGCTCCGGCAGGAACGTCAACACGCCCCGGTAGTAGAGCCCCGAGAACATCACGATCAGGAACACGAAGACGAAGCTCCCCGCGAACAGACGCTTCGATTCGGTCAGAAACTCCGAGAACGACTGGACGCCGCTTTCGGCCTTCGATCCCCCGTCTGTGGCCGCGTCGCCGGCCGTCGCGTCGGGGGTAGTCTCGTCCGGACGCGTTACGGCGGCCTCCGGGTCGAACCGCGCGCGGTGGGCGAACACCGCCGCGAGCAACGCGGGGATCGAAAGCGCAAGCGCCACACTCCGCCAGTCGAACAGCAACAGCAGTATCGCGGCCACGAGCGGTCCCAGCCCGATCCCGAGGTTGCCGGCGATCCCGTGGTACGCGAAGCCGGTTCCCCGCTCGTGGACTCCCTTCGAGATGAGCGAAAGCCCCGCCGGGTGATAGACGCTCGCGGCGACGCCCCACAGGACGATCGCCGCGGCGACGGCGAGCAGGCTCGGAGACAGCCCCAAGAGGAGGTACGAACCGCCCATCCCGGCGAGACAGGCGGTGATAAGCTGGCGGGAGCCGATACGGTCGACCAGCACGCCCCCCGGAAGCGCCCCGAGGCCGAACAGCCCATAGCCGATCGTCAACACGACCCCCAGCGTCGCCTCGTTGACTGCAACCGACGTGAAGCCGAGCGACAGCGTCTCGAACTCCAGCAACCAGATGGTCACGAAGATCGGAAACGCCATCTCGTAGGTGTGGACCATCGCGTGGGCGATCATCACGAGTGCGGTGATCGCTCTGTCGTTGCGGTTCACTACTGGTCACTCTCGTCGGCGAACTGTTTAACTGTTCGATGGCGGCACGCTCTGCAGCGAGTACCCCGAGCAACCAGTGTGGATTCCCGGATCCACAGCGTCTCGAAACGGCTTATTATTACCGTAGAATAAATCGCGTTAGATGTGAACACAGTAGTTCGTTAAATGGCCATAGAAGCCCAGAATACGCCGATCGCAGAGAGTAAGAATGATAAGTTATACAATTACTATGGATTGGTGTTTGAATGGTCATTAGTTAGTCACGGGGAAATTTTATATAGTAATTTTACATAGTATGGAATGGATTATGACAGGGTACTACGACCACGTTCTCGGCCTCATCCCCGTATCGCTGATCGGAATCACCGGGATCCTCGGCGCGTACGGGTTGCCGTTGTCGGCCGCCGTGTTCGTCGGCGCCCTGCCCTCCCTGTTCTTTATGCTCCACGCGCTCTTCGTCGCAGCTCCGACGATCGAACGTGGGAACCACTCCCCGGTCCGGCGGTCGGCACGATCGGCCGCGGCCAGAGGCGAGGCCGGCCCACCGCAGGCGGACTGAGTTCCGCGTTCGATCCGATCAGTCGAGTCGGCCGAACACGTTTTGACCCCGGGAACCACAACCCCGGATATGACCGAAGCGCTGTTCCTTCGAAGCGACGAGGTGGCCGATCTCGCAACGCCGGCAGAGTACGTCGACGCGGTACGGGAGGCGTATCGACAGCGCGGCAACGGGGCCCCCGCCGAACCGCGGACGAAACTCGTAGCGGAGAACCCGCCTGGGATGTTCACCGGGTACGCTGCCGTGTTGCCCGAGACGGGAGCCATGGGCGGGTACATGTACTCGGCCGGGTTCGGGGCGGGCGACGCCTGGTTCGTCACGCCGCTTTTCGACGCCGAAACAGGGGAGCCGCTCGCGATCGTCGACGGGGCGTCGATGAACCCCTTCAAGACCGGCGCAGCCGGCGCTGTCGGTGTCGACGCGCTCGCCCGCGAGGACGCCACCGACCTGGCGATCATCGGCTCGGGCGCACAGGCGCGTGGTCAACTCAAGGCGACGGTGACGGTCCGGGAGTTCGAGCACGTCCGGGTGTACTCGCCGACGCCGGACAACCGGGAAGCGTTCGCCGCAGAGACGGACGACCTCGTCGATCCGGCTGTCGAGCCAGTCGAGTCGGCAGCTGCGGCCCTCGATGGGGCCGACGTCGTCGTCACGGCGACGAACGCCTCCGAACCGGTGATCGCCGACGCCGACGTCGAACCTGGCACCCACGTGACGGCAATGGGGCAGTACACGCCCGGCAAAACCGAACTCGAGCCGGAGACGATCGCGCGGGCGAAATACGTCCCCGACCTCCGGGATCGGGCGACCCAGGACGCCGGTTCGTTTCTGGCGGCACTGGAAGCGAAACTGATCGACGAAGACCACGTCCACGCCGAACTCGGGGAGATCGTCGCCGGGGTCGAACCCGGCCGCACGGACCCCGATGAGGTGACGGTGTTCGACTCCGGCGGGACCGGGATCGAAACGACCGCCGGGGCGTATCTGCTGTACCGGCGTGCCCGGGAGGCCGGACGCGGCACCGAGATCGATTTCGCACCCGCAAGCGAGGCGCTCACCGGGACGTAGCCGATTCGGAGGTCCGTCCGGCACACAGCAGGCCAGTTCGACCCGTCTCAAACCCGTTCGGTCGGGTTGGTCGTCGGAGTCCCGTACAGCGTCCGGTAGGCCCTGGGGAAGGCCGCCATCCCCGCTACCTCGACGACGCCACCGGCCACCATCGCGAAGAGGAACGACCCGGCGGTGTCGAACGCAGAGACGGCGACGGACGCGACCCCGAGCGTCGCGATCGCGAACACCGCCGAGAAGTAGACGACTCGGAACGGCACCGACGAGAGCTCCCCGCGCCGGGGCCACTTCCCGACGTCGACCTGTCGGCTCCGGAAGATCGCAATCGAGAGCACTCCAAACGCGATCGCGCTCAACCCCGCCAGCGGGACCGTGTCGGGAAACGTCGTCTGGGCGAGAAACACCGGCAAGAATGCTGGCGTCGACAGCACCGAGAACTCGACGCCCGCGAAAAACAGCATATCGGCCCAGTAGGTGAGCCGGTCGGTCGCCCGCGAGACGACCGAGGAGCGTTCCTCGGTCGCTTTCGAGGACGGATCGTCGGGCAGATCCGCGCCGGTCATTGGAGTCGGTATCTGAGCAGGGCGGCGATCCCACCGAGGTTCTTCAGCTGCTCGCCGGGGGAGAACTCCGAGGAGAACACCACGACCTCCCCCCCTTGCTGTTCGACCCGCTCGATGACGTCGTCGGCGTCGATTTCCCAGTCGCCCTCGCCGTGTCGTTCGGTTCTGAGCCGCTCGTCGAGCACGAGCAGCGTTTCGACCGCGCCGAACTCCGCCGCCTCGGCCACCGCCTCGGGGCCGTAGGAGGCTTTCTCCCCCTCCGCGATCCGCCCGGTGAGCTCGTCGATCAGTTCGGCCTCGCGGGCGATCCGGGTCTCCGTCTGGACCGTCTCGACTGCGCCACGCTTGAGCACTTCGTGCACGCCCCGGTCGCCGACGCTGGCGGTGTCGACCACCGAAATCCGGTCGGAGAGCTCCGGATAGTTCTCGTCGACGTACTTGTGGGCGTCACCCTTCGTGAATCCCGGTCCGGCGAGGATGATCGCGTCGGGATCCAGATGCGACAGCGCCTCCCCGAGTTCGGAGAACAGCTCCGCGCGCGGCCTCGCGTACTCGCCTTTGCCCGTCGGTCGCGTAATCGATGCGTACTCTTCAGTGCCGTACTGCTGGACGGTGTGGATCGAGGCGGCCCCCTCCTCGACGGTTGCGATGGCGACCTCGGGGTTCTCTGCGGCCCCCTCCGCCTCCTCGAGTCGGTCGATCTGGTCGGGTTTGAAGACCTTCTCGACGGTGATCTCGTCGTGCTCCTCGACGTTGAGCGTGTGGTGGTGGCCGAGCTGGTCCTCCCGGGAGCAGCCCACGATGACTCCCCCGACCCGGAGCCTGTTTGCGAACCTGGCAAACTCCACGTCCTCGAGTTCGATGGTGACGTGCAGGTGTTCCCGCTGGCCGCCGGTGTCCCGGAGGTTCTCCTCGTCGCGCTGGATGCGGCGGGTCGTGTCACCCTCGACGAGGTCCCCTGGTTCGAGGACGTGCGAGAGGTGCCACAGGTCGTCGACCGTCTCGGGCACGACTGTGATTCGTTCGCGGCCCTCTTCCCCATGGCCGCGCTGGACGATGCGCATGAAACTGGATTCGATACCCCGGCTAACAACCCTTCCGTTTCGATCCCTTCACGGCGACTCTCCGTTAGGCGGGACGGGGAAGCCCAGCGGCGTCCCGTCCGTCGGCGTACCCCTGGGCGAAGCAGTAGTAGACGGCAATCTGGACGTAAAACAGGACGAAGATCCCGATGAGCAGGAAGCTGAGGAGGCTTCCGACGAGCCCGCCCACGATCGCGACGAGAACCCCGAACAGGATCCCGCGGGCGTACTCGGCGGTCGTCACGATCTCACGGAGCGTGCCGAACTCGAAGGCAGCACCGATCGAATCCTCGACTGCGAAGTTGGTGACCGCCGCGGGGACGACGTACGAGACGACGATCGCGTAGCCGAGCGCGATCAGGCCCACGATCAGCCCGATTACCGCGCCAGCCCCTTCGCCGATGGCAGCGCCGGCGCCGCCACCGATCGCCGAGAGCACGAGCACTGGGATCCCGATCAACAGCCCGTAGCCGAGCCCGACGACGAAGAGTTTGAGCCCGTCCACGAAGAGGTCGCCCCAGTCCGTGAACGACGGGGCCGTCGATTCTCCACTGGATACGCCGCGGAGCACGCGGACGTAATAACCCTGCACGAGGATGATCGGAATCAACAGGAACTGGAGAATCAACAGGATCCCACCGATCGCGATCGTCGGGAGCCAGTCGTCGTTCGTCCGTGGATACGAAATCGCGTCTCCGAACATACCTGTTGGTTCTTTAGCCGACTATTTAAATAATGACCCGAAAACCGCATCGGTTTTTCACTCCTCGTCGACGTCAGCCCACTCGAACGATCCGGAATCGTCACCCGCCGCCCGGGACCCGGCTGTGTCGGACGACTCGTCCGAAATCGACTCACCCTCCCGCGACGCAGCACGCGAGAGCACGTCGCTTGCAGTGAGCGGAACCCGTCGTCCCACCTGGACGTCTGGGGTCGGTTCGGAGGGAAGTTCCCCGTGCGTCTCTGCGGCGACCGGATCGGCTTCCTCCGCCGCGTCGACGGCGACCGGCTCCCCGCTCGCGTCGCTTGCAGCCGTACAATCCAGCGTCTCGCTCGCCCCACGCCCGTACAGGTTGTGCGCGACCACCCGGACGACGAACAAAAGCGGGAACCCAACGAGGACGGCCAGGAACGGTCCGACGAGGACCAGCCCGGCCAGCGTGACGAACATCGCGACCAACCAGCCCGTGGCGAATCCGCCGGAGAAAGCCACGCGGAGGTTCCGCCGAGGCGACAGTCCGGCCGCGAGCCGTCCGGTAGCCGCAAAGCAGGCGAGCGCGGCCGGACGGACGTACAGGAACGCGAGCAGGTAGCCGATCAGGAGCACGGCGACGAACCCGATCGAGACCGCGTAGACGGGTTCTGCCATCCCGCCGAGGTCGACCCGCCCGAGCTGGATGACCGCACCTGCCGCGGCGCCGAGCGCGACGAGGAGAACTGCCGGAAGGAGCAATACGATCGAAAGCAGCACGCTGGCGACGCCGGCCCGATAGAGCCCGCCCCACCCGACGAACGATGGAACGCTCGTGTCCCCCGCGAGCCCGCTTTGTATCACCCGCACGTAGTAGCCGCGCAGGACAAGCGCCGGCGCGAGCGCGATCGGCGCCAGGAGAACGGCAAGCGGTGTGACGACCAGCAACCCGAGCCACAGCGGAACGAAGACGACGGTCAGGAACAGCAGCACTCCGCCGACGATCGCCGTCCCGATCCCGTCGTCGGAACGGGGAAGCACCGCCAGCGCGTCCCGGAGCATACGGTACACTTTCGGGGGCGGAGTATAAAAGGGTCGACCGGTCGGGGCTGTCGGAACCGCGCGGAATCAGGCGATCACCGTCGACCGGTCGGAACTGACAATCAGGTGCCTGTGAATCATTCACACAGACAGCGCGAGAGGATGGGAAGGCCGGAGCGGGGACAAAAAATCCGACACAGAATCAGCGCGTTTCCTCAGCGTGCGACGTTACTCGGAGACGGTGATCGCGTCGACCGGACAGGCCTGCTCGGCCTCCCGGGCCATCTCGATGAGCGATTCCTCGTCGAGCTCCTCCATGCCGTCGACGACGTGCGCGAGCCCGTCCATGTCGTCCATCTCGAAGACGTCCGGCACGGTCGAGGCACAGATTTCATCGCCAATACACAGGTCTTGATCGACTTCGACAGTTACCATCGGAAATTCCCTCGTCACCTAGTATACTGGCTTCTCGGATTAACGATTAGGCTGTTTATTTAACCTATATAAGTCACCTCGGGGTTTTCGGCCGGAACTCACATCTCGAGTTGACTTCCTCCGGGTGGAAGGAACTCCTGGATCCGGTCGGCGCTGGCGACCTTGCGGACGAACGATTGATCGGTGAACCGGTCCTTGAACTCCCGGTAACACAGCATCGCGGCGTCGTTCTGCGCGTATTTGCCCGGACGGAGACGGATGATCGTTGCCGTCCGGGGTTCGATCGCGCTCGGCGGGCCGCCGAGCACCCGCGACTGCGGTTCGACCTGCACGCCGACCGCTATTTCGGCGGGCACGTCGCGGTAGTACGTCCGATCCCCCCGGATCACGAACCCGCCCTTTTCGAGGTACTCGCCGCTTTCGGGGGTCTTCGACACCTGTTCGGGCGAGACCGCGTACGCGTCCCCCGCACCGCGGCCGTCCTTCCAGACCGAAGAGTAGGAGACTGCAAACCGTGCCGCCTCCTCGAGGCTCGTCTCCGGGAACTCGACCTCCCGGGAGCGTTCGCTCGGCCCGGTCGCTTTGAGAACCGTCACCGGACCGCCATGGGCCTGTGCGTGGAAGAAGCGATCGTTCGACTCCATGTATTTCTTGACGAGCTCCTCGTTCTGGTCGGCGTTTCGCCCACCGATCACGAGGAACCCGTCGCTGGTGTGGAACCACCGGAACCGCTCGTACCACTCCTCGGACTCCCGGATCGGGATTGACGACCGCGCGAGCCAGTCGGGAGAGCGATCCTCTTTGTCACCCTCCTCTCCGTCGGGTCCGTCCCGATCGTCGGCCTCCAGCTCCCCGCGTTCGCGCCGCGTTTTGCGCTCTTCGAGACGTTCGAGCTCCTCGCGCGTCTCCTGGATCGCCTCGAGGGCGCCCTCCTTTTTCCCTTCGATCCGCTTTGCCTCCTGGTACAGCAGGTCGGCGTTGCGCTCGACACCGACGTCCGCCTCGACGGTGACACGCTCCCCTTCGAGTTCGAGCGTCACGGTTCCCTCGCTGCCGTCGACGTCGACGACGGCCTCGGCCGCCGGAATCCCCCGGTCGGCACCCGTCGAGAACTTCTCTTCGATCGTCTCCCACGGAACTCCCTCCTCGCGGGCAGACTGGACCGTCGAGAGCACCTCGTCGACGAGGTCGTAGTTTTCATACAGCAGTTCCGCGCGCCGCCGCTCCCGATTCGCGTCCTCCTCGAACCCCTCGATCGCACCCTCTTGCTGGTCGATAATCCGTCGCTTGCGGGCGATCTCTTCCTCGAGTTTTGGACCCTCGTCGCCGGCGTCGGCCTCGTCTCCATCCGCGAGTTCCAGCCGATGGAAGTAGCTGTCGAGGGCGGCGTTGAAGGAGTCGTACGTCTCGCTTTGTAGGGACTGTGACTCCCGCTCCGTGAGCGGGAACGGCGTCACGTCGACGACGCGTCCGTCTCCGTCGTCGGCTGCCTCGAGGTACACCCGTGGATCGAACTCGCCGGACGACAGCCGCTCTCGGAGCTGTGACAGCGCGTCGTACACCGCCCGGTACAGCTGTTCGTCGGCCTCCGTTATGGGCGTCGTCTTCTCGATCCCAGCCCGGGCGCACACCTCCTCGGCGTAGAGGCCGCCGAGGTTGAGCTGTGTCGCGAGCGTGCGGACCACGTCGCTGTCGGACTCGTCCATCCGTCGGGAAAAGTGATCGAAGCCCACCGTCAGGGGGTTGAGCCGGGAGGACGGGAACTCGTACTGGGCGCCCGGCGCGACCGTTCGGGATTTGAGCCGGAGCGTCTCCAGCGAGCCGATCACCTCGCCGTTTTCGTCGAGGACGGCGACGTTGCCCTCGCCGAACAGCTCTACGACGAGGGTGGTGTCCGCATCCTCGCGTTCGAACTCGAAGACGAGAATGCGGTCGAACTCGTACTGGTTGACCCCGGTCAGATCCGCCCCGGCGATCCGGTTGCGCAGCATCTTCGCGAAGTTGGGCGGCCGACCGGGCGCGTCCGGAACGCGTTCGGGATCGGAGACGTGTACGCGCTTTACGTCGCCGACCTCGGCGAGGAGTTCGACGCGCCCGCGATCGAAGTCCCGAAGCTTCAGACGGAGCAGATCGTCGCCGTACAGATACGCCTTGTCGACCTTCGCACCCTCGTAGCGGTGCAGTTCGGTGACGAGGGCTGCGAGGTCGATGCTCGACAGCTCCTGCTTCGGATCCATACCGTTCGATCGTACGTCGATGAAAAAGGCGTGTCGGCTTCGACCCGACCGTTTATCTGCTTCGTGCATCGCTCGGCGTCGGCTAGTGCACCGCCCCCGCGCGTTCGGGATCGATCTGCCGGGCGATCAACAGCAATGTACCCACGAGCAGTAGGACTGCGATCGGAACCAGGAGTTCGAACGCGAGCAGGAGTCCGCCGGTCAACTGGACGCCCAACAGGATGACGACGACGGGAGCACAGCACGCCGACCCAGACAGAAGCGCCGGGATCCCGGCGAGCGCGCCCGCCGATCGGGAGCCGATCCCGCAGGCGGCGGGCTGGCGCCAGGCGAGATACGACACTCCCAGGTTGAGCCCCACCAGCGAGGCCAGCGCCAGTCCGAGGACGGTGTTGAGCGAGAACTGGTAGGTGACGACACCGAGCCGGAACAGCGCCACCGGCTCGTAGGTGAACGTCCCGAACGTCCGGCGGAACAGCTGAACGGTCGGCTCGCTCGCGACGACGACCCCGAACCGACCGTCGCCCGCCTGGAGTGTTTCGATCGCGTAGAGGTATCCGAGGAGATACGCGACGGTCGTGACACCGATCACGCCTCGGGCGCCCCGGTTACGAAACGTCAACCGGAGTGCAGTGCCGGCCTGTCGGAGGGTCTTCATCGGTTCGATCACTCGTAGACGGCGGTTTGGGGATAGTACGCGAACCACCCGAACCAGAACGCGTCGAACGAGAGCGCCGGCTGGAGGGGGAGATCGTTAGGGGGATACTCGTCCCGGTTTTCGTCCCGAACTGCCCCGCCGTCGAATTCGAACGTCTCCCCGTCCGGATTCCGGTAGACGATCGCCGTGTCCAGTCCGGGGTCGTAGACGGCGACGTGTGGAACGTCTCCAACAGCGCCGTGGACGACGCCGGATTCGCGGACCGAATCCGCCAGGAACGCTGTCGCCCCCTCCTCGGCCCGGATGCCGTACACCCACCGCTTCGAGTGATACCGATCGCTCTCGTGGAGGTTCCCGAAGATCGTATTGTCGTTCTGGTAGTAGCCGCGCGCGCCGTACGGATCGCGGCCGTAGTTTCGGGCAAAGCCCGTCGCCTCCGAGAGCACGACCGTGTCCGGATGCCGATCCCGCCAGGCACCCCACCTCGTCCGGACGACGTCGAACTCGCGAAGCGTCGCACCACCCGGCGTGTCGTGCCAGGGGCCGGGAATCGAAACCGCCGGGATCTGTGGCCACCAGCGCTCCAGTTCCCGGTCGTACATGATCAGATTGTTGTTGATCAACATCCCGGAGACGCCGAACTCGGTGTCGCCGCGTTCGAACCCGAGCGCGGTGCCGGTGAGCGGGCAGTACGTCACGGCGACCGGGACCCCGTCGAGTGTGTCGTTGACGATCTCGTGCTGGACGAGTACCCGTCGCGGATACGCCTTCGCCTCGTCGTCGCCGACCATCCCGAGTACAATCGCGTCGTCATCGGGCGTTTCGGCGTCTCCCACCTCGAGAAACTCGGGGTCGTCGATCGATGGGATCCCGTCCTTCGGCGGGCCGCCGTCGGTGGCGCGACTGCGCAACTCCGCCGGCGAGAGGGGCAAAGGGAGCACGCGATCGCCGAACGGGGGTGCCTTCGACGGTTCCCCACCGGGTGGATCGTCGCCGACGTAAACGGGCTCGAAGTCGGCAGGAACGTCGTTCCCAGTGCCCTCTGCCCGGTCACTCCCCGGGCCCGTCCCGCCGGTCGCCGGCCGGGCAGTACTGGTACAGCCGGCGAGGAGACTCGTGCCGGCGACGGCCGCGAGAATGGAGCGTCTTGACCTGTACCGTGTTACCATAGTACAATACACGGGGCTACGGACGATGACGGTGGCGCGGTTGTGCAATCCGGTTACACGAAACGTTCCCTGCCAGGACGTTCGTGCCGCCGAGGCGCCAATCCGGCGACCACTTAACTAGGTCTCCGGAATACAGCCGGCGTGTCGATCGCGTTCACCCCCGAACTCCTCCTCGCCGTCGCAGCGGTGGCCGCCGTCGCCGGTGCGGTAAACGGCGTCGCCGGGTTCGGCTTCGCAGTCGTCGGGACGATGGCGCTGGCGACGATGGTCGATCCGGCGGCGGCCGTCGTGTTCATGATCCTGCCGATCTTTGCGGTGAACCTCTCGCTGGTGGGGGAGCTCTCCGGAAAACAGCTCCGGACGTGCGGCCGACGGTTCGGGCCGCTGTTGGGCGCGGCATTGCTGGGCACGATCGCCGGACTGATCCTGCTCGAACGGCTCCCGGAAGCGCCGTTGCGGGTGGGGCTGGGGCTCGTCTCGCTCGGGTTCGTCGCGACCGCACAGCGGAGAATCACCATCCCCGGATTGGGTCGGGTTCGGGACGGCTGTTTCGTCGAGACGCCGGCGGCGATGGCCGGCGTCGGCGGAGTCTCCGGCGTGCTGTTCGGCGCCACCAACGTCGGCGTCCAGCTGGTGGCGTACGTTCGCAGCTGTGACCTCTCCCATGGACTGTTCGTGGGCGTCGTGGCGATGGTGTTTCTCGGCCTCAACGGCGTCAGGGTCGCGGCCGCGGGGGCCCTCGGGCTGTATCCGGATCTCGCGTTCGTCGCCGGATCCATCGGTGCTGTCGTTCCCGCCGTTGCGGGTGTTCGGATCGGTGCCGGGTTTCGCGACCGAGTGAGCGAAGCGCGGCGGCGCGGGATCGTCCTCGGTTTGCTCGCGGTTATCGGCGTTCGGCTCGTCTTCGACGGGTTCGCGGCGATCTGAACCGAGTATCCCACGATCCACCGCAGTCGGACGGTTAACGGGGCTTAATTCGGGGAAATTGGGGGCGATTCGGGTTCGGCGTCTTCACCCCTTTTGTTTCCCTGGCTCGGACGGACAGTTGCAATGATCGAACTAGATCCGCTCACGATCGCACAGTTCACGGCCGACGCCGCGTCGGTGCTCGCCCAGGGACCGCCCGCTGACCTCCCCGCGCCGGTTCCCGACTTCGTCGGGGACGTCCTCGGCGCCATCCAGTCGTTCGTCGACGGCGGGACCGACCGTCTCGGCGAGGTCGTAAGCGGTCTGACCCCCGGCAGCGCCGGGGACGCCCCCGGCCGATAGCTGAGATCCCCACCCGGCGCCTCACAGCTGTTCGATCAGCGTTTCCTCGGGATGTAGTATTCTGAGCACGTCCGCCCGTTCGGAGAGCGCGATCGCGTCCTCGAGTTTCGGCTCCGAGTCCGCGTAAATCGTCACCATCGGGTCGCCGGAGGCAATGTCCTTTCCCACGCCGGTGTGCATCTGCAGCCCCGCCGCCCTGTCCTTCGGCGCACCGGCACGCCTGGCGAGTTCGCTCACCACCGAGTTGTCGACGTGGGCGACCACGCCGTCGCGGCCGGCGGTGAGCGTCCGCGTGTGTTTCCCGACGCGGATGTCCTCGACCGAGACGTCCGGATCGCCGCCCTGGGCACCGACGATCGATCGAAAAGTCTCGAGGGCTCGCCCCGACTCGAGGATCTCTTCGGCGTCGGCGTCGACGTCACACTCGGCCAAAAGAATCGAGGCGAGCCGGACGCCTTTCGATCGCAGATCCGGCGGGCCGGCCCCCTGGAGTACTTCGAGGACGTCCCGTGCTTCGTGTGCGGGACCGATCCCCCGTCCGATCGGGCCGTCGCCCCTGGTGATCGCACACCGGATCCGCATGTCGAGCCGCTCGCCGACGCGTTTGAAGTCCCTGGCCAGTTTCCGTGCCTCGGTGTGGCTCGTGACCTTCGCGGCTTCACCGTACGGGATGTCGATCACCACGTGGCTCGAGCCCGCGCTCCGTTTCTTCGAGAGCACCGACGCGATCACCTGTCCCTCGGGGTCGAGCGACAGTGGGGTTTCGACCCGGATGATGCGGTCGTCGACGGGCGACAGCTCGATCGCCCCACCCCAGACGAGACAGCCGTTCGTCTCTCCGACGACCCGCCGGATCTCGTCTGCGTTCAGTTCGACGTCGCAGAACACCTCCATCGTGTCGGCGGTCCCCGCCGGCGACGTGATTCCCCGCGAAGAGGTTTTCGGGATCTTCACCCCTGCGGCGGCGACGATCGCCACGACGATCGGGGTCGTGCGGTTGCCCGGGACGCCGCCGATGCTGTGTTTGTCCGCGACCACCGGCTCCCCCCACTCGATCCGATCTCCAACGCCAGCCATCGACTCGGTCATGTGGATCGTCTCTCCCAATGACATGCCGTTGGCGTACACGCCGGCGATGTACGCCGACAGTTCGACGTCGGTGAGCCGATCGTGGTAGAGGTCCTGGACGATCGTGCGGATCTCCGAGCGGTCGAGTTCGACGTCCTGGAGCTTGCGCCGGATGTATCGCAACGACTGGGGCTGGGGCGCCGGCTGGACGACGACACGCTCCGGGAGATGGGTGAGGGGATGTGTGACGCCGATCTGCCCGATCGCGACGAGCCCGGTCGTGACCTTCACGACGCCGGTGGCGGTTCCACCGTCGTGGCGGAGCTGGACACGATCCATCGGATGGATTCCCAGTTCCAGGGCGTCTTCCTCGTGGAGCACGACCGTCGGCGTCTCCGTGTCGAGGTCGATATGGACGGTCTCCAGTTCCATATCGATCGCACGTCCGGACGGGACAAGACAGTTTTTCCCGGTGCGTGACGTTTCCGAACGCGTGAGCGATCCGGAACGGCGGCTCCGCGAGGCGACCTTGCTCGGCGGAATCTGCGGACTAGGCGTGCTTTCGATCGTGGCAGCGGTACTTTTCGGACTCGGCATCGCCGGCGCCGTGGTCGATGCCGGCTCACCGATCGGCGGCGCGCTCCTGTTCGTTGCCACGGTGGGAATCCTCACCGCCGCGCGATACGAGTGGACCGTCCTCGGAACCGTTGCCGACCAGATTCCGGTCGGCCTGGCTCGTGCCGAGCGGAGCGTCCTTGCCATCCTCGGTGGAACTGTCGTCACACTCGGGCTCGCCGTCGAGCCGGGGCTCTCGCCGATCGTCGCCGCCGCAGTCGTCGGTGTCGTCGCCGCCGTGCTGCTCCCTGGCTATGCGGTCCCGGTGTACTGTGGAGCGTTCGTGGGAATGACTTCACCCGCCCTTTTTTCCACGTACTGGCACGCGCTGGTCGCCGGAGCGGTGGCAAGTGCCGTGTTTCTGGCTGCCCAGCCGGTGTATCACGGCATCGGGGGAAAGCTCGGGACGACCGCGTTCGTGGGTGTGCTGGCGACCGTTGCTGCCACCTCGGGGAGGTTTCTCAGTGGTCCGCTCCCGGCTCTCGAAACGCTGGTGCTCGGTGTCGGATTCGCCACCGTCGCGGCCACAGTGACGTTCTGGCTCCATCGGGAGCTGCCGGTGACGCCGGTGCTCGCCTCCGGCCTGGTCGGTGTTGTGGGTGGAGCTGGGCTGCCCTTCCTGTTCGGTTCCTCAGGCGATCTGCTGGCTGCCGCGGTCTTTTCGGCCTCCTTTGCGGGGATGACAGATCCTCGACGTATCCCTCATCTCGGGTGGATCGGTCTCGCCGGCGCGTTCGTGGGACTCGCAGTCGTGTACACGACGCCGTATCTCGGGGGCTCCGGGGGCAAGCTCGGAACGATCGCGTTCGGTTCCGTGCTTGCGGTCCACGCGTTCCTCCGGTCGATCGACGCAGTCCGGATCCGGAAACGACACGGACAACGGAAGCGAGACACGACGTGACGGCAGAGCACCTGTCAGAGCAATCCCCGTGTGATGATCCATCCCGGCGGTCGTTTTTTGATGACTCCGGTCGACGTCACGGACGATCGTAATGGCGGACGTCGACTGGCACGCGGCCGACCGCGAGGCGGTGCTCGCGGAACTGGACACTGATCGAGATGGGCTCGAAAGCGAGGCGGCCGACCGTCGACTCGAGACCCACGGCCCCAACGAGATCGAGACTGCCGACGTCGTGAGCCCCGTGCGGATCTTCCTGCACCAGTTCAAAAGCCCCCTGATCTACGTGCTCGTGGCCGCGTTTCTCGTTACCGTCGCGATCGACCATTACACCGACGCCGTCGTGATCGCAGCCGTGCTCGTAATAAACGCCGCGATCGGATTCACCCAGGAGTACCGGGCCGAGAACGCCATGGCCGCGCTCTCGAAGCTCGTCTCCCCGAAGGCAACGACGCTCCGTGACGGGCGCCTCCGGGAAATCGACAGCGCACAGCTGGTCCCGGGCGACATCGTCACCCTCGAGTCGGGCGATCTGGTGCCTGCGGACGTGCGATTGCTCGAGGCGACCGACCTCCGGATCGACAACTCGGTGTTGACCGGCGAGTCCGTTCCGGTCTCGAGGGGAACCGAACCGGTCGAGTCGGAGGCCACCGTGGCCGACAGAACGAATCTGGCGTACATGGGGACGTCGGTGGTCTCCGGCCGGGCCACGGGGGTGGTCGTCGCCACCGGACTGGACACCCAGATCGGACGGATCGCCGGCGAGATGCGCCGCACAGAACGGGCGGTCACCCCCCTGCAACAGCGGATGCACCGGTTCGGGAACGCGATCGCCGTCGCCGTCCTCGCCGCCGGGCTCCTTGTGTTCCTGATCGGCCTCCAACAGGGGATTGCCGTCGGCGCCGTGTTCCTGCTTGCGGTCGCGATCGCCGTGTCGGCGATCCCGGAGGGGTTGCCCGTCGTCATGACGGTCGCACTCGCCGTCAGCGCACGGCGGATGGCCGGCCGAAACGCGATCATCCGACGGCTTCCTGCAGTCGAGACGCTCGGCTCCTGTAGCGTCATCGTCTCGGACAAGACGGGAACCATCACCCAAAACCGAATGACCGTCCGGCGCGTGTGGACCCCGGAGGGAAGTTACCTGTTGGAGTCCGGCTCGGGAAAACACCCACAGGGTGGCGGCGAGGCACCTGCGTTCAGCCGCGACGGGACGGGGGTCGACATCGATCACGAGCGACTCCTCGCGGAGACGGTGCTGGCCGGCACACTCGCCAACGAGGCCCGGATCGAGGAGACGGACGACGGCACAACGCCCGTCGGCGACCCGACGGAGACGGCGCTGCTTTCGGCCGGTCTGCGGGTCGGTCTCGACCGTCGCGAGCTGTTGGATTCTCACCCGCAAGTCGGTCAGCTCCCGTTCGAGTCGGACCGGCGCTACGCCGCGGCCGCACACCGGTTCGACGACGGCGTCCGGACGTACTTCAAGGGGGCCCCCGAACGGATCCTCGAGCTGTGTGACGACCGGTACGTCGACGGTGAGACGGCGGATGCGCGGCTCGACGAATCGGAGATCCTCACGGCGGCGACCGAACTCGCGAACGACGGACTCCGGGTGCTGGCGATGGCTCGGGCCGACGGCGACGTCACGGGCGACAGCGACCCTGATGGGGTGTCGTTTCTCGGCCTCGTTGGAATGGTCGACCCACCGCGGCCGGGCGTGCGGGAGGCGATCGAGTCGTGCAACCGGGCGGGGATCCGCGTCCTGATGGTCACCGGCGATCACGCCGACACCGCCCGCGCGATCGCCCGGGAAGTGGGTCTCGACGCCGACACGGTGCTCACCGGCACGGAGCTCGCGGAGCTTTCCGACGCCGAGTTGACCGAACGGCTGCGCGAGACGGCAGTCCTGGCGCGGATCAGTCCGACTCAGAAACTCCGGGTCGTCACGCTGTTGCAGGCCGAGGGGGAAACGGTCGCGGTAACCGGAGACGGCGTCAACGATGCGCCCGCACTGAAGGCGGCTCACATCGGCGCGGCGATGGGGATAAGCGGCACCGACGTCGCCAAAGAGGCCAGCGAGATGGTGCTCACCGACGACAACTTCGCGACGGTGTACGCCGCCGTCGAGGAGGGACGAACTGTGTTTTCGAACATCAGAAAGGCCACGAGTTTCCTGCTTGCGACCGGCGTCGGGCTGGTGCTCGCGATCCTGGCGGCGTTCGGGCTCGCGATCGGCGGCCTCCTCCCGAGGGAGCCGATCGGCGCGTTCCCGTTGCTGCTGTTGCCCGCTCAGGCGCTGTGGCTCAACGTGGTCAACAACGGGATCCAGGACGTCGCGCTCGCGTTCGAACCCGGAGAGCCAGAGCAGTTCACCCGGCCGCCGTACGATCCAAACGCAGGACTGTTGTCGCAGACACTTCTGGAACGAACGATCCTGGTGGGTGTCGTACTCGCGGTTCTCGCCGTCGGCGTGTTCTGGTGGGTGCTCTCGGGGGGAGCGACGCTCGGATACGCCCAGTCGGCCGCCCTCACGACCATGGTGGTTTCGATGGCGATGTTCGTCGGTGAATGTCGCTCGGAAACCCGGTCGATCCTCGAGAAGAGTCCGTTTTCGAACCCGCTTTTGCTGGTCGGGACGGCCCTCGCACTCGCGATCCACGTCGGCGCGCTGTACTTCGGTCCGACCCAGTTCCTCCTCGGGGTCGAACCGATCCGACTGCAAACGTGGCTACTCATCTTCGTGATCGCGCCAGTCGTCATCCTCGTCGTCGAAGCACACAAACGATATCGAGCCAACTGACGGCGACGACGTCTGTCGAGAAGTCGACGCGACGATCGATCAGGGCGCCTCGTTCGTCTCCAGGGAGAACTCCTCTCTGGGGTACGCCACGCACGTGAGCGTGTACCCCTCCTCCAGTTCGGCCGCCTCGAGCATCTGCTGGTTGTCGTGGACGACGTACTCTTCGGACGGGCCGTCCGCGATCCGGCCGGCACACGAGACGCACTGTCCCTGTCTGCAGGCGTACGGCATGTCCCATCCCTCGTCCTCGCCGGCCTCGAGCAGCGTTTCGTTGTTCGCGACCTCGACTGTCTTGCCCTCCTTGAGGAACTCGACGTCGAAGTACTCGACCTCGTCGTCGGGGATCTCACTCGGGCTCGTTTCCTCGGCGGCCTCGCCCTCGAGTTCGGCTTCGCCGGCCGCCCCCTCGCCGCCGGCGACAGCGCCGGCGGCCGCCGCCGAGGCACCGCCGCCGATCGAGCGGTTCATCGGCTCGGGGAAATCGGTCTCGGGAACGGTCCGGGCTCGACGTTCGAGGAGTTGATCGGTGATGTCTTCGGCCGACTCCCACTCGGTCCCGCGCGCGAAGTGCAAGACGACCACCACGAGGACGATCGTGGTAGCGAGTCCCAGCGCCAATGGGTCAACCATGGACTGCGTTATGGAAGGTGTCGTTAAAAAGGATATGTTCGGGAGACGCCCGGATCACCGACCGCGTGTGGTAGTACCACACCCTCGTCGGATACTTACAGTCACGGACGGAACACTGGGGCAATGTATCCGTTCGACGCTGTCGACGACGACGAGATCGTCCGAGGCAAAAGCGACTGGATCACGCCGGAGCTGGCCGAGCGGCTTTCCCAACACCCGCTGGAGTCCGTCGAGACGGAGTTTCCCCACTACGTTCGCTCGGTCGACTCTCCGGACGATGTCGTCCGTCCCCGGGAGAACCATCCGGTGTTTTTCGGCTGTTACGACTGGCATTCGGCGGTCCACAGCCACTGGGCGCTGATACGTCAGCTACGGCTGTTCGAGGAGCATCCAAGAGAGTCGAAGATCCGCGAGACGATCGATCGACGTCTCACTCCGGAAAACGTTCGGACGGAGGTCGAGACGTTCGAGGAGAACCCGTCCTTCGAGAAGCCGTACGGTTGGGCGTGGCTCCTCCGGCTCGCCGCCGAGCTGCGGCTGTGGGACGAACCGACGGCAGACGAGTGGCGATCGGCACTCGAACCGCTGGAAGCGACGATCCGGGAGCTCGTCCGGTCGGAGTTTCTCACACAGGACCGTCCCTTCAGGGTCGGAACCCACGGGAACACCGCGTTCGCGCTCGCGGGCGTCGTCGATTACGCGCGGGTCATCGGAGACGACTCTCTGGAGTCGGAGGCCGAAGAGACCGCACGGGAGTTCTTCGGCGACGATCGCGACTATCCCGTCGAATACGAGCCGCTCGGCTGGGATTTCGTCTCCCCCGCCCTCACGGAGGCGGATCTGATGTATCGGGTGTACGACCCAGATCCGTTCGCGGCGTGGCTGGTGGAGTTCTTCCCCGATCTGACCGAGGCTCCGTTCGATTCGATCCTCGACCCGGTTCGCGTCGATTCCGATCCCGACGAGGGAGTTGCGCTCCACCTGGTCGGGCTGAACGTCTCGAAGGCGTGGTGTCTGGCCGGGATCGCGTCGACACTGGAGGCCAGTGGAGATCACCCGTACGTGACGTTGTTCGAGGAGAGCGCGTGGGAACACACAAAAGCCGGCCTCGACGGTGCCTTCACCGATGATTACGCCGGATCACACTGGCTCTCGTCGTTCGTGCTGTATCTGCTCACGAGAACCGACGGCGGAATCGCACCCGAGTAGTTCGATACCGGGGCCGATGCCGTCGCGTTTTTATCTGTCCGGCGATCATCCAGTCCCATGACTCGCTCGGACGCCGGCCGGTCGACCGCGGGGAACGTCGCGTTCGAACACGTCCCCGAGACCGACCAGTCGTTCGAGAACGCCCTCGCGAAAGCGAGAGACGGGAACCGACTCGACGTCGACGACGCCGTCGAACTCCTCTCGACAGGGACCGACGTTGACGGCATCGATTCGGCGCGCAAGGAACAAGTGCTCCAGGCGGCCGACGCCCGCAGACGGGAGACCGTCGGCGAGGAGGTGACGTTCGTCGCCAACCTCAACAACAACGTCACCACCGCCTGCAACACGAACTGCCTGTTCTGTAACTTCAGGGACACCGCTCACGCCTTCGAGACGGGGTCGGACGTCGACCATCCCGGCTTCACGAAGACGCCCACAGAATCCCGGGAGATCGTCGCCGACGCCGTCGACCGGGGGATCTACGAGGTGTGTTCCGTCTCCGGGCTACACCCCGCGTTCGCGCTGAACGAAACGCACCGCGAGATCCTTTCGGGATTCGACGACCCCGCACGCGAGGTCAACTACAAACCGCCCGAACGGTACGACACCGACCCCGGGACGTATGTCGGACAGCTCCGGGCGATGTCCGTCGACGGCGTCCACGTCCACTCGATGACGCCCGAGGAGGCCTCCCACGCCCGGCGTGGGACCGACTGGTCGTACCGGGAGGTGTACGACACCCTCTCGGAGGCGGGGCTCGATTCCGTCCCGGGGACCGCCGCGGAGATCCTCGTCGACGAGGTCCGGGAGGTCATCTGTCCCGGAAAGATCGACACCCGGGGATGGTTCGACGCGATGGCGGGCGCCGTCGACGCCGGGCTCGACGTGACGGCGACGATGATGTACGGCCACGTGGAAAACGAGAAGCACCGCGCACTCCACCTCCAGCGGATCCGGGAGTTCCAGGACCGCAAGGGCGGGATCACGGAGTTCGTCCCGCTGTCGTTCGTCCACGAGCGAACCCAACTGTACCGCCAGGGGATCGTCGAGGGCGGCCCCAGCGACGCCGAGGACGAGCTCCTGATCGCCGTCTCCAGGCTGTTCCTCGACAACGTCGACAACATCCAGACGTCGTGGGTGAAATACGGCGACGAGAAGGCACTGAAAACGCTGTCCTGCGGAGCGAACGACTTCATGGGGACGATCCTCTCGGAGGAGATCACCCGACGGGCTGGTGGGGAGTTCGGCCAGTATCGGACGGTCGCCGACTACGTCGAGTTGATCTCCTCGGTCGGTCGGACGCCCGTCGAGCGCTCCACCGACTACCGGGCGCGCCGCGCGATCGATCCCGACGATCCGCCGCACGGACCGACGCTCGGCCCGAACGCCGACGGCACCCCGATGCTCGAACCGGACGAGGAGGGCGGGACGACCAGCCCCTCCGGGAGCTCTGTTCGGCCGTGATGGCCCCGACCCACGTCGCCGTCGGCGCGGCGCTCGCGTTGCCGCTCCTCGCGGTCGCACCGGAGCTCGCGGTCGTCGGCGCGCTCGCCGGGATCGCCGGGGGGATCGTTCCCGACCTGGATCTGTTCTCCGGAAAACACCGGAAAACGCTCCACTTTCCGGTCCTCTACTGGGTCGTCGCCGTTCCGGCCCTCGGGGTCGCAACGATCGTTCCCGGTCCGGAGACCGTCTCTGCGGCGCTTTTCTTCCTCTCAGCGGCTGTTCACTCCGTGCTCGACTGGTTTGGGGGTGGAGACGAGCTCCGGCCGTGGGAGGGAAAATCGACCGAAGGCGTCTACGTCCACCTCACCGGTCGATGGCTGACGCCGAAGCGGTGGATCAGATACGACGGTTCCCCGGAAGACCTGGCGCTGTCTGCGGGGGTTGCAGCCCCCGGGCTACTCCTGTACGGCACGCCGATCAGGGAACTCCTCGTGGGCGCGCTGTTCGTCGGAATCGTGTACGCCCTCCTCCGGCGTCGGGTTCCTCGCTACGTCGGACCATACTTCGAGTGACCGACAGCAAAACCGCGGATCGGATACCCAACTCGGGACAGGGAGCTACGGTTCCTCGTCGACCTGGTATCGTCCCCGACCCTCGACGGTTCGGAGCCGGTCGATCACCCGCTGTTCGCCGCCGTCGAGGTAGCCCCCCTCGAACGCCTCCAGGTGGACAGACGCGTCGGAAGCGGTGCCGGCGACGCTGCCCTCGAAGACGTGGAGATCCATCGCGTAGTCCTCGACGTGATCCGTGTAGTAGCCGAGCCCGAAGTCGATGAGGTAGGTTCGCTCGTCGTCGACGCGGACGTTCCGTGGGGTCGGGTCGCCGTGGACGAACCCGGCGCCGTGGAGCCGCGCGAGGTGCTCTCCGACCTGTCGACAGCGTTCGGGATCGAGCCGTTCCGCGAGGTCGGCGTCGCCGACGAACTGGAGCGTGAGCGTCGCCTCCGGGACGTCGACGTCGTACACGAGCGGCGTGGGGACGCCCACCCGCCGCGCATCGCTTGTGAGACGTGCCTCACTCCTGGTGCGAGTCGTCCGGAGCGTCTCGTCGAGTTTCGGGTGGCGGTAGGACTTCCCAACCCGGCGTTTTACGACGCGATCCCCCTCGATCTCGACGATCGCCTCCGCGCCCCGAAGCCGCGTTTCGGGATCAACGACGGCGACGCTCTCTTCTCGACTTCGCCACGTCACCGGCACCTGGTCGGGCCGGAAGTTGGGGTCGACCGACGACTCGGCGATCGGGATCGTGTCGCCGGCGCGGTACATCTTCGCCCCTAGCACCGCGATCATCCCGGCGTTGTCCCGCAGGAACCGCGGTTCCGGGACGGAAAAACCCGCGCCCCGGGCGTCACACATTTCTGCGAGCATCTCCCGAAGCCGGGCGTTCTGTCCGACACCGCCGCCCAACACGAGTTCGTCGCTGCCCGTAAGCGACAGCGCCCGCTCTGAAACCTCCGTTAGCATGGCGAAGACGGTTTCCTGTAGGGAGTAACAGACGTCCTCGACGGGCGTTCCGTCGTCGTATTCGGCCTTCGCGGCGGACATGATGCCCGAAAACGAGAAGTCCATCCCCTTGACAACGTACGGGAGGTCGACGTAGGAGCCGTCCGTTGCGGCTTGCTCGACCTTCGGTCCGCCCGGGTGGGACCATCCCACGTGCCGGGTAAACTTGTCGATCGCGTTGCCGACGCCGGTGTCCATCGTTTCGCCGAGCACCCGATACCGGCCGTCGCGGTAGCCCAGCAGGTGAGCGTTGGCTCCCGAGGCGTTCAGACACACCGGCGAATCGAACCCCGACTGATGCCGGCCGATTTCCAGGTGGGCGACCATGTGGTTGACCCCGACTAGCGGGACGTCCCAGCGTCCGGCGAGGGTTCGGGCCGCGGTGCCGACGGCGCGGAGACACGGGCCGAGCCCAGGCCCGCGGGAGAACGCGACGGCGTCGATCGGCGGTGCGGTTCCCTCGCCGGACCCCGCGTCGGCGGTCCACTCGCGCTCCGCCAGCCGGTCGAGCACGCGGCCGACCACTGTCGGAATCGCGTCGGCGACGTGTTCGGCCGCCTCGCGGGGATGGATACCGCCGCTGTCGGGGACGTAGGCGTCCGACTCCTGTAAAACGGTGTCCGTCTCGGTGTGGTACACCGCCGCGCTCGCACACCAGGCGGTGCCCTCGAGACCGAGAACGAGCATCCGGCGGCGTTACGCCTCTTCGGCAGCCTGCTCGCCGTCGTCGCCGATCTTGTTCCGGTCGAGCATGTATTCCTGTTCGACGTCCTTTGCAATCTCGGGCGAGTCGTACACCTTCGCGTAGCCGACCGTCTTGCGCATGCCGAACTTGGTGGCGAGTTCGTGGACGATGACTTCTGCGGAGTCTTTGTCGAGTTTCGCCGCAAGCGAGTCTCGCACGGACAGTCGCGAGGGCGTCGCGTCGTCGTGTGAGATCTCGAAGCGGACGTCGGTCCGGTGCAACATTGGGTTCTCCTCTTCGGAGATGACGTCGATTTCCATGGTTAGTTGTCCCTATTTCTCCCCGAAAGCAGTAAAAGGATTTCGAAGGACGTCCCGTCCTCCCGGAAGCGACGTCGACGAGTTCGGCTCTGACGTCGACGAGTCGGGTCAATCGTCGCCGACGCCGTATCCTCCCTCGCCGTCCCCGACGTCGACGGGCCCTTCGAACACGCGATAGAGGTACAGGAAGTATCCCACGACGAGCAGGAGAACGGGGAGTCCGAGCACCGTAAGCAGGTTCAGGGGGATCGGGGAAACGACGGCTTCCCTGACCGTAAGCTCTGCAGCCGGGTAGATCGTCGGATACAGCAGGGCTGCAACGAGTCCGACGAGCGAGATCGACAGCCCGGCGGTCGCGGCGAGGAATCCCCGGTACGCCCGCCGACTCGCCAACCCGATCGTCGCGACCCCGAACGCGACCGTCCCGACGACCGGGACGAGCACACCGGGGGTAAAAACGATCCCCCGGAGACCCCGAACGTCGAGCGCGAGCAGAACGCCCAACACGACGACGACGGCACCGAGATAGATCGCGCCGACGAGCCGGCCGTATGCGGCCATCCGATCGCGCAGATCGCCACGGAGTTTCACACCCAGATACGCTGTTCCGGTCGTCGCCGAGAGCGCGACCAGGAGGACGCCCGTCGCCAGGGCCGGGACGCTCGCGGTTCCGGACGCGAACACCCAGCTGCCGACGAGGGTTCCGATCAGGAACGGCGAGATCACGCTCCCGGCGACGAACGCCCGGTCGCAGGCACGCACCCATGCCTCGTCGTCGCGCTCCTCGCGGAGCTTTACGGAAACGCCCCGGAACAGCAACGCGAGGACGATCGCGATCGCGAGCAGGTAGTGTTCGCTCAGGAGTCGGGCGTACACCGGCGGGAACGCTCCCAAAAGGATCGTCCCGAAGCCGACCAGCCAGACCTCGTTCGCCTTCCAGACCGGCCCGAACGCAGCCAGTAGCGTCTCCCGTTCGCGTTCGTCGCGAGCCAGAGGGTAGACGATGCCGATCCCGAAGTCGAAGCCGTCGAGGAACACGTACATCGCGAGGGTGAAGACGACGACCCCGAACCAGAACTCCGGCAGCCAGGGCACGAGATAGCCGTCGGCGAGGAACAGCGGAACCGTCATCACTGATCTCCCCCTTCGGCACCGGAGGAGCCCGGACTGGTTGGCTCAGGTCCAGTCGGGTGCTTCGTGTCGGCCGTAGAGAGGCGTCGCGACTCGGCCGCGACCAGCCGACCGAACGCGTAGAGAGCGATCAGGAACAGGCCACCGAAGACGACGACGAACGCCGCGACGGACAGCGTTGCCTCCCCGCCAGTCAACACCGGCGAGACGCTTTCACCCACGAGCAGTTCGTCCTGCACCATCCACGGCTGGCGTCCGACTTCGGTGGTGTACCACCCCGCGATCATCGCGAGGAACCCCAGCGGCGTCGACAACATCAACGCTTTCAGGAGGCGATCGCTTTCGGAGAGTCGGCCCTGATACCGTCGATACGCACCCCACAGGCCCAGGAAGATGAACCACATCCCGAGCCCGACCATGATGCGGAACGACCAGAACACGATCGCCACCGGTGGGGTGTGTTCGAACTCGTTGAGCCCGATCACCTCCGCACCGGGGTCACCTTCCAGGAGATACGAGACCAACATCGGTACGCTCAACGTATAGAGGTTCTCCGCCCGCGGATCAGTGAATCCCTCCAGCGTCCTGGGGAACGCGATCACGTGGAGTGCCACGCCCTCGTCGGTCTCGTAGTGGGCCTCCATGGCTGCGAACTTCGCGGGCTGGGTGTCCTCGACGTGTTTGGCGTAGGCGTCGCCCTGCAGCGCCTGTACGGGCGCCGAGATCACGAGCACCACCAGCGCGATCGTCACCGCCGTCCGCCAGGCGTCGTCGCCGTCGTGTTTCCACAGGAGGTACGCCCCGACGCCGGCCACCAGCAGCGCGACGGCGATCACCGCAGACAGCTGCATGTGGACGTACATCCACGCCAACCGCGGCGTGACGATCGCGGCGACTGGATCGGTCATCGTCGCGACGTCGCCGGCGAGATCGAATCCCTGGGGCGTCTGCATCCACGCGTTGACGACGATGATCCAGAACGCCGACAGCCACGCCCCGATCGCGACGAGGACCGACGAGGCGACGTACGTCCGGTCGCTCACCCGTTCGCGACCGAACAGCAGCACCCCGAGGAAGACGGCCTCGAGGAAAAACGCCATCTTCGCTTCGAACGCCAGCGGTCCCCCAATCAATTCGCCGGCGAACTCGGCGAAGATCGGAAAATTCGTCCCGAACTGAAAGCTCATCGGGATTCCGGTTGCCGTCCCCATGACGAATCCGAGTGCGAACACCTTCACCCAGAAGTCACGCAACTGGGCGTACCGGTCGCTTCCAGTCTTCACGTCCTTGTAGGTGAAGTAAACGATGAGAGGAGCGAGGCCGACGGAAAGCGACGCGAAGACGATGTGGATCGTGATCGTCCAGGCGAACTGGATCCGGCTCAGAAGTTCCGGATCGCCGCTTAGCACGCCCGGGGCGATGGTCGATGCGAGGGCAGTACAAAGCGACGCGCCTGCGTCGCCGAGGAGCCACGATGCGACTGGGACGAACGCTGGATCGGGATACATTGGTCGGTGTCTGTGAGACCAGGAGCTGTCGGTTAGGTTCGAACTGTTCGGTCTGACCGGTTCGGGCTGTCCTGTCGGGCGGGGGTCGGGTAGTCGAGACGCGAGTCGTTCTCATCTGAATTTGGACAGCAGCCGCGTTAGAAGTTCTGGTGGGAACGCCGAAAGAGATGTGCCGAAATATCGTGCCCCTTTATCTGATCGCTGGCGTGCGGTCGTCCCTGATTCCGCTGGCGTGCGGTCGTCCCCGATTCGTCCACAGCTTCGGGTGATCTGTCTGCCTGTCTATCTATCTGTCTACCCCAGCAGTTCGTAGATTATAGTAACTTATATATAGAACTGCAAACCATCTCTCCGGTGATTATGGGAGCACGCATGCAACAACCCCTGTTCATTCTCTCCGAGGATAGCCAACGAACGACCGGCGCCGCCGCCCAGGAGTCGAACATCCGGGCGGGGAAAGCCGTCGCCAACGCGGTACGCACCACGCTCGGTCCTCGCGGGATGGACAAGATGCTCATCGACTCCTCGGGGACAGTCGTCGTCACGAACGATGGGGCGACGATCCTCGAAGAGATGGACATTGAGCATCCGGCTGCCCAGATGATCGTCGAGGTGTCCGAAACCCAGGAGGAGGAAGTCGGCGACGGAACGACGACGGCGGCGGTACTGACCGGCGAACTGCTCTCCCGCGCCGAGGATCTCCTCGAAGACGACCTCCACCCGACGGTCATCGTCGAAGGGTACTACGAGGCAGCGCGGCTGGCCGAGGATGCGATCGACGAGGCGGTGATCGACGGCAGCGACGGCGGCGATATCGACGACGACCTGCTCGTGTCCGTCGCCGAATCGTCGATGACCGGCAAGGGAACCGGTGACGTCACCGCCGATCGGCTTGCCGAACTCGTCGTTCGCGCGGTTCGGCAGGTGGAGACCGACGACGGCATCGATCGGGAGGACGTCCACGTCCACACCCGAACCGGCGCGAGCTCCTCCGCCTCGGACCTCGTCGAGGGCGTGCTCGTCGACGAGGAGCCCGCAGACGACAACATGCCACGGACGGTCGAAGACGCGACCGTTGCCGTCCTCGATTCGAAACTCGAGGTCCGCGAAAGCGAGATCGACGCGGAGTACACGATCTCGGACGTCGACCAGCTCAACGCCGCAATCGAGGCCGAGGACCGCGAACTCCGGGGCTACGCCGAGGCCCTCTCGGAGGCCGGCGTCGACGTGCTCTTCTGTACGAAGAAGATCGACGACCGCGTCGCGGGCTACCTCGCCGACGCCGGAATCCTCGCGTTCGGGAACGTCAAGTCGAAAGACGGCCGTTCGCTCGCTCGTGCGACCGGAGCGAAACGGCTCGGTACGCTGTCTGACATCGAAGAGAGCGATCTGGGCAGCGCCGAGAACGTCACCGTCGAGCGATACGACGAGGACGACCTCGTCTTCGTCGAAGGCGGTGCGGCGTCGGCGGCGGTGACGCTGTTCCTCCGGGGCGGCACCGAACACGTCGTCGACGAACTCGAGCGCGCGATCACCGATGCCGTCGACGTGACCGTCGCAGCGATCGACAGCGGCGGGGTTGTTCCCGGCGCCGGCGCCACCGAGATCGCGATCAGCGATCACGTCCGGGCCTCTGCGGCGAGCGTCGAGGGTCGCAAACAGCTCGCGATCGAGGCGTTCGCCGACGCCGTCGACGCGCTCCCGCGGACGCTCGCGGAGAACACGGGGCTGGATCCGATCGACGCACTGGTGGATCTCCGTGCTCTCCACGAGTCGGCGGGCTGTGCGGGGCTCATCTCCACCGGCCGAGCCGGCGAGGTCGGCGATCCGATCGAGGCCGGCGTGCTCGATCCGGCGGCGGTAAAGCGGGAAGCCGTCCAGTCGGCCACCGAGGCCGCGACGATGATCCTCCGGATCGACGACGTCATCGCGGCCGAATAAAAGCTCGACCCTCCGTTTTTCAGGCCAGGTCGTGGATTCGCTCGACGACGGCGTCGGCGAACTCGCTGGTCGCGAGCTTCGTTCCGCCCTCGATCTGTCGGTGGAGGTCGTAGGTCACCTGTCCGGAGGCGATGGTTTCCTCGACGGCGTCGCGGACGAGGTCTGCGGCGTCGTTCCAGCCGAGATACTCGAGCATGATCCGTCCCGAGAGGATCATCGCCGTCGGGTTCACCTTGTCCTCGCCGGCGTACTTCGGCGCGGATCCGTGGACCGGCTCCGCGAGACACCGTCCGTGGCCGAAGTTCGCACCCGGGGCGATGCCGAGCCCGCCGATCTGGGCGCCAGCGGCGTCCGAGAGGTAATCGCCGTTGAGGTTCATCGTCGCGATCACGTCGTAGTCGGCGGTACGGGTGAGCAGCTGCTGGAGCATGTTGTCGGCGATGCGATCCTTCACGACGAGCGTCCCGTCGGGGCGTTCGCCGTCGAACCCCTCCCAGAGTTCGTCTTCGGTGATGACGTCGTCGCCGTACTCTTCCTCGGCAACCTCGTACCCCCAGTCGCGGAAGGCACCTTCGGTGAACTTCATGATGTTCCCCTTGTGCACGAGGGTGACGGAGTCGCGGTCGTTCTCGATCGCGTAGTCGATCGCCTCCCGGACGAGGCGCTTGGAGCCGAACTCCGAGATCGGCTTTACCCCGATCCCGACGGGGCCGTCGTGGATGACGTCCTCGACCTCCATCTCGTCTTCGAGGAACTCCCGTACCTCTTCGACCTCGTCGGTGCCGGCCTCCCACTCGATGCCGGCGTAGACGTCCTCGGTGTTCTCCCGGAACGTCACCATATCCATCTCCTCTGGGTCGACGACCGGCGACGGGACGCCCTCGAGATGGTAGGTGGGGCGGACGTTCGCATACAGGTCAAGCCTCTGCCGGAGCGCGACGTTCAACGATCGGAATCCGGCGCCGACCGGAGTCGTGAGCGGGCCCTTAATAGCGACACGGTGATTTCGGATCGCCGTCACGGTATCCTCGGGCAGGTTCTCGTCGTAGCGCTCGCGGGCGGAGGCGCCGGCGTACACGCGCATCCAGGCGATCGAGCGCCCTGTCGCCTCGGCAGCTGCGTCGAGGACCTGCTGGGCTGCCGGGCCGACGTCAGTGCCGATCCCGTCACCGTGGATGATCGGAACGATTGGGTTTTCGGGGACGTCCAGCTCGCCGGTTTCTTTGTCGACAAGCTCGATCGGCTCCCCGTCTTCGGGAACTTCTATTTGCTCGTAGCTCATGAACGTCCGAAGCTTCCGAGGGGGGCCTAAAGTTACTGCCGTTTTCAACGAATGATGACAACACTTGTCGTGTTGATAGTTCACAATACTGGAACGGCACGGCGGTCGGTTCACCCAATTCAAGGCGGAGGCCCCACCCTCAACGAGCGAGTGGCAGGTCATCTGCCCGAGCGCAGTAGGGTGGGGTAGTTGACCGCTTCCCGGGTTCTTAAGGCGACGCCCGGATTTCACCCGGGCATGCGAGTGATCGTTCACGGCGGCGCCGGGAGCACGCCCGATGAACCCGAGGAACGACAGGCGGTACTCGACGAGGCGGCGGCGGTAGGGGCGTCCTCGCCGGAGCCGCTCGACGCCGTCGAGGCGGCCGTTCGGGTGCTCGAATCCGACGAGCGGTTCAACGCCGGCGTCGGGGGAGCTGTACAGGCCGACGGGATCGTCAGGACGGACGCAGGCGTCATGCGATCGGACCGCGAGGTCGGCGCGGCGTGTTCGATGCCGGGGGTCGAACACGCGGTGTCGGTCGCGCGGGTCGTCCTCGAGGCGACCCCCCACGTGCTCGTTTCGGGCGTTCACGCCGTCGATCTCGCGGCGGACTTCGGCGTCGGAACCGAGACGGATCTACTGACTGCCGACAAACGGGAGTCCTACGAGTCCGAGAGTCCACCGGACGGCTCCCCCCGCGACCAACTCGCCTGGCTGGAGTCGCGGTTCGGCGGCGGCGACGACCAGGCCGGCGAACGTGGAGGCGACGGGTCCGACGCGACACAGGCGCCGGATCACGACACGGTCGGCGCCGTGGCCGCCGACGGGGAGACGTTCGCTGCTGCGACCTCGACCGGCGGGCGATCGTACGCACTCGCGGGGCGGGTCGGCGACGTGCCGCAGGTAGGGTCCGGGTTTTACTGTACGTCCGCCGGCGGGGCATCCGCAACTGGGGCAGGGGAGGACATCGCCCGCGTGACCCTCTCGCGACGTGCCGTCGACCTCCTCGAGGAGGGCATCGGTGCCCAGGAGGCGGCCGACCGGGCGATCGAGGAGTTCGAGGAACTCACGGGGTCGGGAGCGGGGATCATCGTCCTCGACGACTCCGCGGCCGGTAGTGCCTTCAACACCGACGGGATGCAAACGAGCGTTGCTGTCGATCGCTGACGCGGCCGGCGCGAGGGTCGTCGGGCGATCGCGATCGCCGTCGGACGATCGCGAGCGCCGTCGGACGATCGCGAGTGTCGTCGGACGATCGCGAGTGTCGTCGGGTGGTCGAATCGCCTCCCGCAACCTCTTTGGCAGCCTCGCCTCAATCCCACGGTATGAGTTACGGAGACCTCGACGAGCACGCCGTCGAATGCTACAGGGAAGCGGGGGATATCCTGGTCGAGACGATGAACGAGGCCCGGGAGATGATCGAACCGGGCGTGACCCACCTCGAGGTCGCCGAGTACGCGGAAGAGCAGATCCGGGAGGCGGGCGCGGGCATCGCATTCCCGGTGAACATAAGCGTCGACGAAGAGGCGTCACACGCCACACCGGGACGCGACGACGACACGACGTTCGGCGAAGAGATGGTCTGTCTCGACATCGGCGTCCACGTCGACGGGTACATCGCCGACGCCGCGGTGACCGTCGACTACACTGGCAACGACGAACTCGTCGAGGCCTCCGAGTCCGCTCTGGAGGCGGCAGTCGACGAGGCCGGTCCCGGCGTTCCCGTCGGCGAGGTCGGTGGAGCAATCGAGGACGTCATCCGGGGGTACGGCTTCACGCCGGTGTTGAACCTCTCGGGCCACGGCGTCGAGCAGTACGACGCTCACACCGGGCCGAACGTCCCGAACCGCGGCGTCGATCGGTCGGTCGAACTCGAACCCGGACAGGCTGTCGCCATCGAACCGTTCGCCACCGACGGACGCGGCAAAGTCGGGGAAGGCGCCACCGAAGAGATTTTCGAACTGGAGCGGGACCGCAGCGTCCGGGACCGCCGCGCCCGTGACGTCCTCGATCAGATTCGAGAGCTCGACGGACTCCCGTTTGCGGCCAGGTGGCTCGAGGGGACCGGCGTCGAGATGGCGCTGCGACGGCTCAAACAGCGAGACGTCGTGAAGGGCTACCCCGTCTTAAAAGAGGACGCCGACTGTCTGGTCAGCCAGGCGGAACACACCCTGCTGATCACCGAAGACGGCTGTGAGGTGACGACAGCGGGGATTCACTCGTTCGACTGACTATCCGAGATTTTCCCGCCTTCGACCGGCTACGGTAGGCAACGAATCGGGGAGCCAGCGTGTCGAATAATCAGACGTGATAACTCGAGCGGTGCTTTTAAGTCAATGATTTCGATTAATTTACACGATAGCATGGGGTGTCCAGGTGGGACCAGGGGACAGTCTGCAGTCGTCGGCTACGTACTCGTCATCGGCCTGTCGCTTGCGGTCGTCGGCGTGGTCGTCGCAGTGGGGGCTGTGGCGATCGCGGACGTGGAGGAGTCCGCCCAGGCGAACCAGGCGGAGTCGGCGATGACGCAGTTCGACTCCAATGCCGCAGAAGTTGCGCTCGGGGAGTCGCCCAGGAAGTCGATCCGACTGGGGCAACACGGGGGAAGCGGCGACGTTCACGTTGAAGAAGACGCCGGAGAGATAACTGTCGAGTGGACCCCCCAAAACGAATCTGACTCAGTGCGGATCGCAGAAGAGACGCTCGGCAAAGTCGTCTACGAGTCGGGCGACAGGACCATCGCTTATCAGGGCGGGGGTGTCTGGCGAGCGGAGAACGGGTGGAGCAAGATGGTGTCTCCTCCAGAATACCACTACCGTGATCAAACGCTAACGTTTCCAATCATAAAAATTGAAGGTGATACGTCAGGAGCGTCGCCTGGCGATCAGTTTACTGTTCGCGAATCCGGGTTCGAGCGTCAATTCCCGAACGATACTCACAGCAATCCTCTCGAGGGTGGACACGTTCACGTCAGGGTCACGAGTGATTACCACCATGGCTGGAAGCAGTTCTTCGAGACGAGAACTGAGGGCAGTGTTACTCACTATCCGGATAACCGAACCGTATGGGTGAATTTGACGGTTCCGTTCGAGGAGTCATTCGAAAACGGCGTGGCGACGACTGCCGACGGACCGAACGCGGTCGACCCCGGCAACGGGGCGGGTAGTGATTTCGAAAATCCAAAAGTTGGAGTTGATCGTCCCTCAGCCAGTCCGGTGATCGAACAACGTATCGATGACTGTGAGGCTGGCGGCTGTGACGATCTCTCCTCGACGGTAACGGGGACGCTCGCAACTGGGACATACTACGCTGACGAGGATGTCAATCTGGATGGGGTTGAATACGACACAACAAGCGGCGATGTCGACATCGTAGTCGATGGTGACGTCGAATTCACTGGGGATTCCCACACGATAACTGGAGACGAAAACGTAACGTTTTATCTCAACGGTAGTATGACGATAGGGGGAAGTACCGAAGTGAACACGGGAGGCAATTCATCAGATCTGATGGTATTAGTACATTCCGAGGGCGGTAATGTGACAACAGCGCACGGAACCCCGAAGTTCACTGGATTACTTTACGCTCCGAACTCGGATCTGGAGATCAAAGGTGGCGGAAGTCCATGGGATGACAACATCGTAGGTGCAGCGGTGGTGAAGTCTGCCAGCGCGAACGGAACAGGTAGCCTCAGGCACGATGTCGACGAAGAGGTTGACCTGCCAATCGAGTTCGACACGATCTCCTATATCACCTATCTCCACGTCACAGAAAACCGAATAGAGGTCACGACCGGCGAGGACTAACTCCCTTCTATCACGCCCGATAATTCGGGGCGGAACTTTTTGTACTAAACGTGGAAACCTTCGAGCGAACAGATGGCAACCGATTCCACACGCCTGGACGTCGACGGCGCGAAGGAGCCCCCCGTCGACAGCTATCTCACGCCGGCGATCGACTTCCTGTTGATCGTGACAGTCACGATTCTCGTGTCGGTCGCCGCCGTCGCACTGATGATTCCCTAGCCCATGGATCGATCGAATGGAGCTTCTGGTTCAGTACGAGCGCGAGCTGTGGATCGCTGCGGTTCTGCTGTACGGGATCGGCGACACCGTCTCGACGCTCGTCGGTCTCTCGTTCGGCGGCGTCGCCGAGGCCGGACCGCTTGCCGCGCCGGCGATGAAGACGTACGGGTACGCCGGACTGCTGGGACTGAAACTCGCCGTCTTTGTCTCCTTCGGCGCGGTCTGGTCGGTCCTGTACACCCCCGCCCGGGTCGCGGTGCCGCTGGCGCTGGCGACGGTCGGCGGGCTGGTCACCGCCTGGAACGCAGTCGTCATCGTGACTGCCGTATAGCTGCCGTCGCTTCTGCCCCGATCTCTCGATCCGCCGGGTTATAAGGAACCGAGGAGAGTCACCGCTATGGAATCGGCACTCGACCGGAACGTCACGCTGCGTCAGGTGCTCGCCCTGTTGCTGGTCGTCGCAGTCGTCAGCCTGGCGTTCGGGATCATCCTGGGGGGACTGGTGGTCACTCCGGATCCGGCCGAGCCTGCTGATCCGCCGTCTCCGGCGGTGTTCTCGGCGGACACACACGCCGACGAGGACCGTATCGTCTACACGTTCGTCCCCGATTCCGAAATACAGCTCCCCTATCGGATTTCGTACGCCGTCTTCGAGAACGGAACCGAAATCCGGCGTGTCGACGAGGCGACGGAGAACCTCTCGGCGGGCGAGCCGCTGGTCGTGGAGACCGACGATCGGGTACCGAGAGCCGAGTACACGATCGAGGTCTCGATCCGCGACGAACACGACCGCACCGTCTACGACGCCCGGATCACCGTCGGGCCGCTCGCAACCGGGGGCGAAGGCTGATCGGGCGACCACGGGAATCCGGCTACGAATCGGCGGGAGAGATCCGGGAGAGCCGAAGGGCGTTGCCGGTGACGGCGACGGTCATACCGGCATCGCCGATCAGCACCGCCGCCCAGACCGGCACCAGTCCGAACGGGACGCCGGCAGCCAGAAGCGCCTTCGCCGCGAGGCTCGACCAGATGTTCTGTCTGATGACGCCGTTCGCACGGTGTGACAGTTCATAGAGGTACGGCAGCCGAGAGAGATCGTCCCCCATGAGTGCGATGTCGGCGGTCTCGATCGCGGTGTCGGTACCGGCCGCGCCCATCGCGATCCCCACGTCTGCCGTCGCAAGCGAGGGGGCGTCGTTGACTCCGTCGCCGACCATCGCGACGCCGCGCCCCGACTGTCCGAGTTCCTCGATCGCCGCGACTTTCCCTGCCGGCAGAAGTCCTGCACGGTACTCGTCGACGCCGACCTCGGCGGCGATCGCACCTGCGGTCCGCTCGTTGTCGCCGGTGAGCATGACGATCCGACCGATCCCGAGCTCCCGGAGCCGGTCGACGGTCGCTTTCGCTTCCGGCCGGAGCTCGTCGGCGACGGCGATCACCCCCTCGAGTTCGTTCTCCGTGCCGACCAGCACGACCGTTTTCCCCTCCGATTGGAGCCGGGGGATCGTGTCCTCGAGCAGGTCGAGACAGTCGTTTCGCTCGCAGGTGCTCCGGCTTTTTGCGGTGACGATCCCGCCGTCGGTGGCGGCGTGGACGTGGCTCAGATCGAACCCGAGTTCCTCGAAGAGCCCGGGCTTGCCGGCGTAATGTCGTCGCTCCCCGACGGTCGCCTCGACGCCTTTGCCGGTGAGGCTCTCGAAGTCGCCGACGGAGGGCCGGTCGATTCCCCGATCGGCGGCGTGTTCGACGATCGCCTCCCCGATGGGATGCTCGGACCGGGACTCGATCCCCCGGGCACACCGGAGGACATCCGCCTCGCTGTTGCCGTTCAGCGGGACGACGTCGGTGACGACCAGCTCCCCTTTCGTGAGGGTGCCGGTCTTGTCGAGCGCGATCGTGTCGATTTCGCCCATCGTCTCGAGGTGGTTGCCTCCCTTGATGAGGACGCCGTTCTTGGCGGCGCTCGTGATCCCGGAGACGACCGAGACGGGCGTCGAGATGACGAACGCGCACGGGCACGCGAGCACCAGAAGCGTCAGCCCGTAGAGGAACCACACCTCCCAGGCCCCCGGGAACGTGTAGCTGTAACCGGCCAGAAGCTCGACGGTCAGCCCGTCGGCGATGAAAAACGGCGGAACGATCGCCGTGAGCACCGCCAGCGCGACCACGATCGGGGTGTAGTAGCCGGCGAACCGGTCGACGAACTGCTCGCGTTCGGTCCGGTTCGCCCGGGCGTCCTCGACCAGCTGGATGATCCGCGAGAGGGTGTTGTCGGCGGCCTCGGCGGTGACTTCGACCTCCAGGTACCCCGACTCGTTGATCGTCCCTGCAAACACCTCGTCGCCGGGCATCTTGTCGACCGGCACTGACTCGCCGGTGATCGGCGCCTGGTTGACGGCACTTTCACCCGCCTGGACGGTGCCGTCCATCGGAATCTTCTCGCCGGGCCGCACGATCGCGACGTCGCCGATCCGGACGTCCTCGACGGGGATCGTCCGTTCCTCGCCGTCCCGCCTGATAGTCGCTTCGTCCGGCGAGAGGTTCAAAAGCTCCCGGAGTGAGCTCCGTGCCCTGTCGATGGAGTACTGTTCGAGCAGTTCCGCCACGCTGAACAGGAACGACAAAAGCGCCGCCTCCAGGTAGAGTCCAGCCCCGAACCCGAAACTGGCGAGCAGCGCGCCGATGATCGCAATCGAGATCAACAGGTCGATGTCGAGGCTCCGGTTTCTGGCGGAGTAGTAGCCGTTCGTGAGGATCGTCTCCCCGGCGGCCGCCGTCGCGACGAGAAAGAGCACGTCGGCGACGAGCAGCTCCCGCCCCAGGAGTACGGCCACTTCCGCGTTGACCCCTGTAAGCAGGAACTCCACCAGGAGTCCGGCGATCGCGAAGATCCCGCTGATCCAGGTTTTTATGGCCCGCTCGCTGTGCCAGACGCTGTCGGGGTCGCCGACGGCGCTTTTGTCCTTACCAGCTCCGGCATCGTCATCCACGTTGGCGGTGGTGTCGGTGACGCCCGGGAGTGGAACAGACGACCCTGCAATCGAGTAGCCCGCCCGTCGGACGGCCGCGGCCAGCTTTGCGGGGGTGAGACGGTCGGGATCGTACCGGACGATCACTTTCCCCGCTGTCGGACGCGTTTCGTACTCGACGATCCCGTCAGTCCGATCGAGCGAGTTTTCCACTTTTCCGGCACACGACGGACAGTCCATCTCCGGGACCGCGAGTTCGAGCCGTTCGGTCCCGCCGGCTTCGTCGCTCATCAATCGGCGCTTGGGGATCGGGGTTTATTAATTGAGCTATTATCGTTTAAGTACTGATTGTTAACATGCCCGGGCAGCTCCGCATTCTCGTCGCTGCAAAAGCGAGATATCGCCCGGAACACTAACGTCCGGTCTCATCTCCGGCGGCGTGCCGCGTCGACCGGGAAACCCTCGTGCCGGGCGGTCCGCTGTGTGCCGCGGACGCGCTGTCGCGTGCCCGGGTTCGTCGCTCTGTCATCGCACCCGTCCGGGTGAACTCGGGCGAGGACTTGAGGCACGCAGCATATGGTAGGGCTCCCGGTGCTTTACTTGTTTTGTCTGTCGGGCTTCCCCGATACCGATCCGCGTTCGTCCCGGCAGGGCGACGCTTCAGACGGCGATTTCGACGCGAACCCGAACCGACTTATGTCCCTGTAGCCCATCCACAGACAATGACTGTACAGGTAGGCATTCTCGGCGCGACCGGCGCGGTCGGACAGCGATTCATCCAGCTTCTCGACGACCACCCGACGTTCGAACTCGCCGCGGTGACCGCGAGTGAAGCCAGCGCGGGCAAGCGGTACGCGGAGGCGGCGAAGTGGCGTGTCGACACCCCGATCCCGGCGGATGTCGCGGAGATGGAGGTCGTCGAAACGATTCCAGAGGCGGTCCCCGACGACGTCGACCTGCTGTTCTCCTCGCTCCCCTCGGGCGTCGCGAGCGAGATCGAGCCGGCGTTCCTCGAGGACGGCTACGTCGTCTCCTCGAACTCCTCGAACGACCGGATGGCCCCGGACGTACCGCTCACGATTCCGGAGATCAATCCGGATCATCTCGGACTGATCGAGGTCCAGCGGGACGAACGTGGCTGGGACGGTGCACTGGTGAAGAACCCGAACTGTTCGACGATCACGATGGTCCCGACCCTGGCAGCACTCGACGAGTTCGGGCTCGAAAGCGTCCACGTCTCGACGCTGCAGGCGGTCTCGGGGGCGGGGTACTCCGGCGTCACCTCGATGGAGATTATCGACAACGCCCTTCCCCACATCGGCGGCGAAGAGGAGAAGATGGAGACGGAATCCCGGAAGCTGCTTGGCTCGTTCGACGGTGCCGAACTCGAGCTTCACGACGCCGACGTCTCCGCCTCCTGCAACCGGATCCCGACGATCGACGGCCACCTCGAGAACGTCTTCGCCGGACTCACGTCGGAACCGGACGCCGAGGAGGTCCGGGCGGCGATGCGATCGCTGCCGGGGATCGACCTCCCCAGCGCCCCCGACCAGTTGATACACGTGTTCGGCGAAGCACAGCCCGACCGGCCCCAACCCCGCCTGGACAGGATGACCGAACGGGGAATGGCGGTCGTCGCCGGCGGCGTGCAGACGACCGCCGACGGGGTGAAGTACAACTGTCTGGCTCACAACACGATCCGCGGCGCGGCAGGCGCGTCGATCCTCAACGGCGAACTGCTAGTCGAAGAGGGCTGGATCTGAACAGTCTCCCCGTCGGCTGGCGGTTAGCTTTTATTAGTTGACGCCCGGAGGGCGTGCATGGATCTACAGGACGTTCTCGAAGACGTCGCCTCGGGTGAGCGAACTGTCGAGGAAGCCCGACGGGCGCTCGATGGTTACACTCGCGTCGACGATTTCGCTCGCCTCGACACCGGTAGGGGAGATCGCGCCGGGATCCCGGAGGTCGTCCTCGGGGACGGAAAGTCGATCGATCAGCTGCGCTCGATTGCGGATTCGTTTCTCGACGAGCAGGGACATGTCGTTTTCACCCGAGTCGACGAGGCGGCAGTCGACACGCTCGAGGCGCTCGCCACCAACGTCGACTGGTATCCGGACTCGCGGGTCCTCGTGCTCCGAACTGCCGCGTACGAACCGCCGGAGCCGGACGGTACGGTCGCGGTGGTCTCCGGCGGGACGTCAGACGTTCCGGTGGCCGAGGAGGCCGCCGTGACGGCCGGCGAGATGGGGTGTACTGTCGAGACGTTCTACGATGTCGGCGTGGCCGGCATCCACCGGATCCTCTCGGAGGCCGAAGCGCTTTCAAACGCCGACGCTGTCGTCGTCGCCGCCGGACGGGAGGGTGCCCTGCCGACCGTCGTCGCCGGGCTCGTCGACAGCCCGGTGATCGGCCTGCCGGTGTCGATCGGATACGGTCACGGCGGGGATGGCGAGGCGGCACTCGCGGGGATGCTGCAGTCCTGTACCGTGCTCTCGACGGTGAACATCGACGCCGGGTTCGTCGCGGGCGCGCAGGCGGCACAGATCGCCAGAACCTGACCGACTCCCTACTTGATCGACTCCCTACTCACTCGGGGAAGCCGATCAGTTCCCGCCACCCGGGCTCACGCTCCCGGTCCGATAGCCTTCGAGGTCCAGGGTGACGGTGTCGAAGCCGGCGTCCCGAACGTGTTCTCTTGCGACCCGTGCGAACGTCGGATCCAGCGCCGCTTCGAGTTCGTCCGCGCAGATTTCGATCCGGGCCATCCCGTCGTGGTCCCGGACGCGGAACTGGGAGAACCCCCACTCGCGCAGGAACTGTTCGGCGCGCTCGATGCGGGAGAGCCGCGCTTCGGTCACTTCCTGTCCGGTCGGGATGCGGGAGGAGAGACAGGCCATCGACGGTTTGTCCGCAACCGACAGGTCGTACGACGAGGCGATGGCGCGAACCTGTGCTTTGGTGACGTCGTGCGCCAGAAGCGGCGAGTACGCCTCCTGTTCCTCGACAGCTTGCAGCCCCGGCCGATGGCCGCCGTCGACGTCGCTGGCGTTGGTGCCGTCACAGACGGTGTCGATTCCTAGCCTCGCTGCGGCGTCGGACAGTTCACCCAACCGCATCGTCCGGCAGTAGTAACACCGCTTGTCGTCGTTTTCGACGAACCGATCGTCGTCCAGCTCGCTGAACGAGACGGTCTCGTGTCGGATTCCGATCTCCCGAGCGACGCGTTTCGCCGACTCGAGCTCCGCCTCCGGGAGCGTTTCGCTTCTGGCGGTCACGGCGACGGCGTCGTCGCCGAGGGCGTCGTGTGCGAGTGCGGCGACGACCGAGGAATCGACGCCGCCACTGAACGCGACAACGATGCCGTCCCTGGAGGCGAGGTCCGCCGTTATCTCCTGGATGATGCCGGCGATGTCAGACATTAGTCGTGGGTACCATGAGCGAGACGACCCTAACACTTTCCCTCCGAGACCACCCTCTCGTCCTCGTCTTCGGGCGGTCTCCGAACTCGACGGATCTCCGGACTCGATGGATCTCCGGACTCAGGCGCCTTCCTTTGCCCCTTCCTGTAGCCGTTCGAACCGTTCCTCGAAGTTCGCCAGACACGAGCCACAACAGAAATGATACAGGGTGCCGTCGATGCGGGCCGACTCTCCCTCGCTCGTGACGGTGTTGCCACATTCGACGCACTCGACGGCCAGTTCGGCGTTCCCCAGCGTGGGCGACCACGACGATCCGGCGAGGAGTTCGACCTCGAGTCCCCTGAGCAGCGTTTCGTCCTCACCGAGCAGCTCCGAAACCAGCGGTCTGACGTCCCCGTCGGAGACGATCGCGACGAACACCAGGTCGCCGGCCGCCGTCAGGAACGCGTGTTCGACCCTGTCGTGGGCTGAAACATCCTCAACCGCCGGGTCCGCTGTCGGGGCGAGTGTCACGGTGATCAGCAGGCGTGCCCCCTCGGTGAGCATCGACCGGTCGAGCGTGACCGTGAACGACTCGAGAACGCCGAGCTCCTGGAGGCGGTCGACGCGGTCGGAGACAGCCGGCGGCGAGAGGCCGACGCGATCTGCGATGTCGCTGTACGGCCGTCGGGCATCCGAAAGCAGCAGTCGGAGGATCTCGCGATCGGTCTCGTCGAGCGTGCGCATGTGTCTCCGTATCTTTCCATCCTCAAGTGCGTTTTGCGTTTGCTTATGGTTCAAAACTTTACTGTCCGTCTCGACACTGGATACGAAAGGAAAACCCACATAGTTCGTGACGGAGTAGTTTCCTGTATGTCTACGACACTCACCGTGTCCGGAATGGCGTGTGATGGCTGTGAAGAGGCGGTCGTCGAAGCGCTCGAGGGCGTTTCGGGGGTCGAATCGGCGAGCGCCGATCACGAGGCCGGTACCGCAACCGCAGAGGGGGACGCCGACCGCGGGGCCCTCGTGGCCGCAGTCGAGGACGCCGGCTACGAAGTCGAGGCCTGATCGAGGCCTGTCGCCAACTCGAGGCCGAGGCCTGCCTGTTTCTTTCGGAGGAATAAACTCGACACCAGTTGTTCGTTCGTAAGATAGAAACGTTCAACCGGCGCCGCTTCGACGCGTCGGACATGAAGCTCGACGACGTCGAACACGTCACGGTACTCGGTGCGGGGAACATGGGACACGGCATCGCGGAGGTTGCGGCGCTGGCCGGCTACGACGTTCGGATGCGGGACATCAAAGCGGAGTTCGTCGAGGACGGCTACGAACAGATCGAGTGGAGTCTGGGCAAACTCGCAGAGAAGGATCGGATCTCCGAGGACGACGCCGAGGCAGCACTGGACCGCGTAACCCCGCTCGTGGATCTCGAGGAGGCAGTCGAGGACGCGGACGTCGTCATCGAGGCGGTCCCCGAGAAGATGGAGATCAAACGGGACGTCTACGAGGAACTCGAGGAGTACGCGCCGGATCACACGGTGTTCACCTCGAACACCTCGAGCCTGTCGATCACGGACCTCTCGGAGGTCACAGAACGCCCAGAGCGGTTCTGCGGGATGCACTTTTTCAACCCGCCGGTTCGGATGGAGCTGGTCGAGGTCATCTCGGGAGCTCACACGGACGAGGAGACGCTGGAGCTGATCGAGGAGCTGGCGGAAGCGATGGACAAGACGCCAGTGCGGGTCCGAAAGGACAGTCCCGGGTTCATCGTCAACCGCGTGCTCGTCCCGCTGATGAACGAGGCGGCCTGGATCGTCGAGATGGGTGATGCGACCGTCGCCGAGGTCGACTCTACGACCAAGTTCGACATCGGCCTCCCGATGGGTGCATTCGAGCTCGCAGACCAGGTCGGAATCGACGTGGGCTACCACGTACTCGAGTATATGCACGACCAGCTCGGGGACGCATACGAACCGTGCCCGGTCCTCGTCGAGAAGGTGGAAGCCGAGGAGCTTGGAAAGAAGACCGGGTCCGGGTTTTACGACTACGAGGACGGCGGTGCGGACGTCCCGACCGGCGAGGGTGACGATGACGTTCGGCTGCGACTGCTCGCAGTGATGGCAAACGAGGTCGCCGGGCTCGTCGAAAACGACGTGGCGGATCCGCCGGCGATCGACCGGGCGGTGATGCTCGGTGCCGGCTTCCCCGACGGCCCAGCGAAGATGGCCGACGACGCGGGGATCGAGACGCTCGTGGAGACACTCGAGGAGCTGTACGACCGCACTGGTGCCGCCCGATACGAGCCCGAAGCGTGTCTCACCGATCTGGCCGAATCCGGCGGAACGTTCCACGGCGAGGACGAGGGCGACTCCGAAGGCGAGGGGGACGTGTTCGACTTCGAGGCGATTTCCGTCGAGATCCAAGACCGAGTCGGTCACGTCCAGCTTTCGCGGCCACACCGGATGAACACGATCAGCGACGAACTGCTCGAGGAACTTTCGTCGGCGATCGACGAACTTGAGGAGCACGAAGAGGTGCGAGCGATCCTCCTTACAGGTGAAGGCGACCGCGCGTTCTCGGCGGGTGCCGACGTACAGAGCATGGCTGCCGGCGGTGCGGACCCGATCGCAGGCGTCGAACTCTCCCGGAAGGGCCAGCAAACCTTCGGGAAGCTCGAGGCGTGTGACATGCCGGTCGTCGCTGGCATCGACGGCTACTGTCTCGGCGGGGGGATGGAGCTGGCAACGTGTGCGGACCTCCGGATCGCGACCGAGCGATCGGAACTCGGACAGCCGGAGCACAACCTCGGGCTGCTCCCCGGCTGGGGGGGTACCCAGCGCCTCAGCCACATCGTCGGCGAGGGGCGGGCCAAGGAGATCATCTTCACCGCCGAGCGCTACGACGCCGAGACGATGGAGGAGTACGGCTTCCTCAACGACGTCGTCGACAACGAGGAGTTCGACGATCGAGCATTCGAACTTGCCCGCGAGATGGCGAGTGGACCGCCGATCGCCCAGCGGTACACGAAACGCGCGATGCTGTACGGTCGAGAGGACACCGACGCCGGGCTCGAGATCGAGGCGCAGGCGTTCGGTCACCTCATGGCGACAGACGACCTGATGGAGGGAATCACCGCCTTCATGGGCGATTCAGAGCCGGAATTCGAGGGTAAATAGCTGCGGGCGGTGGTCCGAGTGCGCCTCACCGAAGCCACCGTGGTGTGATACCACCCGACGAACGAAATCATTTAATCCCGTCCGGAAAAACTCACGCGTATGCTCCCGGTTTTACTCCAGTCGGAACCGATACCGATCGCCGAAATGGGTGCGACGGTGCTTCTGGTGTCCCTGCTCGTCACCGCGATCTGGTTGATCTACCTGTATCGCTGATCCGACCGCCGACAGAGTCGTCGACGGCCCGGACTCTCTCGACTACGTCGTCTCGGAGACTTCCGGGGAGTCGACGATCTCGATCCGGTTTCGCAGCCACGACGCCGCGTCGTCGAGGGTTTCCGGGTCGCGGGCGGTCACTTTCACTCTGACGTTTTCGCCGGGGTACGAGCCGACCGACACCCCGAACGTCTCCTGGAGAGTCACCATGAGGTCGATCAGTTCGCTCTCCGGCTGCGGCGTGGTGAGAAACGTCGTGTAGGTCCGTTCCCCGCTAAACTCGTCGGCGACGAGCCGGAACATCCCCTTCATTTCGGCGGGGACGCCCGGCAGGACGTAGACGGTTTCGACGACCGCTCCCGGTGCGACTCCCTCCTCGTTCGGTAGCATCCGCGCGCCTGCTGGCAGGTTGGTCGTCCCCGCGACGAGGTCGTCGGCGCTGTAGCCTCCGTGCTCTTCCAGCCACGCGAGCGCTCCCTCGTGTGGCTCGACCTCGCGGCCGAACGCCGCGGCGACCGCCTCCATCGTCACGTCGTCGTGCGTCGGACCGAGACCGCCGGTGGTGATCACGGCGTCGTATTCGGCGCGGTACTCGTTGACCACTCGGGCGATCTCTCCGACTTCGTCGGGGACAGTCGTCACCCGTCGCACACGCACCCCGCGTTCGGTCAACTGTCCACACAGCCACGTGGAGTTGGTGTCCTGGGTGTCACCGGCGAGCAGTTCGTCGCCCACGGTGACGATGGCTACGTCCATGTCTCACGGGACGGGCGTCGGGCACAAAAACGCGCGGTCCCTGACGGCCTGATCGACCCCCCTAACCGACGAGCGGGGTAACTGCTCACCGCAGCCCCGGCGGCGGTTCGTCGTCGTCATCGTACTCGTCGAGCTCCTCTTCGACGTCCAGTCCCATTTCCTTGCGGCGTTGCGTGAGTTCCTCGATCCGACGGCGGTAGTGAAGCAGTCCGACGACGGCGATCACGGCAGCGACGCCGAGCCCGGCGGCGAAGATCCACAGGTCGCGCTGGAGGTAAAACTGGACGATGACCCTGTCACCGGTGAAATCGTCCCAGATGATGTGCTGGCGGTCGCCCTGGATTTCCGTCTCGTAGCCGCGTGGTGCGACGTTCCCGAACAGGAAAAAGTCCATCCGGCGATCGGGGGGCAAGACCACTTCGAGGGTGCCCGAAACGGGTACCTGGGCGACGAACCGCTTTGGGGTACTCGAGGCCGTAAACGCCAGCTTGTCCGCCTCGCGATCCTCGGGGAACCGGACCCAGATCTCGTCGGGTGTCTGTTCGACCTCCCCACCGTGGGCCCGGAACGTCGACCCGTTGACGACGTCACCGTCGGCGTACTGGATCCGGAACGCGTGCAGGTCGATCGGTTCCTCGGTGCCGTATCCGGTCTCTCGGTGGAGACGAACTTCCTCCCTGTCGGTCACGTTGTAGACTGCCCGATAGTTCGCCTCGGTCGTCACGACGAGATAGCCGTCCCGATCGACGTCGAGATCGTACGGTTCGGCCGGCTCCCTGTCGAGCGTCTCGTCGTCAACCTCGCCCCCACCGGTTACGTAGGCAAGGCAGCCGGCGCTGACCGCCAGCAGGACGAGCACGACGACGGCAAGAAGCAGTCGACGTCGGACCGTCATGGAACGACACAGCGGAGTTCGGCGGGGAGATACCCGCCGATCGCCGCGAGGAGCCCCGGCGGGTCGGTGTCCTCTCTACAGACGATGCTCTGTTCGAGCAATCCCAGCCGCTCGACGGTGACGATGTCCTGGGCGTGTCCCGCCCGGTTTACTGTCGCCCGCACCTCGCCGCGGGTCGCGCTGTTTACGTTCACCCGGCCAGTGCCGCGACTCCAGTCGAACAGCCGATCGCGCTCGGCGTCTGCCAGCCTCGGCGGATCGCCGGCGACGAACCGCATCGGGAGATGCTGGACGAGCCCGTATCGCTTCACGAGCTGGGCCGGGGTCCCCGGCCCCAGGCCGAGTTCGTCGGCGGGCACCTCGATCGGGCGCCCGGAATCGAGGGTGAACCCCTCATCGTCCCACGATTCCAGCGTGCCGACGTACGTCTCTCCCGGCTCCATCTCTTCGGGAATCTCGCCCCATTCCTCAGCCAGAAGGTTCTCCGCGACAGTCGCGTCCGCTCCCTCGAACTCGACCTGGACGAAGTCGTCATCGCTCCTGACGCCAATCGTCCACTCGACGTCGAGTTCCCCGACCGCGTTGTCGACGAGCGCGTTCATCCCGTCTAACGCGCGGTCCCGGGCGTCGCCCGCGACGTAGCACTTCGTAGCGAGTACAACCATCAGCTCGTCACGTCGACGTTGAGTTCGTCCCGGAGTTCTTCACGTCGCCGGTCCATCGCGTCGATCAGGTGGTCGTTTTCCATCGAGTCCAGCGGCGATCCACATTCCGGGCACTCGAATCCGAATTCCATTGCCTCCCCGAACTCGAACCGGATCGAACACACCTCACAGAGGTAAAATTCGTGGTTGCGCTCGTACTCCTCACGCTCTTCGATCGCTTCGAGCAGCCGGTGCATCTCCTCTTCGAGGTTCTCCGGGATGTTCTCGTACTCGAAGGTCCACAGGTACGTGAGCCAGCCGGAGTCCTCGTCGCGAACGCGCCGGTAGGAGGCGAGGTCGTTCTCGTAGAGGATGAACAGCGCGCGTCGAACGTCGTTGAGTTCCAGATCGAGGCGCTCGGCGAGTTCCTCGTCGGTCACCTCGCCGTCCGGCGGTGCCGCGGCGACCGGCATCCCCGTCGGTCCCACGAGTTCGTGGAGGTATTTCTGGATGACGGGATCGTTCAAGAGCTCCTCAAAAGCCATTACGGCTACGTGGGTCCGGAACTCGTTTAAAAGCTCCGGATGCGGGCGGTCTTCCGCCCCCGGTTCGGACCGCGGTTGTCGACGTCCCTACGACCACTCTTCGCCAGAGGCGAGATCGACTCCGTTGTCCAGTTTCGAGGACGGACAGAGATCTTCCAGCACGCAGTCCTCGCAGTCGGGATTCCGGGCCGTACAGGTCGCCCGACCGTGGTCGATGAAGAGGTGTGTGAACTGCTGCCAGTTCTCTTTCGGGACGACGTCCATCAGGTCGTCCTCAATCGCCTCCGGACGCTGTTCGTCCGTCAACCCGAGACGCCGCGAGAGTCGCTGGACGTGGGTGTCGACGACGATTCCCTCAACGACGTCGTGACCGTGCTGGAGGACCACGTTTGCAGTCTTCCGACCGACGCCGGCCAGCTCCGTGAGCTCCGACATCGTATCGGGGACCTCGCCGTCGTGTTTCTCGACGATGTCTTGGGCTGCAGATCGCAGATACCCCGCCTTGTTGTTGTAGTACGTAATCGAGTTCAGTCGCTCGGCCAGTTCGTCCTGCGATACATTCGCGAAGTCCTCGGGCGACTCGTACTCCTCGAACAGTTCCGCAGTCGTCGCGTTCACCCGCTCGTCGGTACACTGCGCCGAAAGCACCACCGCAACGAGGAGCTCGAACCGACTCGAGTAGTTCAACGAGATCGTCGAGTCAGGATACGCGTCGAACAACCTGTCAAGCACTGCCGTCACCTGTTCTTCTCGCTCGTCCAGCGGGGTTCCCATGACCGGTGGTTTGTCACGAACGGAAAGAATCGTTCGGTTCCGGTTTTCGTCTCGCTGTCGAATTGTTTTACTATCTCGCAAAAACTGGATCTACCGTGTCTCGCTCGCGTCGCTCCCGTGCCCGTCCGATATACAATCGCCGTTCAGACGAGTTCTACTGGCTGTGGATCGTCGCCACGGCGGCGTACGGTGTCGGGGACGTCGTGACGACCATCGCGCTCGTTTACTTCGTCCCGCACCTGAGTGAGGGGAACCCGATCGTGCGCCTCGCGATGGACACCTTCGGTCTGTGGGGTCTCGTCGCGGCAAAGCTCGTTGCGTTCCTGGTGATGGTGTGGATCAGCTATCTGGGGGCCCGGGACGGCGACGCTGTGCTGTACTACTTCCCGCCGGCGCTGCTCACAGTGGTCGGCGTGACGGTCACGGCCGTAAATCTCAGGTTGCTATTCGCCTGACTGGGGGCGACTGTCGCGGACAGAATCATCAGTTCTTCGCCGGGAGTCGAACTGCCGGTCACCCGTCGAGGTCGCGGGCGATGTCAGCGAGGGAGGATCTGGGGCCCTGGCTGACGGAGTATACGGTCCGACTCCCGGGAACCCTGAGTCCGTAGAGGTCACCGGCGACGACCTCGTCGAATTCGAGGGCGTCACCGGGTTGCTTGCCGACGTTTTCCAGCCAGGTCTGGAGTTCGTTCTCGCCCTCGCCCGGCGTCCGCGCCAGGCGACGGTTTCGGTACGCCCCCCGAAGGAGTGGACCGTTCGCGTCGACGTGGACTCGGGCGTGGTAGGTGGTTCGGTCGAGAACGAGCCTGACGATGTCGCCGTCAGTGACGTCGACCGCATCCCCGAGCCGAACGCAGGGGCGTCGCGTTCCGCCGAAACGGTCGACGGTGGCCCGGGTCGTCGACACCGCGTCGGCGTCGGAGGGGAGCCGGTCTTGCATCTCCAGTGTGAGGCTTACTCCGTCTCGAACGCCGCTGCGACGTCGCCGTCGCCGTCGACGACTTTCACGTTGATCTGGGCTGTCTCGTCGCTCACTTCGCGGCCCCGAACGGTGACCCGTTTGCGCTCGCCGTCGCGGTTCGGCTTGTAGCCGACGCCGCCTTCGAGCAGCAGTTCTTTGAGACCCGAGCCGGAGACGTCGGTGCGCATCGGACGGCCCGACACGTCGGACCCGCCTGTCAGTTCAAGGGTGAAGCCGTCGAGGCCGACGGCGGCGCCGTCGACCTCCTCGCCCAGCTCTCGACCGATGAATCGGTTCGCGTCCTGTCCGTCCACTTCCGCCTGATACGTCTTGCCGCTTTCGGGGTCAGCGACGACGACTTTGAATTCGGCCATACCACGAGAACGCTCCCGGGCAATAAAAAGAACGTCGAAACGAACGTCCGGGCGGCTACCGGTCGATTCGTTCGACGACGGACTGACGCCCGTCCACGAACGCCGACTCCATCTCGGCGACCACCGCTTCCGGATCGTCGTTCCCGCCGGCCGCTTTTACCGATCCGAGCGCGTCGGGATCGAACGAGAGGTCCAGCCGATCGTACACCGCCGCGAGCACCTTCCGTAGTTCGGCCGTGTCCTCGATCACTACGACACCGGAGACGAGTGCGCTTGCTGTTCCAATGCGCTGTGCGATCCCCGCGATCTTCCCGCCCGTCTCGACCCCCTCGTGATCCGATCCGTTCAGGTCTCGAACCGCACGCAACGAGTGATCGCCGGGGCAAAACGCCCCCGTGGGCTCGCCGAGACGAACGTTCGCGCCGGTCGATTCTAGTGCGTCCTGGAGTCGGTCGATCGCCCAGTCGTATCGCGTCGAGAGCCCGCGACGGGGGTCGGACAGCGGAACAGCGTAGGCGAACGCGGCAGTGGTGGTGCCGTCGTACGCGACGGCCCGCCCGCCGACACTCCGTTCGACCGGGGGAAATCCCCTGCTGCGTGCGGCCGCTTTTGCCGCGTCGTATCCGGGTTCGTTGGCGTCGCGGCGACCGAACGCTAGCTGTCTGGGCGGCCTCCAGACTCGGATCCACGGCTCTCCCCGTTCTGCGGCGATCTCCAGGAGCCGCTCTGCGAGTTCCCGATCGGCTTCGATTCCGGCAGGGCACCCGCGGACGACGTGTACTGCCACGTCCGACACGACGTAGCCGAAACGGAAAACGACACCGGCGTCGTCGCTTGCCCACGTGACGACGCCCCTTTGTCCGACCGGATCCAACGGCACCCATGGACGCCGAACAGACCACGGGCGGCCGGGCGGCCACCGACGCCGACCCGATCGTCCGGCTCCCCGCCGATCTCCTGTATCGGTATCGGCGGTTCTCGCTTTACAACTCCCCGTATCCGGCCCACGATTGCGGTCGCGCGATCGACCTGTATCCCGACACTGAAACAGCACGATCGCCGGTCGCCGGGGAGGTCCTCGACACGAAGACGGTCGGCTGTCCGGACAGGCCGTACGCCGTCGATTGTGATCACCTGATCGTAATCCGGGTCGAGGGGGAACCGGCCGACGCCGACGGTCTGTTCGCCCGGATTCTCCACGTCGATCCAGCGGTCGCTCCCGGGGACCGGATAGCGGTCGGCGATCCGATCGGACACCTCGTCAGATCTGGGTTCTTCGGTCCGTGGGTCGACAACCACATCCATCTGGGATTTCGTCCGCCGGACCGGAACCCATTTCGTGCGCGGGGATCGCTTCCGGTCATCGTGGCGGCGGCCGTCGAGGGAATCGACTGGGACGGGACCGGAACTGTCGTCGAGACGGGACGCACCTACGCCGTGCTGGACGCGCCGACCCATCCCGCCCCCGGGGCCGAGTTCGTTGCGATCGCCGACGACGACGGCCGGCCGCTGGACGGCGGTTTGACCCATTACGAGGGCGGCGGTGTGCTCGATGGGCCGGTCGACGACGGTAAATTGGAACCGCCAGACGTCAGTGAAACGGAGTCGGTCGTAAAACTGCTCGGAACGCGGATCGGCACGGCGACCGGACGGACCATACGCTGGCGGGACGTCGACGTCCTCGCGGACGAAACCAGGATCGTCGGACTCTCGCTTTTCGCCGCCCGTGACGCCGAGTACGGCGCCAAACTGATTACCCGGAACGCCTCCTTCGAGGTCGGACAGGAGGTTTCGGTCGCGATCCGTCCCAGCGAGGATCCGATTCGTCTCGGTCCCGGCCACTAGTGTCTGCACCGGTGGACCGACGCGGTGAACACTCAGCCGTCGAACCGGATCCCGTCGTCGACCAGCCGGTAGTTTCGCTCGCGATCGAGTTCCTCCGCGAGCCACTCCTCCTGGTACAGTTGTGCGATCAGCTCCGCGTACAGGTTCCGCCACGCCATCGCGTAGATCGGGGACTGGCCCCACGCCCTGAGTTCGGGGACGAACTCGTCGTACCGTTCCATCCGGGATTCCATGTGTTCGATCGCGTCGACGACGTAGCTGGCGGCCTCGCCGGGATCGTCGGCTTCGTCGATCGCGTCGTTGATCCGGCGCTCGATCCCGTCGACGGCCCGGTGTATGTCCATCTCCGCGGCGTCTTCTTCCTCGGGAAGCGATTCGAGCACGCCACGCGGTACGCCGAGTGAGACGTGTTCCATATCGGACCGGTCGACCGGACGGAACCTAAAAGAGTCGGTCCCGTTCGCTCCGGTCGGGGAACCGATCACAGCCGTTCGCCCTGATACTCTCCCTCGTAGACGCCCTCGTGGTCGGCGGCCGCGAGAACGAACTGGCCGATGCGTGAACCCCGCTCGATCTCGATTTCGTGGCCGACCTGCAGCAGGCCCTCGCCGACCCCCTCGTATCCGGCGTCCCACACCGCCGTGTTCAACATCGCGCTGTTGCGCATGAGCGACGAGCGGGGATAGATGAAGCCGACGTGCGAGTCGGGAACTCGGACGACTTCCCCGTATTCGGCGATGTAGTTCCCGGGTTCGAGGCGGAACGTCCCATCCGTCGGATCGAGCTCGCGCCTGTCGCCGACCCTTTTCCCGTCCCGGCCGATTCGTCCCGGTGTGGTCTGCTCGTAGACCGTCCCCAGCGTGAGATCGACGCCGTTCGGCTGCACCTGCTCGGCCGTCAGTGGTTCGTCGTTCGCCTTCCGGAGCCGTTTCGCGACGAACTTCCCTGACCTGAACATACCGGCTCTGTCGCGCCCGGGAATAAAACGCTGCTGTCGTGTCGTCGGGAAGCTCTCGAGAGGCCGGGTCCGTCCGGACCTGCAAGTTTCGTTCCTGATAACCTGGCCGTGCCTTTGATAACCCCTCCCCGTAGACGTCACCCTGTGAGCGGGACGAGGGTCGACAACCGGGGGGTAAGCGAGGCGCTGAGCTTCGTTCTCGTGTTCGCGCTGGTGATCGGTTCGATCGCGATCGTCTACACCGTTGGGCTGGGTGGGCTCCAGGACGCCAGAGATCACGAGCGGATCAACAACGCCGAACGGGCATTCGAGGTGCTCGGAGAGAACCTCGACGACATCGTCCTGGACGGGGCACCGAGCCGATCGACGCAGATCCGTATGTCCGACGCGACGCTTTCGGTCGAGGATTCGACGCACATCGAACTCACCGGAATCGATAACGACACCGGGGTGGAGTACACGTACGCCCCACAGCAGGTCCGTTCCATTGCCTTCGAATCAGGCGACAGCACCGTCAGTTACTCCGCCGGCGCAGTCGTTCGCAGCGACGGCGACGGTGGTGGCGTGATGGTTCGCGAGCCTCCGTTCCTGTTCGAGGACGACCGCGTCGTGATCCCGGTTGTCCGCCTCTCGTCGGGCGGATCCGTCGCCGTGAGCGGCGATCAGGTCGTTCAGGTCCGGACCGAACGGGTCCTCAGACAAAACGATCCCGTCAACGACACCTCGTTCGATCGCGTGGCGGTAAACGTCTCGACGGTCAACCCGGGAGCATGGAGCAGATACATGCAGGACAGCGGACTGGACTGTGCCGAACCCGAACCGGGAGCCGGCGAGGGTGGGCTCACGCTGGTGTCGTGTGAGTACGACGACGTAGAGCAGCTCCGTGTCGTCGTGATATGGATCGACGTCGCCTTCGAGTGAAGGGCGGCCGGATCGGTTCTTCCGTCGCTACGTTCGGTTCCGTCGCTACGTTCGGTTCCGTCGCTACGTTCGGTTCCGTCGCTACGTTCGGTCGGTTTCGTTCCAGGGCAGCGGATCGGCGTCGGCTTCGGGATCGTATCGATGACACCGAACCGACTGGCCATCGAGATCGACCGTTGCGGGATCTTCGCGTTCACAGACGGTCGGGAACGCATCGGCGAGCAGTTCACTTGCCGAATCGACGTCGCCATTCGCGACCGCTTCGCTGGCCTCCGCGACCGCCCGTTCGGCTGCGGGATCCGAAAGCGTCGGCTGGATTCCGAACACCTCGCGGACCGTTTCCGACGTCAGTGGCTCTCCAGATTGATCCGGCGCGATCGGTTCGGGGAGTTCGCCGGTTTCGACGGTGAACCGGAGCGCCGCGATCGCCCGCCATTGTGCAGGGGTGACGTCGACGTTTCCCGGCGGGATCACCTCGGGGCACCGGGTGTGGAACCGACAGCCGTCGGGTGGGTTCGCCGGCTCCGGCACGGTGTCGGTCAGCGGTTGTTCGAGCTCCCGCTGTCCGGGGTCGAGGCTCGGGACCGATCCGAGCAGCACGCGGGTGTACGGATGCGCCGGCGAGTCGAGTACTTCCGCTACGGACCCCTTTTCGACAATCTCTCCGAGATACATCACCGCGATACGATCACAGAACCGGCGCACGACGTCGATGTCGTGACTGATGAAAAGCACTGCAATGTCGAACTCCCGCCGGATCTCGTCCAGCAGGGCGAGCACGTCCGACTGGACCCGGCCGTCGAGTGCACTGGTGGGCTCGTCGGCGACGATTAGATCCGGATTCACGACGAGCGCACGGGCGATCGCGATCCGCTGTTTCTCGCCGCCGGAGAACGCGTGGGGGTAGCGGTCGACGTCGGCGGCGGACAGCCCCACGCGTTCGAGCACGTCGGCGACGATCTCCCGTCGACGGTCGGAATCGTCCATGCCGTGCAGGCGGAGCGGCTCCGCTACCGCCTCTCCGACGGTCATCCTGGGGCTGAACGCCTCGTTCGGATCCTGGACGATGAGCTGTGCCCGTCGCCGGAACGATCGAAGCTGTTCCCCGGCGAGTTCCTCGATCGGGGTTCCCTCGAACCTGACCTCCCCACCGGTCGGCTCCTCGAGCCGGAGGATCGACAGTGCAGTCGTGGATTTCCCGCAGCCGGACTCGCCGACGAGCCCGAGTGCCTCGCCGCGGTCGATCCGGAAGGTCACGCCGTCGACGGCGCGAACCCGACCGACCTCGCGACGCAGCCACCCCTCCCTGATCGGGTAGTGCTTCTCCAGCCCGTCGACACCGAGCACTGGCGGCTCGTCACTCATCGGCCGACCCTCCGTTGGCTGCCTCGGGTTCCCCGCCCGGGCTGGCTGCCCTCGCATCCGCGAGAATCGGATCCGGATCCCGTCCGGACGCGTAATGGACACACGAGACCACGTGCGTGCTGTTGTCCCCTGCGGGATACGTCGTGGGCTGTGTTCCACCCTCGCAGGCGTCGACGGCGTGGGGACACTCTTGTCTGAACCGACAGCCGTCCGTCGGGATCTCGTCGCGCGCGGACCGTTCCCCCCGGCGGTCCAGTCCGTCGTAACTTTCGAACAACGCCTGCGTGTACGGATGTGATGGGCGTTCGAACACCGACTCTACCGGTCCCTGTTCCATCACCGTGCCGCCGAACATCACGACGACCCGATCCGCCAGGGCGGCGACCACCCGGAGATCGTGTGTGACCAAAAGCAGCGACATGCCGCCCCCGGTCAGCCCTCTGAGCAGTTCGATGAGGCGGGCCTGCACGGTGACGTCGACGGCGGTCGTCGGTTCGTCGGCGATCAAAAGCTCCGGATCGGCCGCGAGACCGATCGCGATTGCGACCCGCTGAGCCATCCCGCCGGAGAACTCGTGTGGGTAGTCGTTGACCCGTTTGCTCGCCCGCGGGATCCCGACTCGCCTCAGGAGGTCGACGGCACGATTGCGGGTCGCAGCGTCGTTGGCTGCACCGTGGATCGTCATCGCCTCCACGAGTTGCTCTCCGACGGTGTACACTGGGTCGAGTGCTTGCTGAGGGTTCTGGAACACGTGCGAGATCCGGTTTCCACGAACCGACCGCAGCGTCGAATCGTCGACGTCCAGTAGCGACAGTCCGTCGAACTCGACGGTTCCGCCGACGATCTCGGCCGGCGGCTGCGGCACGATCCCGGTGAGCGACTCGCAGGTGACGCTTTTCCCGCTACCGGATTCGCCGACCAGACAGACGGTTTCCCCGTAGTCGACGGTGAAACTCACTCCGTCTACCGCGTGGACGGTGTTCCCGTCGGCGTGGATGTGCGTGCGGAGGTTTTCGACCGAAAGGAGCGGTTTGCTCCCGTTTTCGGAGGGTTCGTCGGTCATCGTCCCGCCCTCCGCCGGGGATCCATCGCGTCCCTGAGCTCGTCGCCGACGAGCTTGAGCGAGAGGATCGTCGCCGTCAACGCCAGCGCCGGAAGCGTCGCCACCCACCAGATCATGTACGCGGGGTGTTCGGCCCTGGTCTGCATCCCTGCGGCGACCTCCGCGTTGATCCCTTCGCTTATTGTCCCGCCCCACGAGTACGTCTGCAGCTCGTGGTAGCCGAGGAAGGCGACGCCTGCCTCGAACAGTACGAGCAGCGCGAGCAACTGGAACACCGCCGGGACCAGGGTGTTCGTCACGTTCGGCAGAATGTGGCGCTTGGCGAGATACGTCCCGGACGCTCCGAGACTCCGGGCAACGAGGACGTGGCCGTCCTCGCGACGCTGTAACACTTCGCTGCGAACCAGTCTCGCGATGCCGCCCCAGCTGAGCAGCCCGAACGCGAGCAATAACACGAGCAACGACGGGCCCCAGTAGGTGTACCCGATGAAATACAGCACGATCGCGGGGATGGACAGCTGGACGTCGACGTACGACATCAGCAGACTGTCGACGGCGCCACCGCGAAGTCCGGCGATTACGCCCACGGCTGCCGCCGCAGGAATCACGAACACCGCGGTGATGGCCATCACGTACACCGCGACCCGCGCACCGGAGGCAACCAGGTATCCCATCGGATGGCCTCGCTCGTTCGTTCCGAGCGGATACGTCCACGTTCCATGGCATTGCTGGTCGAAGATTTCGCCGGTCACGGCGCCGAGACACTCGACGCCCGTGACCTGGCTGGTAAATCCGACCGGCGGATGAAACGCGTGTTGAAAGGCGAGCCCCGGGTTCGGAAAGACCAGTGGGGCGAGAAAACCGATCGCCACCAACAGCAGGAGGTAGCCGCCGGCAAGCTTCGTCGATAGTTTGGCACCGACGCCCTCCAGGAACTGCCTCGCGGTAGCTCGATGCTGTACTGCGGGAACGATACCGTACGCGACGAGTGTCACCAACGCAAGGAGGAACACCCAGTCGACCGGCTCGGCTCGCCACTCGCCGATCGTGTATACGTGGGCATACATGACGTCGTAAAGGTACAGTAGTGCGACGAGCGTAACGCCGGTCAGAAGGGTAATACGCTGAGGGGTAACGATTCGTCTCGATCGTTGCAACTGTGACCAGTCGACTGTCTCGAACCGGGGAGGGTCGTCGTTGTCGCTCATGGAGGGCACCTCTTTCGGGACCAGTTATCGTGGCACGTGGATGGGTTTTCACGAACGTGCCATAACCGTTACGTTTTTGAGATCGACCGTCGGTAACCAGATTGTATGCCCTCCATGGTCCCTGTCAGCTCCCGACGAGCACCGAAAGCTGTCGTCTACAGGATCCTGACGCGGAGTGATCGCTCGTGAGCGTCGTCCGACTTTTCCTCCAGCGCATCGCGCTCGGAGCCGTTGCAGCGTGGGCTGTTATGACTGCCGTGTTCGTCGGCTTTACGATGACGGACGACTGGGTCAAACAGGGGTTGGAGGGGCAGCTCAGATTGGCCGGCATCACCGGCGAGGAACTCGAGGCTCGTCTAGATGCATATCTCGCGGATAGAGGTCTCGACAGACCGGTATGGGAGCAGTACGTCGACTGGATGGGGGACATGATGACGCTATCGTGGGGCGAGTCGTTAGTGACCGGCGAGCCCGTCCTCGAACTCGTCGGCGCTGCGGTACTGCGGACTGGGATGTACGTCGTCCCGGCGATCGTTTTCGGGCTCTCGATCGGGATGCTGGTCGGTCTGTATGCGGCCTTGAATCCGGAAAGCCGGTTCGCAAACGGCGGCCGGGGAACCGCGTACCTGGTTTTTGCGTTGCCGAGCTTCTGGATCGGCGGCATGTTCGTTTCGCTGCTGGAGGGCGACGTGATCTCACGGTCGCCGGTGGTTTTCGACCACGCACTCCCGATCGGTCTCGCCACCGCAGCAATTCTTGGCGGATACGTGAGCTATACGCGAGCGTACGCGATCGAACACGCGTCTGCAGACTTCATCACGCTGGTGAAAGCGAAGGGTGCTGGGCCAGTTCTCGTCGCGAAACACGTGGTACGCAACGCCGCAGTCCCGCTGTTCTCGATGCTGTTTACCGAAGCGCTCGCGTTGCTCGTTCTCGCAGTGTTCATGATCGAAGTGCTGTTCGCGATCGACGGGTTCGGACTGCTGTTCCTCGAGGCCATACAGAACCGTGATCTCCCGGTTCTTCTGGGAAGCACGATCGTGGTCATCGGTTTCGGAGTTGTCGGGAACATCATTCAGGACCTCTCGTACAGCTATCTGGATCCCCGCGTCGACGCCGGATCCCGGTGATCTGTACCGGCCGAATCTGGACACGGATGTAAAAAATTGCTCAAAACTGAATCATAGTTTTACTCTGACAGATATTTACCGCCCGACGGCAGCGGGATCAAAGCAGTACATATTTTAGTAGGGATCCCGCAATTCTGGCCATGGTACAGGATACCGAGATATCCAGTCCACGTATTAACCGAAGACGAGTCCTCCAGAGTGTCGGCGCAGCGGGCGTCGTCGGCCTGGCCGGCTGTCTCGAAGGCGACGAGCCTGCCGAAGAAGACGACACGGGTATCGGCGAGGAAGACGTCGATCCCGGCGCGATCGTCGAGGGTGGTACCCTTCGCGTCGGCATCGGTGCCAACGCCGACTCGTTCGACGGCCCGTACAGTACCGACACGACGTCGACGCTGGTCCAGAGTCTCATCTTCGAGACGCTGACCGCCACTGACAGCGAGGGGAACCTCTATCCGTGGCTCGCAGAGGACTTCGAGGTCGCCGAAACGCAAGACATCCAGCGCACCGACTACGAGCCGTACATGCGGACGGTCGAAGCTGTCGAAGAGGGTGCACTTCCGATCGACGAGCAGGAAATCATCCGCCATCCCGAGGACGCCGTCCCCGAGGAGGGTGACGAGGTCCGAACGCTGCTGTTCGAAGACGCCGCCGACGCCGTCGACGACGGCGTCTTCGGCATGCGGATCCGATACAACCTTCGTGAGGGCGTCGAGTTCCACAACGGCGAGGAGATGACCGCAGAGGACGTCATCGCCTCCTACGACAGGCTGAAGCTGTCCGACAACGCCGCACAGTACTTCGACTCGACGCTGTACTACGAGGCGATCGACGAATACACTGTCGACATCTACGGTCAGCTCCCCGACGCCGAAGGCGCACGGGAGCTGCCGCCGATGTACGTGTATCCCAAGGAACTGGCCGAACTTCCACCGAACGACCTCGATCCCCGACAGGGTAACGAGCCGATCGGTACCGGCCCGTACGTGTTCGACGAGATGGAGGACGAGCAGTACGTCGAGTACGAGAAGAACGACAACTACTGGGTCGAGGAGATGGGCGTCGACTCGCTCGACTGGTTCGAAGGTGACGACGACTTCCCGGACGGGCCGGTCATCGACCGGATCGAACTGGAGATCATTCCGGACGACGCGACCCGTTCTGGCGCGCTGCAAAACGACGAGATCGACGTGACGACGGGCCTGACCCGGGCAACGCTCGACGACTTCGACGCCTCCGAGGACTTCGAGGTCGCCGGCGTCGAAACCGGCGGCTACGAGTACTTCCAGCCGCCGATCCGGGTCGAGCCGTGGGACGACCAGCGGCTCCGGCAGGCGTTCAACCACCTCGTGCCCCGCGAGTCCATCGTCGAGAACGTCCTGGCGGGCTGGGCCCGTCCGGCGTGGACGATGATCCCCGAACTCGCGCAAGGTGCCGGGACGACCGACGCCCAGGCGCTCGAAGAAGAGCTCCGCCCGTACAACGAATACGATCCCGAGCAGGCTGAAGAACTCGCCCAGGAAGTGTTCGACGAGTACGGCATCGAAGCGCCCCTCGAGGTAACTCTCGAGGTCAACGCCGACAACGACGACCGTGTCCAGATGGTCGAGCTCGTCGCCGAGTCGATGGAACAGACCGGCCTGTTCGAGACTGAAATCGAGACGTTCGAGTGGACAACCTACGTCGCTCGGGTCCTCGATCCGGAGTACGCGGAGCGTGGCGTCATCGGCTGCATCGGCCTGTCCGGCACGTTCAACCCGCACAGCTTCTGTGACGCGCTGCATCACAGCAGTAACCACGGTGCGTGTTGTAACCTGAGCGGCGTCAGCTTCGACTGGCTCGACGAGATGCTTGACAACGCCAGGTACGGCGCCGACGTCGCCGAAGACGCGGACCTCCGCCGCGAGCGGTACGACGAGATCTGGCGGGAACTCGAGGAGCTTGCAGCCAGTGCGATCACGCACTTCGACCTGCAGACCTCCGTCCGCCACGAGAGCGTGAAGGGCTGGGGGCAGTTCCCGTTCCACGAGGGCTACCTGAACTACGCCCTGTTCGCGCCGCAGGACGAACAAGTTATTTACATCGACGAATAAGCCCTCGCCGTGCTGCCGGTCGATCGGCAGCAACTCCTCCCACACGATGAGCTTACGACGATTTATACTCAAGCGGTTTCTGGCGATCATCCCGATACTGTTCGGTGTGTCGGTGATCACGTTCGCACTCGTGCATTATACGCCCGGGGACCCCGTCCAGCAGATGGTCGGGTTAAACCCCGACATGACGGCCGCCGAAGAGCAGGCGATCCGGCGGCGGTACGGCCTCCACCGGCCGGCCCACGAGCAGTACTTCCACTGGATTGCGAACGTGTTACAGGGTGATTTCGGCCAGGTGTACAGTTCGGGCCGTGACGTCGGCTCCATCGTCCTGATGCGGCTCCCCGAGACGATCGCGCTGGGCATCTTTGGCTGGGTGTTCGCGCTGGGGATCGCGATCCCGACGGGTATCTATGCGGCAGTCAAAAAGGACCAGCTGGGCGACACCGTCAGCCGGTTCCTGGCGCTTTCGGGCATTTCGATCCCGAACTTCTGGCTCGGGCTGATGTTGATCCTGTTTTTCGCGTTGATCCTGGATCTCTGGCCCGTGTTGCCGCCCTCTCGACAGCCGCTGTACAGCCCGGAGATGCTGTGGTATCTCATCCTTCCGGGCGTCACCGTCGGGACGGCGTCGGCGGCGGCGATCATGCGCGTGATGCGCACGTCGATGGCCGAAGAGATGAACAAAGACTACGTGACGGCAGCCCGGGCGAAAGGGCTCCCCGAACGCAAGGTCGTGTTGAAACACGTGCTCCGCAACTCGCTCATCTCCGTCGTGACGCTCGCGGCGCTTCTCACGGCGGGCATCGTCAGCGGATCGATCGTCGTCGAGGTCGTGTTCAACTGGCCCGGGCTCGGCCGGGAGTTCATCAACGCCCTGACGCAAAACGAGATCGACCTCATCATGGCGATCACGCTCGTGACGGGCGTCGCGATCATCATCGCGAACCTGGTTGCGGACATCATGTACGCAGTACTCGATCCGAGGATCAGATATGACTGACAGATCTCACTCACAGCGCGGTCGGATTCAAGTCACCGGGTTCGACCCGGAGCGGGTAACCGAGCGGGAGCGGATCTCCGACTGGACGGGCGAAATACAGGCGGAGACCGAAACCCGTTGGGTTCGCGCGTACAAGCGGTTCATGCGGAACCGCTCGGCGCTGATCGGGCTCGCGATCGTTCTGCTCATGAGCCTTGCGGCGTTTCTCGCTCGCCCGATCGCGGTCTGGGGCGTCACGATCCAGCCGTTCGCCCTCGCGCCGTACGATCCGACGACCATCCTCTACCTGACCGAAGACCCCAGCGTCAGCGTGTACGACTGGCCGTCCACTGACTACTGGATGGGGGTCGACGGGAGCGGGCGCGACCTGTTCTCCCGGATCCTCTTTGGCGGCCGATACAGCATTTCGATCGGGTTCGTCGTGGTCATGCTGACCGCCAGCGTCGGGATGGTGTACGGAAGCATCTCCGGCTACTACGGCGGCTGGGTCGACGAGATAATGATGCGGATCGTCGACACGATCTACGCGTTCCCCGGGATCGTCCTGGCGCTGATCATCGTGACGATCTTCGGCGGCGGCTACTGGCAGCTCGTGGCGGCGTTCTCGCTGTTCGGCTGGAACGGCTACGCCCGCATCATGCGCGGGGAGGTGCTGTCTGTCAAGGAAAGCGAGTACGTGAAGGCGGCGAAGGCGCTGGGCGCCCGCGACAGGCGGGTGATCATGCGTCACGTGCTGCCGAACGCGATGGCGGAGGTGCTCGTCGTCGCCTCGCTCAACATCGGCGTCGTCGTGATCGGCGTCGCCGCGCTCGGCTTCCTCGGGCTGGGCATGCCGCCCGGCACCGCCGAGTGGGGAACCATGCTCGACCAGACCCGGGAGACGCTGATCCAGGGTCCGGGCGGCCGGATCCCCTGGCATGCGACCGTCTTCCCCGGGCTGGCGATCTTCGTGTTCGTGATGTCGATGAACATGATCGGTGACGGAATCAACGACGCCCTGGACGCACAGGAGACCAGCGTCACTGCTGGAGGTGCCCAGTAATGGCGCTACTGGAAGTCAACGACCTCACGGTTCGCTTCTACACCCAGGAAGGGGCCGTCACCGCGGTCGACAACCTCTCGTACCGGATCGAACGGGGCGAGAAGTTCGGTGTCGTCGGCGAGTCGGGTGCCGGCAAAAGCGTGAGCGCGCTTTCGCTGATGCGGTTGATCGACAATCCCGGACAGATCGAGAGCGGCGAGATCCTGTTTAAAGGGGAGAACCTCCTCGAGATGTCCGAATCCGAGGTTCGGAAGATTCGTGGCAACGACATCGCAATGATCTTCCAGGACGCACAGACCGCGTTGAACCCGGTGTACACGGTCGGCGATCAGATCGGGGAAGCGGTCAGACACCACCTCGGCTACAGCGAGGAGGAGGCCCGCGAACGGACGATACAGTTGCTCGACAGGGTCGGAATCCCCGAAGCAGAGACGCGGTACTCCGATTACCCCCACGAGTTCTCCGGCGGGATGCAACAGCGTGCGATCATCGCGATGGCGTTGTCGTGTGACCCGGAACTCATCATCGCCGACGAACCCACGACGGCGCTGGACGTGACGATCGAGACGAAGATCCTCAACCTCATCGAGGAACTCGCCGACGACATGGGGACAGCGGTACAGCTCATCACCCACGACCTCGGCGTCATCGCGGAGTTCTGCGACCGAGTGATGGTGATGTACGCGGGCAAGCCCGTAGAGAAGGCGCCCGTCGAGGACCTCTACTACGATCCGAAGCATCCGTACACTGTGGGACTGATGAGTTCGATCCCGCGGATCGGCGACAAGCGCGATCGTCTACAGACGATCCCGGGAACCATGCCGGACCTCATCGAACTGCCCCCCGGCTGTAGCTTCCACCCTCGGTGTCCGTTCGCCGAGGAGGCGTGTGCCCGAACGGAGCCGAGTCTGTTGGATCCCGAGACCGGCGAGCGGACGACGGTCGACTCCGAGCGTGGGGCGGCGTGTCTCGAGTACTCGGGCGACCTCTCCGAGGGGCTCGACTACGATATCGTCGTTCGGGACGAAACGTCGGATCCGACCGCCGCCGCAACCGGAGGTGAAAGCGATGAGTAGCGACGAGCCGATCGTTCGGGTCGAGAACCTCGAAAAGTACTACGACACGAGCGAAGGGTTCCTCGACACGCTGCTGGGGGAGTCCCAGAAGGTGAAGGCGGTCGACGACGTCAGTTTCGAGCTTCAGGAGGGGGAAACCCTGGGCGTCGTCGGCGAATCCGGCTGCGGGAAGTCGACGCTTGGACAGACGATGATACGGCTGATCGAGCCGACGGGTGGCTCGATCTACTACCGCGATACGGATCTCACGGAGCTTTCCAGCAGTGGACTCCGGGACATCCGGAAGAACATCCAGTACATCTTCCAGGATCCGTACTCGAGCTTGAACCCCCGGATGACCGTCGGAGACATCATCCGGGAGCCGTTGGAGATCCACTCGATCGGCGAAACGGAGGACCGCGAGGATCGGGTGTACGAGCTGCTCGACACGGTCGGTCTCAATCCGAGCCACGCGAACCGGTACCCCCACGAGTTCTCCGGCGGCCAGAAGCAGCGCATCGGGATCGCCCGCGCGCTGGCGGTGGACCCGGAAGTCGTCATCTGTGACGAGCCGGTGAGCGCCCTGGACGTGAGCGTCCAGGCGCAGATCCTCAACCTCCTCGAGGATCTCCAAGAACAGTTCGACCTCTCGTACGTGTTCATCGCGCACGACCTCAGCGTCGTCGAGCACATCTCCGACCGGGTCGCCGTGATGTATCTCGGCAAGGTCGCCGAGATCGGCCCGACCGAGAGCGTGTACGCGCCGCCGTATCATCCGTACACGGAGGCGCTTTTGTCGGCGATCCCGGAGCCCGATCCGCTCTGGGAGGGCGAACAGATCTTCCTCCGCGGGGCGGTCCCATCGCCGATCGATCCGCCGACGGGGTGTCGGTTCCACACCCGGTGTCCCCGGGTCATCCAGCCGGACGCGATCGACGTCGAACAGGAGCACTGGCGCTCGCTGCTCAACCTCAAGCAGCGTGCCCGATCGGCGGATTCGATACACGCGGTGACCGCTGTCGAAGAAGGCGAGGCAGGGTCGGGATTCGAAAGTTACGAGGAACTGCCCCAGAAGGAACTCGAACGCCTCGTCCGGGAGGAATTCGAACTTCCCGAGCGGCTTTCGGATTCGACAGTCGAGGAGGCGCTCACGCGATACGTCAGGACGGTCCACGAGGACGGACTCGAGGAGGGGGCCGCGGTCATCGCTGAGGACCTCACCACCCCCTGCGAAGAGACGGTTCCACCGCTTGCGGAGACGGAATCCGGCCACCGGATCGCGTGTCTGCTCTACGACGACGGCTACCCTGGCACGCCGCCCGAGTTCGCTCCCGGTGCCGTCGGAACGAGCGGATCCGACGCCGACGACGCCGTCGCGGATGACTAACACCGACGCGGACGACTAACACCGACGCGGACGACTAACGCCGTCCGCCGACGTCTCCGTTGTCCGGTCGATCGAACGCTTTTACTCGGTTGCGGCCCTTGGTCCGACGATGCGTCGGATCTACGAGTCGGAGGCGCTTCGCCGGGACGAGGAGGACGCGTTCAGCCCCGGAGAACGGCGCGACCGATCTCACGAGCCGCTCGCGGTCAAGATGGTCCCCTCCACGTGGCTGAGCCGCGTGTTCGTTCCACACTGGCTCCGATATCGGTCGATCAAGATCGACGTTACGACCCCCAGAAACGAGTACCCTGTCGGAACCGACGTTCCGTTCGTGGTTCGGATGCGGAACGTGATGCCGTTCCCGGTGACGGTTCCGGTCCGATCGCCGGTGCTGTGGACGTGGGACGTCGACGGCGTGACGGAAGCCTCACACGTCGATCTGAAGAACCCGCCCGACGAGCAACGGGGGTTCGTCTTCGAACGCGGAGAAGAGAAAGTGTTCAGGAAGCGCTGGACGGGAACCTTCCGTGTGTCGGAGTCCGAGTGGGAGCCGGCCGGTCCGGGCAAGTACGCCATCGGCGCCGGCCTCAACGTCGAGGACGCCGAAGGCAAGGGGCTGTACAGTCGGACGACGGTCCGGCTCGTCCCCGAGTAGCCTACGGTCTGATCCCGGTTCCGTCGCCCTCGTCGATCGTTGCCGGATCCAGTTCGAGGAGTCGTTGCCCACAGTCGAGACACTCGTAGGAGATCACCTCGTAGGTGGCACAGCAGGATTCGACGACCGCGTCGCCGAACGCGACCTCGCCGTCACAGACGGGACACTGGAGCTGGAACGTTCGCAGCGACTCGAGGATGCCCACGCGCTGTTCCAGCGGAACCGACCGCCAGCGGTCGGTTTGCGACGCGAGCGCCCGGTGAGTCGCGACGTCGACGAGGAGTGCCCCCTCGGAGGGCCACTTCCGGATTCGGCGTCCCACCTTGACTGCAGGATAGGTTCTGTCCTTGAACTCGACCTCCGCGGGATCGGCGTCGAACACGTCCGCAACTGCGGCGTTCCCCGGCCGATCCCCCCCGAACGAAGCGATTCCCTCGTCGACAGCCTCCGAAAACGACTCGGTGAGACGAAGGTCGGTTCCGTCCTCGGTTTCCGTGGTCGCGCCGACCTCGAGCAGGAACTGCTCGGGATCGACCGCCTCCTGCCGCTGTTTTTGTATCTTCTCGACGGTTTCGAACGACTCCGATTCGGTGGAGTCCTCGTCTGTAGTCTCTGTTTCGACGGTTACATCCGTTTCACCGGTGGGTTTCGTTCCGGTAAAGGCGTCCTCCAGCGGGTGGTGATCGAAATACTGCGCCGCCCATTCGGGGAGGTACCGTTTCGTCAACTCCGGGGTACCGGGGACCAGATACCCGCGGAGATAGATCGCCACAACGGAGACGGCGACGACCACGACCGCCGCCCCGCGGGAGCGAACCGCCGCAACCGCGCCCAGAAGGAGTGCGATGCCGACGTTGACTACTGTACAGGGGAGACACCGGTTTTCGCCGGTGTACTCCTCCTTGCGAATGGAATCCACGATAGAGGTTCGCTGATCGGTCATACGGCCACTCGGATCTCTGTGATAAAAACGGATGTGGTGCCGGAGGCGAGGGTCGTTTCCGGACCGGGGTCAGTCGGCGGGGGTCGGGTCGACCGCCGGCCCTTCGGCAGTCGAGAGTGCATCCAGCGCGGCCGCACCGTTGACCGCGACCACGACGAAGGCCACCTTGCTGATGAAGTCGAGGTACACGAACGCGACCATCTCCTCGGCGGGCAGCATGAGTCCGGCGCCGGTCGGGGCAGCGAGCCAGACGATCGGGTACAGCGTCCACAGCACGACAGTCAGGTTCCGAAGTTTTCCGAACACGACTTCGATGCGGTCGTCGTGGATCGTCGCCCGGGCCGGAAGTTCCCACAGGAGCATCCACAGCAACGTGATGTACGCGACCGACGAGAGGCCGAACATCGCCCACGAGATCGGGCCGATAGTGAGCGACGCACCGATCCCGAACCCGATGATCGGGACGTTCACCGCCACAAGCGCCGCGACCAGCCGGCGTCCCGGCCGAACCAGCATGCCGAGATACAACACCAAAAGCGGCGTCGTGAGCAGCCAGTCGATATACCTGGGAAGCGGGAGGTCGTATCCCGCCGCCGTGACCGTTCCGATATTGAATGCCATCAACACGTAGGCAACGAAGGCGATGCCAGTGATCGAAGCGAGTACGCCGTAGAACCGATATTTTTCGGGATTGCGAGCCATCCCGTACAGGGGGTAGGCGGTCCCGACCGCCATGCCGGCAGCACCGAGCCCAGCCCACGTCGTCATGTCGACCGGCATGGTCACTCCCTCCTCCCCGCGTCGTCATCGCGGGTGGTTACCCAGCCGAACTCGTCGCCCGAGCCGTCGGTGGCGACCGCTGTGTCCTCGCTTCCGGTGCGGCCCCGTTGCACGTGCCCGGTCTCGACTCTGAACCCGTCGACAGCGCGTTGCAGTTCGTCGGCGCGTGCGGCCAGCCCTTCGGCCGCGCCGGTCACCTCCGAGAGCGTCGCCGTCTGGTCGTCGACGGCCACAGTGACCGCTTCGGCGGCGTCGACCGTCTGTTCGCTGATTGCGGCGACGTCTTCGACCCGCTGTACCACGCCGTTTATCGATGTCGCCTGTGAATCGGTGGCCTCCTCGATTTCGTCCATACTGGCGTCGGTTACCTCAACGCTCTCTGCGAGGCGCTCTAGTGCGTCGATGCTTGTTTCCACCGTCTCGACGCCGGCGTCGATCCGGCGTTCCGTCTCCTGCATCGCGTCGACCGCATCGCCGGTCCGTTCCTGTACCCGTTCGATCCGCCCTTCGATCTCCGCGGCAGCGGATTTCGTGTCCTCGGCCAGAGATTTCACCTCCTGTGCGACGACCGCGAAGCCGTCGCTGTCGGCCCCGGCGCGGGCAGCCTCGATCGACGCGTTCAACGCGAGCATGTTCGTCTGTTCGGCGATCTCCGAGATCGCATCCGCGATCCCGCCGATCTCGTCGATCTCCGCGGCGAGCGACTCGACCTCCGTGGCCGTCTCGTCGGTGACGTCCTGGATCGTCGCCATCTGATCCAGCGCGGTTTCCGCCGCTTTGCGGCCTTCCTCGCCGATTTCGGCGGCCTCGGCCGCCGTCTGTGCGACGTTTTCGACAGTGGCGGCGACCTCCTCGGCGCTCGCCGATAGGTCGCTGGCCTCCTCGGTGGCGCCCTCGAGATCCTGCCGCTGGCTTCGGGCGCCGTCGGCGATTTCGGCTGCGGCTTCCTCCACCTCGCTCGTCGACGTTTGCAGCCTGTTGGCCCTGGAATCCACCTCGTCGGCAGCCTCCGCGACGTCGTCGGCGACCGCGTCGACGTCCGCGACGATCTCCGAAAGCGCAGTCACCATCTCGTTGAACGCCCGTCCGACGTCCTCCATCGCCTCGCTTTCGCTTTCCGGATCGACCTGTCGGGTGAGATCACCCTCCGCGACGGCCCGCATCGCGTCCTCGTACTCTGTGGCTTTCGCTTCGACGGCGTCGGCGTACGCCTCCGCTTCGTCGCGGGTGCGTTCCGCCTCCCTGCGGGCCTGTTCTGCTTCTTCCCTGGCGGCTTCGGCCTCCTCGATCCGGTCGCGAAGCGAGTCCCGCAGCGTCGCGAACGCGTCGTACAGCCGTCCGAACTCGTCTTTCCTGGGAGAGTGAAACTCGACAGTGAGGTCGCCGTCCGCCATCCGCTCGGCCTTGCGGGTCAACTGGCGGAGCGAAAGCACGGTGTTCGATCCGATGGTTACGCCGAGCAGCCCGAAGCTGATCACCATCAGAAACACCAACGCGACGATCCCCGAGGTTATCTCTCCACCCGCAGCGCCGAGCTGTTCGGTGGCCCTGACGTGGATCAACGCCCCGTACCCCACGACCAGCGCCGTCAACCCAACCAGAGCGAGCGACAGTTTCGCACCGTAACTCCTTCGAACATGCGCTACAGAAACTGGACCGGACATCTGATCACGGAGTTGACCTCGATCGGTTTCCACATAAAAGTTGGACGCCAGTTATCGGAGCCGATACTCGCAACCGCCATACGGCGGCTCGACAGGTCAATACCGCGGCTCGACAGATCACTCGTCGTTCGACCGACTGCGCAATACCACGATGGCGAGGATAGCGACGATCGCTATCACCGCGATGAGTTTCGATCGCTTCATTTCACTTGTCAATACGTGGACACCGTATATAGTTATTCCATTGATCCCGGTTCCCCCGGGGCCTCGTCCGGGAGAGACCGACCGTAACGGGTTTGTTCGGGGGTACTGAACCACCAGTGTATGACAGTCACCATCGTCGGTTCCCAGCTCGGAGACGAGGGCAAGGGTGCCCTCGTCGACATCTGGGGAGGCGACGCCGACGTCGTCGTCCGGTACCAGGGCGGGGACAACGCGGGACACACGGTCGTTCACGACGGTACCGAGTACAAACTCTCGCTGGTTCCAAGCGGGGCGATTCGGGGGAAAACCGGGGTGCTCGGAAACGGCTGCGTGGTCAATCCCCGGACGCTATTCTCCGAGATCGACGATCTCCGTGAGCGCGGCGTCGACCCGGACGTCCGTCTCGCCCGACGGGCGCACGTCATCCTCCCGTTCCACCGCGTTCTCGACGGGATCGAGGAGGAAGTCAAGTCCGACTCGGATCTGGACGCGGGGACCACCGGCCGCGGGATCGGACCAACGTACGAGGACAAGGCTGGCCGTCGCGGCGTTCGCGTCGGCGATCTGCTCGATCCGGACGTGCTCCGGGAGCGTCTCGAGTACGTCGTCCCGCAAAAGCGGACGCTGGCGACAGAAGTGTACGGGCTCGACCTCGTCGACGAACACGCCGAGTACGCGGAGGCGTTCGACGTCGAGGCGCTGTTCGAGGAGTACAGCGAGATCGGCCGACGTCTCGAGCGCGAGGAGATGACGGTAAACGCCGGGGAATTCCTCGCGGAGAAACGCGAGAACGGCGAGAACCTCCTGTTCGAAGGGGCCCAGGGTACGAGTATCGACATCGATCACGGGATCTACCCGTACGTCACTTCCTCGAACCCGACCGCCGGGGGCGCCTGCGTCGGCTCCGGCGTCGGCCCCTCGGTAATCGGTCGCGGGGAGGTCGTCGGCGTCGTGAAGGCGTACCTCTCGCGCGTCGGCACCGGGCCGCTCCCCACGGAACTGGACGGGGACGAACGCGAGGAGGCGCTCGCCGACGAGATCCGGGAACGCGGCGGCGAGTTCGGAACGGTCACAGGTCGGCCGCGTCGGATCGGCTGGCTCGACGTGCCGATGCTCCGACACGCCGCCCGCGTGAACGGCTTCACGGGGATCGGCGTCAACCACGTGGACGTGCTCGCGGGGCTCGACGAGGTGAAGGTCGGTCACGCGTACGAACTCGACGGCGAGACGACCGAGACGATGCCGACGACCACCGAGGAGTGGGCGCGTTGCGAGCCGGTGTACCGGGAGTTCGAGCCGTGGCCGGAAGTGGACTGGAATGCGGTCGCCGAGGAGGGATACGACGCCCTGCCGGAGGCCGCACGCGAGTACCTCTCGTATCTCTCGACGGAGGTGGGTGTTCCGGTGTACGCGGTCGGCATCGGTCCGAACCGCGAGCAGACGGTCGTTCGCGAAAACCCGTTCGATCTCGACTGATCGCTCGAAAAAGCAGCGTCCCGTTGTCGCTTCTTTCGGTCAGTGGGTACTGGATTCGAGCACCAGCGTATCGTCTTCGAGATAGTGTTCGATGTGGTGGGCGTGCTCCTCGGTGGTCTGGAGGATTTCGCGCAGTTCCTCTTCGGTCGTGTAATCGCCCAGATTGTTCGCGAGCTGGATGTGCTCGCGCAACGACTCGATGACGTCTCCGTACATCTCCATGTTGTTCTCCAACGAGGACCGGATGTCGTAGGCGTCGGTGTCCTCCGGGCTCACCGTCGCGTGTTCTTCGAAGTTTGCACCGCCCGAGAGAGGGACGCCGCCAAGCGCCTGGATGCGCTCGGCGAGCACGTCGGCCGCCTCCTCGGCGTCGCCGGCGGCCTCGCCGAGGAACAGATGGAGATCACGGAACTCCGCCCCCTCGACGATCCAGTGGTGCTTTTTCAGCTGGTGGTACAGGACGTACGTCGACGCCAGGTCGGTCGTCAACGCGTCGACGATCTGCTCGGCTTTGTCCGATGGGATCCGGAGAGATTCGCTTCCTTCGACCTCGCCGTACTGCTGTCGAACGTGCTTTTGGGTGCTCATTGCGAGTGGAAATTCGGCCGCATTCCTCTTAAAGATTGGTTTCTTGGAAACTGTCTTTACTATATCGAAAACAATTATTTTTGAAATCGCATAGGCGGGCGGTGAAGCTGCGGCCGTGGCGGCGTCGCTTTCAACAGTCGTTTTATCCTGGCGGGTGAACTCCGATCGATGACTGATTCCCTGTTCGATCCGCTCGTGTTGCGGGACACCGAACTGCCGAACCGCGTGATGGTGTCACCGATGTGTCAGTACTCCGCTAGCGAGGGCATGCCGACTGACTGGCATCTCGTTCATCTGGGTAGCCGGGCGGTCGGTGGCGCGGGCGTCGTGATGTCGGAGGCGACGGCAGTATCACCGGAAGGGCGGATCACTCCACACGACCTCGGCATCTGGAACGCCGACCAGGCCGACGCGCTCGCCGACATCGCTGGCTTTATCGCCGACCAGGGATCGGTTCCGGGGATCCAGCTGGCCCACGCGGGCAGGAAGGCGTCGACGAAACGGCCCTGGGACGGTGGCGGCCCGGTCGCACCCGCCGACGGCGGCTGGGACGTGGTCGCGCCCAGCGACGAACCGTGGCCACGCGAGGAGGATCCGGTTCCGCTCCGCCGACTCACGCGGGACGGGATCGAAAACGTGGTCGACGACTTTGCCGCCGCCGCCGAGCGGGCCCGTCGGGCCGGCTTCGAGATCGCCGAGGTACACGCCGCCCACGGCTATCTGCTCCACGAGTTCCTCTCGCCGGTGACGAACCGCCGGAGTGACGCCTATGGGGGCGACTTCGAGGGACGAACCCGTCTCGTCAGGGACGTAACGGCTGCGGTTCGGGAGGTCTGGCCCGACGACAAGCCTGTCTTCGTCCGCATCTCTGCGACCGACTGGCTGCCGGATCGGGAGTCGTGGACGCTTTCGGACTCGGTCCGGCTCGCGCCGCTTCTTTCGGAGGCCGGTGCCGACCTGATCGACGTTTCGGCGGGCGGCATCCATCCCGAGCAGACGGTCCCCGAGGCCGCTCCCGGCTATCAGGTGCCGTACGCCGAGGAGATCCGGGACCGGACGGACGTCGCCGTCGGGGCCGTCGGGAAGATCACGGAGCCGGAGCACGCCGACGCACTCGTCCGCAACGGCCGGGCCGACCTCGCGATCCTGGGCCGGGAGTTCCTCCGGAACCCGTACTGGACGTTGCACGCGGCCGAGGCGCTTGATGTGGACCTCGAATGGCCACCGCAGTACCGACGCGGGAAACCCCGATAGTTCGTCCGGCTGTCTGTCTCGGGTTCTCAACGGTGGCCCGGATCGGTTTTATTTTCGTTCGTGACCAAGCACGACCGCCATGGAGTACAGCGTCATCCAGGGTGACATCGCAGCCCAGGAGGCCGACGCGCTCGTCAACGCTGCCGGAACCAGCCTCCGGATGGGATCGGGCGTCGCCGGCGCGCTCAGGCGGGTCGGCGGCGAACGGCTCAACCAGGCGGCCGTCGAGAAGGGACCAGTTGAACTCGGTGTGGTCGCAGTCACCGACGCGTTCGACCTCAATGCCGACTACGTGATCCACGCCGCTGCGATGCCCCACTACGGCGACGGACTCGCAACCGAAGAGAGCATCCGCGATGCCACGACGAACGCGCTTTCGGCCGCCGAAGAACGCGGGTGCGAGTCGGTGGTCGTCCCGGTACTGGGTACCGGTGCCGCCGGGTTCGACTTCGAGGAGGGTGCCCGAATCGTCTGTGAGGCGATCGCGGCGTACGACGCCGCCACGCTCTCGGACGTGCGGGTGATCGCGTACGGACACGACCAGTACGAGCGCCTCCAGGGGATCGCCGATCGCGTTCGGTGAGTCGATTCGGCCAAGGAGAGTCCGACGCCCCGGATCGTCCGACGACCCGCCGGATCACGCCCAGGGCTGTTCGGAAAACTCCCCACTTTCGATCTCACGTTCGATCTCTGCGAGCGTTTCGCCGCCGACGCTCACCAGGTGACACAGTGGATGTCCCGGCGAGGCAACGGGGTTTTGCAGCACGCCGACAAGGAGCCCAGTAAACGGCGCGGTGACGATCTTCTCGCGGGTGCTGAAGTGATCTGTGATCGTACAGATCGTCTCTCCTTCGTACACGAGCGGGTGATCGTACTTCATTTCGACGAGGCCGCCCTTGTCCGCGCGTAGCCAGGTCTTGTCGTTCGCCGAGTCGATTACCCGTCGCCAGCCGGGCCACTGAACCGCCTCCTGGGGGAGGACGTCGTACTCTGCAAGTACCGACTCGACCCCTTCCAGCGCCCGCTCGATGAGTGCCGGCTGGAACCGGTGTGCCTTCCCCATCTCTATCGTGATCGTCGGGATCCCTGCGGCCGTCGCGACGGCCCTGAGGCTTCCGGCGTCTGCTTCCCCCGAGAGGATCAGGTTCGCGCCGTACGCTCTCGCGAGTCGGGCAACCCGTTCGTCCGCCATGTTCGCCCGGACGTGATACATCGTCGTCCGGTTCCGCGTCGAGGTGTGGAAATCCAGCCCGAAGTCGCACTGCGTTATAAACCGTTCGTAGATGACGTTGGCCATTCGCTCTGCCGTGTTGGAGCGTTCCCGTCCGGGAAACGACCGGTTGAGGTCCTGGTCGTAGATCGGGATGTATCGCTCCTGGACGAGGTAGCCCGGGACGTTACAGACGTGGAGCAAGACGAGCGTTCCCTGGATGTCCTGGGGCGTGTACCGGGCTGCGACCTCCTGGAGTACCTTTACCCCGTTGAGTTCGTCTCCGTGGATCGCGGCGGTCATGTAACACGTCGGACCGGGGCGTTCCCCGTTTATAATGGTCACCGGAATCTCGATTGGATCCCCCAGATACGTCTCGCTGACCTCGTACCGGACGTGCGTTTTCTCACCCGGGTCCACTTCGCTGTCGTACCGGAACGGTTTCGGCTTCGCGTTCGCGGTTTCTTCGAAATCGTCCATGGCGACTGGGGAACCCGCAGAACCAAGCAATTGTCGGCGAGAGAACGTTTCTGCTGATCTTGGGATCGATCTCCAGGGACAGCCCCGTGTTCATTCCTGTCGTTCGACGAGCCCCTGCCGCGTGGACTCGAAAACCGACGTGTCGACGTCCACGACCGCAGCGATCGCGTCGGCGGCGCCCAGCAGCCACTCCGCGCGACTCACCCGGGATTCGAGGTCGCCCGGACCGATCCGGTACGAGTCGACCAACGTTTCGACGGACGCCCCGTCGATCCATTCGGCCAGGATCCGTGCGGTCTTCACGGACTCGAGCCACCGTTCGAAGTCGTCGGCGTCGCTCATTCCGGTGGTCAGTTCGTCGGACCGCCGCCGTGCGAACCGGTACATGTCGGCTCGTTCCCGGTTCCCGAGGTAGGTGTCCTGCATGTCCGGCGTGTCACAGACGACCTCGAGAGCGGTAAGCGGTGTCACGGTTCGTCCGTCGGTTTGCATTCGGTCGATCGTCTCGACGCCCATCACGATGCGGGTACCCGTCTCCGGTCGGACGTACTGTCTGGATACCTGCGTTCCCAGTTCCGTGGCCGAAAGCTGGGCGTCCGCACTCGTTCCAGAGGCACGGACGAGTCCCATCTCGGCGAGATCTTCGATGACCGCAGCGACGTCGCCGGACAGGTCCGGACTCGGCGTCCGGGAGGCGTAAAACGTCCCGTCGAAGCGGTCGAGAACCTCCCGTGGCGTGTCCGCAAACCCCGTCGCGACGAGCGACAGCGTATGCGTCCGGAGTGCGCTTCGGTCGGCGAGGTTCGACGCCACGGCTTCGGGATCGGCCTCGACGTATCGCCGGGTGAGTTCTTCCGGCGAGTTGCCGTCGCCGACCAGCACCGCCTCCCCGTACGGGTCGAGGTGGGGGCGTCCCGCACGGCCGCACATCTGGTGGACCTCGAGCACCGGCAGCCACTCCATCGCGGTGCCGGTGTACCGTTTCAGGTCCCTGACGACGACCCGTCTCGCGGGGAGGTTGACGCCGGCCGCGAGCGTCGGTGTCGCACACAGACACGCGAGCTCCCGGTTCCGGAACGCGGTCTCGACTGCGGCGCGGTGTTCGCTTCCCACTCCGGCGTGGTGAAACGCCACCCCCGACCGGACACAGTCGGCCAATCTTTCGCCCGTCGCGGTCCCGTCGATCGCCGCGATCTCGTCGGCAACGTCCGCGGTGTCGTTCCCGCCGTTCGAGTGTTTCCCTGCGAGCTCGGATCGGGCGAGTCGCTCGGCGAGCGCCTCCGCCTCCCGGCGGGATCGAACGAACGAAAGCGACTGTCCGCCGTTCTGGATGGTTTCCTCGGTCAGTTCGATCGTCGCCTTCGTCGGCAGGTCCCCCTGTCTTTCCTCGGCGTCGGTGTCGCCAGTAGAGGTGTTGTCGGCGCCGGGGTCGCCCCCCACCTCGACGGTCTGTTCCGTTCCGTCGTCGAATGCGACACGTCCGTCGGCGTACACTCCAGTCCTGAGTTCGACGGGTCGCCACGTCGACTCGATCAGCTCGGCGTCGAGCCACTCCGCGATCTCCTCGGGGTTTGCAACGGTCGCCGACAGCGCCACGAGCTGTGCTTCCGGAGCCCGACGACGGAGCGTCGCGACGGTAACCTCGAGTGTCGGACCACGGCGATCCGAACCGAGCAGATGCACCTCGTCGACGACGACACACGCGAGGTCGTCGACCCACGAGGCGCCGTTCCGGATCGCCGAGTCGACCTTCTCGCTGGTGGCGACGACGACGTCGTAGGTGGCGAGTTCCTCGGCCGGGGAGTCGTATTCGCCGGTCGCCAGTCCGGCGTCGACGCCCGGGAGCGCGTCGAACGTCTCGTGTTTCTCGCGGGCGAGCGCACGGAGCGGACACATGTACAGGCTCGGCCCGTCGGCGGTCACCATGGCGAGTTCGGCGATCAGCGTTTTCCCCGACGCGGTCGGGATGGCGGCGACGACGTTGGTACCATCACAGATGCCCGCCTCGACTGCCGCCCGCTGGGGCGGGTACAGCGTTTCGATCCCCTCCTGTCGGAACCGATCGCGGATCCGACTTCGAACCGGGAGTTCGCCGACGTCCATCGGCGGTACTGGGGCGGCACTACAGTTAAATGCCGGCGTCCGTGGCCTCGAGAGATTCCTCGGGCTTAAGTACGTTCTCGCTCGTAGGTAGGTCGGTCATGGATGACATCCGAACGGGACTGAGCTACGGCGACGTGTTGCTCGTCCCGCAGCGTTCGCCCGTCGACAGCCGAGACGACGTCGACCTGTCGACGGCGTTTACGCCCGGTATCGAACTCGAGACGCCGCTGGTTTCGGCAGCCATGGACACGGTGACGGAGTCGGCGCTCGCGACCGAACTCGCGTCGGTGGGCGGAATCGGGACCATACACCGGTTCCTCACGATCGACGAACAGGCCACCGAAGTCGAAGCCGCCGCAGAGTCGGGTGGCCCGGTTGCCGCCGCAGTCGGGATCAACGAGTCGTATCTCCGCCGTACGGAGGCACTTGCTGCCGCGGGCGTCGACGCGGTCGTCGTCGACGTCGCGCACGGCCACCTCGAGATCGCGCTTGAGGCCGTCGGGGAGATCGCTGACGCGTTCCCGGAGGTGGAACTCGTCGCCGGAAACGTGGCGACGCCCGACGGAGTCGCCGATCTGGCGGCTGCGGGCGCCGACGCGGTGAAGGTGGGGATCGGTCCGGGATCCCACTGCACGACGCGAAAAGTCGCTGGCGCTGGCGTTCCCCAGCTAACCGCGGTCGACGACTGTGCTGAGGTCGCCCACGAGCGGGGACTGACCGTGATCGCCGACGGCGGCATCCGGTCGTCCGGCGACGCGGTGAAGGCGTTGATGGTGGGTGCGGACTCGGTGATGATGGGGAGCCTCTTTGCCGGCACCGCGGAGTCGCCGGGCGAGATCAGAGAGATCGACGGGATCCGGTACAAACGCTCCAGGGGGATGGCGACCACCGCCGCCGCCGAGGACCGAACGGACAAAGCAGAGAACGTCGACGCCGACGAGGGGGTCGAGGGGTGGACGCCGTACAAGGGTCCCGTCGTCGAGGTGGCTCGGGAGTTCTCCGCCGGGATCCGGTCGGGGCTCTCCTACTGCGGCGGGGAGACGATCCCCGAGGCCCGCAAGAAGGCGACGTTCATCCGCGTGGCCGAAAGTGCCCGAGACCGCGAGGGCGCACACGTCGCAAACGAGTGGGGGTCGATCGACGTCGACAGCACCCTCCACGCGAGAACCGACGAGGACTCCTAGCGGGCGGGCTTTTCTCGATCCGCGAGCACCACGAGACGGCAATCCACGAACCCCGCAAGACTGGCGTCAGACGCCGGCGGGTCGCTTATGGTTCGGGGCGTACTCACTTCTGGCGTGTCACTGGCAGGAGACCCTCTCGAGGAACTGTCGATCCCCGACGGAACGACCGTGGAGGAACACGACGTCGTCGTCGACGGCGATGTCCTCGTCGGCGGACAGTCGACGGTTTCCTTCGGGGTACGGGGGCAAAACGTCCTGGCGGGCGAGCGCGTCAGTTTCGGCGGCGACATCGAGGCCGACGGGGACTGCCGGCTGGACATGTGGTGTGAGGTCGACGGCAATGTCCTCGTCGGGACCGACGCCTACCTCGGCGAGCGGGTGCACGTCGATGGCCGACTGATGGTTTCCGGCGACCTGGACATCGGCGACGACGTCTCGATCGACGAGGGGTTCGAGGCGAACGGCTGGATCGTCATCCGGAACCCGATGCCGACGATCGTCTTCTACTTCATCGTCCTCTCACAGCTGCTCCGGGTGGGGGAACAGGAGGCGGCGGAAGGGTTTGCTGAGGCGCTGGCCGGCGACGGCGGGGACGTCCGGGAGACGCTCGTCATCCCGCGTGGTGCGAGCATCTCCGACGACGCCTGGCAGGTGTCGACGCCGGCACGGATCGGCGACGACTGCCGCATCCACGGCAACGTCCGGGCGGAATCGATCGACGTGGGCGAGGACAACAACGTGTTCGGCAGCCTCCGGGCTCGAGAGGACGTCACCGTCGGCACTGGCACGCGGATCCACGGCGACGTGACGACCCGAAACGGGACCGTTACCGTCGCGTCGGGGGCCAGAGTGCTCGGAGACGTCGCCGGCAGGGATCTGGTGATCTACGAGGGTGCCGAGGTAGACGGCTCCCTCAGGGCTCGCGGCGAGATGAAGCTCGTCCGGCCCGACGACGGACGAGAAGAAGAGTGAGTCCGCGTCGGTCAGGCGTCGGTGTCGGCGGGGAACGTCCGTTCGTGAAGGTTTCCGGTCACCAGATCTGCCAGACGCCGCAGATTGACGGCGTCCTCGCGGTTGTACGCGATCAGTCGATCGAGAGCGTCCTCGTCGCCGTCCTCGTATCGGTGCCACAGCCGGACCGCCTCCCGGCCGTCGACGTCCGGGAGTTCGCGTTCGATCCCCAGCTCCCGTTCGATCGGCTTCAGGCCGCCGGTGAGACCGATCTTCCGGCACGGATACATCAGATCCAGGTGGGGAGTCGTCACCTCGAGCCCGAACGACTCCTCCAGGAACGGGACGTCGAACCGTGCGCCGTTGAACGTCGCCAGCATGTCGGCGGACTCGAACTCCCGGCGGAGCCTGTCTTCGGTGAGGTCGTGGCCCCGGACGAGCGTCGTGGTCTCCCCCTCCCGGTGGAAGCTGACGGTCGTCACTCGGTCCCGGCGCTGATCCAACCCGGAGGTCTCGATGTCGAAAAAGCAGGTCGACTCCCGGAAGTTCTCGTAGAGGCGCCACCGCTCGCCGCTGGGGAACTGCCGGTCGAAGTAGGTCGCGTCGCCGCGCTGGAGATGCGTCGACGCCTCGTCGATGAACGCCTCGATCCGGTCTGCGGTCGTCTCCCCGACGCCCGGAACCGACGGATCGAACGCCTCCCAGCGCGTGACGCCGGCCTCCCACAGCCGCCGTTCGATCCGTTCCCCGACCCCGTGAACGGGGATAAAACTGTTCTCGATTCGCACGGCCGAACCTCGTCGGCAAGGAAAGTAAAGTCGTCGGAACGCGGCGTTTAACCGTTCGCGTCCGCAAACGGTGTCAATGAGTCAGGACGCGCGCGACGACGCCGGGAGCGATCGACGCCCCGGTGACCTTCGCAGGACGGGTATGTCGCTCAAAAGCGACCGGGAGTGGGATTACGAACTCGACCGCATTACCGACGCGATCGACGAACGCGACGCGACGACGGTCGGGCTCCAGTTCCCGGAGGGGCTCAAGCGGCGCGCGCCGAAGGTCGCCGACGACCTCCGGGAACTGACCGACGACGTTCGTGTGCTGATCTCCGGCCAGCCGTGTTACGGCGCCTGCGATCTCGACACCGAGTTGATGCGCCGAACCGACGTGTTCGTCCACTTCGGCCACTCGCCGATGAAGGAGTCGGAGAAGATCATCTACGTGCCGTTGTTCTCGAACGTCGACCCGTTCCCGATCATGGAGGAGGCGCTCGCGGAGCTTCCGGAGGTCGATACACCCGGCGACTCGGACGTCGACGACCGACCCGATGTCGACACCGCTGACGACCGTCCTGCTGTCGGGCTCGTGACGACCGCCCAGCACATGAACAAGTTCGGAGAGATGCGGGAGTGGCTCGAAGCGCGCGGCTACGTCGTCGAGACCCGTCGCGGAGACGATCGTCTCACCCACGAGGGGCAAGTGCTCGGTTGCAACTACGCCAGTGCCGACGTCGACGCCGAGACGGTGCTGTACGTCGGCGGCGGGAAGTTCCACCCCCTCGGGCTGGCGATGGAACACCCCGACAAACACGTCGTGATCGCCGACCCCGTCAACAACGTCGTCGACGTCGCCGACACGGAGAAGTTCATCAAACAGCGGTACGGCGCGGTTCACCGGGCGATGGACGCCGACACCTGGGGCGTGCTCTACTGTACGAAGATCGGGCAGGGTCGCTGGGAGACCGCGACAGAAATCGTCGAGAACAACGAGAACGCCTACCTGATCACGATGGACGAGATCACCCCCGACCGACTGCGTAACTTCGGCTGTGACGCGTACGTCAACACGGGCTGTCCGCGGATCACGACCGACGACGGGCCGCAGTTCCACAAGCCGATGTTGACGCCCGGGGAGTACGAGATTGCGGTCGGCAACGAACCGCTCGACTCCCTCGAGTTCGATACGTTCCACGGAACCTGGTGACGTTCATCCAGGAACGCCGTGCGTCATTTCCGGAGCGCGATTCTCTCCGGGAGCGAGTCATTCGTGGATGATTGTCAGGGAGAGGTTTTCAATTTCGATAAAATGTTTTGGGTAAAACAAAGACATCCTCGCCGACTTAGGCAATATTAATAGGCCAACGGAACAATTTGCCACTGATGAGTTCAAACCAAGACTGGTGGCCAAATCAGTTGAACCTGGATATACTCGACCAGAATGCAGAACAGGTCGATCCCCGGGGCGAGGACTTCGACTACGCCGAGGAGTTTCAGAAACTCGACCTCGAGGAAGTCAAACAGGACATCGAAGACGCGTTGACGACCTCCCAGGAGTGGTGGCCGGCGGATTACGGTCACTACGGGCCACTCATCATTCGGATGGCGTGGCACAGTGCCGGGACGTACCGCACCACTGACGGGCGCGGCGGCGCCTCCGGCGGCACGCAGCGGTTTGCGCCCGTAAACAGCTGGCCGGACAACGTGAACCTCGACAAGGCCCGCAGGCTTCTCTGGCCCGTGAAAGAGAAGTACGGGAACAAACTCTCGTGGGCCGACCTGCTGGTGTTGTCCGGCAACGTCGCCATGGAGTCGATGGGGTTCGAAACGTTCGGCTTCGCCGGGGGACGCGAGGACGCGTTCAATACCAACAAGGCAGTCGACTGGGGCCCCGAAGAGGAGATGTTGGAAGACAAGCGCCACGACGAAGAGGGGAACCTCATCGGGGATCTCGCCGCCGACCACATGGGTCTGATCTACGTGAACCCCGAAGGACCCGGCGGCGAGCCGGACCCCGAAGAGTCCGCCAAGTACATCCGACAGTCATTCGATCGGATGGCGATGAACGACGAGGAGACGGTCGCACTCATCGCCGGCGGACACACGTTCGGGAAAGTCCACGGCGCTGCCTCCGACGATCACCTCGGACCCGACCCCGAAGCGGCACCCATCGAGCAACAGGGCCTCGGATGGGAGAGCGACTACGGCGAGGGCAAGGGCCCCGACACGATTACTAGCGGCATCGAGGGACCGTGGACCCAGGCCCCGACGCAGTGGGACATGGGCTTTCTCGACAATCTGCTGAACTACGAGTGGGAACCCGAGAAGGGTCCGGGCGGCGCCTGGCAGTGGAGGCCGAAAGACGAGGAGCTCCACGACTCGGTGCCGGACGCTCACATCGAGGGAGAGACGGTCACCCCGATGATGCTCACCACGGACATCGCCCTGAAGCGTGACCCGGACTATCGAGAGATCGTCGAGCGCTTCCACGAGAACCCCGGAGAGTTCCAGGAAGTCTTCGCGAAGGCCTGGTACAAGCTGATCCACCGCGACATGGGTCCGCCGGAGCGGTTCCTCGGTCAGGAGGTCCCCGACGAGGAGATGATCTGGCAGGATCCGGTCCCGGACGCCGACTACGAAATCGTCGGGGAAGAGGAGATCGACGAACTCAAAGGGGAGATCCTCGCGTCCGACCTGTCGATCACCCAGCTGGTCAAGACCGCCTGGGCCTCGGCGTCGACGTACCGCGACAGCGACAAACGCGGCGGCGCGAACGGTGCGCGCATCCGTCTGGAACCCCAGCGTAGCTGGGAGGTCAACGAGCCCGAGGAACTGGAGACGGTGCTTTCGACCTACGAGCGGATCAAAGAGGAGTTCAACAGCTCCCGATCCGACGACGTCCGGGTCTCTCTGGCCGACCTGATCGTGCTCGGCGGCAACGCGGCCGTCGAGCAGGCGGCCGCCGACGCCGGCTACGACGTGGAGGTTCCCTTCGAGCCGGGACGGACCGACGCCTCCCAGGAATGGACCGACGTCGAGTCCTTCGAGGCGCTCGAACCGGACGCCGACGGCTTCCGAAACTACCTCACCGACAATGACCCGATGGACCGATCGGCAGAGGAGCTGCTGGTGGACAAAGCCGAACTCCTGAACCTGACTGCAGCAGAACTGACCGTCCTGGTTGGCGGAATGCGGGCGCTGGACGCGAACTACGACGGCTCCGACCTCGGCGTCTTTACCGACGAGCCGGGGACGTTGACCAACGACTTCTTCGAAACCGTCCTCTCGATGGACTACGAGTGGGAGCCGGTTTCAGAGGACCGGGAGGTCTTCGAGCTGCGAGACCGTGAGACTGGCGAACTCGAGTGGAAGGGCTCCCGCGTGGATCTCGTCTTCGGGTCCAATTCCCGCCTCCGCGCCATCGCTGAAGTGTACGGCGCCGAGGACGGCGAAGAGCAGTTCGTGGAGGACTTCGTGGAGACCTGGCACAAAGTAATGACGCTCGACCGGTTCGACCTCGAGTAATCGCGGCGAGCCCGACCGTCTCGATACCTCACCGAACGGTCCTTCGTTCGACCGATCTTACATTTATAAGTCCATTCCGGACAATTTCACTGACATGTACCGCCTGCTCGCAGTCGCGTTCGGCTTGTTCGAACTGCTGGCGCCCCGCACCGTCCTTCGGCTGTTCGGACGCCTCTGTTACCGCTCACCGGACCGGTTCGAACCGCGCGAATGGACCGTCCACGCCGTGAAACTCGAGGGTGCCGCGATCGTCGCGCTGGCCACGCTCAGCCTTTATAAGGCTACAGGGGCGCCGGCCGACGGATCGGAGGACTGATCGCTCGAAGACCGAACGCCGGCTACGGTCCGGTCCCGAAGCGACTTTGTCTCGGGGTTTATAATAGAGCGCCATGAGCGATCAGACCCCCGACGACCACCACTCCCACGACGACCACGACCACCACTCTCACGACGACCACGACCACCACTCTCACGACGACCACGACCACCACTCTCACGACGACCACGACCACCACTCTCACGACGACCACGACCACCACTCCCACGACGTCGAGACGGCTGCAGTCGCCGTGCTCACGGTCTCATCTTCGCGATCGCTGGACGAGGACCCTTCTGGCGAGTACATCGCTTCCGCGATCGAGGAGGCGGGCCACGAGGTCGCAATCCGTGAGCTGGTCCCGGACGACTTCGACGACGTCCAGTCGGCGGTCGACAGGCTCGCCTCGCGGGAGGACACCGACGCCGTCGTTACAACCGGCGGCACGGGGATCACGCCCGACGACGTCACGCCGGAGGCCGTCGAGGGGCTGTTCGACAAGCGACTCCCGGGGTTCGGTGAGCTGTTCCGCCAGCTGTCCTACGAGGAGATCGGTACGCGGTCGATCGGCTCGCGTGCCGTGGCCGGCGTCGACGACGGCACGCCGATATTCTGTCTCCCGGGATCGAAAAACGCCGTCCGCCTCGGCGTCGAAGAGATCATTCTCCCCGAGATCGGCCACCTCGCGGGACTCGCCGCACGCGAGGAGTGAGTTCGATTCCGGTTACCGATCGTCGTCGGAGTGTCTCCCCTTGTCGCCGTCTGCCTCACGTGTTGCCGGCCACTCGGGGGCGTCGTATTTTTCGACGAGCTCCCAGCGGTGATTCAGCTGGTCGGCGGCCCTGCGGAACACGCCGACGAGGGTGTGTGCCTCCCGTGTCGTCGGATGAGCGCGGCCCAGAACGCGCCGGAATAGCGTCCGAGTTCGGTCGAACCGTTCCCCCGAGTAGCCAGCCGCGTCGAGGAAGTCGTCGAACTGGTCGTGGACGCGCTCGATGTCGGGCTCGTTTGCACGTTCTCGTTCGACGTCGGGTAACTGCGTGTCCTCGAGAAACAGCTCCCGGAGTTCGTACAGCACGATCGTCGCCGCCTGGCCCAGGTTCAACACCGGATACTCCGGGCTCGCAGGGATCGAACACACTTCGTCGAGCCGTCGGAGTTCGTCGTTGTCGAGCCCCCGGCCCTCCCGGCCGAACACCAGGGCGGTGTCCGTCTCTACCGTCGCAAGCGAGTCGCGAAGTTTCGCGGGGGTCCGGAACGGGAACCGGACGTGGCGTCTGGCGTCCTCTCCCGTGATGGCGGTACAGCCCACCGTGTGGTAGTTTTCGACCACCTCGTCGAACGTCACCTCCCTTGCATTTGGGAGGACGTCCTCCCTGGCGTGCCCGGCGAAGCCGTAGGCCTCGCCACCCTCCGGAAGCGGCGGTGGATCTATTAACGCGAGGTCCGAGAGCCCGAAGTTCTTCATGGCACGTGCGATCGTCCCGACGTTTCCGGGGGTCTGTGGATCGACGACCACCACCGTAAACGACGCTCGTTTCGCCCCTTCGCTCAGAGAGGCGCCGTTGGCCCCGTCGGGGTCGCCTGGCGGCGTCATCGATCACTCCTCCGCGGACGCGTCGCTGGCGAGTTCCTTGATGTCGATGCGATGTTCCTCTCGCTGGGCGTCGAGGCGGTCCTGAATCTCCTGGGGACTGGGCGGTTCCGGGAGTTCCTCGGGGGCCGTTTCGACGTGTTCGAGGCCGCCGTAGTCGTCCGGAGCACGGTTCCCGTCGGCGAACCACTCGTGGAAGGCGTCCTGTAGTTCCTCAGTTCCTTTCAGGTCGCTGCCGCCCGCCTCCCTGAACCAGTAGAGGAAATCGGGTTCGTGGACGCCACACAGCAACACTTCGGCTCCCGGCTCGCCGTAGACGATCTCTGCGGGACGACAGTTCGAAATATCCGCCTCGCCGTGAACGAGGTAACACGCGTCACACGGCTCCTCGACCAGCGCCAGCAGCCGGACGAGCCGTTCGCTCGCGTCGTCGGGTATCTCATCCAGTGGCTTGAACTCCCCGTCCTCGTCGAAGATCTCGGCTTCCTCGAACCGCCAGCCGCGAAGCCCCACGCTCACTTTGGCCATTGAGTGGGCGTAACGCGCCAGCGGATAAAAACGGCGTGCTCGGAGCTCCCGTTCGGACCCCGCGACTGCGCCGAGATGTGGAGGGGAACAACGAGAAAACTTATGCCAAGTGCCCCTAAACGAATGTTTGGACGCCGGAAGGGCACGCGGGTAGGGGTACTTGCTGCCACTCCGGCGCACACGGTTACTCACCGAAAGCGGCGCGACCGATCCGTGAGAGCCATTAGCGTCCCGAACGAACCCCGGGTATGGAGTTCTCCGAGTGGGAGCCGGTGTACGAGGCAATCCTCGCGGACTTCGGGTTCGACAGGGCGGCCGACGAGCGGGCCCGGGACCTGGCCACCAGGTTCGCGACCCCCGTCGATTTCGACGCGCTGGCGACAGACGTGGGCGTCGCCGGAGGCGGTACAGCGGCAATTGTCGGCGCGGCCCCATCGCTTCCGGCCGAACTCGGCACCTTCGATCCGGAGACGGTCGACGCCGTGTTCGCCGCCTCGACTGCGGGTGACACACTCCGGGACGTGGACCTTCCGGTCGACTGTCTGGTGACAGACCTCGACAAAAATCCGGAGACTGCAGCGCGATTGACACGGGAGGGAACACGTGTCGCCGCCCACGCCCACGGGGACAACGTCGAGCTGATTCGACGATTTCTCCCGGAGTTCGACGCCGCCTCGACGCTCGTGACCACACAGGCCGAACCGGTCGACGCCGTGTACAATCCCGGTGGGTTTACAGACGGTGATCGCGCGGCCTTTCTAGCGGACGTGCTGGGGGCCGGGGAGCTCCGATTCGTCGGCTGGGAGTTCGACGACCCCGATGTCGGTCCGCAGAAAGCCAGAAAACTCCGGTGGGCGGAACGCTTGTTACGCTGGCTCGAACAGCGTCGGGACGAGCGGTTCACCGTGCTCGACGGTCGACGCAACAGTATCGAACCGGTACCGGACACGGGTGGCTAGTGGAATCACCAAAGAGTCGATAGATAGCCGACCCCGAGCGAGAAACCGAGCAGATACAGCAGTGCGACCAACACGTTACGCTTGATCGCGCCCGGGTAAAAGCCGGGGAGGATATAAATCGCGGGTCGTTCGAACCGCCGAGTGCGAGGACGTCGCCCGGCCCGGGACTCTTCTTTCGAACACCTATTCGGCGTCGGCATCGCCATCGCCTGTATCATCGTCCCCGTCGTCGGTGTCTGTCACCTCGCCGTCTCCGTCTGTGGTGTTGTCGTCGCTGCTATCATCGCTACTGTCGGCAGTGCCGTCGTCGGTGCTGTCCGTTTCATCGGATGCCGTTTCGGAGTGTGCATCCTCGCCGTCCTCGAACTCGGACGTCGAACCTTCAGTTCCGTCGCCACCGTCTTCGATTTCGGCGTCAGTCTCCTCGTCGCCGACATCGTCTTCGTTCTCGTCGACAGCGACGTCGTCCTCGGTAGCAGTGTCGTCCTCCTGGTCTCCTTCAGCGTCGCTTTCACGATCGGTCTGCGATTCTGATTCGTCGTCGTCGCCAGCACTGACTTCCTCGTCGTCGCCAGCATTGTCTTCTTGGGCGTCGCCGTCAGATTCGACACCATCTGGTTCGTCCTCGGAGTCGTTCTGGTCGCCTTCGATGTCAGAGCCATCCGTCTGCGGAGCTGACTCCTCTCGTTCATCGGTAGACGAAGGCTCATCCGTCCCCGTCTCGGCGGTGTCGGATCCGGCCAGTTCGGATGCATCGGAAGCAGTCGGTCCCGTTCCTGGAGCGTCAGCTCCGGGGTCGTTCGCGTTCGATCCGTTCGAATCGCTTGCCGTTTCGTTACTCGTGGTTGTTTCGACGGTTTCGACCGTCTGGAACGTCTCGTTCGTCGAGAACGTTCCCTCTATCCTCTCCTCTGCGTTGAAGAACGCGGCCGTGTAGAACCCGCCGCTCGCGGCGACCGCGAACACCAGACCCACCACGGCCACGATCGACAACAGTTCTCTAGTTGTCATCGTCTTTCACCTCCCCGTCAACCGCGGATCCGTCCGCGGCGGGGACCGCCGATTCCATCGCCGGAACCCACTCGGATTCCGGCTCGTCGTCCCTCACAGTTGTGCCACCGTCGAACCCGATTGCGATGTCCGAATCCGGCGATTCCTCGTCACCGAGATCCGAGTTCGCGGTCACGTCTACAGATTCGGACGTCCCCCGCGCGTCACGGCGAATCCAGACGGGAAGCAGCGTCGCCGTGACCGCCAGGAGCGTCATTCCCGAGGCGATCGCGACAGTAACCGATAGCGTCGTCTGCAAATTGTAGGCGACGTAGGCGCTGTACGGTGTAAACACCGCCAGCGCGAGGAATGCCCCTTCGAACGTCCGAAGCGTCATGACGAACGGGGCGTTCGCGGCCGTATCCGCCTCCGCCATTTGCGTGTTCGCCGATTGCGTGTTCGTCGTCCCAATTCCCTCCGTTTCGCTTTCGGAATCCACCCCAGCACCGTCGGTGCCCTCCGCGGCGTGAGATGACGCCGAGTCCGGCACGCTCTCGTCGTCCGCATCGAGGTCGGGGGGATTCGACGCCTTGCTCCGGCGGTAGAACGTCCAGGCTTCGTTTAACGCGAGCAGACCAAACGGGACGACGATCAGGGCGACGAAGCCGTATTCGGAGTTGGCAAACTGGATGACGTACCCGATGTACGGGATCGTCACGGCGACGACGCCCAGGACGTTCTCGGCGGAAACGACTCCGGCGTCGACGGCGTCGTTGGCGTCGCCTTTCGTCTCGAAGGCGATGCCGTCTCCGGAATTTATTACCCCGACGACCCGGTGGGTCACCGGAACCTCGGTGTTCCCGCGCAGGAAGGTGATCACGTCACCCTCCTGGATCGTGGCCGGATCGCGTTCAGCCACGATCACCGCGTCGCCGGGCGCGATCGCCGGTGTCATGCTCGCGGTCAACACCACGAAGCTGTGGTCGGCACCGACGGTCTGGGGAACCGCGTACACGACGAACGGCGCTACGACAGCGATCAACAGGAGCACCCCGAGGATGCTTGCGACCCGCCGAGCGGTCACGTTCATGCCCCACCTCCACAGAACGGGAAGCCGAACGGATCGTGTGCGGCCAAGAGTCCGAAGTCGCTGGCGTCGTCCTCGAGATCGCCGGAATCCCCGGAATCGACGACCGACAGCGGGCCGGGATCACACCGGATCTCCACTTCCCGCTCGTCGTCGTCGACGTGGAGGTACAGCGTGTTTTCGAACGTGGATCCGCTGGACGAGCTTCCGTCCCGGCCGCTGGCCTCGAGGAAGAACTTGTCCCCCTCGGAGAGCCGTCCCTCGAACAGCAGTCCCTGAAGTCCGCTGTTTGGACCTTGCCTACCCTGTTTCCGGTAGTACGCCCGCACGTCGGCCTCCTCGCCGGTGTACTGGACCAGCAGGCCGCCGACGTCGCTGCCGTCGGTACAGTCGACACATTCGAGGTCGTGACACAGCTGGACGCCGTCTGCGTTTCTCGCGCCGACAAGGCGGAAGTCGCCGACCCTGATTCCGGGGGCGACCGGGTCCGAACAGCTCGTGTGGAGCTGGGCGTTCTTCTCGCCGTCGACGTAGAACGCGGCTTCTGGCTGGCCGGACGTGGGGAGCGGAACGGTGAACTGCGTGCTAGGCGACAGCCCGATTGATTCTGAACCGTCCGTCGGGTACAGCTGCTCGACCGCCTCCACGTTCCCACTCGGGACGTACACCGCTACCTGGGCCGACGCCGTGCCGACGTATTCCATCGTGAGTTCCGAGAGCCTGCTCGTGCAGGGTTCACACGCGTTCGGACACGGCGCGCGGTCGGCGAAGGGATTTTGCGCCGACTCCTCGGGCACGTGCCGGCACTGATCGGCGTGCAGCTGGAACATCAGGTCCGTCGTCTCGCCGGCAAGCGATTCCGTGTCCTCGTACGGGAACGACCACCGGAGGACGAGCTCGATTGCCCTGCGATCCGACGGATCGAGACACCCCTCGCCGATCCGGAGCCCGTCGTGGAGTTCCCGCTTTAGCTGGGAGAGGGTCCACGTCCCCCGCTCGGGGATCTGTGGGACGCCGTTCCAGTTTCGCGGCTGTATCCACACCCGGAGCGACTCCCCGAGGGGATCGTACGACGGCGGGCAGTCGGTCGCGAGCCAGAGCCTGGCGGGGTTGTCTTCGGCCCGCAGTTCGATGGACACCGAACCGGTGTCTCCGGGTTCGATTCCGTCGAATCCGAAGGCGAGCCTCCCGTCCGGGGAGACCGAACAGTGATTCCCGTCACAGTCGAGTTCGACGCCGATGCCGACGCCACCGGTTTCGAGCCGTCCCGAGACGCGCTGCTCGCCGGTGAGCAACGCGTGGGTTCCCGCGCCCGTGAACGCCCCGGCGATGCCGATCGCCCCGACGCTGGCGAGGATCTGTCGCCGACTCAGCCCGGCGAGGCGTTCGGCCTCCGAGCGACGTTCGTCTGTCATGCCTGCACCTCGGTTTCGACCGCGAACGGATTGTTCGGATCATCCGCGGCGACCGCCCGGAACTCCACGTCGAACGCGACCGCGGCTCCCTGGAGATCGTTGGCGTTCTCCAGGTTGGTCGGGAACGCCCACGCCAGCGCCAGACAGAGTCGGTCGCCCTCCTCGAGGACACTGTTGTTCAACACACCCGGGTTCAGTTCGAGACCCTCCGAAACGGACCCGTCGACGCCGTTCGCGGTTGGCATCTCGGCCAGGACGCCCTCGGCGATCGGCTCGCCGAAAGAGCCCTCCTCGGCCCCCTGGCAGCCGAACAGTCCGAAAATTCCGGTGTCGTACCACAGTTCGGTTTCGATGGCGTTCGCCAGAGGGTTTTCCGCGAGCGGGGGACAGCCGTCCCCACCGTCGTTTGCGTCACACGTGGCCGAAATCCGGAGCCAGACCCGTGCGTCGGCCTCCTCCGCCAGGAGACCGATACTCGCCGTGCCGGTGTCGCCCGGAAGCACGTTGTCGACGTGGATGACCGGGCCGTCGACGTCGGCGACGTAGCCGTCCTCGGTGTCGTAATCCCACGTCTCCTCGGAATTGGTCGTCGTGGTCGGGGTGCCGGTGAGAAGGTGGCCGTTGTACGTGCTGTACCAGGACACCCGGATCCGGGGTCCCTCGGCGTCGCTGATGGCGATCGGTCCGCGTCCGTTCTCCCGGGCTGTGCCGTCCGGCTGGGCGTACGTGTAGTGTGTATACGCACGCTGGCGGTTTACGGTGCGGAACTGGCCGTAGCCGATGCCGGCGACGCCGAGTCCGCCGATACCCGCGAGGAGCGTTCGGCGTTTCAGTTCGGTTTTCGATTGATTCGTCATGTGGTGTGATCCCCCAACGTTTTCGGCCCGATCGGACCGGAGCAGTCGGTCGCTTCTCCCCGTCTCTCGAACGGGGGTATTGTGAGTCGCGTACCGCTCGCGCGCGTGACACCGGTCACGCGTCGCGGACGGAGTCCGCGAGCACAGGTCCACCGACGGAGTCGAACCGTCGCGAAGCGCCGGCGTGGATTGGTTTTTTAGCTACGACTGATCGCCGTCGATATCACCGTCTCTTTCGTTGCCGTTGTCGCCGTTTTCGTCGTCGTTGCCGTTTTCTTCCGCGAACGGGTTCACGGGGTCAGGGTTGTGGCGGCACTGTTCGGTGTAGAACGACAGATCGAACGACACCGAATCGCCCTGCACCTCGTTGCCGACATTAGTCGGGAGGCACCACTCGAAGCCGATGAACCGGGTGTTCGACGGCTGGAAGCAGAGCCCACCGTTCTCCTCGACCGGGATGTCGCCGTTCCCGTTGTCTACGTCACAGTAGAAGAACCGGAAGTTGCTGATCCCGTACGGCTGGTTGTTGTTCGGGTTGATCTCCGTGTTGACTGTACCCTCGTAGGCACACGGGTAGACCGTCGGGAGACCTTCGCCGGGTGCGATCCCGTCGGGCCCGCCCTTCAGTGTCACCTGACAGATCGGGACGTTACTGGACCACGAGAAGCCGGTCGGCTCGTCGTCCTTGTAAAACACCTCTTCGATGGTGATGACGATGGTTTCTCCGTCGACATCGTAGGTGAATTCGTCACCCTCCGCGAGGTTTGCGATGACGTCGTCTTCTTTCGGAAGTGCAATACAGTCTCCCTCGAGGTCGCCAGGTTCGATTTCCTCCTCTGACTCCCCGATGACGACTGGGTCGTACTGGAGTAGAAGCCCCTCGTTCAGTTCCTCGAGCACTTCACGGAGCGAGCCTGCGGCGATCTGAGGTTCATCTTCCTGGAACACGTTGTCGCCGTCGTCGTACCACGCGCGGGCGACGATCTTGTCGGCGAGTTCGGCACCGCCACTTTCCGCGTGTCCGCCGTCCGACTCGTCGGTCAACACGCCGTGGAGCCAGATGTAGCCCGGGTTGTCACACAGTTTGGTACCGAAGGTGATCTCACCGCAGTCACCCGGCTTGACGTCGTCGAGTTCGATGAGGCTCTCCTCGTTCGGAGCGAACGACGGCTCGTCGAAGGTCGCGATCTCCTCGCAGGCGAACTCGAGGTTCCGCCCCTCTTTTGCTGCCTGTTCGTGATCCTCGTAGCCGTCGAGGTCGACGTATTCGTGGACGCCGTCGTCCCGCTCGAACGACTGGAGCCCGTCGCCGTCGTGATCCGGGTACGCGTTGACGAACGGCCGCATCGCCGTGCCGTAATCTTGTGACCGGCTCGACTGCGGACCACCGTAGTAGAGCTGCTGCCAGGTGACGCTCAGTTCGAGCTGCCCGGCGGTGAGGGTGTTTCCCTCGAAGGTCTCCTCGTCGCTGAAGTACGCCGTCGTCCCGAAGCCGGCGCCCGCGGAGGCAACCCCGACCATGCCGAGGCCGGCGAGCACTTTGCGGCGGGAGATCCCCATCGCGTTCGTTTCGTAGTTGTTCGATTCGGTTGTCATGATGTGCTTCCCTCGTGGAGGGTTCCTCCCGGGGGATTCCCACCGGCGGAGTCGAACCGCCGTCCCGCGGCAGTGCCGCGGTTCGAGACCTTCGAGAGGAAGGGCTCGGTGCCGACGTGGGTTGTCGCCTGTAGATACCCCTTTTAAGGGGATATGTATGAGTCGCGTACCGTTGCGCGCCTCGCCGTCAGGGTGTTGCTACCGCGCTCGTCTCGCTTCGTTTTCGAGGACGCCAGACGCCCGTTCCGGGCGTTCTGGAGCGGTATGGGGTGCCTGCCTTCCAAATTTTACTTGAAATGGGCGATCAGGCGTACGGATTCTGCGGGTCGTCGTTGTGGCGGCACTGTTCCGCGAAGAACGAGATGTCGAACTCCACGGAGTCCGTCTGGACCTCGTTGCCGACGTCGGTCGGGAGCCACCACTCGAAGCCGACACAGCGGGTGAGCAACGGCGGGAAGCAGTCCTGTCCCTCCGTGAACTGGTTGGCATCGAGCGCGTAGCCCTCCTCCAGTGTGGCCATGACCTCCCGAAGCGATCCTTCCGCGATTACCTTCTCGCCGAACACCACCTGGGCGATCTGGGCGAAGATTGCGACGAGATCGACATCTGCTGGCGATTCGAAGAACAGCTTGTTGCCGTCGTCCCCGTCGCCGGGTGAGGCGATCTCGACGAGTGTCGTCCGTGCGAGACCGGTTCCCGGAACCTCCTCGAGTCCGAATCCAATCGTGATGATGAGGTAGTCGGTTTGATTTTTGATTTCGTCGGCTACTGCGATCGTGTCATTTGCAGCAACGGTGTCGTTCACGTCGGCCATCGCATCCAGCTTGTCATCACGATCCCATCCTTGCCACTCGCTGTAACTCGGGAATCCACTTTCGGGGCTGCCGTCAACCTGTTCAGATTCGTAAGACCACGTTGGTGCGCCGTCGCCGAGAACGATTATCACGGGACGTCTGTCGGCTGTCCCCTGGGTATCGAGCATGTACCGTCCGCCGTACAGCCCGGCGCCGATGTTCGTGCCGGAGATACCGAACGGCGCGTCCGGCGGATCGTCCTGACCGACTTCATACGATTCCAGGTCTTCCAGGGCGTCTACGAGAGTATTGACGTCGGACGCGTCTGTGAGCCCGAACTCCTCTTCGTCGATACCGCCGAACGTCACGACGCCAAGCCGGTCGTCGAGACCGGTTCCACCGACGTCCTCGCGAAGGTTATTTGCGAGCGCGATCGCCGCCTTTCTCGCCTCGGCGATTCGAGATCCGTCACCCTGGCCGATGACGTTGTCCGGATTGCCGATCTCGTAGGTCATCGAACCGGAGACGTCGATGACGAGCGAGATGTCGACTGGCTCTCCATCCCCGCCTTCGTCGAAGATGTTGTTACAGTTGTCGTCGTACCAGACCCGTGCCTCGATCGCGTCGGCGAGCTGGCCACCCCAGTCGCCGTCGACGTTGTAATAACGGGCATCGTCCTCTGCCCACGAGGCGAAGTCTTCGGGGTCGTCGCTAGTGGTTTCTTCGTATCCGAGATCGTCGAGCGTCGCCTGTTCTGGTTCGTTGACGCCGTTGTTGGCGTTGCGGCGGAGGCCGCCGCCCATCCACATGTACGCCGGGTTGTCGAAGAGGTGGAAGCTGATCGTGGCTTCGCCGTAGTCGCCTGGCTTTACGTCTTCGAGTTTGAACAGCGGGAAGCCGGCGTCGGTCAGTTCCTCGCGCTCGAAGCCAGTGATGTTGCCGTTTTCGCCAACACCCACGTTGGCTGCCTCGACCCAGCCCTCCGGGCCAGGGTAGTCCGGGCGACGCGGCACCTGATCGAGCACGTAATTTCCGGACCCCTCAGGGTATTCCTTCACCTTGACATCTGGATTGTAGTTCGGATCATCGTCGTACAGTGTCTGGAGCTCCTCGAGACGACCGGGCCCACCGTTGTAGGTGATCCGGTAATCCATCAGGAGATCCAGCTCTCCCGCAGTGAGCGTGTTCCCGTCGAACGACTCCTCGTCGCTGAAGTAGGCTGTCGTCCCGAGCCCCGCGCCAGCGCTTGCGACACCGACCATGCCGAGGCCGGCGAGCACTTTGCGGCGCGAGAGTCCGAATGATTGGTTGTCTTGCGTCATGATTGTCTCCCCATCCGGGGAAGTCCCACCGGCGGAGTCGAACCGCCTCGTCGGCCACCCCCGAAGGGGTCCGAATGGGATGAGCGGGGTCGCCGCTCGTCGGTTGTCTTCTCAGACGTCGATGCGGAACCCGATGTCCTCTCGACCCGGTGTGGCGTTCCAGGACATGGTCACCAAGCCGGAGACGACGTCGCCCTCCTGGAGCGTCGCGCCTTCGAGCATCAGGTAGTTCGTCGCCGAGCTGCCCGACGCGGAGACGGAATCGGCGCCGGTCGGGCTCGACCCGTTCAGCGTGACGTCCTCGACTGTGATGCTTGCGTCCGCATCGCGCGTCTTGACCGTCACACCGACGCCATCCGCGACTGGGAGCGGTGCGTCCTCGACCATGACTTCGTTACCACCGACGGTCCACTTCGCGTCGCCGCCGTCGATAGTGAGCGAGAACGGAACTGCCTCGCCGTTGGGCCACGCGTAGTTCTCGTCGCCGGTGTGGATCGGGTCGTCGCCGGGATCTCGAATGTCGAGTTCGCGGTTCGCGGCGCCACCGCCGTCACCGAAGATACCGCGGGCGTGCCAGCTGGGGTTTTCGAGTTCTCCTTCGGCCTTGCCCCAGCCTTCGCCTTCGCGGGTCGTAACGCAGGGGTTCGTCAGGCCGTCGTTGTGGCGGCACTGTTCCGCGTAGAACGTGAGGTCGAATTCCATCGAGGCCGCCTGGGCGTCGTTGTTGTCCAACTCTGCATCGGGATCCCGGGACCGGATTGGGAATTCCCAGTCCAGACAGAGGCACGTTTCCTGGAAATCCTCGAGACTCTCGGAGCCGTCGAAGCAGGCACGGTCTTCGATTGGCACCTCGCCGTCGCCGTTTGCATCGAGGGGAACGCCGTTCCGGAGCGCCGAAAGCACATCCCGGAACGAACCGTCGACGATAACGTCACCGTCGACAACTTCGCCTGGGGCACCGTTTGGTTCACTGTCTTCCACCGGACAGTAGCGAAGAGTTGCAGTGAGGTAGTCCGCGAGCTGGCCACCGCCGGTTCCCGCCACTTCGCCGGTGAGCATCCCACATCCCCACAGGTACGCCGGGTTGTCGACCACCGAGAAGCAGAACTTCTTGCGGCCGCTGTCGCCGGGCTTGACGTCGTCGAGTTCGAAGCTGTGTTCGACCTCGCTTTCGCCCTCGCCTGCGATACCTTCCATCAGGTACTCGCCGAGGTATTCGCCCTGATCCGCGTACGCGTGGTAGTTGACGTACAGGGTGAGTTCACCTGCGGTGAGGGTGTTGCCGAGGAAGCTCTCCTCGTCGCTGAAATACGCCGTGGTGCCGAGCCCCGCGCCTGCCGAGGCGACGCCGACGGCTCCGAGACCGACCAGTACTTTCCGTCGAGACAGACCGATGTTGTCGTCTTGCATTTGTATCATCCCCGTACGGGGAACTCCCACCGGCGGCGTCGAACCGCCTCGTCGGCCACCCTTTTGAGGGCTCGAGTGGGGAGAGCGGCGTGGCCGCTCGTGGTCAGTTATCTATGCGGAGCCGTTCACTTCGGGAGCGAATGGGTTGGTTTCGCCGTCGTTGTGGCGGCACTGTTCGGCGGCAAAGCCGATCGCGAACTCGACGGAGTCCGTCTGGACCTCGTTTCCGACGTCGGTGGGCAGTTCCCACTCGAAGCCGAAACAGCGGGTCACGGAGTTAGTGAAGCAGACGCGATCTTCCTCTTGGAGGTTGGCGTCCAGTGGAATGCCTCCTTCAAGTGCCTTCATCACTTCCCGAAGTGTGCCCTCGACGATCACGGCCTCGCCGGTGAGTACGACCGCAGCGATCTGTGCGTAGATCTCGTCCAGATCATCACCCGTCGGTGAGTCGTAGTAGAGCGTGGTGCCGTTGCTGCCGCTTGCCATCTGGATGAGCGTGTTCTGTGCAGTCCCGCTGACTGCCAACCCGATGGTGATGACGGTGATTCCATCGTCTTTGGCGTCCTGGGCGGCTGCGATCGCGTTCTGTACAGCATCGCTATCCTGCCCTCGCGACGAGCGGTTCGGTTCGCCGTCCCCCAGCAGGATGATCACTCGGTCGACACCGCGATCCTTGTCGTCTAATTCCTGCTTGGCGACGTCGACGCCGCCGTCCATCTGTGTCCAGCCGCCTACTCCGAGTCCCTGGACTGTGGTATCGACGTCACCGTGGTCGAAGGTCAACTCCTCGTCGAGACGGGAGTTGGTGTCGAACGTTGCGAGCCCGACGCGGTCGTCGGCGCCGAGATTCTGGATGAACTGACTGGCCGCGTTTCTCGCGTTTACGATCCGGCTACCACTCATCGAACCAGAGGTGTCGATGACGAGCATCACGTCGACGCCCTCTCCTTCCTCTTCACCTCTCTCCTGGTGGATATTGTCACAGTTGTCGTCGTACCAGATCTTCGCCTCGATGGCGTCCGCGAGCTGGCCCTCTCCGTCCGGGTCGTCCGTGGGGATCCCCATCTCTTCGAGCGCCTCGATCTCAGGACCAGTGTAACCGTTCTGGTGGTTGCCGGTCAACGCCCCACCGATCCACATGTATCCGGGGTTGTCGTACAGGTGGGTGCTGAAGGTGACTTCACCGTAGTCGCCGGGCTTGACGTCGCCGATTCGAATGAGTGCCTCCTCGAGATCATCCGCGTCGATGAGCTCATCTCGTTGGAAGCCCTCGCCCTCTCCGGTTTCGGGGTCGAAGATGCCGTTCGCGCCGCGGACCCAGTCCCCCGCACCCGGGTAGTTGTCCAGGCCAGGGACCTGATCGAGGAGATACACGCCGGTGTCCTCGTCGGTCGGCTCCATGTCCTCGTCCACGAACGTCGCGTTCGGGTAGTTCTGCTGGAGCTCCTCGAGACGGCCGTGACCGCCACGGTACGTCATCCGGTAGTCCATCTTGAGGTCGAACTCGCCAGCAGTGAGCGTGTTCCCCTCGAAGCTCTCCTCGTCGCTGAAGTACGCAGTCGTTCCCAGGCCCGCGCCCGCGCTCGCGACCCCGACCATGCCGAGGCCGGCGAGCACTTTGCGGCGCGAGAGTCCGAATTCTTTGTCCGTCATTGGTTTTTCTCCCCGGTACATCGCCACCCGTGATGGCCCTGTGCCGGTACGACTGATACTGTCCCCCCTATGGGGATAGTTACGAGCACCCACGCCACCGGCTAATAATCGCCCAGAACCGTCTAACGGCCGAATAGACCCGTCTACGGAGTGCTTAGACGCACCGGATCGACGTCCCTACCGCCCGGATGGGCGGTCCTACCGTCCGGATCGGCGGACCTACCAACCGGTTTGACGTTCCTACTTTCACCATCGATTGTCGGTGATAATTTGTTCGAACGCAATCACGCCGGTAGTCGGTCCATGTCTATACCCTCGTCCGACGAACTCTCGTCTAGAACACCGGCGGCCTCCGGTGGTGAGCTATCAATGCAGCTACGCACAACCGATCTTCCGGAAAGTCAGATTCACGCGATCCTCTCGAACCCCCGGCGCACGCGGGCGCTGCGACACCTGTATCTCGCGGGCGGGTCGATCACGGTCAACGAACTCTCGCATTTGATCGCCGAACACGAAACCGGGGAGTCGCCACCCCCGAAGAACGTCAGAGAAAGCGTCTACATCTCGCTTCACCAGACGCACCTCCCGAAGCTCCACGACCTCGAGGTCGTCGAGTACGACCGCGAGACGAAGGAGATTCACCTCAAACAGAACGCCCGCAACGTCGACCTGTACATGGAGGTCGTCACGCGCCACGGGATCACCTGGTCGGAGTTCTATCAGGGACTCGGGATCCTTTCGCTTTTGACCATCCTCGCGAGTCTGCTTTCGGTTCCGGGACTCTCCGCGATCGATCCGCTCTTGCTCACCAGTGGCTTCCTGGCACTGTTCGCTGTCGTGACGCTGTACCAGCTGTGGACTAATCGGTGGTTCTACCTCTCGACGACTGGCTGAGCGATCCTTCGTCGGCTGCTTCTAGGCGAATCTCGCGTGGTTCCGACGCCGTTTTTGAGCGACTGGTGGCCGGTGTCAACAGTCGGGATTGTGAATGTACCCGATTTCGAGCTCCGGAAGCCGTTCTGCTTCCCGCGTGAATATTCGGACCGTTAGCGAGTCGCCGCGGTCCGCGAGGGATGCCGTTCGCCAGTCTGCGTCGTCACGTCTGACCCGAAGTGAGAACTCCCCCTCCCGTGACTCGAGCTCCGATCCGAGGACGTACACTTCCTTTTCGTATCCCTCTGTGGGAGGTCCGAGTACGTGCTTCTCGTCGTACACGACTTTTTCGCCGTCGAGGAGTTGCAGTTCGACGGTGTGAACGGAGTCAGTGTGGTTGTGGACGCTGAGTTCACAGAGTCGGACGGTATCTTCGCGAAGGCCCAGACATCCCGACAGGAGGGCGACCCCGGTGCCGGCAAGGACGGCGCGACGGTTCATGTCCAGAGTTCTGTGTTGCCGGGGATAAAAACGGTCCGCGAATCCGCGTCGAGTCGTCCCCCTAACTTTCAACCGCGTCCGTCGGTCGCACGTGAGAAAAGATTCAAACGGCTCGTCCGGAAACCTCCAGGCGATGAAACGACCCGCGCCGTCCGAGTGGAAGGACCGCGACAGCTACCGCAAGCAGATCCTCGCGACTGAGGAGGAGATCGGCTTCGACGGGAACCTCCTGCAGGTGGTCGAGATCCCGCCCGGCGAACACGTCGAGCCACACTACCACCGTGAAACCGAGGAGGTGTTTTACGTCCTCCAATCCGGCGGGACGCTCGTGATCGACGACACGGAGATCGAACCCGAGGAGGGCGAGGTGATCATCTGCGAACCGGGGGACGTCCACGAGGTCACAAACGAGTCGGATCGGCCGTTCCGAATCCTCGTGTTCAAGGTAAATCTGACCGAGGACGACACAGTCTGGGCGTAGTCGGACGTTCGGAACACTGTCGCTGGTGACTCGGGGGTCGAATGCTGACCCATTTATATTTCTCCCCCCAAAGACACACAGACATGGACTACAGCTACTCCGGGGACGCACACCGGCGACTCGTGGAGTCCTACGAGGCGGACGAGAGCCCGTTTCCGACGTGTGACTCGCCCGGGTTCCCGCGCCGGGATCACCTCCGGGACGAGGTCGTCCTTTTGAAGAAGCTGGTGTTCCCGCGGTGCTGGAACGCCGGGTCGCTCACCGACGACGAGGAGGCCACCCGCGCTGCGCTTACGGAACTCGGCTCGATCTGCTGTTCGGGGATCAGTCCGTACGTGACGGACGAACTCTCCCACAGTTCGGGGAACCCCGACGCGATCGCCGATGCGGTGCTCGACCGACTGCCCGAGATCCGGGAGGCGGTGAAAAAGGACGTCGAGGCTGCCTACAAAGGGGACCCTGCCGCGAAGAGCTACCTCGAGGTCGTCCGGTCGTATCCGGGGGTCCACGCCGCCCTGGTGTACCGGTTCGGACACGTCCTCTACGAGGAGGGCTCCCCCGAGTACGCCCGAGAGCTGACCGAGTACGCCAAGACCGAAACCGGGATCGACATCCATCCCGGTGCGGAAATCGGCGAGTACTTCTTCGTCGACCACGGCACCGGCGTCGTGATCGGCGAAACCGCCACTGTGGGCGACTGGGTCCGGCTCTATCAGAACGTCACGCTGGGTGCGCTCCACTTCGAGGAGGAAGAAAGCGAAGAGCACATGCTGAAGAAAGGGTACAAGCGACACCCGGACATCGGGAGCCACGTCGTGATCGGCGCCGGGACGAACGTACTCGGGCCCGTCACGGTCGGCGATCACGTGAGCATCGGCGCGAACTCCTGGATCACCGAAGACATTCCGGACCACACCAAAGTTATCGTCGCGGAGCACCCGAAACAGGTCAGAAAACACCGGGAGTGACGTTGTCGTCCGGAACTACTGCTCGGCGTCGACGGGTTCGGCGGCCGGCTGTTCGTACTTCTCGCGGAACTCGTCGATGAGCTGCCCCATCTTGGCGTACCAGTCGTTCAACATCCGCTGCATGTCGTCGGCGATCTCCTCGCCGTCGACCGGGCGATAGACGAAGTAGTAGCCGCCCTGGTCGTAGTTTTTCTGTTCTTTCTGGACGAATCCGGCCTGCAAGAGCCGTTTTACCGAACGGTACGCGGTGGATCGCTCGCGGTCGACCTCCGCGGCCACCTCGTCGACGGTCATCGGCTCGTCGCTCTCGACGAGTACCCGAAAGCAGTTCCTGTCCAACTCCGTCAGACCGTGAAAGCAGTCGAGAACTCCCTCACACTCCATGTCCCGACGGAGCATCTCGCTGAGTGATTCCGGCATACCCGGCGATAGGCGACCCTCCGTCAAAACACTTGTGCACGGTCGAAACAAGAGCGCTGCGCCGGAGCGTACGTTCGAAGGCAGAGGTGTCGCTTCACCGCAGTCGGTACATGCCGTAAAGCAGCGCGACGAGTGCGCCCCAGAAAACCACGGCCGCAACTGCGAGTCCGGACACCGAAAGGAACGCCGGGGCCGGGACCGAAAGCGCCACGACTAAAATCACCAGCAGTACGGCCACGATCGCCAGTACGGCGCCGATTACCTGTATCAGCGCTTCGGGATCGCCGAACACTGACGGTTTCGTCTGCGTGCTCATATATAGAGTTCTCATCTACACCCAAAAAGACCCGTCGTCTTTTCTTGCCGCACGGTAACTCCCAGCTTTTTGCCGCACGGTAACTCAGACGCCCCGATCGCCGACGACCCACTTGTGGGAGTACGACTCGCCGCAGGAACACCGGGCGTACGCGTGGATCACGTCCCCTTCCGCGTACAGGCCGCCGACCTCCTCGTTTTTCTCTTCTGCGAACGCGAACACGAACTCGGGTTCGTGGTCGGCTTCGGTTCCCTCCGTCCCGTCGGCTACCGGACAGACGCCGGCGTCGAGCCGCGGGGCGATCGTCCCCTCCGTTCCCATCGCCTCCTTTGCGAACGCCATCGCGTCCATGCCGGTCCCGGCGGAAAACGCTTGCCTGCCCTTTTCACCGGCCACCACGATCACGACGCCGCCGTCGACGCTCTCGCCGAGCTCTGTGAGGCGATCCGAACCCGCGAGGTGGGCGTCGCTGACGAAGATCGCGACGTCGTCGAGTCGCTTCCCGGCGAGGAACGCATCGAGCTTGCTCATATCCGAGCGAGACGCCGACGACTTAATTTGACTTCGATAAGCGTTCGTCTCCGGGATCGCCCTCTCGCGGGATGAACCGATCCAGTCCCGCCTGCTTACGGACCGCTCCCGGTGGGTCGGCGATCCACGGTGAGCGGTCCGCCCTGACTTCGGTCGGATCACACGTCGGTCGACTCCCGGGAGTGAACGACGGACAGTCCGTTCCACAGTCCGTTCCCGGGTCGACGACGTGCCCGAACTGACCGCAGTATGGCCGACAGTCCCCGGTCGCGTCGGCGTGTGCACACGCGGGATACGCTTCCAGTGACGGCCGCCACCCTTTCCCGTAGGCGCGTTCGGCGATCGTGAGCCGTTTTCGTCGCTTCTCTCCCGGGGCGACGACCGCGACGTCGGTCCGGAGGGGATGCCGGTCTGTGGGCTCGATTCCGGGGTCGTCGACGGGCAATCGCGACGGTTCTCGCACGACAGTTCGTTCCCCCGTCTCCGGGTCGAACTGCCAGACGCCGACCGGTTCTGGGAGCCTGTTGAGGTGGGCACGGGTGACGTAGGAGGCGGTCGCCAGCACGACCTCGTCGAACAGTCCCAGCGCCACGTCGTGTGTGATCTGATCGTCGAGATCGCCGGGCGACCCGAGATCCGGCTTGTTTTCGATCGCGGTCAACCGATCGTACCAGTCGTCCGGATATCTTGCGGTCGCTCGCAGCCAGGCCTTGCCGTCACGGCGTTCGAGTTGAAAGTAACCGGCCTCGATCGCCGTTTCGACGATTCGGCGGCCGCGGGAGGTCCCCTCGAACACGTTCCGTCGCGGTACTGCCTGTCCCGCCCCGACGTCGCTTTCGATCGCCCGCGTCGGGATCGCTTTCGGGGACAACTGAGCCCGCCGTTCGAACGAACGTCCCGGCTGCAGGACGACGACGTCGACGATCCGCGCGCCCGGCTCGGCGACCGCCCCGCCGAGCTGTCTGGCGACGATCGCCCCGGTTTCGGACTCCAGGTACGAACACAATGCGAGCTCGAACCGGAACTCGTCCATCGTCGGAGTTCAGGGGTTGCGCACGCATAAACCGGTCGGCGCGTCCCGGGGCGTCGACGACCCGCCGACGGTTGCAACGTCTGACGAAACCCGTATCCCCGGCGAACCCGTATCCCAGTCATGCGCTCGGTCACCCGGAACGCCGTTCTGCTCGTCGGGGTCGTTCTCGTCGGACTGCTCGCGCTCGGCGCACTACCGGGCTATCTCGGAAGCGGCGATCCGTACTATCTGGTTCTCGAAGAAACTGACGACGATGGAACCGCTGTCGACGTGAGCGACGTCTCGGAACGGCGATACCCGTATCTAACGGGGGCTTTGGCGAGTGACGATCTGCGGTCGGACCCGTACCAGGAGGGCCCTTACGGACTCAAAGAGCACTTTACCCACACGCCGTTCGACGAGGTGAGCGCGCTCGCCCACCGCGTTCCAGCGGCTGAAGCGGCGGATGGTCGCGTGCGCATCGAGACGGACGACCGGCGATACTACGCGGAGGTAATTCGCGAATGACCGACGGGAACGACGAGCCCGAAACCCTCGACCGTCGGCGAGTCGAACTCCCGGGGGAGCCGGAGTGGCCCGTTCTCGAGTCGCGAATCGAGTACGAGACCGACTGGTTCCTCGGCGGCTACGACCTTGTCGAACAGCCGGACGGAACGCGGAAACGCTACTACTGGGCGGAGCTTCCCCCCGCGGTAGTCGTCGTCGCGAGGGCTGGCGACGAGCTGCTGTTTGTCGAACAGTACCGACCGACCATCCGCGAGACGCAACTGGAACTGCCCGCCGGTATCGTCGAGGAGGGGGAATCGTTTACCGGTGCGGCCATCCGGGAACTCGAGGAAGAAACCGGGTTCCGTCCGTCGTCGACGGCGGTTCTGGAGACGGTGTGGTGCTCTACAGGGCTGTTACGTCACCGACGGGCGTACGTATACGCGGACGGACTGGAACCGGGGGATCGTGAACTCGATTCGAACGAGTTTCTCGCTCCGCGGGCGCTCCCGATCGCAGAGGCGGTTCCGCGGGTGCGTGAGGGATCGACGAACGACGCCACGCTGGAAGGGCTGCTGCTCGCGGAGCGTGAAGGGGTTCTCGAGATCTGACTGGAACTGAAAACGGATCGTGGATAGCGCTGTCGGGAGCTGCTCAGTACGGCGTGAGCAGCGAGATTGACGTTCCGATGACGAACAGCCCGGCTACAAGCGCGCCGATGAACGCCAGCATGTAGCCGAACGTCAACGCGATCGATCGGAAGTCTCGGGGTTTTCCGAGGAACCAGCCGAGGATCATCACGTACACCGGCAGCATGATGATACCGAAGATCACGTACAGCCCGATGTGAATGGTTTCGTGTGCCATTATTCCACCTCCGTTTTGTCGGTTTCAGCGTTCGGTCTGAGGAGTTCTCGTTCTTCCTTTTCGAGTTCGATCATTGGGATCAGCTTCGAGATGACGAGGAATCCGAACCCGGCGAGCATGATCGTCCCGAGGAACAGGATCCACTCGACGAGCGTCGGCGAGTACACGCCGGTCGGATAGAGGTTCGTCAACGGGGGCTGGGTCGGGTACATGAGCCCCTCGACGACGAACATCACTTTCTTGTTCAGGATCGTTATCGCAAGCAGTGCGGAGACGCCCACCAGCAGTGGGGTGTTGAAGAAATACTCCGGCCAGCCGATCATCCCGAACAGGAGAACGACCGAAACCACCAGGCCGCCGATCGCGAGCCAGAAGAAGTTCAACTCGAGCATTCCGGCAGTGAGCGCGCCGATGTTGACCGGCGCGATGTAGTAGCCGGTCAACACGTCGTGCATCGTAAACCAGATCGTCGCCAGCGCGAGGAACGCGAGCACGATCGTGAGATCACGCAGGATGCCGTCCTCGATCATGTCGTGCCAGCCGTAGGCGTATCTGAACACGACGGTCATGATGAGCACGAGCGCGAGCGCGCTGGTAATCGACTCGGTGAGCATCGCCGCCCCGGCTGCGGCACCGTACCACCCGGGCTGGGCGGCGATGAGGCTGAACAGCCAGGGGACGACCCCGCCGGAAAGCAATGGCACGAGCGCCAGGATCGCGACAGCGAGCCACCAGAGGATCTGTTCGATCTTTTCGTCTTCGTCCGGGCGGTAGCCCAGCGTGATCAACGCGTACAGCGGCGCGAGCCACGTCGGCAGCCGGTGACGGAGCGCGCTGATCTCGGACCGTAGCGAGAGGGTCATGTACGTAAGCGTGAGCACCAGATACAGCGAGATAACCGCGATGTCCCACGCCAGCGGCGAGTGATGCACCGTGAACGGCCACTGGACGATCGTGTTGAAGATCCGGTCCGGTCGCCCCATGCTCAACACGATGTTGAGCGCGGCCATCCCGAGTGCGAGCACGGTGAGCACTTCGGCGATCCGTGCGATCGGCCGGTACTTGTCGAGGTTGATCACCCGGACCGCTGCGGAGATCGCGATCCCGCCGTGAGCGACCCCGATCCACCAGACGAAGCCGCCGATGTACAGGCCCCAGGGGACCCCACCGGAGATCCCCCAGTCGCCGATCCCCGTCACGGCACCGACGCCGTAGGTGATCTGGTGGACCCACGCCTCGAGGAACAAAAGCAGCGCGAGCGTGAACAGTCCGAGGAGTATGTAATACTGTTTCGAGGTGTTTTTCAGCGGTTTCAACACCCGTTCCGGGTCGATCTCGACGCCGCTCATGCGGCATCACCCTCCTCGCTTTCGGCTGCCGCGTCCTCGGGAGCCCCGACGTAGTCGTAGTTCCCGTCACGCATGTTGAGCTGTTCATAAGAGACCGGTCCTTGGACCGGCTCGGCGTCCTTCGAGGGACGCTTGCCGATGTAAACGATGTTCGGCTCGTTTCCGACCTCGTCGAGCAGCTTGTACTGGTTCGAGGCTTCCTTCTCCCGGAGATGTTCCCGGGGGTCGCTGTCGCGGTCCTTCATGTCGCCGAAGTGAATAGCGTCGACCGGACACGCCTGTTCGCAAGCGGTCGTCCCCTGCAGCTCCTCGTCGTCGGAGTCCTGACGATGGACACAGAACGTACACTTCCCCATGACGCCCTTCGGAGGGTTCCCTCCGACAGTTCTTCCGTCGCGGCCGACACGGTCCCCGTCAAACTCGTTACCGACGACTTCGTTCGGTTCGTCCTTGCCGAGGTAGTTGACGCCGTACGGGCAGGCCACCTGACAGTACTTGCAGCCGACACACGTGTCGTAATCGGTGAGAACCAGCCCGTCTTCGGTGCGTCGGTATCTCGCCTGGGTCGGACAGACGTACGTACAGGACGGCTCCGAACAGTGCTGGCAGTGCCGGGTGAGGAAGTCTTCGCGGTTTTCGCCGGCGTGTTCGTCCTCGTATCGGAACACGTACGGCCAGTGGACGCCGATGTCGGTGTTGTTCTCCTCCTTGCAGGCTTCCGAGCACTGGAGACAGGCAATACAGCGCTCGGTGTCGATCGCCATCCCGAGTTGCGTGTCCGGTTCCGGGTTCCCACCGGTTTCGGAACCATCGTCGGCGCTGGCGCCGACACAGCCCGCAAGTCCTACGGCGGCGGCCGCCCCGCCCATCGCTTTCAACACGTTCCGGCGGGTCTGGTTTCGGTCCCCTGGAACCCTCGGCATCGCAGTGTCGGTTTCGGGGGCGGGCTCCGTCGGCCGTTCGTCGACTCCGAACTCCGCTTTCATCTCGTCGCTGTATCGCTCGTGGAACTCCGCTTTCGAGAGTTCGCCCTCGGCGATGCGCAACGCGTCTTTCGAGATCCGTTTCCCGAGATCGGTGTCGAACTCGGTGGAGTCGAGGATATCCTCTGCCCACTCCTCCCACTCCGGATCACCTTTTTTCGGTGGTAGATCCGCCATACCCGTTGCAAGGAGTAGCTACCTACTTATTCATTCACCCATAACTATGGGTGGCTTAAATATACAGTTCTTTAGTAGTCTCTTTTCAGGGACTCTCGTCGGTCTCGATGGAGAACTCCGCCCGAGGCTGACCCGTACAGGTCAACACGTAGCCGTCTTCGATCTCGTCGTCGCTCAGTACGTCGTTGTCGGTCATTTCGACGAGTTCGTGTCCGTCGCCGTCGACGCGGGCCGTACACTGGCCACACACGCCGACGCGGCACTGGTAGGGGAGATCCCAGCCCTGCTCTTCGCCGGCTTCGAGCAGGTTCTCGGTTTCCGGGACGTCGATCGTCGCTTCCTGCTTTACGTATTCGATGGCGTGTGTTTCCGCGTCCTCGGTTTCGTCGTCCGCTTCGTCCTCCTCGTCAGTCTCGTCGGTGAGCGCACCCGCCACACCCGTTTCCAGCGCGAAGTCCCCCCGAGGCTGCCCGGTACACGTCAGTACGTATCCGTCGGCGATCGCGTCGTCGTCGAGCGGGTCGTAGTCGTTGTTCGTCATCTCGACGAGTTCGTGGCCGTCGCCGTCCACGTGTCCCAGACACTGTCCACAAAAGCCGGAGCGACACTGATACGGGAGCTCCCAGCCCTGCTCCTCGCCGGCCTCCAGCAAGTTCTCGTCCCGCGCAACTTCGATCGACGCCTCCTGTACCAGATACTCGACGTCGAACGGGCCAGGATCAGCCTCGTCGTTTTCCCCGTCGTCCTCGTCCGGTTCCGGGACAGTCTGCCGTTCTGGCTCGGGGAACAGTCCAACACACCCCGCAAGCGCGAGTGAACCGCCGGTAGCGACCACTCCGAGGAGGTTCCGCCGTCGAGTCTGCGACGGGGAGCGGTCACACTGCCTGCCGTTTTCACATCCGCCTCCCGAGCATCGTTCGGGTCGCGCGTCCTCCGGGTGCTTTCGGTCCATAGCTACCGTACGACGATGAACGCTGATAGAGCTTGTCATCTATGCCAATTATACAGCCATTTTTACCGGACCCGCCGACTCGAATCGAGAATAGACTGGACTGTTCTGAATCTCTCCTGGTTACTGATAAATTGCTCCAATATTGAGAAGTAATGACAGTAGGGGAGAGATAATAGCTACAGGTGAGTGAGTACCAGTGCTTTCCCCTGAACCCATCCGAACACACGGCGTGACTGCCCGGGTGACCGCAAGCGACACGGGTCCCCCGAGTTCGCGATCGACCATGTGGGGTGAGTGACGTATGTCGGGAAACGCCACTAGCGACGGAGACGTCATAGAGAAGCGGAACGAAGGAGCCGGGAACGGAGAGATACTCGCCCGAGAGTTTTCCGAAGACGATCGCGTGTTGATCTCGTTTTCAGTTCCGGAGCCGGACGACGTCATAACTATCCTCAACTGTGGACAGAAAAACGATCTGGACATCCAGAACGTCGGGGTGATCGATCCGAGCAGCTCCGATACGTGTCCCGTCCACGTGGACATTGGACTGCTCACGCAAACGCAATGGGAGACCCTGGAGCTGGCCTTCGCCATGGACTACTACCAGAATCCCCGTGGAACCTCCCTCGAAGAACTCGCCACCGAACTCGGGATTTCGAAATCGGCGGTTTCTCAGCGACTCAACGGGGCAGAACGGAAACTAGTACAGGCCATGTTCCAGAGCATCCCGCTGGATCACACCACCGAACAGTAGTTCGCGTTTCGGCGGTTTGGTTCACTCGGCTCTCGAGTCGTACGTCAACGAGCGACAGTATTCTAATTCTACGGGAATCTACTACAACTATTGAAAGGGTGGACCTGTAAGCTACAGTCACATGAGTATTCAACGGACTGTTCCAGAGCCAACCGGACACCTTCGCGCAGTTCTCCGGGTGGAACCACACCCAGAAGCCGGCTGTTTCGTCGCGCAGATCGGCGAGGAGGGGGACGACGTGACTCACGATCTCGTCTGTTGGGACGCCGACTGCGTGAACTGCGAGTGTCGTGCGGAGATTCAGGTCTCCAGCGGTTCGACGCGGCAGTTCGTCGCCGGCGATGTCAACGATCGGTGTATCTGCCCGGTGTTTCGCCGATACGACTGTCTGCCCTCCATCGAATCGTTCGACGGCGCGGAACTCGTCGTTTCTCTCATCCTCCCCGACCGTGAGGAACTGACGGAGATCGTCTCCGAACTGCGAGAAGTCGGAGCGGCGGTTCAGCTTGACCGACTCACCAAGTCCTCCTCCGAGAGTGAGGAAAGCGTTCTCGAACTCGAGGCCAGCGGGATCACAGAAAAACAGCGCGAGGCTGTCCGGACGGCGATCGAATGCGGCTACTACGAGACGCCGCGTCGGGCGGACCTCGGCGATCTCGCGGAGAAACTGGACGTCTCCCGCTCTGCGGTCTCTCAGCGTCTCGGGGCAGTCGAATCCAAACTCGTCACCGAACTGTTCCGCGCGGAGCACGGTGCCCGCGAGGAGCGCAATCTCGTTCGGGGCGACTGATTTTCGCGGACGGACAAAGGTTTTGCCGGCTCGCCCACGAGCTACAGGTATGCGATATCTCGTTGCGACAGACGGTTCCCCGCAGGGCGACGATGCGGTTGCATACGCGGCGACTCGGGCGGCGGCGTTCGACGCACAGCTGGAGATCGTTCACGTGCTGACGTCACGAACGCGGTCGGTCGACGGGGAGGCGGTCCTCGAGGACGAACTGGAGGGGACGGAAACCGGGGAGGCAGTCCTCGAGCGGGCCAGCTCGATCGCACGGGAGGCCGTGGGATCCCACCAGGGCGAGTTCCGGGTTTCCACGCAGCTTCTCACCGGACGACCCGCACACGCCATTGCCGATCACGCCACAGAGATCGGCGCTGACGCGATCTTCACCGGTCACCGCGGGCTCTCCAGTAAACGCGAGAAGATGGTCGGCAGCGTCGCTAAAGGGGTCGTCGACGAGGCCGACGTTCCGGTTACGATCGTCCGCTGATCTCGTCGGCGAGCTGCGCAGACAGCGCCTCCGGGATCGGTTTCTCGCCGCTTTCGACGAACCTGGCCAGCTCTGTTCCGTCGCGTTCGACGACGACGGTCGGAATGAGCTCCACGCCGTACTCGGACATCCGCGGGCCCGTTTTCTTCCCGTCCTCGGTCTTTTCGACCGAGTACTGTTCGATCCGTTCGGGCGGGACGTCGGCCGCCTGAAGGGCTGCGCCGAGCGCCGGGAGCTGGCGTCGACAGTCGCCACACCAGTCCCCGCCCCACACCTTGAATGCGAGCCCTTCTGTTGAAAGCATCTCGACGACGTCGGCGTGTGAAGCCGGATCCCAGTCGGATCCGGGCTCCATCGTTTCCAGGGTCGGGGGGGTTTCACCGTTCGAACTTTGCGATTCTCCGGGGTTCATGGCCCCCGGTACGGTCGGGCGAGAGTTAAACCGCCCGCCCCGGGCGCCGACGCGAAGGAACTAACTCGCGGACGGACGAACGCGACCGGTATGCCCACCTCCGAGGACCCGAACGACGATATCCAGTACCACCTCGAAGTCGGTCCCGACGACGTCGCAGACGCGGTGTTGCTCCCGGGGAACCCCGAACGCGTCGACAAGATCACGGCGCTTTGGGACGACAGCCGCGAGGTCGCCTCCCACCGGGAGTACCGCACGGCCACTGGGAGCTACGAGGGGTCGCCGATCTCGGTGACGTCGACGGGCATCGGCTCCCCGTCGGCGGCGATCGCGCTCGAGGAACTCGCCCGCGTCGGCGCCGAGACGTTCATCCGGGTCGGCTCGTGTGGAGCGATCCAGGAGGGGATGGACGTCGGCGACCTCGTGATCACCTCGGGTGCAGTCCGTCAGGAGGGAACGAGCGACGAGTACGTCCGAGAAGATTATCCGGCAGTCGCCGACCAGGAGGTCGTATCCGCGCTCGTCGCCGCCGCAGAGCGACTGAGATACGACTATCACGTGGGGACGACGATGAGTGCCGACTCGTTTTACGCCGGCCAGGGTCGCCCGGGGGTCGACGGCTTCCGCGCGGCGGGGAGCGAAGAACTCGTCGATGAGCTCCGCGAGGCGAACGTGAAGAACATCGAGATGGAGGCCAGCGCCATCCTCACGCTCGCGAACATCTACGGATTGCGTGCGGGGGCGGTCTGTACCGTCTACGCCAACCGGATCACCGGGGAGTTCCGTACCGAAGGCGAATCGAGGGCGGCCGAAACAGCCAGCCTCGCGGTGAAACTGCTCGGGAAGATGGACGCGGTAAAGCGGGAACACGGGACGGACCGGTGGCATGCGGGGCTCTCGATCGAGTGAGGTGTCATCCGCTCGTTTTTAAGTCTCCCCCGCCGAGATGGTGACGTATCGAATGGCACTCACGAAACGCATCATTCCCTGTATCGACGTCGACCTCGACGAGGAGGGCAACGCGGCGGTGTACACCGGCGTTCACTTCGAGGACCTGCAGTACACGGGCGATCCCGTCGAGATGGCGAAGGCGTACAACGACGCTGGAGCAGACGAGTTCGTCTTCCTGGACATCACCGCGAGCGCCGAGGGACGCGAGACGATGCTGGATACGGTTTCGGCTGTCGCCGACGAGTGTTTCATCCCGCTCACGGTGGGTGGCGGCATCCGGACGAAGTCGGACATCAAAGAGACGCTCCGTGCGGGGGCGGACAAGGTGTCGATCACGACTGGGGCGCTCGAGCGTCCCGAACTCATAAACGAGGGGGCGGCTGCGTTCGGCAGCCAGTGTATCGTCATCTCGGTCGACGCCCGTCGGCGGTACGACGAGGGGGGCGAACACTACGTCGAAGTCGGCGGGGAGTCCTGCTGGTTCGAATGTACGAAGAAAGGCGGCCGTGAAGGGACCGGAACCGACGTGATCGAGTGGGCGCGGGAGGCGGAGTCCCGCGGGGCCGGCGAACTGTTCGTCAACTCGATCGACGCCGACGGCACGAAGGACGGCTACGACGTCCCGCTCACGACGGCGGTGTGTGAGGCCGTTTCTACACCCGTGATCGCCTCCTCCGGCTGTGGCGGACCTGAAGACATGTACGAGGTGTTCACCGAAGCAGGCGCCGACGCGGCGCTGGCTGCCTCGATATTCCACTTCGGCGAGTACTCCATCCAGGAGATAAAGGAGTATCTCGACGAGCGGGGTGTCCCCGTTCGGTTGTGACGGTTGACGGTAGCCGACGACACCGGGGCGATGTCTGACGAACGTTTTTCTTCCTTCGTCGAATGGGTGTTCGTATGTCTGACACGACGAACCGAACGTCGAGCCGGAACTTCGACGTCGAACTCCGAGCGATCGCCGAGGACGTCGACGTCGAGGTGGAGGAAAGTCCGTTCGGGTGGGGCGAGGATCGACGAACGACAGTCTTCTTTCTGGAGGTAGAAAACACCGGCACCGACCGGACGACCTGGTGGGCCGACGAACACGCGTTCCTCGACGGGGAGGGCTACCAGTACGGCGTCGGGGAGTACGACCTCGGCGTCGACGACTTCGCTTCGACGCCGGCGAGTCCCTCGTTCGTCCCGGAGCATTGGTACTCGACGATCGAGCTGTTGCCCGGTGCGCGCGCACGGTGTGTGACTGGCGTCGACGACCTTCCGTCGGGCGTTTCCATCGACAGGCTCGTCTACGACTGTGGCGCAGACAGCTACGAACTGCAGGTCAACCGGAACACGCTAGCGGATCCCCCGGTCGGGTTTGACTGACACTCAGTGTTTCCTCCCCCGAATTCGTTTTTCAGTCTGCAAACAGCATCTCCACGTCGACGTCTGCTGCGAGTCCCAGCGCCAGCTTCACCCGTGCTTTCGCCGTCGAGAGGTCCCCGGCGAACGCGACCCCTGCCTCCGACAGCGTGACGGCGCCGCCGGGAGTCCCGTACACCGGCTCGGTCGCGCCGGCGTAACACCGGGTACCGACGACGACCGGGAGTTCCTCCGACACCGACGCGATCGCTTCTCCGAGCGCCCCCGACACGTTTCCGAGGCCGGTCCCCTCGATCACGACGCCGCCGACTGGATGGCCGTTCTCGCTGGCGCCCTCATCGCTGGCGCCATCCGCCTGGATCAGTCGATTGAGCTCCTCGGCACCGACTCCGGTTCCCGAGTGAACGATCGGAACCCGGGGGATCGTTTCCGGCGCTACCGCTCCCAGCGGTGGGACGTTCGCCCGTCGCTGCGGGGTTCGGTGAATCCGCACGTCGCTGCGAGACAGGGTCGCGACCGGACCCTTCCCGGGCGACCGGAAGGTGTCCAGGGCGCTCGTGTGGCCCTTGACGACGTCCCGTGCGGCGTGGATCTCCTGATCGAAGGCGACGTGAACGCCCGCAGCGAACCGGTCGTCGGCTGCGGCCCGAACCGCGGACAGCAGGTTCGCCGGCGCGTCCGAGGAGGTCTCGTCGAGCCGTCGCTGGGCGCCGGTGACGATCACCGGAATCGGAAGGTCTTCCAACAGTTCCAGCGCGTAGGCGGTGTCTGCAAGCGTGTCCGTCCCGTGCGTGAGCACGATTCCGTCGGCCGACGACTGGACGGCTTCGGCCAGTTCGGCGGCCGCGGTCACGTCTCTCCACCGCATGTCGAATCCGGGCTGAGAGCACACCTCGTGAATCTCGAACTCAGCCCGTCCCTCGAGTGCCGGAACCGAACCCAGCAGCTGTTCGCCGGATTTGGCGGGTGCCGCCCCGTCGTCGTCGGGTTCGGCAGCGATCGTTCCGCCACACGACAACACCGCGAGGGTGGGCGTAGTCACACCGGCCCACCGCCAGTTCGTCGGATCATGTGCCGACGTTCGGCCCTCAGTCGAAAAGCGTTTGCCGTTGCTCGCGGTGTATCCGGTATGGAAGACGTCATCCTCGACGACGAAGGGATGCTCTCGCCGGTCGTCGTGGTCGCCACGGTCCTGTTGATCGCGGGCTTTGCGATCGGGCTGTTGTACCAGCTTATCCTGCTGCTCCTCTGAGGCGACGTAACGCACCCGCCGCCCCGTCACTCGGCGGGATCGAACTCGAGGGCGACGGAGTTGATACAGAACCGCTTGCCGGTCGGCTCCGGGCCGTCGTCGAAGACGTGTCCGAGATGACCGTCACACCGGCTACATTTTACTTCGATTCGTGACATCCCGTGTCTGGTGTCGACTTCAGTCTCGATACGCTCCTCCTCGGCGGCGTAGAAACTCGGCCAGCCACAGCCCGAGTCGTACTTTGTCGTGGCGTCGAACAGGCCGGTGCCACAACCTCTACACCGGTACATGCCATCGTCGTCGCGATCGACGTGCTCGCCGCTGAACCGGGCCTCGGTGCCTCGTCCCCGGAGGACCCGGTAGGCCTCCTCGTCGAGTCGTTCGCGCCACTCTGATTCGGATTCGGGAAGCTGTTCGGATCCGTGGTCCGCGGGCCGCTCGGGGTCAGTCATCGAACTGATTAAGGGACGAACGGGGAAAGGTGTTCCTCGGGCTCTCGAACGGGCTCACTGGCTGCCGTATCGGGGTCCACGACGGGTGAGACTCACCAGGTCGTGGAGGTCGTCGACGACGTACGTCGGCTCCCTGTCGAGCTCGTGGTCACGACGGTGTGGTCGACGGATGAACGCCGAGTCGATTCCGGCGTTGTCGGCGGCGGCGACGTCCGACTCGTTGTCGCCGATGAACAGGGCGGTATCGGCTCCGAGGTCTTCGAGCGCCCGTTCCAGATAGTGTGCGTTGGGCTTTTTGAGCCGGAGGCTCTCCACGGTCGGTTCCCGGCCGTACAGCGTTCGGAAGTGACCGTCGAGTCCGAAGTGCTCGAGGACGAATTCGACGGTCGCCTGCTGGTTCGAGGAGACCACGCCCAGCGGAACGTCGAACTCTGGCAGGACGCGGACGTCCTCGTACGGGGTTTTTCGGCCGGCAGTGGCCTCGTCTCGCTGGATCTCGCTCGCGACACTGTCGCGGGTGTACCAGAACGTCTCCGGATCCAGGTCGTAGGTCGAACAGACGTTCCTGACGTCCGCGGGATCGACGTCGACGATCACCGATTCGACGTGTTCGGGCGCGGGATCGGAGACGTCGAGCTCGTCGAACGTCTGCCAGGCAGCCTCGACGAGGGCGTCGTAACGCGTCCGGCCGACCAACACCCCGTCCTTGTCGAACAGGACGGCGTCGTACATACCACTACTACCGATGCGGGGACCTATAAGCGCACTCGTTCGGTGCCGGCCTCCGACACCGTTCGGGATCGATCACGCAGTCGCCGGTTCCAGGTTCGAGACGTAGGCGGCGAGATCCGTCGTCGTGACGATGCCGATGACACCGTCGACGTCGCTCACGACCGGGAGGTGGTGGATGTCGTTTTCGATCATCGTTTCCGCGGCCTCGACGATCGGGTCTTGTGCGCTCGCAGTAAGTACGCCGGTCGTCATGTACTTCTCTACGGGCGTTTGATCTTTCGGCTTCCGTTCGGCCACGATCTGGACGAAGTCGGTCGACGTGAGGATGCCACACAGTTGGTTGTCCTCGTCGGCAACGACGACGGAACCGATGCCCTCATCGAGCATCACGTTCGCGGCGTCCTCTACGAGGGTATCCGGGGAGACCGTTCGAACGGGCGATGACATCAAGCGTCCCACGAGAATGTCTTGCATGGGTATCGGTAGGTGGAGCGGGATATTAAAAAGGGTTCGTATGGCGGTGAGTTACGACCCAACCGGGAACCGTCGCGAGGCTCGAGGATTCTCTGCGGTCACGAGGTCGACGGGGACATCTGGATGTTGAGGCTCTTTTGAATGATCTGGGTGAACGCCATCGAGCACAGGAAGTACCAGATGATCCAGATCTGAATCGGGCCGATGAGGCCGGTCGTCCACTCGACGGTGCCTGCAATCGGGATGACGATTGACTCGAACGTGCCGTGTGCGTCGCTGCCGCGGAATCCGACCATCCAGTACATCCACAGGAACGCCGGGATGGTGAGGAACATGATCCACACCATCGGCCGGAACTGCTCTTTGAACATTCCCAGCTGATCGGACATCGCTTCCATCTGTTCCTCCTGGATGGCGTCGAGCGCCTCGTCGTCGCCTGCCTCCTTGGCCTGCTTGCGGCGGTCCTGGATGTCTTTCATCCGTTCCTGGTACTTCGACATCTTGTCCATATCCATGAGCGCTGCCCGAAGCAGGGTGGAGTAGAGCCCGGTCGCGAGCGCGATTACCATGATCACCGCATAGAAGGGCAGGACGTTGTTGACCGGACCCAAAAGCAGATGGACCGCGTTGCCGATCAGATCGCGGATCGGACCCCACGTGTAGCCGACGAAGAACAAAAGCGTCGCCACGAGGGCGCCTTTGTCCCACTGCGTCCAGGAGGTCGTGTCCGGGACGTCCACGTCGCTGCCCGACGTGAACTCGTTTTCGTCCTCCTCGAGGCCGTCTCGGGTCGCCTCCGGATCGGCGAGTTCGAACCCTTCTTCCCCGTCGACCAGGATCTCCTGCTCGATGAGGCGACCCCACTGACCGCTGGTGAGGTCCTCGCGGACGTCGATCCACTTTAGTTCCCCGTCCTCGGCGCGTTCGAGGACGATCTCGACGGCGTCGCGCATCTCGTCGTCGGCGACGAGCTTGCGGACCCTCCGTTCGATACGACTCATTGTGCCTCCGTAGGAAAAGCGGAGTTAAGAACCTGTTTACTCGGAGCTGGTTCTCGGCTCACTCCCGTTTCGGTTCACTCACTCGAGGAGTTCAGTCAGCCGCTCGAAAACCTCGTCGGGTGAGGCCTCACCGTCGATCTCGACGAGTTCGCCCTGCTCGCGGTAGAACTCGATCACCGGTTCGGTGTTCTCCTCGTAGACGCGGAGTCGCTCCTTGACGACGTCTTCGGTGTCGTCGTCGCGCTGCTCGAGCCGCTCGCGGACTGCCTCGTCGTCGGGTATGTCGAATTCTACGTGATAGATGTCACCCGTCTCCGGATCGACGCGCCGGCCGGTCAGCCGGCGGACGAGTTCGTCCTCGCTTACGTCGAGGTAGACGACGACGTCTAGCTCCGTGATGTCCGAGAGGTACTCCGCCTGCGAGAGATTGCGGGGATAGCCGTCGAGAACGAAGCCGTCGGTCTCCGCGATCGCGGCCTCGACGATCTCGTTTACCACGGGATCCGGAACGAGCTCCCCGGCCTCCATATACTCCCGTGGCGTTCCGTGTTCCGTCTCCATGTCCTTGTTCGCCCGAAGCGCGTCGCCCGTCGTGACGTGTTCGAGGTCGTACGCTTCGGCGAGCCGCTTGCTCTGGGTTCCTTTGCCGGCACCGGGGGCACCGAGCAACAACACGCGTTGGCTCATCTCGTTACCACCCTTCGGGCCCACGGTTAAAGCCTTGAAGATCTTCGTCCGGTGGGAACGACTTTTCTTTCCGCGCTCCGACGTGGTGGCATGACCCGGTTTAGCGCCGACACGCCGACGGAACGACGGAAACTGTTCGCCGACGCCGTCGTCGCCCACCGGCAGCGAGCCAGTCCGTTTCTCACGGTCGAGACGCCGAAAACCGACGACGAAGAGATCGCACCGTGGATTCAGCTGTCGGAACACACCCTCAATATGGACTGTACGGACGCCGAATTACAGCGGTTGAAGTCGATGCTCGACGAATACCAGGAGTTTCGGATCGACGAACTCGAGAGCCCGGAAAACGCCGACGGAACCAACGTTCGGATCACTGCACGGTCCGACGCGAACCGACTCGCGGAGTTCATGGATCGGGCGTTTCGGGAGGTGTACCGCCGAGCGGAGTCGTACACGGCGTGGGCAGTCGAGGTGTGACTGTCGAGTCGCGGTCGAGTCGCGGTCGAGTCGCGGTCGGGTCGCGGGATCGGGCCTGCGGGGCCGATCCAGTCGAGCAAGTGGGACCGAGCCAGTAGAGCCGGATGTTCGGGGTCTAGACGTACTCTCGGGCGTATCCCGTGGCGGCTCCGAGCACCAGTGTCGTGAGCGCCAGTACAGCGAGCCCGTGGTGTTGGATCCAGTCGTACTCGGCGGGGAAGGAAAACACGAGCGTCTCGTCGATCGAGAGGAGCCATACGCCGGCGAGGGCGACGAGCGCCACTCCGAGCACGACCGAAAGCCCCGCCACGAGCGGAGGATCTGCACGGCCACGTTCCCCCGAGAGGAAGACGACGACGCCGATCGCGGCGAAGAATCCGATGCCGACGGCGCCCGTCGGACCCGCCGTGTAGTAGTCGGTGAGCAGGTGATCGGGCGCCTCGATGACGAGTGCGGGAACGCCGAGCACGACGATCACGAGCAGACAGAGGAGGGCGCCGAGCGTCGACAACGTGCTCGCTGTGTCCATGTTGGCGAATCAGTCGCCGGTGCTATTGAATGACGTGATCCGTCGAGCGTGTGTCGGGATTGCCGTGTGCTCGGCCACGCGGACGAACGCGAGCCCCACGAGGAGAAGGGCCCCCCACAGTCCGGGCTGCAAGACCGGCAGCAGGGGACGCAACACGTTCGAAGCCAGGAGACTCTCGGAAACCCGTCCGAACGTAAAGACGCCGTACGCGTGGACGTGGAGAAACAGGAGTCCAAGGACCGGGAGCTCCGGCCGTCCGTCGGTACGGTCCAGTTCCAGTGCGAGCAACACCAGCACTGCCGGGAGAAGAACTACGAGGTCGAAGGTGTACGCTCGGGGCGCGGCGAGCGGAATGATCGCGATCCCGAGCGCGAACGTCGGGAGGTCTGCCTCCGGCCCCTGTGCGCCGATCGCCAGCCCAATGGTCGACACGATCAAGAGCCCGCGAACCGCGAGCCCCACCGACTCGATCGCGAGCAACGGCCGGAAGTACGCCGGCGTCCACAGGTGCGGTGAACGGGAGCCGGTTCCCCAGCCTTTCCCCCAGAGCAACACGTCGAGATAGCTGCGGTGGGTCGCCGGATCGAACAGCAGAAGCGACAGCCCGATCAGGGCGAAAAGCGCCGCAATCGCGCCGGCGAACCGCCGTCGACATCGAAGGAGATGTGCGCCCGACGGCGCGTAGACGAGTTTGACCGAGCTGCCGAGCGTCGTGAACACGCCGCTTGCGATCGCCGCGGATCGACCGCGGCCGTTCAGATCCCGAATCAGCCCGACCAGCGCGAGCGTCAAAAGCGCCGCGAGGAACGTCGACACCTGTCCCATTTTGAAGCCGAACAGGATCGGCTGGAACCCCACGAGAAGCCACAGCAACAGGAGGCGTTCGAGGGGATGCATCGAAAGGCCGAACTCCCGGATCGCCAGCTGGAGGCTCACCCACAGCGCGAGCACGGAGAGGACGCCCCAGGCGATTCCCGGGTTCTCGAAGGCAGCGAGAAACGCCGCGAAGATGGGGAGTGCGATCGGTGGGTACAGATAGTTTCCGTGAAAGCCACCCTCCTCGTTGGGTTCGTATATGGGCTCGCCAGCCTGCCAGTCGTCGACGGCGATTCGATACGCTCCGAAGTCGTAGTACCGAAACGCCGTCGAGATCTCCGCGCTCCGGAGCAGTAGATCGACCACTGGATACGCCGCGATCGCCCCCATCACGAGAACTGCGAGGCTGACGAATCCGGGTTGGTCGTTTCGTATCTCCCACAGTCGGTCCAGCACCGACATCGGACGGGAAAACACGCCGACATGATAAGTGTTTTCGGGAACTCCGTCCGAATCGCGGAACCTCTCCAGGTGTCGAACGGTCGTCCCTGTACGATCGAATATTCGAATCCGAGTACCGTAATGATTTATTAGTGTTGGGGATCAGATTTTACCGTACATTGATAAGGGACGAGTCAAACACAGACCAGGTCCTCAAATCACGAAATACGCCAATAACTACGGTTCAAACCGTTATATAACGAATAATTATATCACGACAGATTTAAGTAGTTCCGAGAATAACTAAGTGTAAGGACGTTCGCGCGGGTTCTATTATTTCGCCGGGGCGTCGTCCAAGAGACATCCATGAGCGAAACAGACACCACCATCAAGCAGTACGCCGGTGCCGACGAGCGGCAGCGATCGGACCGCGCCGGTCGAGAACAGGAACAGAGCGACGAACGGCGGCGGGTACAGACCTGTCCGGAGTGTGGCGGACGACTCGAGACGGATACCGAACACGGTGAGACCGTCTGTACGGACTGTGGGCTGGTCGTCGAGACCGACGAGATCGACCGCGGTCCCGAGTGGCGCGCCTTCGACAGCGCCGAGCGCGACAGCAAGTCGCGCGTCGGGGCGCCGACGACGAAGATGATGCACGACAAGGGGCTGTCGACGAACATCGGCTGGCAGGACAAGGACGCCTACGGTCGAGCGCTCTCGAGCCGACAGCGCCGTCAGATGCAGCGGCTCCGCACCTGGAACGAGCGGTTCCGTACTCGCGACTCGAAGGAGCGCAACCTCAAGCAGGCGCTGGGCGAGATCGACCGGATGGCCTCGGCGCTGGGGCTGCCCGAGAACGTCCGCGAGACCGCCTCGGTCATCTACCGCCGTGCGCTCGATGAAGACCTCCTGCCCGGCCGCTCGATCGAAGGCGTCGCCACCGCCGCGCTGTACGCGGC